>NZ_JACYFG010000006.1:7500-607500 GCF_014803405.1 Pelagicoccus enzymogenes
TCCGAGAAGCTCCGCAAGGAGATGGGCGACGCGGCAGTGCGGGCCACCAAGGCCGCCAACTACGAAGGAGCTGGCACCATCGAATTCCTAGTCGACGACAAGGGCGGTTACTACTTCCTCGAGATGAATACCCGCATCCAGGTGGAGCACCCGGTCACCGAGGAAGTAACCGGTATCGACTTGATAAAGCAGCAGCTGCTGGTCGCCCAGGGCGAAAAGCTTTCCTTCAAGCAAGAGGATATCGTCATCAGCAAACACGCCATCGAGTGTCGCATCAACGCGGAAGACCCGGCCCGAGGCTTCATGCCAAGTCCCGGTTGCATTGATCTCTACTACGCGCCTGGCGGACACGGAGTCCGCGTGGACTCGCATGCCTACGGAGGCTACATCATCCCTCCGTACTACGACAGCATGATCGGCAAGCTCATCACATATGGCGCGAACCGTGAAGTCGCGATCCAACGCATGTACCGAGCGCTCAACGAATACCTCATCCGCGGCATCAAAACCACGATACCTTTGCAAAAAGCCATCATCAGCGATCCCGATTTCAGAGCCGGAAAAGCCACCACCAAGTTCATGGAGGACTTCATGGCCCGCAATCCCAAGTTCGATTAAGCTGCCTCAGCTAGCCAGACACCAAGGCTGGCATTTACAAATCACCGCCAAAAGCCTAGGAACAATAGCAGGCAAGTCGCTACAAAACGCAGCATACCGCTGAGAAACAAATCACACTCTAACACCTCAAACCATGGACCAACAAGAACCCAGCATCGAGATCGGAGAAGATCAGGATGGAACACTCGGCCAAATCAAGGTCAACCACACCGTGGTCGCTACCATCGTCAAGATGGCGGCTACTAGCGTGAAAGGCGTCGTCGGCGTCGGCGGCAGCTTCATCGAAAACGTGTCAGCCCTCTTTTCGAGCAAGGACTACGACAAGGGCGTTCGCGTTTCCGAGGACGAAGGCGGAAATTACCTCATCGAGCTTCGCGTCCACATGGAATACGGAGTTGCCCTCGCTCAGACCGCAGAAAACCTCCAGCTCACCGTCGGCAAGCAAGTCACCAACATGACTGGCAAGACAGTGGCAGCCGTAGACGTTATCATCGAAGGCGTGAAAATGCCCGAGGAAGTTGCGGCATCTCGCAAAGCAGCCGAGGAAGAATCGAAAAACTCCCTCGCTGACTAGCGCGCCCAAAGTCCACTCCTCTCCAAAGCGTGGAAACCTTCCAAGAACTGATGACCCAACTGACGCCGCTCCAAATTGGAGTGGCCGCGGTTGCCTTTATCTTTCTCCTGATCGGACTGCGCTTGGTTTTCAAAAAGCCGCCTGCCCACCTCACCGCGTTCAGTGGCGATGCGGGCAGCGTTCTCGTATCACGCAAAGCGCTTCAGGAGCTCATCCGCTCCGCATGCCTACTCGACGAATGGGTTGAGGCAGCACGGCCCACCATTCGCCTGCGCAACAACAAAGTCACCGCCCGCGTCGAGCTTCGCCTCGCCCGGCCCGAGGACCTGAAAGCCATTTGCGAACGCGTCCAGGAGCATATCACCGCCCTGCTGCAAAAGTCGCTCAGCTTCGAGCAAATCGGGGAGATCGAAATTGTCGTGAAGAGCTTCGGGAAAGAAGCGGCCGAAACCGAACGCCTCCCGCAAAAGAGCCTTCCGCCAGCCGCCCAAAACGTATCCCCAGAGGTCGAAGAACGCGATTCCCCGGCGAAAGAGGCGAGCCCAGGGAAAAAGGACTAACGGAGCCGATAGGCGCTCACCCGCTCCGCCACAGGCCCGAGCAACTCCCAGCGATCGGCGTACCGCCTCAGGATCGAATCCTCTCGCTTAACTTCGAAGTCGTGCAGCACCGCTACAACTGGCACCCCCTCTACAAGAGCGGCATCGCGTAGGAGCTCCCAGTCAGCATCCCAATCGGCGAGGTCCCAGCGGAAAACGGGAAATTCGGTGTAATAATAAAAAGCGCCGCTCGACTGCATGCACACTACGATAGTATCCGCTGCGAGGTTTTCGACAGCCCACTGGCACTCGATCTCGTAGCGTCGCTCGAACGCCTGCTCCCCAAACACGTTGAGCTTGTCCACCCAATAACAACCCACAGCAACCGAAGCCCCCGCTAAGCCCAAAGCCAGCCACGCTTCCCCTCGAGACGACTTCGCCGCACGAGTCGCTACGCCTTCCAGCCAATTCGCCGACAACAAGGCAAGTCCCGGGAAGGCAAGCAAAACGAAGCGCAGGAACCACCAAGTTTGGCTGGTAAAAACGTAAAAGGCGTAGAACCCAAAAAACGGAAGGATCCAAGCCCACAGGAAAAGAACCTTCGGACACCTAAGATTCAAGGAGCCCAGAAACGCAGCCGGCAGCACGAGGCCAAACATGGCGAACAACATCGTCTCGCCATAGTGAAATACCGTTGGAACCAAGTAATCCCAAGAAAAGAAGGCCCAAAGATCCCCATAGCCGCTGCCGAACGCATCGCCATAGAAAGTCCAGTTTCCCCAAAGAAAAGCGACAAAAGCTGGCATTCCTCCAAGAGTCCCCCAGGCCCACCGACGCCAGCCGGCCTTGGCTTGCAGCAAAGCGACCACCAAGGGCACGAAGAGCAGGACGCTCGACGGGCGGGTCAGCACGGCCCATCCGACCAGAAAACCGCAAACACAAGCCCAGCCGCTGGAACGCTTCGCCTGCAATGCCAGCAGCAACACCCAAATCGCCTGGCAACTCGCCAAGGCGTCCGACATCGGAATCAGGGAGCTCCACAGAAAAAGAGGGGAACTCGCGAAAATAGCCACTGCGTAAAACCGCCAAGGCGGAGCCAATCCCAACTCCTTCCCCAATAGCCAAAGGCCCAAGCAAGCCAACAAGGCCACAAGAGCGTAAACCATGCGCATCCCAAACTCCGATTCGCACACACCACCAACCGACAGCAGCAGCGGCAGCCCCATCGGGTAGGTCGGCGATAAGCGACCATCGCTTTCTCGAAAGGTAAAGCCAAGCGGCTGGAAATACCCCTTGGGCAAGGCCCTAAACGCATCCCCCTCAGGCAACCTTAGATTTTCCGTCACGGATCCCTCACTCAACAACCGAGCGAAGTTCATATATCCGCTGGCATCTGCACCGCCCGCGACCGGGACCATCTTCCAGAATATCAAAACCGCCAAAAGAGCCGACAGCAGGACGGAGGCCCCAAACCAATTCCTTTCACGGGAACTCGCTCCTTGCGAACCGATCGCCAGCTGCCTACTTCGAACTTCCGCAATTCGAGATTTTGACAATTCAAACACGGACTGATCCCTTAGCCGCGAAACCCTTGCGAGAAAAGCAGAATGATCTGCTTCCAGCGCTGCTCATGAACCTTTCCCTTCACCAATCAACTTTCTACGGGATCCTAGACACTGGATACGTCAGCCCAGAGAACTGGGTCGCCAAGTACGAAGCCCTCGTATCTGGCGGCGCTAGCATCGTACAAATCCGTGCTAAGGACTCCAACCAGTCCGAACGCTATCAGCTTACTGAACAAATCGTTCGGTACCGAGCTCAAAGCGCCGCGCCCCAGCCACACCTTGTCATCAACGATGACTTGGAACTTGCCCTAGAGCACCCTGACCTCGGGCTTCACGTCGGCCAGGAAGACCTTCCAGCCGTCGAGGCGAGAAAGCGACTCGGCCCCAATCGCCTGCTTGGGCTCTCGACCCATTCCCCCGAACAAGCCCGCGCTGCCATGGCACTACCCGCTGGGACCCTCAACTACTTTGCCGTCGGTCCCGTGTTCGCCACCCAAACCAAACCCACATACACCCCGGTGGGCCTGGAACTGGTCGAATACGTGGCCAAACAAAGGCCGGAGCTGCCGTTCTTCTGCATTGGCGGCATCAATCGACGCAATATCGAACAAGTAATCGCAGCAGGCGCCTCCCGCATCGTTACCGTTTCGGACGTCCTTTGCTCAGCCGACACCGCTGCAGCAGTGCGAGAAAGCATCTCGATTGCCCGGAAGTAGAGCGAGAAACCCTCAGGAAACACCCTCAGCCCAGTGTTTTTGATTGCATCAAATTGCATCTAAACAACACTTAAGCAGCTCCTTATCCTATGGAGTGATCCAAGCTCCTGCAAGCGCCAAACGCACGACCCTGAACCATATGGCCAAACTTAACCAAAAGTACATCGCCGATAAGCTAAACCTTTCCCGCACCACCGTCTCGCGTTGCTTCACCAATCACCCAAAAATCAACCCGGAGACAAGAGCTAAGGTTTTCAGGCTAGCCGCCGAAATGGGGTACTCCTACTCCGCCCAGCGGGGAGGCAACAACATCAAGCTGCAGGGCCGCAAGAAGCTCGCCGTCATCGTGGGCATCAGCGAGGATCAACGCTCGAAGAACGACACCAAGACTGCAGAGGAACTCCTCACCGGAATCACGGAAAAAGCAGCGATCGAGAAACTCGAAGTGGAAGTGTTCTACGTCGATCCCAAAGAATTCCTCCCCCAATCCCGGGCACGCCAAATCATCAGGGGCATCAGCTGTCTCGATTGGAAAGGCACCATCATCATCTACCCCCTCAAAGAGGAAGCGGTAGGAAACATAATGGCCAAGTTCCCCACCGTCTCCGTTCTCGAGGACTACGACGACTGCGACGTCGACTGCATCCACCCGGACCAGATACGCGGCATTTCGCGAGTCATGCAACACCTCGTCCAGCTAGGTCACAAGCGCATCGGCTTCCTCAGCTGGAAATACGCCGTCAACACCCCTTGGGTGGAACGTCGCCTCGGCGCCTACGTGGAGAACCTTTACCGCTTCGGCCTGGAGCTCGATCCAGACATCATTCTCAACCTGCGCCCAGAGGAACAACTCCCCCTCGACGAGCTTGATCGCCTCGCAGCCGAATACACACGCAGCAAAGGCGTCACCGCCTGGGTCTGCGCCGCAGACCACCAAGCCTACCACCTCATGGATTCCTTCGAGAAACTCGGAGTCGCCGTACCGGAGCAATGCTCCATCACCGGATTCGACGGCCTGACTCCCCCCGACGGAAAAAAGCAGCTTACCTCCGTGCGCATCCCCTTCCGTGACATTGGAATCTCCGCCGTAAGCTCGCTAATTCGCAAAATCGATCACCCCAACACCAGCCGCAGAAACGTGCAGGTATCCGGGGAATTCGTTCTCGGCCAGACCTCAGCTCCTCCCCCCCTCTAGAGGCGGAGCATCCAGGCTCCAATTTCGCCTCCCCCCTCCTGTTACTGGAAAGAAGGCATCGACTTGCGTCCGCCCCGAACCCCGCGCCCGCTTCACGAAAAAAGGACTCCCGCTTCAAGCAGGCCGTCCTCTCGTTTAGGTAGTCATCCAGTGGGCGCAGCGCTAGCGGCTGTCGACCCTGAAGGGAATATTGGCGGTAGCGACCCAGCGATCGCCGTAGCGGAGCTCCACAAACAAGCGATAGTTGCCTAAAACCAAGGGAGCAGAAAAACATACGCGACCTTCTCCTAGCGGCTCGAAACGCGTATCCAATACCTCCGACATCTCCTCCCTGTCGCCTCCGACTTTCTTGTCCTCGCTTTCGCGAGCAACCGACCAGATCGCATCAGCGAGCGAATCCTTCCCCCGAGAGGCCTCGCATGCAGCCTCTACCCAGTCTCCGGGTTTCAAAGTCACATCCGCTGAAGCATCTTTCGAGTCGAGCAACAGTCGGGATATCTGCGGGCAAGCGCCCTCTTCACCCTTCACTGACCAAAGGGATGAAATCGCATCCACCGATTCCGTGGCCCGGCCATGCTTGTCGAAAAGGCCATACCATGTCGGCGTCCTTTCTTGCTTGTTTCCCCAAAGAAAAACGTAGCTTCCCAAGCACTGCCCATGCGAACCATCTAGCTTTTGATAACGACGCCGCACCTGGGCAGCCTTTTCCGTAGAAGACGGTTCGATCTCCGCTCCCCAGGACGTTTGACGCACTTCCCAATGCCCGTTGGCGCCCCACTCCGTTACCAGGTACGGACGAGTCCAACCGATGCGGTCCAACTTGCACTGAACCAACTCCAAATCACCGTAGGAATTGAAGCTCACAAAATCGATCGATGGACAATAGGCCTCGATGCACTGAAGCGCCGCTTCGTCCACTGACGCCAGAACAGTCATCACAGGGTGCAGCGAATCCTCCTGCTTGATGAAGGCAGCGACCGCTTCCACTGCCTTCCAGACCTCCGGATCCAACTCCGTTACTCCCAGCTCCAATTCGTTGCCCACTCCCCAAACGAGCAAGGATGGCTCCGCGGCCAAAGCGCGCACCTGTTCCTTCAACGCCTCGAACTGAGACTCGCGCAAAGGCGCATCCGAGTAGTCGAAGCCCTGCCGCGGCGGCACCATCCAAAGCCCCGCGCACAGCGATAGTCCGTAACGACGCACCTCCGGCAACGCTTTTTCCGTTTGGTCCATACCCCAGGTACGAAGCGAGTTTCCTCCCGCATCCGCCAGCTCCCTTATATGCTCGTATCCAGCGGCACCCTTAACGAAAAAAGGTTTCCCGTCTCTAAAAAGTGAATACCCGTTTTCCGTGCCACGTACCTCCACGCGAACCGGACGATTGTTTTCAATCAATGACATTTCAAATCCCTTCCTATTCGACAGCGCCTCTACGAGCGCCAAGCTCCCTCTCGATTTGCGTCAAAGTCGCCGTCCTCAGAGGGTAAAATACCAACGCAACGATCGCCGCAGCAGCTAAGCCCGCGGGAAAGAGCGAAAACAAAACGCGAATGCCCATCATCGCAGCTGGCCCTTGCTCCACGCCGGCTTCAAAGCCGACTAGCCCAAGATACCAGCCTGCCATAGCTCCTCCGATAGCCAGTCCCATCTTTTGGGCGAACAGAGCTGCGGAGAAAACCAAACCAGTCGACCTGCGCCCCCAACGCCACTCCCCATAGTCCGCAACGTCAGCGTACATCGACCAAACTAGCGGCACGGTCGGTCCCGCGAGGAAGCCGCCCATCACGCTAAGGCCAAGCATCAGCCAAAACTGATCAGGCGGAGTGACGAAGAACAGCGCCATGGAAGCTGCATTGGCCAGAGAGAACCAGATCATTATCGAACGCTTCTCGAAGCGAGCCGCCAAAGGCTTAGACAACCACACGCCCGCAATCAACCCAAGCATACCGGAGGTCATTACTATACTGGTCTGGTCGAATATGAGAAACATCGGCGCATCCGATGCTCCCACGTAGTACTTGAAGTAGTACACTGTTGCCGCCCCGCGGGCCGCCACGTTCGCCAAAGTGAATACAGCGACGAAAAACAGGATCAACCAAGGCCGGTTCTTGACCAATGCGCGCAAGTCTTCTCCAAGGTTATTTTTCTGGCTAGCCGGAGGCTGTACCCGCTCCCTCGTTCCCTTGAAGGTGATGAAGAACATCACCACGGAAACCGCGGCGAAGATCGCCATCGTCACTTGAAATCCAAACGCCTCGTTGTCCTCTCCCCCTATCGCATAAACCAAAGGGCGTACGAACATCGAGATGAGAAGACCACCCGCAAAGGCTCCAAAAAAGCGATAGCTGGAGACCAGTGTCCGTTCCGTAGAGGATGGCGATATTACGCCAAGCAAAGCCGAGTACGGGATATTGATAGCCGTGTAGGCCAGCATCATCGCGATGTAGGTGGCATACGCATAGGCGAGCTTTCCCTGTTCGCTGATATCGGGCACCACAAACATCAAGTATCCAATCATCCCATACGGAATGGCCATCCACAACAGGTACGGCCGAAACTTCCCCCAACGGCTGTTGGTGCGATCCGAGATGACGCCCATAATCGGATCGCTGAACATGTCGACCACCCGAGCCGCCAAAAATATACTCCCCGCCGCTGCGGGACCAATACCGAAAACGTCGGTGTAGTAGTACAGCAAGAACAGGTTAAAGGTCTGAAAGAAGAAGTTCGACGCGGTATCTCCCAAGCCGTAACTCAGCTTTTCAGAAACGCTAAGTCGTTCGCCATCTTTCGAGCCGGAATTTAGTAGTTCCGATTTCGATACACCTTTTGTGGCAGTCGTCATATGAAGGAAAAAACGGGAGCAGCGAGCAGAGCTGGCTACTACTACAAGGACGTAATTCAACAGAACGAGACCACTTCAGGCCTCGTAGGAAACAGTTTTCAAAAAAAAGAGCGGCGCCGGATCGCAGTTGACTACGCCAGCGCCGCCCACACTACCATTCGTTTAAAGGTCCATGCCAAACTGGAGGCGGTACTCGGTCGGCTTAGCGTAGATGTATCCGTAGGCAGCTTGATCGTTCATTACGTTGTAAACGTTGAGCTGCACATGAGCATTACGCTCGCCTAGCTTGAAGTCGTACTTCGCCATGGCATCGATGTTGATGCGAGTATCTGTTTCCAATACTACGCGTTGTCCGTTGGTGTCGGTCACGAGCTGCCCCGAACCATCAGTGATTCCAGAGAAGTACTCGCGCTCGCTCTCGTACTGGAAGCCGAGGCCGAAGGAGAAGCCAGCAAGGGCGCCATCGTCGATACGGAAGTTACTCCAACCACTAAGCGAGTGACGTGGCGTGTCGTCCTGCTTTTCGCCCGCTCCATAACCGCGGCCCTGCCAAGTCGAAGTATCGCTTGGATCGAGGAACTGGTCGTCGAGCGAGTATCCAGAAAGTCCCCACGCTCCATCGGGGAAGTACCATACAGCCCACTTATCCACGCCACCGGCTCCCCAAGGATACTCGGGGAAGGCGCCAGCGTTCACCACGGAGCGCTTGGTCTGGGCGTAATTCAGCACGAACTGCATGTTATCGTTCGGCGCGTAGTTGAACTGAGCTTCCCAACCCGAGGACTCTTGGTCGCCGCTGAGGTAGGCATCGTAGCCACCGGCTTCGGCAGACGCGAAGTCGAGAGTCGCGTTGTTCGTGTTGTCATCCTGGATGTACAACCAACCTGGCCAACCTGGGTTCGTGGTCTTGGAGGCGTTGAAGACTGTGTCCATGTAGGCCACCCCTTCCGGTGCAGTCGCATTGAGGTACCATGCGCCGTCAAGCTGGTAAGCTGCTCCCGCGTCGACCGCCGCATCCCACTGTGGCTTGGCAACCGTGAAGGAACCATTGCGCCATTCCGCTTCCACGGTCGGATTGAAGTCTGAAACGTTATAGATGATATCCGCGTCTGGATCGAAGCGACCCTTCGCTGGCGAAGGTGCCCACCAGTAAAAGATCGGCGTACCCGTTTGCTTGATACGGTACGCACTGATGGTACCGCTGAGCTTGCCGTCCAACATGTCGAACTTGACGCCTGCTTCCTCGCTTTCCGCCGTTACAGCATCCATAGCGTTGCCGTAGACGTCGCGGTTACCGTCGAAGTTTGGCATGATGCCTTCTGCCTTGAGGGCATAAACTGAAAGGTTCTTGGTCAACTTGTAAGTGATGCCTGCCTGAGACGTATCCTTCTCCTTGGCGCCTGGATCGTTGCGAGTGACGGTGTCCTGACGGAAGTCTTCAACGCGGCCTCGGAAGTCGTTTCGGTCGCGACGTATGCCTGCCACTGCCGTCAAACGCTCGTTAAGCCAGCTGCCTTGGTAGACAAGGTAGGTACCTTGGTTCCAAGAGAGGTCGTTGACCTGCGCGGCCCTCTCCATTCCAGGAGCTGCCGTACCGTCGCCGTTAACGCCAAAGCGCATGTAGGAAGAATCGGTCGGGTCCCAGTAGAAGTATTGATTCTGGATGGTACCGCGAGTGGAGACCGACTTCTCGGAACTCTCTTCGGAGCGACCGAGCAAGAAGCTGTTCTGCAGTCCGAACAGCTCGCTGTTCTGGAACAGGTCAAAGTTGTAGTTCACTTCCGCGCGGATCTGATCGCGATCGATGACTTCGTTCTTGTCCGACCAGGAGCCTTGGAAGATCGCATCGGTCACTTCGCCAAATATGAACTCCGCATCCCCGTTTTCCACGCTCGCGGGAATCACCGTTATGGTGCTGCGCAGGTTTTCTGGACCTACGTTGTTGGTGATACCACCCGAGACGTCGCGGGAGTCAAACTCGACCTTGGAAGTGTTGTATCCAAGAAGCACATTCAAGTTGTCCGTGAAGCTGTGCGTCGCCTGCAGACGGATGTTGTGGGACTCGGTATTGAGGAAGGTGTCTGGACCGCTCCATCGCATGGTGCGAATTTCCTTGTCGGGGAACTGCAAGAAGCCCGCTCGTTCGAGGCGGTCTTGCTGGTTCGCCACATTCTCGCTGGAAAGGTCGCCACGGGCGCGGACGCTCTGGAAACCGACCGCGTTCTTGTCCTCCTTGCCATATTCCATGTCGATGGTGACTTCCGTCTTGTCCGTCGGGCGGAAAGTGAAGATCGGCGAAATGAACTGGCGGTTGTTTTCAGCGAGCTCGGTGTAGCTGCCGTTTTGCTCGTGCACTGCCGTGACGTAATAACCGAAGTTGATTTCGTTGTCCAAAGTGTTACCGGCCTCGTAAACGGCGCGATAGTGCTTCTGGTTACCGACACTGAGCGTGATGTGCTGCATTTCGTCAGCAGTTGGAAGCTTCGGCAGGTAATTGACGATGCCTCCGAAGTTACCGATCCCGTAGAGCAACGCCGCTGGACCGCGTATAACTTCCACACGGCCGATATTGGCAGCATCGGTAGCGAATTGGCGGCGATAACCGTCCCGTAGCGTCGCGTCGGTGATGAAGCCGCGCACCTTGTAAGAGGTTTGCGTCTTGTTGCTGGTCGCGCCCTCCGGGTTGTGGACGCCGCCGATCGTGCCAAAGCTGTTTCCCTTGCCGGCGTCATTCTGAGAGGACATGATCATCCCCGCGCTGTAGGCCAAGGACTGGCGCAAGTCGGTCGACCCGGTGTCCTTGATAAACGCGTCGGTGATCACCTCGATCGGCATTGGAATGTCCTTGATGGCGGCATTCAAGCGCGTACCGGAAATGGTGTTGGTGGCGCGGTAGCCACTGTCCTCAGAAGCGTCGACCTGAAAAGGCGACAGCTCGAAAACTTCCTCTTCTTCAGCGGAATCCGTTTGGGCGTTCAATGACGCCGCTAAGCCAATCGTGACGAAGCCGAAACGCTTCCACGAAGACCATAGCTTAGATTTATGACTCATTCGTTCGATATCCATTAGTCTAGTCTGGTTTGGGGTGGTAGGTAAAGTTCGGAGCCTAGTGAGAATTCCTCAATCGCTCCACTGTCGGGTCAAAAAAAGGGCAGGAATCCATCGTGCACGTCGGCCGGACAATCGCAGCGGGGTAAAAGCCCTTGGGGGTTATAAGGTGCACTTCAGTACAATTTGTTGCGTTCGTCAATTTATTATTTGCATTATTTTGCACCTTAAAAAATCTTCAAGCTAGCCCCCATGAAATTGTCAAAACAGCTCCTTCGCGCGCTCGCCCCCTGCGGGGCAGCTCTCTTAAGCCTCAGTTTCCCCTCTTCCGCCAGAGCCTCGGAGGGATGGCAACTCGTCTGGTCTGACGAATTCGAAGGCGACGGTTCGCCCAATCTTCAATGGTGGGACTTCGAGGAAGGCTACTTGCGCAACAACGAGCTACAGTACTATACGAAAAAGCGGCTCGAAAATTGCCGCAAGGAGAACGGCATGCTCGTAATCGAAGCCCGCCGCGACCATTTCGATGGGCACGCCGTCACTTCCGCCAGCCTCACCAGCCGACGCTCGGCCAGCTGGACCTACGGACGGTTCGAGGTACGGGCCCAACTGGCAGCCGGTCGCGGCACTTGGCCCGCCATTTGGATGCTCGGCGACAATATCGGCGAAGTCGGTTGGCCGCACTGCGGCGAAATCGATATCATGGAATTCGTAGGCTACGACCCGGACACCGTTCACGGCACCGTTCACACGACTGCCTACAACCACATTCAGAACACAGCTCGCGGCGGATCCACCGTTCGCGACGACCTCACCCAATCCATGCACGTATACGCCGTGGAGTGGGAACCTCATGAAATCCGCTTCTACGTCGACGACGAACTCTACTACACTTTTGAAAACGACCAGCTCGGCAACGATTCCACCTGGCCCTTTCACCGTCCCCAGCACCTGAAGCTAAATCTCGCGATTGGCGGCGACTGGGGCGGCTCGCAAGGCGTCGACCCAGCGATCTACCCCACTCAATTCCTCATCGACTACGTTCGCGTTTACCAACGCCATGAACAAGGTCCCTACACTCTAAAGATCGACAGCACAGGGCCAGGAACGGTCCGCATCGAGCCCGAGAAGGAATCATACGCGCCTGGCGAGACCGTCACCCTGATCGCAGATCCCGACATCGGCATGCGACTCGGCAAATGGAAAAACGTCCAAGTCGACCGTTCATTGAAAACCGAGCTACGGCTCGATCGATCCCTCGAGATTCATGCCGACTTCCTTGATCCCAGCTCCATGCTCCAAAACACAGATTTCAGCAACGGCACGAGCAATTGGTATAGCTATGTAGACGCAAACGCTGCAGCTGACATAGCCGTCAACGCAGAAAAACAAGCAACCGTCACCGTCAGCAACGCTGGATCGGCGGCCTGGCACGTCCAGCTGGGCCAGGGAGGCTTCGCCCTCGAAAACGGCCATCGGTACCGCCTCACTTTTCAGGCAAAATCGGTCAGCGGCTCCCCCAAGCTCGTCGCCGCCATCGCTCAAAACGCTTCTCCCTACGCAACGTATCAATCCTCCTCCATCGACCTTTCCCCCACGCTTCAAGAGCACGCCTTCTCCTTCACCCACACCCAAAGCAGCGAGTCCAACGCTCGCGTAGAATTCCGGCTTGGCAGCAGCGCGGGCCAAGTCGCGATCAACCAGGTTCGTCTCGTCAACCTAGACGAATCTCCCCTCACAGCCTACGAGCAGTGGAAGCAGCAACACGGCATCCGCCCCCTCGCCGACGATCGAGATCCCGACCAGGACCTTCGCCCCAATTTGCTGGAGTATCTCCTAAACACCTCCCCTCACTCCCCTAACCCATTCCAACCGGTAGCGCTCGTATCCAAAATTAACGGACAGTTGATTCTCGCCCCAAACTTTGACGCCAACTCCAAAGACGAATCCATCTCGGTCGCATTGCAACGGAGCGCCAACCTCGTCGACTGGGAAGACGGTGCCTCCTCGACGCTCCCCTTCAGTCGCTTGAAAATTATGGCTCCCCCGCCAATCCAAGACTGAAAGTTTGCGCCACCCGCGAAACGAAAGCGCCGTTCACGGAGCGCAAGTTACGTTTTCCCGAAGGCTTTGTTAAGTATGGGTGAAGGCAATCCCCGCTAGTTGACCAGCGATTCGATTCGGGCAAAGACTCGAACTATCGTATCAGCAATTCCGATACGTGTCATCACGAACAGAGACGCGTTCCTCGGCTTTGCTGCACGCTAATAGTCAAACTAGAAAACGCATGAAACCTGCATCCTACCTGCCAAAGCTTTCAGTGGCTCTGATCGCCGCTGGATCCGGCTCCCTCTTCGCCCAAAGCGTTGACGAGCCGACGACCGATAGAGTCTACGACCTCGAAGGCTTTACCGTAACCCCGCTCGAGCAATTCGCCAACCAAGCGATCTACGGTGAAACTCCGATATCCTTCTCGGAGGTCGGAAAAGAGGATCTAGACAAATACCTAGCGTCCCAGGACATCCCAATGGCGCTCAATTTCACGCCTTCCGTCTACGCAACTAACCAAGGTGGCGGAGCCGGCGATGCCCGTATCAACATCCGCGGCTTCGACCAGCGCAACGTCGCTGTCATGATCAACGGCGTTCCCGTCAACGACATGGAAAACGGCTGGGTCTACTGGTCCAACTGGGACGGCGTCGGCGACATCGCCTCCTCGGTGCAAGTCCAGCGCGGCATTTCCAATCTAGACCTCGCCGTGCCTTCCATCGGCGGTACGCTGAACATCATGACCAGCCCTGCCGGCCAAAACCGAGGCGGCATGCTGAAACAAGAGTTCGGATCAGACGGATTCTCCAAGACCACCCTCATCGGACACACCGGGCTCATCAACGACAAGTTTGCCGCCTCCGCCGCCATCGCTCGCAAAATGGGTGGCAGCTACATCGACGGAGTCTGGACCGACGCATGGAGCTGGTACATGGGAGCATCGCTACAATTAAACGATGCCAACACCATCGAGTTCTATGGGTTCGGCGCCCCTCAGAAACACGGGCAGAATCTCTACCAACGCAACATCGCCACCTATAGCGAAAGCACCGCTCGCAGCTTCGCGAACTTCGACGAGGAAGCCATCGACACCTTCTACGAGCGCGGCTTCGCCTACAACGAGACTTGGAACTACGTAGACGCGTCCTACACGGCCCCGCAAGCCGACCACCACGGCATCGGCCCTCGCCGCTTCGAAGGTTACATCAACGAACGCGAGAACTTCTACGACAAGCCGCAAGTCAGCGCCAACTGGTACTTCCGTCCAGAAGACAGCCAGTGGTCTTGGGACAACGTGCTCTACTACTCCGGCGGCGAAGGCGGCGGCACCGGCACCTACGGATCCGTTTCGCGAGTGTCCGACTTTGGTGGATACTTCCACCGCAACCGCGACTGGGACGCGGAGATCGCCCAGAACCAAGCCAACCTCGACAGCGCCGGACGCGCTGAATCGACCGGCATCCTGCGCAACTCTCGCAATAACCAGTACACCATTGGCTTGATTTCCAAGGCAACCTACGAAGCCTCTGAAAACTGGACCACGTCCTTCGGCCTCGACTGGCGCACCGCCGAAATCCAGCACTTCCGCGAAGTGCGCGACCTGCTTGGCGGCGACTACTACCTAGAGAACGAGCAGCAGAAAACGCTCGGCGGCATCATCGACTACAACAACACCAACACGGTCGACTGGCTCGGCGGATACTGGCAAGCCGCTTACGAAAAAGACGATTTCTCCGGCTTCGGCATGATCGGGCTATCACAGATCTCCTACAGCTTCCAGGACGACTACAACTGGGTGAACGGAGCGCCTCTCATAGTCGATTCCGACACCTTCGACGGGATGCAGCTCAAGCTCGGCGGACGCTACAACCTAAACGAATCCACAAGCGTGTACGCAAATTTAGGATACGTTGAAAAGGTACCAATTTTCGACAACGTCATCGACGACGGCTCAGGCGAAAAGTACCTCAACCCTCCTGACGAAATATTCGTCAACTACGAGATCGGCGTCAACTACACCGGGGCCGAAGGCAAGCTAACGCTCGGAGCCAACTACTATCGCACCAACTGGGACGACCGCGCCTTCTCGCGTCGTCTCGAACTTCGCCAAGGCGAGCAAATCGTATTCGACGAGTACGTGAACATCAGCGGCGTCAACCAGCGCCACCAAGGGCTCGAGTTCGAGGGCAGCTACCGTTTCAATAACCAGTTCAGCCTCAACGCCGCCGTTTCGCTCAATGACTGGGAATACACCAACGACGTAACCGCTCGCGTCCCCGGCCTCGACTCGGACTTGCAACAACTCATCCCTAGCCAGTTCGACCTCTACATCGCCAAGCTGAAGGTGGGCGACGCGCCGCAGACGCAGTTCTCCAGCAGCCTCACTTACACACCGCAAAGCGGCATGTACTTCACGGGCGCGATGCGATACAACGCTGACAACTACTCCAGCTTCGACCCGCTCAGCCGTACCAACGAAGACGACCGCATTCAAAGCTGGAAAGCGCCAGACTTCACAGTGTTCGACTTCCATGCCGGCTGGAAACTCCCCACCGATACCGACATCGAATACGAAATCTTCGCAAGCATCCTCAACGTCTTTGACGAAGAGTACATCCAAGACGCAACCGACTCCGACAGCTTCAGCGGATACCACACCGACTACTACGGCGACGAAGACCTAGGGATCGTAGGAAGCGGAGACTACCGCGACCTGCACGACGCCGACAGCGCCGCCGTCCACTTCGGAGCGCCTCGCCGCTTCAACGCCGGCATCAAGATGAGCTTCTAGGACACCGAAAACTCACCGTTCTGAGTTCAACCCAAAACAAGAGGCTACGCCGAAACGGCGTAGCCTCTCTTGCATTGGAGGCGACTATTCGCCCCCTCGTTTGGGGTTGGTTTAGCTCAATACAGCGAATGGCAACATTTCTGGCTCAACCAGCCATTCGAAATCATCGTAAGCCATCCGTATCAATTCCGTGTGCGTGCCCGCAGAAAAGAAGATATAGTCATCTTCCGCCAACTCCGGAGCAACGTAGACCTTCAGTCCGTAGAGATTTCCAAAAGGCGGGATCGCGCCTAAGTCACAACCGGGAAACCGATCCACGAAGTCTTCTTCATGGGCTAAGCTCACCCTTTTGGAACCAACGATTTCAGCCAAAAAGCCCAGATCGATTTGCTCCGATGCCGGCAGGACCGCCATCACCAGCTCATCGTCCAGCTTGACTACAACAGTCTTCGCCAAATCCCACCCAGAGACGTGGGCTCGCGCCGCCACCTCTTGGGCAGTGTACGCAGGCGAATGACTGATTCTCTGGTACTTGATCCGATGCAGATCCAAGTACTCGGTTATTCGAGCGATAGGCATAACGCTCACCTCCTATAGTTTCTAGTTCAAGGCCCTCGCCTCCAGCGAATGGCCGGCGACAAGAACCACGCCCTTAAGAGCGCACGTGCGGGGTATCTGTTGTCCGATTGTTGCTTGGAAAACGTCGGCGTCTCGACCGGGGGCCAGACCGTCGGCGGCAATGTATCCACTCTAGGAGTTCAAACGCAAAAGTCGAGCCCGCACAATTTGCAGCCTCCGATGAATTCCATAAGGCGCACAACCATAGTAGCTTCGCTACTGCAAAAAGCTTCAGGGTGTATCGAGCCCGCCCCCACCAACCGCTGCACGGAAGCTGAAGCTCAAGCTAGAGGCCCTCTTCGAGAGGCTTTTCCCTTAGGCAAAAGGCGAGTTCGAATACCGCTCCACTATAATCCGTATCCACATACCTGAGACTGCCCCCGATGTGTCTCGCCAGTTGAGAACTTATCGCCAAACCGATTCCCGCGCCCCCACTCTTTCCGCTGTTCATGGGCGCGAAGAGACGATCTCGCAAGCTAGGCTGAACTCCCTTCCCGGAGTCGCTTACGATCAGGCTGGCACTCTCTCCGTCGCTCGCCAATTCCACGAGCACCCAGCCTCCATCGGGCGTCGCTTCCAACGCGTTTTTCACCAGATTCGAAACCACGAGGCTTACGATGCTGCTGACCGAATTATCCATAGCCAAATCGCCCGGGCCCGTTACGGTAAAAGCGATCGATCTCGCCGCAGCCTTGGCCGCGAATCGCGATTCCAAGGCATCGAACAGGTCGCTAGCATGCGTTTCGTAGGACAAACCGCTGCTGGCGTCCTGCAGCACGGCAACGACTTCCTCGACCATGCGCTGCATCCGTTCCGCTGCCTCGCTCGCTCCCCTCCACTCCTCTTCGTCCAGCGTGGTATCGCCCGCCCTGCGAGCGCTCACCACCTGTCGCAAGCCAGCCAACGGGTTCTTGATCCCGTGAATCAAATGGGCCGTAACCGACCCCACTGCCGACGTACGAGCGAGCATCGCCAGCTCCGCGTTTGCCCGCTTCAAGCGAGCGGCATGCCGCAGCACACGAGCATTCGCCTCGCTCAACCTTCGCCAAGCCAGCCAAAACAACACGAAGATGGCCAGACCGCCCAGGCCCACGGCCACCGCAGCCTGACGCATCAGGCGTTGGTCCAGCACCGCGAACTGTCGTGCCAGCGAACTTCCATCCATCAAGTAGCGCGCCGTGCCCAAGGATACCGCTCCATCGGAACTGCGTAGCGGAAGATAGATGTCGGATACCGCCACCAAACGGTCCGCCGCAAAATCTACGTCAACAAAGTCCGACAACCAAACGTCCGGAGAAAATTGGGAACTCAATTCCCCCTCGGCGAGCTCCGCCAAAACCTGTTCAGGAAGGTTACGCTCAATCAAAGAGCCAGAGGAACTCTGCGAAAGCTCGCCATTCGCATCAAACAGCTGCACCGCAAAAACGCCCTCCACGGAAGCCGTTTCCAGCAAGGCTCCCCACAGTTCGATTTCCCCAATCGCCTCAAACTCGAAAACCAAGTTCGCGTCCCTTTCGACTTGGGCAATTTCGTTGCGTACCAACAAATTCAATACATGCGAGTCAACGTCCCGCAGCTGGGATCGAATATCGTCCCTCACCGAAAAGGTAACCAAAGTTACCACCGTCGCAAACACGATGAGGAGCCCGAACAAGACACCAAGACCCAAAGTCATGGGGCGTCCAGATTCACCTAAGCTCTCGTCGTCGTTCCTGCGCATTACCTAGCTAAGTCCAACGGCATCAGCCGTTAAAATCAAGACTCCGCATTGCCCCGTCCCGAGCAGGCATGAGCCCCCTCGACTCAAGCCCAAAGCAAGGACGCGGCCGAACCCACTCCGACCGCGCCCACTCCTATGTGTGACGGCTTCTGATTGAAGCAAAACGTACCCCATTAATTCCTCGATCGACGCGGCTCCGGCTGCCCGGCCCGCATGTCCTCCATGACCTGACGTCGGCGCTGCTTGATCTCGTCGTGCAACTGTCTCAACTCTTCCAGCAACGCTTGACGGTAGGCCTCACGCTCTTCGGCGCTGAGGTTCTGCATTTCCTCGCGGGCCTGGCGCTGTCGAGCTCTCACTTGATCCCGCAGAGACGCCATGTCGCTCCTGAGATCGTCGAGCTCCAACGGCAATTCGTCGCGAGAAGCCATGCGATCGTCGCGACCTTCCCGCATCAAATCCCTTACCTGCTTCGCGAGTCGCTTCTGCTTGGCAATCACGTCCGCGTTGGCGCGATTAAACTGCTCGCGAGCGGCTTTCAACTCCTCTCGCGTTGGATTCTGCCCCAGAGCCGCGCGGGCTTCCTTCCAAGCGGCTCCCAGAGCGACCTGAGACTGCGTGTACTCGGCGTAGATGGCCCGCGCCTGTTCTCCCCAGACCGCGTCTTCGATCGCGCCTCGCACCCCCGAGCGAAGGTCGCGAATCAAGGCAGAACGCAATTCCCGCGAGGCTCTGATTTCTTCAGCGTATTCCTTTTGGAATGCCTCTCGGGCCACTCGAATCTCTTCTGCCGTGGCATCATCTCCCGGCCGGTAATGCTCGATCCAAGCGTTTCGAACCGCCGCCTGAGAGCGACGCAAAGCCAGCACTCGCTCACGAATCGATTCAGGAGCTTCGTCCGGATTCTTGAGCCACTGCGCGATCAGGTGTTCGTCCCGCTGAAAACGGTGCTTGGGCATTTCTCGCTCTTCTCCTCCGCTCGTTTGCGCCTGCGAGACTGCAACGAGCGA
Organism: Pelagicoccus enzymogenes; assembly: GCF_014803405.1. NCBI lineage: Bacteria > Pseudomonadati > Verrucomicrobiota > Opitutia > Puniceicoccales > Pelagicoccaceae > Pelagicoccus > Pelagicoccus enzymogenes. Next base: position 26,789 of record NZ_JACYFG010000006.1, read on the forward strand.
AAGCAAAGCGGCGCCGAGCAAAGCTAATATTTTTCCACCACGTTTCATTACCTTTATTCCTAACAAAGTCACCGATGCGACCGAGCTCAAGTCTGCATAGCATGCGCCAAAGCGACCTTGTCTCCTTTTGCCTTTGCCTATCTGTGACTTACGAACTCCCTCGGCGCGAAGTGAAGCCCCTTGCCCCTGGCTACTGGGAAATAGCTCCCAGCGTAAAAGCAAGCCCGAGCGCTTCCGACGGGTAATAATCACCGACAAAGCATACCATCAACAGCCGGCAAATCCCTACTCACAGGGGACCTAGAGGCTGCTACATGGGAATTCCCTCGACTCGACCAATCGCCCGTAGGCGATCAGGCCTAGCTCCCTTACAGAGTTTAAATTTAAATTACTCAGTCACGGTCGCGGGGGTTGAGACGGCTAAAAATTCACCGATTGCCGGATTCGGTCCCGCCTGCGTCGCTAGCGCCAACTCTCGATCGCAGGTGGAACCGCAACAAAAAGACCTAACCACCAACTTACACCGCGAACCCTTATGAGAGTTACCCGACTTTTTAGTAGCCGCATCATTCGTTCCGCCTGCACGTCATTGCTATTCGGATACATATCCAGCCAATCATTCGCCCAAGAGAAGGGGGTGCTGCGCGAAGTTTGGGCTAACCTCGAAGGCTCAGGAATCGAACACCTCATCAACTCGCCCAACTATCCGCAGGCTCCTACCCTGCGAGACATTCAAGCCAGCTTTTCCGCTCCAGCGAACTTCGGCTCCCACTACGGGACTCGCATGAGGGCTTACCTCACCCCAGTCGCAACAGGTGAATACACATTTTGGATACAGGGCGACGACAATTGCGTCCTGTACTTTGGCAACGACGGCTCTGCAAGCTCAGCTCGGCTCATCGCCTCCGTCCCCGGCTATACGAATTCTAGCGAGTGGGAGAAGTACCCCGAACAACGATCTGCATCGATCACGCTGGTTGCTGGCCAAAGCTACTACTTGGAGGCCCTTCACAAGGAAGGCGGAGGCAGCGATTTCGTTAACGTTTACTGGGATCTTGCCGGCAGCTTCGATCGAAGCCCCATTCCTACGGAACGTCTCACGCCATTTGAAAACGCGCCCGCCTACGATCCGGAAATCGATCTCTACGTGGAGGCGGGAGCTCAACAAGACATCTTCCTTCCCGCCAATTCCTACCAGCTTTCCGCCAGCGTCTTCGCAAGGAACGTATCCAACGAAACCCTCGCGATCGCGTGGAACCAAACCTCGGGAAGCGCTGCCCAAATAACGGGAGCCGACACGCTCACGCCAAACGTCGTCGCTTCGTCTGCAGGAGATCGCACGTTCCAAGTATCCATTTCCACACCATCCGAGACAAAAACCGACGAAGTAACAGTCAGGACTCACCGCCCCTTAGTCGAAGGAACGGGACGCTTTATCCAAGAGCTCTGGCTGGGCGTGGATGGCTCTACGATCGAAGGCCTTCTCGCCCATCCGGACTTTCCAAGCAGACCTCACACTCTTCGCGAAACAAACAAGCTAGAGGGACCCCGCAATTGGGCAGATAGGTACGGAGCGCGTACCCGCGGAACCATTACACCTCCTGCCACTGGCCACTACACGTTCTACGTCATGGGAGACGACGACACTGCCCTGTTTCTCAGTAGCGACGAATCTCCCGAGAACAAGGATCTCATCGCCTTCACTCCAGAAAACACCGGAGAGAAAGACTGGACAAAATTTCCCGAGCAAATCTCCGAACCCGTTTTCCTGGAAAAAGGCAAAAACTACTACCTCGAACTGCTCTTCGCGGCCCGCTACGGCAGCGACTTCCACGGCGCTGCATGGAGCATAGAGGGAGGACCGATAAAAACCATCGGCGGCGAATTTTTCGTCGCTCAAACTCCCGCCAACCATGCGCCTGATTTCGACACGTTCTCCACTTTCGCCGTGGAAGCAGGTCCAAATCGTACTCTCTACAGTCCCGACAATACGACCGCCCTCTCCGGCAAAACCTTGAAGATCCAAGAATCCTACACAGTAGAGTCCGTCGCTTGGACCCAGATTTCAGGTCCAGCGACCGCAACGATTTCATCCGCAACTGAACTTTCCACTCCAGTCACGCTTCCCCAAGAAGGCGAGTACCTGTTCGATCTATCCGTTATAGCTAACGGTATTGAAGCATCGGATACAGTTGAGGTAACTAGAAACCCTCGCCTCAGTTCAGACACTGGCGGATTTACACGAGAAGTTTGGCTTGGCATCAAGGGCGAGTCCGTCGAGGACCTGAGTTCCCTGCCCGACTTCCCCGAAAACCCACACATCGTCGACCAGCTCAGCTCCCTTTCCGGCCCCGAAAACTGGGACTACAACTACGGCTCCCGCGCCTCGGGTTACTTGATCCCCACTCGCACCGGACCGCACACTTTCTATATCACAGCAGATGATGCCGCCGTTTTGAATCTGTCCAGCGACAGCTCTCCAGCTGGACTCCAAGAGATCGCACGATCCGGAAGACGCTCCAAAGGCGACTTCCGCGATCCCGAGCAAATTTCCGCTCCGATCGAACTCGTCGCCGGAACCCGATACTTCATGGAAGTGCTGCACAAGCAGTACTACGGGAACGATCATTTCCAAGTGTCATGGAGTTTTGGTGACGAACGTTCTCCAGTCCCAATCGGTGGCGGCAATTTGGAACCCAGCAATCCTGACGCGATCCCGCTCGACTCCAACCTGCCAGAGTACGCATTTGCCGGCCCGGACCGCCACTACTACGCTCCCACCCGAGCCTTCGACCTGACGGGAGAAATTCTCGAAGTCGGACAGGAAGACAACTTTCGTAAAGTCGCTTGGTCCCACCTGGGCAAAGCGGAAGGTGTTCGTATAGATGATCCATTTTCGCTCTCTGCAAGAGCATCCGTCCCGGGCGAAGGAACTTACACCTTCCGACTGAGCTTGGAAAGCTCAGGCAAGAGTCACTACGATGACGTATCCATTCGCATACTACCTCCGCTATCCCCTGATACTGGCGGAGCGAATCGCGCGGTCTGGCTAAACGTGGAGGGTTCGCCCATCGAAAGCTTGCTCTCGATCGACCCGCTTCTCCGCTCTCCCACTTTCGACGACCTAATCCCAAGCCTGGAGACTCCGAGCAATTGGACCGACAACTACGGAACGCACATCATCGGGTACGTCCATCCACCCGCCACAGGGAACTTTCAGTTCTGGCTCGCTGGCAATGATGCAGCTGAACTCTATCTGTCACCGGACGAAGCTCCAGAGAACAGCGTTCTCATCGCGTCCATGGAACGCGCAGTGGGACCGCGCGATTGGGATCGCTACCAAGGCCAGCAATCGGCTGCAGTTCCATTGCAGGCGGGCAAACGATACTTCCTCGAAATCTTGCACAAGGAAGGCAGCCGATCGGACAACCTAGCTGTCGCTTGGAGCGGCCCCGGACTGAATCCCCGCGAAGTGATTTCTGCCGGATACCTTTCGCCGGTCTATCCCGCGCCGAGCGCTCCTCAAGAAATTCTCGTCTTGGCCGGAGCTGACCAAAATATTCGGTGGCCGCTCGATACCGTAGATCTCTTTGCTCGCGTGTACGACCAACAGGACGGCCCGGAGAGCCTTGAATACCAATGGTCCGCCTCGCACCCTGACGTATCCTTCAATCGCCCGGCGGCGGTCTCCACGCAAGCAAGCCTTCCCGGCCCTGGAACCTACCCAATAAGCCTCACCGCATCCGACGGCGAACACTTCGCGACTGATACTTTGACAGTTATCGTAGCTCCCGCTTTCAGCGATTCAGTGGGATCCATCACCCGCGAGGTATGGCTAGATCTTCCTGGCTACCGCTTGGAAGACCTCTTGAATAACGAACGCTTCCCCAGAAGCCCTGACATTGTGGATACGATCGACTCCTTCGATCTTCCCCGTCACTGGGCGGACTACTACGGTACCCGCGTTCGCGGCTACCTGATTCCTCCAACAACTGGAGACTACCAATTCTACATTTCCGCAGATGACTACGCTCGAGTATCCATAAACACAGACAGCCAGTCTTTTGAAGGCCTAAAAGAAATCATCGATAGCCAAGGCTACTCTGAGTACCTCCGCTGGGATCGCCGCGAGGACCAATCATCAGCAATGATTCGACTAAATGCCGGGCATGCTTACCCGATCGAATTGCTACACCGCGAGAAAAACGGGGGAGATCACGCCGTACTTGCTTGGAGAAAGCCGGGCTCTAGCGAAATTGAAGTAATCTCCGGCCACTACCTAGCTCCTGCAGTGGAAGCGGAGCCCGCTTCTAAAAACCTCATCGTTTTCGCCCCAGAAGACATCATCCAACGCTGGCCTCAAAATACATTCGACCTGAGCGGTCGGGCCATCGATCTGGCCTACGGTCCAGAGTCGCTCAAAACCCGCTGGGTGCAGACCTCAGGCCCAGGACAACTCACCCTGAGCTCAACGATCGACCTCGAAACCAACGCCCACGTGTCGGAGCCGGGTGAATACACTCTTCGCCTCTACGCCTCGGACGGTAGCGAGGAAGTCTACGACGAGATGAAAGTCGTCGTCGAGGAGGCCCTGTCATCGTCCACAGGAGCGGCCACCCGATCGAAGTTTCTCGAGATATCTGGCGATCGGGTCGTCAATCTCGTCGCCAACCAAAAGTTCCCGAACGCTCCAGACAGCCAAGTACCCCTTTCGCGATTGGACACCCAAAGCAACAGCGATGGAGACCAGTATGGAACCTTGGTAACAGGATTCATACACCCGCCCGAAAGCGGCAAATACCGTTTCAGCGTCACAGGAGACGATTGGGTAGAGTTGTGGCTCAGCGTAGACTCGAGCCCCGATAATAAAGCGCTCATCTGCTTCACCCCAGCCGCAACGAATCAAAACGAATGGGACAAGTATCCAGAATACCAGACATCGGTTGAGATAGAGCTTCGAGCAGGACAGAAATATTACCTCGAGATCCGCCACAAGGAACACTCATGGCGCGACCACTTCGCAGTCGCATGGCTCCGTCCAGATGCGAGTGAAATGTCCATCATTCAAGGAGCGTACCTGTCGCCCCTTGATAAGGACTCCGTAATCGACACTCCAGAGATCAAAGTTCTAGGTACGCCTAGCGTCACTCTCGAGGTAGGAGAGACCTTCGTTGATCCTGGATTCATAGCCACCAACAGCGCTGGCCAAAACATTGACGACCAAGTTGTAGTGACCAACCACGTCAACACTGAGGTAGCAGGCACCTATTCGGTACGCTACCAAGTAGTCAACCCGAGCACTGGCTTCGCCGAAACTGTAGTACGGACCGTAAACGTCGTACCTGCCCAAAGTCATCCAGCCAACTACCCGGACCCCTCGTGTCGTCCGCCCTTGATGGTTGAATGGGAGGAGCCAGTGCCCGGACAAATCTCCGCCTCTGAAGCGTCACGCTTCCTCGCCCAAGCAACCTTCGGCCCCACCAAACAGGATATCGTACGCGTACAAGAAATTGGATACGAAGCATGGATCGACGAGCAAATGGCTTTGCCGCCGACCCTCCACATGGAGCAGATGCTGGCATTGCGCCCGGCACTCGATGAACTGGACTTTCGCGCCTACTCCGACGAGCGTCTCGTCACTTGGTGGACCACTGCCATCACCGCACCCGACCAACTCCGACAACGAGTGGCCTTCGCTCTTAGCGAAATCCTTGTCCTGTCCGACAAAAACACCTTCGGACGACTCGGCCTGGCAACTGCCAACTACTACGATATTCTCGTCCGAAACGGCCTAGGCAGCTACGAGCAGATCCTGCAAGAGGTCACAGTCAATCCCCTGATGGGCGAATATCTCACCCTATTGCGTAGCGACAAGGCGTCTCCAGACGAAAACTACGCACGCGAAATCATGCAACTGTTCTCTATCGGCCTCATTATGCTGAATCCCGATGGTACGCCCCTCTGCGACGTCAATGGACACGAAATTCCAACTTACGACAACGAGCTAATCATAGAACTGGCGCGAGCTTTCACAGGGTGGACCTATGCCGGCTCCGAGAATTTCAACTACACGCCTTACGGAGGTACCGACTACTTCTCGCCAATGGTTCCCTTCGACGAACACCATGACTTTGGAAAGAAGACGCTCACAGGAGGCTACACGCTTCCGCAAGGCCTCTCCCCCACCGAAGACCTGAAACGCTCCGTCAAGCATTTCGCTGACCATCCAAACGTCGGCCCCTTCATCGGGTATCGATTGATACAACGTCTCACGACTTCGAATCCAAGTCCCGGATACATCTACCGCGTCGCTAAAACATACGACAACGACGGCAACGGGGTCCGGGGCAACCTCGCCGCTGTCGTGAAGGCTATCCTTCTGGACCCCGAGGCCCGCGATCCGGAAACATACGGTCGCGGTCGGTTCGGAAAACTTCGCGAACCCATCCTACGGCTCACTCACCTGCTGCGCAGCTTCGAGGCCGAGTCCTCAAGCAACCCACCCGTTTTTGGACGCTATCCCGTCAGCAACACGACCGACGCATTCGCCCAATCCCCCCTGCAAGCTCCAAGCGTATTCAACTTTTTCTTACCAAACTATGCTCCTCCTGGACCATTGATGGACCGCGGTCTCGTGGCGCCAGAATTCGAGACGACCACCGAGATCACGACTGTGGACACCGCTAATTTCTTGCACGAAACCATCGGCTCAGACGTGCCGATCTGGTGGCGCTACTCCACCTCGATCCGACCAAACCTGTCAGAACTCAACCGTATCGCAGCCGACTCGAACGCTATTCTGGACGAACTAAACGTACTGCTCATGTCCGGCGGCCTCTCAACGGAAACCCGAAACATAGTGAAGCGGGTGCTAGACGAAATCGACCAGCCGGAGGAGCGAGCGCGCACAGCACTAAAGCTCCTCATCACCAGTCCCGAGTTCTCCATCCAAAAATAGGACCGCACACGGCTAGGAATCAGCCGCCTTACTCATAATCCAACTTCAGAGCAATCTCCATGAATTCAGATATCGATCTCAAAACTGTCAATCGCCGCAGCTTCCTTCGCCTCTCCGCCTGCGCAGCGGTCGGTACGTCCAGCTTGTTTTCAACCCTCTTCAATCTTCGCCAACTCAACGCGGCTGCAGCCAACACCACCTCTGGCAGCGACGACGACTACAAGGCGATCGTTTGCATTTTTCTCTACGGCGGGAACGATTCAAACAACCTCCTAATCCCCAGCGACGCAGCCACATACGCCACCTACGCCGCAGGACGCGAGCAGCTCGCTATCCCTCGCGACCAGCTCCTCGCTCTCAATTCCCTCAACTCGGACGGACGCTCCTTCGGTATCCATCCCTCAATGACAGGCTGTCATGAGTTGTTCAACAGCGGCGACCTAGCCCTCGTCGCCAACGTCGGTACTCTCCTCGCTCCCGCAACCCTCTCCGACTACCGGAATCGTACCGCAGCGATTCCCGACCACCTTTTCTCCCACAGCGACCAGCAAGTTCTCTGGCAAACTTCCGTCAACGAGAACGCTTCCGTAGATCCCACTGGTTGGGGCGGACGCATTGCCGACTTGATCCACTCCACCCACAACAACTCCAGCATCTCGATGCTCGTTTCCCTTTCCGGATCGAATTTCTTCCAGGTCGGACGTACCCTCCTTCCCTTTCGTACCAACTCAAACGGTTCATCCACCTACGACATCCTCAACGGCTGGGACAGTCACGCCACCACTCGGGCCGAAGGATTCCGGCAATTGCTAGACAAGGACTACGCCAACCTCATGGAGCAAGCGTTCGCCGATATCTCCAATTCCGCGATCAAGAATGCGGATACCTTCAACGCCGCCATCGCTGCGGCCGACGAATTCGAAATGCTCCCGGACACTAGCCTTGGACGCCAGCTCCGCATGGTCGCCAAGATGATCCAGTCACGCCAAGAGCTCGGGCAGCGGCGACAGGTGTTCTTCGTAGCCACCGGCGGATTCGATACCCACGGCCCGCAGCTTGACTCCCACGCCGGTCTTCTGGGCGGCCTCGACGCCGCGATCAAAGGCTTCCACGAAGCCCTCGGTTCCATCCAGGCCCAAGACTGCGTCACTTCCTTTACCGCCTCCGACTTCGGTCGCACCTTCGACACCAACGGGCGTGGCTCGGACCACGGCTGGGGCGGGCACCACATCGTGATGGGAGGAGCCGTCAACGGACAGCGAATCTACGGCGATTTCCCGGACATCAATTTCGGAAGCGCTCACGACACCGGCCGAGGACGTTGGCTGCCCACGACCTCCGTCGACCAATACGGAGCCACCTTGGCTCGCTGGTTCGGCATCCCAGATTCCGAACTCCCAACTGTTTTCCCCAACATCTCAAACTTCGCCACCTCGAACCTAGGCTTTATGAGCTAAAGAGAACGCAGGAGCACGCTTGCCACGAAAACTCTAAGATGCATCCAAAATTCAACTACGCCATCATCGGAAGCAGCCTCCTCGCTTTCGGCATCTACCTCGGGACAAAATTAAGTCACCGGCCCGAAGAAATAGAACCGTTCTCCAAAAATCCCTCAAAGAGCGCCCAAGAGATCGAGCGCATTCGATCCATCCCCAAGCCCCAAGCTCCGGATCCTTCCGTTCCCGTTCAAACCAAGCCCCCTGCCGTTCGAATCAACGCATTGGCTCAACTGAACGACCCGAGTCACGAGCCGCAGACGGACATCCGCATCATCGAACACCTTTTCGGCCAAGTGCGCACCGTCTTTCACGAGCTCCCCAGCGGCGACCATCAGGAGATCGTAGCGTTCCTAAGAGGGAAAAATCCCCGAGCGATCGAATACCTGCCAGCTGACGATCCCAACCTAAACGACGAGGGAGAAATCGTGGACCGCTGGGGAACGCCCTTCTTCTTTCACGCCCTGAGCCGGCACCGCATCGAAGTGCGCTCCGCAGGCCCCGACCAAATCCACTGGAGCGGCGACGATATCGTATCCGAATCCCAAGACGCACCAGCGACCTAAGCCGCTCCCGGAGATCACTTACCCTTTTTCGTCTTCCTATAGCGGATGTAATCTCTAGCGACGCCAATGCGGCGGGCTGCCTTGGATACGTTTCCCCCGCACTCGTCGATGGCGAGGTCGATCAATCGATCGATTGCCGCTTCCAAAGAGAAGCCTTGCTCCGGCAGAGACCAGGCCGGATTGAGCCAATCTCCCGCAGCGCCAAGCGGCACATTCGGACTTTCCGCAGTTTCGACAGCGTTAGGCATCCCCAGAAATTCCAAGCTCTCCGCATCTCCAAGCACTAAGGCTCGTTCGATTTCGTGCTCGAGCTCACGCACGTTGCCAGGCCATTCGTAATTGCAAATCCACCTGCGGCAGCGTTCCGAAAAAGCCGCCTTCTTGTATCCATATTTGCGCGCAAGCCCCTTCAAGAGGTGCTCCGCCATACGCAGAGCATCCTCTCCTCGCTCCCGGAGCGGAGGGATCGTGAAGCTCAACAAATTCAGCCGGTGGTAAAGGTCCTCGCGAAACTCGCCTCGGGCAGACAGGTCTTTTAACGACCGATTCGAGGCCGCGATCAAACGCAGGTTGATGTCGACTTGCTTGCTGCTGCCCACCCTGCGGATCCGGCCTTCTTCGATGGCGGTCAGCACCTTGGCCTGCAGGCTCGGACTCAAACTCGCGATCTCGTCGAGAAAAAGCGTTCCCCCATCCGCTGCTTCGAACAAGCCAATGCGGGCCTGCTTCGCGTCCGTGAACGCTCCCTTTTCATGACCAAACAACTCCGACTCTGCCAACTGCTCCGGCAAGGCCGCGCAATTCACAACCACCAGCTCCTTGTCGCTGCGCGAACCATTCGCATGCAACCAACGCGCTACGCTCGACTTTCCAGTCCCCGTTTCGCCTTCAATCAATACCGGCGGAAGCTTGTCGCTCAACCTCCGGTCCGCTTCGATCACCTTGCTCAATTGCCCGCGAAAGACTTCCAAGGAATCGCCAAAAAACAAGCCCTCGTCCGCAGTCTCCCCGCGACCGCTTTGGTTGCGATGGCGCTTCAAGCGAGACTCGCGCCGCCCGCTTTGGGCTCTCCCCAAAACCAGCGGGATCTCCTGCGGATCAAAGGGCTTCGCCAAATAGTCGCTGGCCCCGCGACGGATAGCATCTACGGCGGCCGCCACGCCGCCATCAGCCGTCATGATGACGATCGGGATCTCACCCTGATCTTGAGCCACCTCTATCAAGTCCAAACCCAAACCATCCGGCAAATTCACGTCCGCCAAGACATAGTCCAAAGGCAGGTTCTCCAGCGCATTGCGTCCCTCCGCCAAGGTTCCCACCGCAGTACAGGCCGCGCCCTGACTCTCCAAGTAGGCCGCCAAGCGCTTTCTCAGCAAAACTTCATCTTCAACAATCAAGATTTCACGTCCACCCAGCAATGCGCTCATGTATCCAACAAGTCCCGACTTGCCCAAAGAATCAAGCCCAACCTCACGATCGCATTTCACGCTTTCCTAGCGAGACGATTCGCTGCAATCTTCCGGTATGGATATGCAATTCCTCCTCGCCTCGTTCGCCAACTTACTCCTGAGCGTTACCTACACCATAATCTCCCTCTTCTGCGGCGTATACGCGATCAAGATGATCGACCGATTCCTCCTCAAGAAGATCGATATCGAGGAAGAGCTCGGCAAGAACAACATCTCCGTCGCCATTTTCGCCGCCAGCCTCCTCCTTTTCGTCGCCATTATCATTTCCTTCGGCCTGCGAGCCTAGTGAAGCGGACCTCCCCAAAGTTCCTTTGGATATTCCTAACCGTCATTCTCTGGACGGTCGCCACGCTCACCCAAGAGCGGCTGAGCGAACGAGGGTACCAACCACCGCCCGAGCCATTTCGTATCATAGAACCGGATACAATACCGCCGGACGAATTAGAGCTTAGTCTAGCAGCCTACGACTCCGGGGAGATTGAGGACCGTCCATTCCTATTGCCCGCAGACGCCCTCGCCGTCTCCCTCTCTTCCCGCACCCGCATCCGCGAACGCCAAATCAAGAACCGCCCCGCCGACTCGGCGGAGATCAAACACGATAAAGGCTACCTCTTCGTCGATTCGAACAAGCAAACCTTTGCCGCCTCCAAGCTCGGTCTCGACTTCAAGCATCACTTCAAGAACAGCTTCCTCGTCGGGTACAAGCCTTTCGACGTAAGCGAAATCTGGATGCCGCATGAAGTCCTAACCATGCGCCTCAAGTATCAGCTGGATAAGGACAACTTCGCCGGATTCCAGGAGATTTGGCTCAACTCCTACGAAGCTTTCAAGCGCGGTCGCGGAGATTGCGAGGACCATGCCATCGCCCTCGCCGACTGGCTCATAGAAATGGGCGAAGACGCCCGCGTCGTGACCGGCACCCACAACGGCGGCGGACATGCTTGGGTCGTCGTCTTGCGTGAGGCGGGAACCTTCCTGCTGGAATCCACCAGCAAGAAACGGCGACGCCTCTTCAGCTCCTACCCTCTAGCCAAGCTCGCCACCGGCTACGCTCCAGAAGCCATGTTCAATCGTGAGTACTACTGGATAAACAAAGAGCCTGACGAAACAAGCAGCTACACAGGCAAGCATTGGTTCAAGAACGGCCGGATAACCCGTTAGCCATAAAATTTTGCCGCTCCCTCTGGCCAAACCGCCTGAATGCTGATTGAACTTAGCTTTCCCCCAAAAAAATCCCCCCAAAAAAACTATGATGCTACGCATGAAGCGCCTCCTGCTCCTCGTCCTGGCAACGTTCGCATGCCGAGCCTTCGCCGACGACCGCCCCAACATCGTCTGGATCTCCGCCGAGGACCACGGTCCGCACCTCGGCTGTTATGGCGACAGCTATGCAACGACTCCTCATCTGGACGCCTTTGCCGCAAACAGCCTTATCTACACCAAAGCGAGTTCCAACGCCCCCGTTTGCGCGCCCGCCCGCACCACCATCATTTCGGGCATTTATCCACCGAGCCTCGGGGCCCACAACATGCGCAGCCGCGTCCCCTCGCCCAGCTACCTGAAGTTCTTTCCGGTCTACCTGCGCGACGCCGGCTACTACACCACCAACCAGAGCAAAGAGGACTACAACCTCGAAACCGACGACAAAGGCTGGCACGAATCCTCCCGAACGGCCCACTGGAAAAATCGCCCCGATCCACAGCAACCCTTTTTCGCAGTCTTCAACTTCACCGGCACCCACGAGAGCCAGATCCGCAACGACAACGAATCCCCGCATCACGATCCCGCTCTCGCCCCCATTCCTCCATATCACCCCGACACTCCCGAAACACGCAAGGACTGGGCCCAGTACTACGATCGCTTGAGCAAACTCGACGCCTACTTCCAAAAACGTCTCGACGAAATCGAAGCCGCAGGACTGGCCGACGACACCATCGTGATATTCTGGTCCGACCACGGGTCCGGAATGCCGCGCGGCAAACGCTACCCTGGCTGGTCCGGACTCAATGTCGCCATGATCGCCCACGTACCAGAGAAATACCAACACCTCGCCCCCAGTGACTATATGCCCGGCGGAAAAAGCGATCGTCTCGTCAGCTTCGTGGACCTCGCACCCACGACCCTTGCCCTCGCCGGCATAAAAATTCCCGACTACTATCACGGCCAAGCCTTCCTCGGCCCAAACCTCGCCCCCGCTCCCCGATACTCCTTCGGCTTCAAAGGCCGCATGGACGAGCGCATCGACGAATGCCGCACCGTTACCGACGGACGCTACGTCTACATCCGCAACTACTATCCGCACCTGCCACACGGCCAATACCTTTGGTACCAGCAGCAAACGCCTACTACCAGCAAGTGGTATCAACTTTTCAAGGACGGCAAGCTAAACGCCGTGCAATCCGCCTTCTGGCAAGCCCATCCCGCCGAAGAGCTCTTCGACCTCGCCAACGACCCGCATGAAACCGTTAATCTGGCCAAGAACCCAGCCCACCAGCAGACGCTCACGAAACTGAGAGCCGAAATGGCCGCCCATCAAAACCGCACCCGCGACCTCTCCTTCATTCCTGAACCCATGCTTCGCAAACCCACCCTCGCCGGAGTTTCGCCTGCTGAATTTTTCAGCAACTACTTCGAGCCCAATTCCAACCGTTTGGAGCTAGGCAACGACTCCGTATCCAAATACTGGAGATTCGCGAACCTCCTCTCCGCAGCGCCAGAGGCAGTGAAAGCCGCCCTTCCGGAAGCGATCGACGCGACCAACGACGACGAAGCCTGCGTAGCAGTCGTCGCTTCCGAACTGGTCGCACTCCACGCCCGCGATGCGGAGATTCGCAAGCAAGCCCTCGAAACGCTCGTCTCCTACGCCCGCTACCCCGAAAACGAGCTCATCCTCAGCCTGCAGGCCGGCGTCGCCCTCGACCACGCCCACCAAGCCGGAATCGAGCTACCGGAGTCCGCCAAACAACTCGTGGCCGACCACGAGAGCATTCCCGGCTGGGCGAAGTCCTATCGCCCCCGTTTGCTGGAGCGCTTTCAGGAGTAGTACGTCGCGCACCCAACTCGCATAAAATTTGGTAGGGTCGGCGCTTGCGCCGCACCGCAGTGCAAGATCTCGACGACGCGGCAGCCCTACAGACGTTTCACCTAGGCCAAGAGCGTTACGCTAGACCATTCGCCAAGTTCGTGGATTTGGATGTCCTTCCAGCCGCGCAGGGGAGCGAAGGCTGCCTTCACCTTTTCCGCTTCGTGCGTCAGAATTCCGCTGAGGATCAGCGTTCCCCCGTCCGCCACCACCGGAGCGATGGTTTCGCAAAACTCGATCAACACGACCGCCAAGATATTGGCTAAAACCAGATCATAAGGCTGCTTGGAAAAGCCGCTCAACAGATCGTCCACCGAAAAGGGAAGGTCCGGCGTCTCGTTGAGCTCGCCATTTTCGATGGCGATTCGTACCGCATCCGGATCATTGTCGAATCCCGTGACGTCACCAAAGCCAAGACGCTTGGCCGAGATGGCGAGGATTCCCGAGCCACAACCGGCGTCGACCACTTTCAAGCTGCTGATCTTGTCTGTACCAATGCGTTCTCTCGCCTCGATCAAACGCTCCACGCAGAGACGAGTCGTGCCGTGATTGCCAGTGCCGAATGCCATACCCGGGTCCAGCCAAACTGCCTCGTGACCGTCTGGTAGCTCGTATTCACCTTTCAACCACACCGGCACCCAATGCAGCGGCCCGATAGACCATGGCTTGAAGTGTTCCTTGTAGCTGTCCTTCCAGTCTGAATCCTGGATCTCACGTACCTTGGCATCGCCTGATACGTTGGCGATGCCGGAGAGTTCCGTCCAGGCGGCGATGGCTTCCTGTTCCGTATCGTAGATGCCTTGCACGCGGTAACCCTTGGCCTCGAAATCCTCGAAGAGGTTCCAGCGGGTCGCGTCCTCGACTTCGAAAACGGCTTCTTCTAAAACAGCAAACTCCTCTTGGGAGACGAATACAGTAATTTCGTACATGGCTAAAAATGGAATTGTTACTGAGCCTTGGGGCCGCGCTTGAATACGCTAGCTCCGATGATGCCGCCCAGAGCTCCTTGGATGAGGGAAAGAGCGGAACCTGCAGCCAACATGACCCCTACGACGAGCGGACGTACCTGCTCCAAGGTTAAGTTTTCCGCAAATTCTGCCGCCTCGGGCTGTCCGTCTTCATAGAACTTGCGCAAGATCTCTTCGCGAGCCGTTTCGAAATCTGCCTCGGTGAATCCATTGAAGAACACGATCGCGAACACGCCGAAGGCCACCAACATTCCCAAGAAGGACGATACCGCGCCCAGCTTCGCTCCAGTCCCAGCAGAAATGGTGATACTGTGCCGCTTGGCAAAACTTCCGGCCGCCGCGAAACCGCCGATGATGTAGTGGATGCAGAGAAAGATGTAGCTGTAGCCGACAAACCCAAGCACCGCCACGATGGCCGCCGCGATCAGGATCGACTTCTTCTTGGAGCAGGTGTCGAGGTCGACGATCTCGCCCTCTTCGTGTTCGTTCATGTCACTCATGATTCAGGCAGCATTGTCGCCTCGCTTCCAAGGTGGCGAGGCAAAATTCCTAGGCGTGGCCGGTAAAAACCTCCTCGACCTCCGGCTGCCGACCGCCCGTCAGGTCCAGTCGCTTGCCAACATCCGGAAGCTGCCCCCGGAACCACGTTCGCTGCTTCTTGGCAAGGCGACGCGTGTTAGTCGCAATCTTTTCGGCCAAGGTGGCCAGATCGTATTCGCCTCGCAGATACGAGATAGTTTCGCGGTAGCCAATCGCATTACAGGCGCTCGGATTGCGCTCGATCCCCTCTCGCAATAGCGACTCGACCTCCGAGACCAGCCCCGCTTCGAGCATCAAATCGACGCGCTGGGCGATACGCCGGTTCAGCTCCTCCTTGTCTCGTTCGAGAATGCAAAGCGACTTGGGAGCTTCCACCAGGGCATTGGTCTGGCGGGCGAAGTCAGCCTTAAGTTCCTGCAAGGTTCGCCCCGATTCGATACAGCGCTCCAAGGCCTTGGCAACGCGACGGGGATTGTCCACGTCCAATCCATCCAATCCCTGAGGATTGCGCTGCCTCAACGCTTCGACTGCAGACGACAGACCTCCCTCCATCAGTTCCGCCGCCAGAGCTGCGGTTTCTGGCGAAACGCTTACCGCATCCACTACAGGATGGAAGAACGCTTTCAGGTAGAATCCGCTTCCCCCCGTAACCAACACCTTTTTATTGCGGGCTTGGATGCGACGTATCGTCGCGATCGCCATTTCCACATATCGGCCAATATCCATCTGCTGCGACGGCTCCAGGAAGTCGATGAGATGATGCGGCACGCGAGCCATTTCCGCCGCGCTCGGCTTGGCCGTCCCCACGTCCATTCCGCGGTAGAAAAGCAGCGAATCGCAGTTCACGATCTCGGCGCCATTCTCTTCCGCCCAACGTAGTGCGAGCTCCGTCTTCCCCACTGCGGTACAGCCGGTCAGACAATAAATCCGCTGCAATGGCCCCGATTCGACCTCGTTGTTCTGTTTGTTCCCCTGCATTTGTGACTCTTGAGCTACCAAGCAGTTACGAGCGCGTTACATGTCGACGTAGCGAAAACAATTGACTCGCGCCACCCTGATCGAGCGTCATTAACCATAGAGCGTAACCGTACCGAACCTCCTCGGTCAGCTCGCAACTCATGAAGAAGCCTCCGCTCAGATTCAAGACGATCTTCATCTCGGACGTCCATCTCGGCACCTTGAACTGCAAAGCGAAGGAGTGCCTGCACTTCCTGAAAAACACCCGCTGCGACCGACTCGTCCTCAACGGCGACATCATCGACGGCTGGCAACTCGGTCGTGGCAGCAAGTGGGGCAAGATGGACACTAAATTTGTCCGCTACGTCCTAAAGCGAGTGGAAAAGCATCAGCAGGAGGTCATCTACCTGAGAGGCAACCACGACGACATCCTCAGCCGCTTCCTCCCCATGGAGTTCTCGACCGTCAAGATCGTGGAGGACTACATTCACGAGAATCCCAACGGCCGCTACCTTGTCCTGCACGGGGACGTCTTCGACACCATCACCAAGAATTTCACCTTCCTCGCCCACCTCGGCGACTGGGGCTACAAAATGCTGATGAGCCTCAACCGCTGGTACAACAAGTACCGTTCCTGGCGGGGCAAGGAGTACTACTCCCTCTCCAAGGCTATCAAAGCGAAGGTCAAGAAAGCGGTCAGCTTCATCTCCGACTTCGAGGAAAAGCTGGCCAAGCTTGCCGCCTCCCGCGGCTGTAGCGGAGTGATCTGCGGGCATATCCACACCCCGGCCGACAAGCACTTCGAAAACCTGCACTACTTGAATTCCGGCGATTGGGTCGAGTCACTTTCCGCCATCGTCGAACACCAGGACGGCCGTTTCGAGCTGGTCCACTTCAAGGACTTCGTGCTGGAGTACCCAATGAAGGAAGAGGGAACCCTAGCAGAGGCGGAGGAAGAGCTGGAGTCCGCGCTGTCGCCGAAACTCTTCGCAGAGGGGTTTTAGGGCGAAAACGCCGCGACACGAAAGTTTCGTAAGAAATTTGTGACTTTAGAGGTCATGGCATAGTCTAATGCCTCGATTCCAGCTAGCTAAATGGCTCACTACCAACAAAAAAAGTTGGATAGCCGTTTGCGTTAGCATATTTCTTACATTTCCTCTCACCTCCAACCACATCTAGCATATATGGCACAAGAAAATACCGAAGCAGCCACTAGCGCCGCTAAATCAGCAGAGTCTTCAAACGAAGGCCTCATGGCCTTCTTCACCGAAGAGCGAGTAAACAGCATCGTGGAATGGGCCGCCGCAAACGGACTCAAGATCCTCGCGGCTATCCTCATCTTCGTCATCGGCAAGTGGGTCGTCGGCAAGATCCGCAACGGCGTGAAAAAAACCATGGAAAAGAAGCAGGTCGATCCCGCTCTCGTTTCCTTCGGAACCAGCATCCTCTACTACATGCTGATGATCGCTGTGATCCTCGCAGCTATCCAGCAAGTGGGCTTCCAGACCACTTCCCTAGTGGCCATTCTTGGTGCTGCAGGCTTGGCGGTGGGCCTGGCATTGCAGGGCTCCCTCTCCAACTTCGCATCCGGAGTCCTCATCATCATGTTCCGCCCCTTCCGCATCGGCGACGTTATCGATGCAGGAGGACACATCGGCAAGGTGGTGGAAATCGGCGTGCTCGTCACCATCATGCACAGCCCGGACAACAAGAAGATCATCGTACCGAACTCTTCCATCATGTCCGGCAGCATCACCAATATCACCGCTAACGACACCCGTCGCGTCGACATGTCAGTGGGAGTTAGCTACTCGGACGATTTGGATAAGGTGACCAACATCATCAACGACGTGCTCAACGCCGACGAACGCGTGCTCAAGGATCCAGCGCCTCAGGTGGTGGTATCGGCCCTGGCCGACAGCAGCGTCAACTTCCACGTCCGTCCCTGGACCAAGAAGGAAGACTACTGGAACGTTTTCTTCGATTTCCAGAAGACCATCAAACAACGTCTCGACAGCGAAGGCGTCAGCATCCCGTTCCCACAGCGCGACGTTTGGATGCGCAAAGCCGACTAAAAGTCCGCTCGAAAGCCTTTCAAGAACGAGCCGCAGACCTCCGGGTTGCGGCTTTTTTGCGACCGCATTCCTGTTGGGAAAGACCTTTTGATTCGATTTTCAACTCCCCAAACCACGGCACAAGGCAGCCGCCCGAAAAGAGCTCCACTTTCGCAGACCTCGAGCAAACAAAAGGCCACCACTCCCAAACGGAAGGGTGGCCCGAAAAGCTGAAAGGCTGCCATTCAACGCATGCTCACAGGCACGTCCAAAACTTCGCGCAGCACAATTGCTGTCTTAAGCGAATCGCGATCGCTCAAGCTTTTCTTCAGACGCTGACGTATTTGCCCTTCGGATACGGAGGAAACGCTCAAGGGGACCAACGGCTTCCCTTTAGCCATAGATCCGGCTTTTTCCTTCGCCATGCGATGGGCCTTCTTCGCCTCCTCAAGCTTCGCCTCGATCTCGCGGCGACGCTCTTCGAAAGGATCGACGCGGCCATGCGAAACCTCTGCCACCTCCTCTACAACCGGTTCAGGCTTTCGAGGCGGCCTCGCTGGACGTCGAACGATTTCCTCTTCCTCGGGCTCTTCCGCTGGCGGCTGAGGTTCGTCAAAGATCAAAGTTCCCGGACGCTGCCCGGTAGGTTCTGCGCTTTCACGTTGGCGCTCGAGAATCTTGCGGCGTATCTCCTCTTGTATCTTACGAGCTCGCTCAGCTGCAGCCGGATCATTCTCTTCCTCCTCCTCCGGTCCCTTCCCCTTGAGGGAAGAGATCATGTAGAGCAGGAAGATTACGACCGGGGCAAACTTCCCGAGATTGTCAAAAAGCCAGTCCATGGCAGACTAACGGGCTTCCTTCTCGCTGTCTCCCTTTCCGGAAATCGAATCGCGCATGTTAGTGTCGGACTCTACATTCTTCATTTTGTAGTAATCCATGATCCCGAGGTTGCCATTGCGGAAGGCTTCCGCCATCGCCAGAGGCACTTGGGCTTCTGCCTCGACAACCTTAGCTCGCATTTCCTGCACCTTGGCCTGCATTTCCTGCTCGAGGGCAACCGCCGCCGCGCGACGAATTTCCGCCTGCGCTTGAGCCATATTCTTGTTGGCTTCCGCCTGAGCTTCCTGGAGCAAGGCACCCACGTTTTGCCCCACATCGACATCGGCGATGTCGATCGAAAGAATTTCAAAGGCGGTGCCCACATCCAAGCCGCGCTGCAGCACGACCTTGGAAATGCTGTCCGGGCTTTCCAAAACCTTCTTGTAGCTGTCGGCCGAACCGATAGTCGTGACAATACCTTCACCCACACGAGCGATGATGGTCTCTTCCTTGGCCCCCCCTACGAAGCGGTCCAAATTGGTACGCACGGTCACTCGAGCTTTTGCTTTCACTTGTATCCCATCTTTGGCGACGCCATCGATCGACTTCTTGGGACCGTCTTGGCTGGGACAATCGATCACCTTCGGGTCAACCGAAGTGCGAACCGCCTCGACCACCGACTTGCCCGATCCCTTGGTGGCAAGGTCGATGGCGCACGCCTGCACCCACTCCAACTTGATGCCCGCCTTTTTGGCTGCGATGATAGCCTGCACCGTAGGAATCAAGTTACCGCCTGCCAAGTAGTGAGCTTCCAAAGGCCCTTCCTGCAAATCGATCCCAGCTTTGATCGCTGTGATCTTGGCATCGACCACCGTGCTGTAAGGCACGCTACGCAAGCGCATGGCGACCAAGGTGGTGAAGCCCACGCCCGCTCCAGAGAGGATCGCCTTGAGCCAAGTTTGGAAGAAGGACAGCAGGTAAAGAAAAATTACCAGTCCGATGATGCCCGCGACGACGAGGGCAATTGTGATCATTGTGCTATTCATTATACTTTGGATACAGTTACTTTAAATTGATCGAAAGAGTCGACTCTCACCAACTCTCCCTTGTCCAGAAATCCGCTACGCGAGTACGCCTCGAACTTGCGCCCTTCGACGATAACGTAACCCGTTGGCGAAAGCGCCGTAGCCGTGGTGCCCTGCTTTCCCACCCAATCGCTTTCGCAAACGTCCGACTGGCTTTTGCCGGTCACCTGGTCTTGCAAGAAAAACTTCTTTCCCGCAGCAGTCTTGGGCAGAACCTTGAACTCGAACCAGAGGCACGCCACCACCCCAACCAGGCCCACGCCAAATACAATAATAGCCCCTTCCATGGAATAGCTCTCGTAGGCGAATCCTACAGCCGCCAACAAGCTGATGCCGCCAAAGATTCCCACGATACCGCCGGGAATGAAAATTTCCAAGGCGATGAGGGCGAAACCCAAAATCAAAAGTCCGATGATTACGCTCATGAGTCGGCGATCTCCACAATGTATCCAAAATCCGACTTCGACACAACCCGCACCTGCGTACCCCTGTCGGCGGACCCGAAATTGAGCTTGGCGTCGTAACGCCGTCCGTCGATTTCGATTTCGCCGCTTGGCATGAGGTCCGACACGGCAACTGCCACGGCCCCGACAAGGCTCGATTCCGCCGAGGAAGCGCTTACTCCCTCCACGTCACCACCGAGTCCCGCGACCGACTCCTTCAACACCAAGCGGTCCCAGAGAAAGGTTTTCGGCAAAAAGCGAGCAAGGACCAAGACCCCGACCACTCCCATAAGAACGCCTCCCACCAAGTTCTGGACTGGCTTCTCGAACATCTCCCAACTCCAAGTGAAATCCGGAGTTTCCGAGGGCCAAATGTCGGCCATGGCCCAGACCAAACTGACTAGCATCATGATGAATCCGGGAATTGCGAAGAACAGGGTTCCGGGAGCCACGAAAACTTCCAGGAAGAGCAGTGCGACACCTATGATAAATAACAGCAGCGGCTCATGCCCAGACAGACCCGCCACATTGTGGCCAAAGATCGCGATCAAGAAAAAGACTACTCCGACGATGCCAAACACCCCGAAGCCCGGCGTTTGGAATTCCACGTAAACGCTGATCACCGCAACCGCTAGGAGAAACGGCGCCAAGCCAACGATGAATTCCGCCAAACTCAAGGACCAGGTCGCCTCGAATCGAGTGATCACTGGATCCGTATCCACTGCCAAGCTACTAATCAACTTGTCGAGATCGTCAACGATGCCCGATCCAAGCAAGGGCATCGGCGGATCCCCGTACACCTCGTGAGCCCGCTTAGCAGTCAGGTTCAGCAGCTCGCCTTTGGGAGAAATGACCTCTTCACCGATCTTGAACTCGAACTCTGGATCCATCATCGCTCGGATCACCTCGCTGCGGAAGGCGTACTGGTCCGTATAAGCTTCCATCTTCGCGTTCAGATAGGACATCAGTTTTCGTTTCATCGACTCGTTGATGTCCTCTCCCTGCCCCGTAACTGGCTCCGCGCTGCCGATGACCGCCTTGGAGGTGAAGTAAATCTCGTTCGTCACCGCTGCGATAATCGCTCCCGCCGAAATAGCTTCGTCGTTCACATAGGTGATCGTTTTACCGGGAAAACGGTCGAGAACCTCCATGATCTCCAAAGTAGAATCGAGACGCCCTCCCGGAGTGTTCATATCCAGCACCACGGTGCCGTAGCCTTCCGCAATCGCTGTCTTCACGCTCCCGCGAATGGCATACAAGGTCGTCGGCCCGATCGGCCCCTCGACTGGAACCACATAAAATTTGGCCGACTCCTCTCCCCCATCCTTCGCCGGGGCATTGGCAGACTCGACAGCCTCCGGTTCCTCGACTGCCACTTGAGCCGAGACGATCGAATTCGTGATTGATGCCCACAAACCGAGGCAAATCAGGGTACAGCAACGAATTATCATGGGTAGGGAAATAGTGTCGCCTAGAAATACGAAATGCAAGACCCAGCCGTTGCAGTTCTCTTTCCTAAACTTTTGATTTCCAAAATACAGCAAAACGCACTTTGATTCCACAGCACTAACATGGAGGAAATAGAGTACCTAGGAGAAACGATCTATCGCTGGGCTGTCGGAGCCTCGACCTACCTGGCCGCTCCCCGAAGAGGAGCTCGCCTGATGAATTGGAACCTCAGTTACGCCGACGGTACCTTCCGCGACATCATTCACTGGCCAGACATCGACTCCATCGACAAACTGGTAAAAGCGCGCGGCGGCAACCCCATCCTCTTCCCCTTTTCGGCCCGAACCTATTCAAAAGGTGAAATCCAGAAGTGGGTAGCTCCATCCGGCAAGACGCTGCCGATGCCCATGCATGGTTTCGCCCGCCAAAACGCCTTCGAAATCACTCGCGTCGACAAGACCGGATTCGCCGCAAAACTCGTACAGGACAAGGTAGCGAAAGAGGCCTACCCGTTCGACTACGACTTCGAGGTCATCTACCGCTTCCAGGAAAAAGAATTCAGCGTGGAGCTCCGCCTTTCCAACCATGGCAAAGAAAGCATTCCTTGGTCCGCTGGGCACCATTTTTACTTCACAATACCCTGGCTCGACGGCACGACACGCGACGACTACAGCTTGCGCATACCAGCCAAAAAAGCAGTTCGCCACGCCCCCAACGGCAGCCTCGATCCCGTGAAAGGCCACAAGAAAACGGAATCGATCGCAAATCCATCGATCGTGGACCGTATCCATTACCAGCTTACAGACTCGCTTGTGGAATGCATCTGCAAGCAGGACGACTCGCGCCTCAAAATCGAGATCGGAACGCAAGCGACTCCAAATCCAGGATACGCGCTGGTGACTTGGACCGAATCCGACAAGTCCCCCTTCTTCTGCATCGAACCCTGGATGGGACCCCCCAACGCTCCAGAAAACGAAATCGGCCTTCACCAAGTCGGCCCAGGCGAGACGCAAGCCTTCTCGGTGACGGTGTCGGTAGAGTGAGGTAGCGTCCGCTGTCCCAGCGGGCATTCCTATGCCATCGACCCACTGGGACAGTGGGCCCTACCTCTCAAAAACACAAAAAACCGCCCTGCTCGCACAGGACGGTTTTCTAAATTACAGCTAAAATCGGATTCGCTTAGGCGTAGATCTCGCCCTCGGCAAAGAAGCGCTTGAGCTCCGCAGCAGCGGTCTCAGGGCCGTCGGATGCGTGAACGACGTTGCGCATCATATCGGTGCCGAAGTCTCCACGGATCGTACCAGCTGGAGCCTTGGTCGAATCCGTTGGGCCAAGCAGCTCGCGCACCCGTGCGATCACGTTCTCGCCCTGCAAAGCGACGAAGATCACGGGACGGGAGCTCATGAAAGCTTCGATTTCCGGGAAGAAGGGCTTGTCCGCCACATGGGCGTAGTGCTCGCGCAAGATCTCAGAGCCAAGCTTGGACATCTTGCTCGCTACGATCGCAAAACCTTCTTTTTCGAAACGGGAGAGCACTTGGCCAGCGAGGCCCTTTTCCATGCAGTCCGGCTTCAGGATGATGAATGTTTTTTCCATTTTGTATTCAGTTAAAGGGAGGAGGGAAACGTATCTAAGGCTCCACTACACGGAGCGGAAGATAAGGGAGGCGTTTTGCCCGCCGAAGCCCAAGCTGTTGCTCATGGTGATGCTTAGCTTCGCTTCGCGAGCTTCGTTCGGCACGTAGTCGAGATCGCAATCCGGATCCGGCGTCTGCAAGTTCATAGTCGGAGCGACCTTGCCCTCTTGCAGCATCTTCGCGCAAGCCACGGACTCGATTCCCCCTGCCGCGCCGAGCAGGTGCCCAGTCATGGACTTGGTGGAGCTGATCATAAGCTTGTCCGCATGAGCGCCGAAAAGACCGCGAACCGCCGCCGTTTCGAACTTGTCGTTGTAAGGAGTCGAGGTGCCGTGAGCGTTGATGTACTCGACTTGCTCCGCGTTGAGGTTGGCGGACTTGAGAGCCCGCTTCATGGCCGAAATGAGGCCCTTTCCTTCCGGATGCGGGGCAGTGATGTGGTTAGCGTCACAAGATGCACCGTAGCCGGCAACCTCGCATATGATATTCGCGCCCCGCTTCTTGGCGTGCTCCAGAGATTCGATAACGATGATTCCAGCGCCCTCGCCCATTACGAATCCATCACGTCCAGAATCGAACGGACGGCTGGCATGCTCTGGGTCGTCGTTATTGGTCGACATGGCCTTCATCGAGCAGAAGCCCGCGAAGGATAGCGGAGTGATCGTCGCCTCGCTTCCGCCACAGATCATAACGTCCGCTTCGCCAAGTCGGATGGTCTTGAGAGCCTCGCCGATGGCGTGGGCTCCGGTGGCGCAAGCGCTGACGATGGAGAAGTTAGGTCCCATGGCTCCGTACTCGATAGCGAGCACGCCAGATGCCATGTTGGAAATAAGGGCGGGGATCAGGAAAGGCGAAACCTTGCGCGGTCCGCTCTCGAGGAGCTTTTTCGCGTTTTGCTCCATAGTATCCATTCCTCCGATACCGGAACCGACGAATACACCGATACGCTCGGGGTCCTCCTTGTCGAACTCGAGTCCCGATTGGGCGACCGCTTCTTTCGCCGCCGCGAAGGCGAACTGCACGAAGCGGTCGTTGCGACGCGCTTCCTTGGGATCCATAGCGGCAGCGGGATCGAAGTCGCGCACTTGCCCGCCGATCTTGCAGGTAAACTTCTCCGTGTCGAAGGCGTCGACGCGGCTGATACCGTTCTTGCCCGCGATCAGGCCATTGAAGAAGCTATCGACATCCAAGCCGATAGGGGTGATGGCGCCCAGGCCAGTCACTACCACTCTTTGATTATCCGGCAATTCGCTCATAGAATGCTGTGGTTTTTGTACGAAAAAGTCGCTTGAAGCAAAGACTTCCAAGCGACCCTTGTCGAAAATTGAATTTTAAGCTCGGTCGCTTACGCGCCAGCCTTGCCGTTGATGTAGCTGATTACATCGCCAACAGTCTGCAGCTTTTCAGCGTCGGACTCAGGAATCTCACCGTCGATCTCGTCCTTGAACTCTTCTTCGAAGGCCATGATCAGCTCGACTGTATCGAGAGAGTCAGCGCCCAAGTCGTCGAGGAAAGATGCACCCGGAGTGATCTGCTCTTCATTCACGTTGAGCTGGTTTACGATGATCTCGGAGACCCGTTGTTCGATTGTTTTTTCGTCAGCCATTTTCGGTCAAAAAATAAGTTATAAAATCCACGAGGGATCACATCGCCATGCCGCCGTCAACGGTAAAAACTTGGCCCGTGATATAATTAGCTTCTTCCGACGCTAAGTACGTGACCATGTTGGCGATATCCGACGCTTCCCCCATGCGCTTGAGAGGAATTTGAGGGAGGATCATGTCCAAGGCGGAGTCCGCCAGCTTGGAAGTCATGTCCGTCTTGATGAAGCCGGGAGCCACCGCGTTCACCGTGATGCTGCGGGACGCCAGCTCGCGCGCAAGGCTCTTGGTGAAACCGATCATGCCCGCCTTGGCAGCGGAATAGTTGGTTTGCCCCGCGTTGCCCATGATTCCGGAAACGGAGGTGATGTTGATCACGCGACCGAAACGCTTGCGCGTCATCGGGCGAGCGAGGCCCTTAACCCAGTAGAAAACACTGTTCAGATTGGTGGAAACCACGTCTTCCCAGTCTTCTTCGCTCATGCGGAAAAGCAGGTTGTCGCGGGTGATGCCCGCGTTGTTCACGAGGATGTCGATGTTGCCGTACTCCTCGAGCAATTCCTCGCAGGCCTTGGCCACCGCAACCTTGTCGCCCACGTCTACAGCCTTCGCGACCGCCTTGCCTCCGGCCGCATTGATCGCTTCCGCAGCAGCTCCGCAGGAGGACTCGGATTGGGAAACGCAAATCACTGTTACGCCCTCTTTCGCAAGGGATTCGGCGATCGCGCGACCGATACCGCGGCCAGCTCCGGTTACGAGGGCAACTTTGTTGTCAAAAGTGAGGTTCATAGAATGGGAAAGGTTGCGGTTTTCGAGCTCGACCGCCACGGTCTGGCTACCAAAGGACAAAAAGCACTACGCCTCGCCGGGCACTTGGCAACGATAGTTTTAGGTAAAGCAATTCTCCCGCATAAGAAACATTGCCACGGCGGGTTTCCCCTGCACGATCTGCCGTTTTTTCCGATGGACTCGCCACAACCGATACGAACGCAAAAATTCCTCGCCGACGCCGGCCTTTGCTCGCGGCGCGTAGCCGAGGAGTACATCAAGAACGGGGAAGTCACCATCAACGGCAAAACCGCTGAACTCGGCTCCAAGGTCATGCCCGGCTCGGACGACGTCCGACTCAATGGACGCCGCGTCAAGGCGAGCCAAAGCAAGAAGCAGCTGGTCATCGCTCTCAACAAGCCCAAGGGCTTCATCTGCAGCAACGACGATCCTCACAACGAACGCACCGTATTCGACTTGCTGCCAAAAGAATTTGCCGGAGAACGCCTCTTTTGCGCCGGCCGACTCGACAAGGATTCCGAGGGGTTGCTCATACTCACCAACGACGGCGACCTCGCCAACCGCCTCATGCATCCCTCGAACTTGATCACGAAGCGCTACCACGTTTCGCTGAAGCAAGCCTACCCTCGAGCCAAGCTGTTCCGCCTGATGCGGGGTGTAACCGTGGAAGGCGAGAAACTAAAGGTCGAAAAAGCGGTCTTTGCGGGAGATAAGAACAAAGACGAATCAACGGAGCTGGATCTCGCCATGCACCACGGAAAGAAGCGGGAAATTCGCCGCCTCTTCCAAGCGCTGCATTTTGACGTGAAAAAGTTAAAGCGGTATCAGATCGGCCGATACAGCATCAAAGGAATGCCCAAAGGCGCCGGCATCGCTCTGACCTCCCGCGAGATCAGCCTGCTCTTCAAGGCCGACACCGACTTGTAAACCTTTCAATCCCAGTTAACGACCATGAAGCTAATAATCGCATCCCTGGCCCTTGCCCTCGCCTCTATCGCTTCCGCCGCAGACGGCATCCCCGTCTACCTCGATCCCGCGGAAGACTCGCTGCAGGTTGGCGAACTCGAAGCGATCTCCCTCGCCGTCCCCGCCAACTGGCCCCGCGACGTCGCCGCGATCGAAGGCTGGCAACCCATCTACTACCGCGACGTCTTCGAGGTCTACCTCGACAACAACGACATCGCCAAGGACTTGTCCGCAAAACCCGGAAGGCCCTACTTGACCGCTCCGTCCAACGAAGCGCCTACCCTCGCCATCGCCACCGACAAGGACAAGATGGACATCATCAGCGTCGACACCTGGTTCTGCAAAGTGCAGCTCGAAACCATCATCGTAGGCTACATCCCGAGCTCCTCCATCGAGGCGAGCGACATCGTCAACAGCTTGGCCTCCGCCCCCGCTCCCCAAATGTCCGACCTTCCCGAGGCGGCAGCGGTAACCGAATTGGTGGGACGCTTCGAAAAAACCGGCATGATCGGCAAGAACCGCACCGGAGTCGCCTACAAGCTTACCGGCTTGGACGGCAAGACGCTCGCATTCGTGGACACCTCGGAAGTCCCCGAGCGGATACACGTCGAGGACTTCATCAAGCGAGAAGTGCGCGTATCCGGAATCTTGAAACAAACGGAGGAAACCGAAGACGTTATCCTGACTGCCAAATCCATAAAGAATGCGTTCTGATACGCCTTCCCATGTCGCCCTCAATCGTCCTCCTGCAACAAAACTCCTCTTCATGAAACTCATAGACGGAAAAAAGATCTCCCAAGATATCGTATCCGAATTGACCGACTCGGTCGCGAAAATCGAGGGCGCCAAGCCCTGTATCGCCTTCATTCGCGTCGGCGAAGACCCCGCCTCCGTTTCTTACGTTCGCCAAAAGAACCGCACCGCCGAGGCGATTGGCATCAAGCCTCTCCTCTTCGAGCTTCCCGAAACCATCACCCAAGAGGAGCTTTTCGCCAAGGTCGACGAGCTCAACGCGGACAGCTCCGTGCACGGCATCTTGATCCAGTCCCCGCTTCCCAAGGGACTCGACGAGCAAGCAGCCTTCAACCGTATCGATCCCAACAAGGACGTAGACGGCTTCCATGTGCAAAACGCCGGCCGCGTAGTCCAAGAGGATCCTGCCGGTTTCGCCTCCTGTACGCCTGCAGGGATCATCGAGATCTGCCAGCGCGAGGGCATTTCACTCGAGGGCAAGCACGTCGTGGTCATCGGCCGCAGTTTGATCGTGGGCAAGACCTTCGCCCTGCTCGCCATGCAAAAAGGTCCCCACGCCAATGCCACGGTGACCGTTTGCCACTCCCGCACCAAAAACCTCCCCGAGGTGGTGCGTGCCGGAGACGTCGTCGTCGCCGCCATCGGCCGTCCCAACTTCGTCACCGCCGACATGGTGAAGGAGGGGGCAGTCGTGATCGACGTAGGCATCAACCGAGTGGAGGACCCTTCCAAGAAGTCTGGATACAGGCTGGTTGGCGACGTCGATTTCGCAGCCGTCGAACCCAAGGCTTCCCGCATCACTCCCGTGCCAGGAGGCGTAGGTCCCATGACAGTGGCGATGCTGATGAAAAACACTTTCAAAGCCCACCAACTTCAGTCAGGTTCATAGCAATCCATCTCTTAAACGCCTTACCGCTTCCTGAATGAGCGAACTTTCTCCTACTCAAGACCTTCCTAAAACCAAGAGCACAGTCCTCGTAGTCGACGACGAGCCCATCAACATCCAATTGCTGCAACGCAAACTGGAGTGGGACGGAATCACGGTGCTCACTGCGACAAATGGGGAGGCCTGCTTGGAGGTCGCAAAGGAGGAAAGGCCCGATCTCATCCTTCTCGATGTCATGATGCCGGGCATGGATGGATTCGCAGTCTGCGCTAAGCTGCGCGAAGACAAGCGTACCAAGGCCATCCCCGTCATTTTCGTAACCGCCCACAATTCCAAAAAGGGCAAGCTCGAGGGACTGGAAGCAGGAGCTGTCGACTACATCACCAAGCCCATCGACTTGGACGAGACGATCGCCCGTGTTCGCACGCAGTTGAGCTATCTCGCGATCAACAAGGCAAACGTGGAGCTGACGCGTCGTCTCGGCGAATCCCGTCGCTCCGCCGCCATCGGCGCCCTCACCCAAGGTATCGCCCACAACTTGAATAACTTGCTCGGCGTGGTAATGGGCTACCTCGAGCTAGCGAAGGTCAACTACAAGGACCCGGACAAGGTCCTCAAGAATATCGCTCGCGTCGAATCCGCCTCCAACCGCATCGTCGGTATCATCAAGCAGCTCAGCACCGTCGCCTTCACTACGCGGCTTCCCTTGCACGAGATGGGACTCGAGCGCCTCATATCCGGCAGCCTCCGTCGCGCCCAGGAAGACAGCAACCGCGATTACGACGTCGAAGTGCAAAACCAAGTAGGCGAGGTCTTCATCAAGACCAATATCGAAGCCTTCGAAGACGCCCTGTCGAAACTCGTCATCAACGCTTGGGAAAGCTACGGCCCGGACTTCACCGGCGAGCGCCCTATCAACTTAGTCGTCACCCAAGACGAACAAGAAATCGAATTCTCCATCATCGACCAAGGAAGAGGCATCGACCCAGAGGTCGAGGAGAACATGTTCGAGCCTTTCATCAGCACCAAGAACACAGTGGGTGTAGGCATGGGCCTCACCGTGGCCCGCCACGCAATCCGTACCCTCGGCGGCGAGATTAGCATCTTGCCAAACGACGACGGACAAGGCGTAACTGCAAAGTTCACCCACCCTATAAACCGAGAAGAGAGCTAGCCCTATCGTTTGGCCAGCTCCCTTCCCTGACCTCCCAAGGAGGACCCAACTATGAAAATCGGATTCATCGGAGCCGGCAACATGGGCCGTGCCATCGCTAACGGATTGGTCGCAAAGGGAGTCTGCAAAGCAGACGCCCTCCAGTGCATCAGCGCCTCAGGAAAAGGCTCTGCCATCATGGCCGAGCAAACCGGAGCGCGGATTGCCGCCAGCAAGAAGGAGCTTATCGAGCAGTCAGACGTCGTCGTGCTCGCATTCAAGCCCCAGCATCTGGAGACCATTACCGACGAGGAAGCAAAAGCCGCCACCGGGAAGCTTGTGGTATCCGTCCTGGCAGGACGCACGCTCGCCTCCATGAAGGCTGTTTTCCCAGAGGCCTCCAACCTCGTGCGCGTCATGCCAAATACGCCGTCCCAGATCGGCAAGGGCGTATCGACCTATTGCTTCGAGCAAACGCCCAGCGATTCACAGCAAGCGGAGGTCAACGAACTTCTCGCATCTCTCGGGACTGCCTATGAAGTAGCCGAAGACCAATTACACGTCGCGACCGTTATCAACGGCTGCGGCCCAGCTTTCTACTTCCGCATCGGCCAACTCATCAGTGAAGCGGCTGACGCTCGCGGGCTCGACAAAGACCTTGCCCTCAAGCTAGCCGCCGAAACCGGAATCGGCTCCCTCGAGCTTATGAAAGCCAGCAAACGCGACCCCAAGGACCTGATCGACGAAGTGGTTTCGCCAAATGGCGTCACCCACGCCTTGCTCACCAGCTTGGACCGCCAAGGATTTCCCAAGATCATCGACCAATCGATGCAAGATGCGGTGGACCGCTCCATCGAACTCTCCCAGAGCAAGTAAACGAATAGTGCAAACGCTTCGGCAGTCTCGCAAAACGAGCGCGGCTGCCAGCAAAGAAAAAGGCCGCCCATGCTTCATGGACGGCCTTAAAAGTTTCTAAGCTGCGATCGTTTAGAAGTACTCAGCCAGCTCGGCGGCTGTCCATGCGCCCCTCGAACCGATATCAGCACGGATCGTAGCGACCTGCTCTTCGGTGACTTCGCCCGCGCCATTGTCCCAAGATCCGCGGATATGAGAGATGACGGCTGCGATTTCAGCATCGTTGAGCACTGCCCCAAACGCTGGCATCGCCCCGTTGTAGGTGTTGCCCTTGACTTGGATCTCTCCGCCTAGGCCATGGAGCAAAACCTTGATCGAGATCTCCGGAGCTCCGGTAACCCACTCCGAGCCGGCAAGCGGCGGGAAAGCTCCTGGCAAGCCTTGGCCCTGACCTTGGTGGCACGCCACGCATTGCTGGGCGTAAATCTTGGAACCGTCGTAGACGATCGGACCTTCTGGCTCCTTGGGGCGGTTTTTGTAAGCCTCCATCGCGGCGATGTGCTGGCGATCTGCAAGTACGCTCGTTGAGTCGTACTCCGCGAAGTAGCGGCGTTGATAGAACCAAGCGAAAACGAAAACGATGATCAGGGCAGCGGCTGTAAAAAAGGCAACCGGCGACCCTTCGATTCGCTTGCGACGAAGCTGGGCATGCACCCGCAAAACGCTCTCGTCGCTCGCCTTGCTAGCGTCGACTCCTGGCAAATGTGGTTGTTCTTGATCGTCTTGCATCACTTGTAGGCGAGCTTTTCAGGCGTGGGCGCCTCTTCAATTTCGTAGGCTTGGCTGAGCGCAAGCATGTAGGCCACCAGCGCGTCGGCATCGGCCGAGGGCACGATTTCGTAACCTTCCTCCACGCGGAACCCTTCTGGAAGATCGAGAGCTCGGTTGGAAGCTTCTCCAACTATCTTTCGCTTCTCGAAGAGGAACGCGAAAGGCGGCATGTTGCTTCCTGGAGATGTGATTTCCGGATTGTAGAAATGAAGGTAGTGCCAACCTGCCTCCGTGCGACGGGTTCCGACGTTTGCGAGGTCAGGGCCAACGCGATTGTAGCCAGTGAATACGGGGCTTTGGTCGATGTAGTCGAGAGGCATGGATTGGCGATCGCCCCAACCTCTTTCGATGTCCGTACCCGTTACTGCGATTGTTTGCTGTGTATGACAGTTCACGCATCCCTGTTCTTGGTAGACCTCGCGTCCGCGCAAAGCCAACCCCTCGACCAAAGTAGGCACGCGATCCGCGCCCTTGCCGATTGGAGATAGATTGCCGCCCTCTTGAATAGGCTTAACCAGCGTCACCGCCCAAGAGAGCGAGACAATGATCAGCACACCAATGAAAATGAAAGGACCTCTGTTCATGAGTGAGTGTACTCGAGTTCAGGAGCTGGCTCGATCAAGTCAGCTGATTGCTCCTTTTCAGTACGAGGAGAGAGAAGTATCCAAACGAAAGATACAGCGTAAGCGAAGTTGCCAATGGCAAACATCACTGAACCGATCGTCGTGAGGAAGAGGTAAGTGTCGGTGCTCTTGAGAATTGCGATCGTATCCGCGTCGCTTCCGTTGAGCAGCGCTCCATGGGCCCAACCTCCGTAAACGAGGCTGACCGTAACCAGGAAGATACCGAGGCCCTGAACCCAAAATTGAAGGTCCGCCAAAGACGGGTTCGGCAGTTCCTTGTTCAGAAGGCGCGGGAGTATGTAGTAAACCATACCCGTGAAGGCCATGCCCGCAAAACCAACCAAGAACAAGTAGCGAACCCCATCGTTGTATTGGCTGAACTGCGTCATTTCCTGAACTTCACGCAAAGCTCCCAAGATAGTGAGAACCGTTGCGACGATGAAGGCCACGACCGCGTAGAAAACGTAACGTACCGAAAGCGTGTCCCATATTTTCGAGAAACTGGAGAACAAGCTCGAGAGGAACTGCATGGTGAAGACCGAGAGCGGAAGGAACAACCCGAAGCTTGCCACCACCCCAACGGAGGCAATCCACGCTGGGAACGGTCCGTTCACCAGAGAAGCAAGACCTGCGGCACTGGAAAACAGAATCCAGCTCCAAAATGCGATACCCGACTGACGATAGCCTACGATGTGCTGACCGAGAGCCTTCGGGATGAGGTAATAGATCGTCGCGAAGGCGAAAGGCGCGACAACCAAACCGAGGAGGTTGCCACCGAACCAAGCAGCAATGACGCTTTGGAAAACGCCTTGGGCAGGCATGCAAAAGATCATCACCTGGGCGACGGTGTAAATCCAAACGAAGCAGAACACCCCCGCCAAGGCATACCATTGGGAAGCGAAGGATGAACGGTAGGCGCGAGCCTTGAACGCCAACAAAATCCAAATGCCTAGTCCGATGAATGCAGCGAAAAGAAACGGCGCCGCGTAAGTCGGAAATTCCAGCATGCGGTAAGGATTTTGGTCTCCCTTGAAAATTCCGAATAGGCCGATGATAACCGCGAGGTTCCAAGCGCCCGTCGAGATGGCCAGCACCGCGCTGTTGCCGCTGGGACGGCCGCCCAAACGAGCGATGATCCATGCGACGCAAGCGAGGCCTGCGTTGAAAAGCCACCCATATACCAAGGCGTTCCAAAACGCGGGGTAAGCCTTGCCGTAGGTCAGCCAGCCGTATTCCGCCAAGTAAGTCGGAGAGTGCAGCTTGACCGAGACGATCAGTCCGAGCAAGGACGCGACGAGCAGCCAGAAAACTGAGCCCTTGATCAATCCCAGCACCGCGAAGCGCATGGAGGAGTCGATCGTCTGTTCCCTTTCGCGCTGCGATCCATCGCCTTCCAGACTTGGAAAGATCGATGAAAAGAGGTTGCAGATCAAATTCATAGCTAAGTTCGGGATTGCGAAAACACCCTCTTGCGAGCGTCGCCTACTTGGCGTTTTCGGCGATCACGAGTTCCTTTGCTCGTTCGATGGAGAGGCGAACCTTCCCGCTTGTCGGGTCGGTTACCTTTGTCGTTGAAAGAAGGGACTCAGCCGCTCCGTTGTGCTCTGCGAGCGTGGTGTCTGGCACGGTGAACTTCGAAACTTCCGGCGTCTCGGTCGAGTCGACATAAACCTTGCTGGTGAGGAACCAGAAAAGCAGGAACAAGCCGATGATGGCGACGACGACCGGGAACGAGCTACGCGATGGTGTGTGCGCTTGAGCAGTCATTTGCAAAAAACTAGTGGTTGTGGTTCAGGCACTCCCCAATGCGAGGGTCGCGGATTGGGATGATCTTAACCTTGTGGAAGCTGGTCCAGAAAGCCCAAAGCAGGACCCCGGCACCTCCCAGCAGAGCAGCCGCCAACCACAGGAGTCCCAGTGGATGGTGGATGAAGTCTACCGGATGGTGATGATCCTTGAGAGCTGGGAGAACGTTGAAGATAACGTCGAAAAGCTGCATGAAGAGAATCCAGCACGCCATGAATACCATCGCCGGAAATTTCGTCTTCAGCGGGAATTGCAGCATGAACAGGAACGGGAAGAGGAAATGACCGAAGATCAGGAACATGGATACGCCGTACCACATGCCCTCCTCGCGGAAGTTGTACCAAAACGTTTCTTCCGGAATGTTACCGTTCCAGATCAGGAAGTACTGGGAGAAACTGATGTAAGCCCAGAAAACGGTGAACGCGAAGCAGAGAGTGCTCAAGTCGTGCAAGTGCTTCGTGTTAAAGATCCCCTTGAGGGGGCCCTTCGCGACGAGGAAAGCAGCGACCAAGACAAGCACCGCGAGGGCTGCTCGCATGGAATTGGCGAAGAACCAAACGCCGAACATGGTGGAGAACCAGTGGTATTCAAGCGACATGATCCAGTCGAAACCGGCCATCGACCACGTCAGAGCGACCACGACCAAACCTCCCGCTGCATGCTTACGGCTGGAGAAGGTGTGCTCTGCAGAGCCGTCGCTGTCCTGGGAGAAGGAATTGCGACGGAAGGTGCGGGCGAAGTAGATCCAGGCGCCAAAGGAAATGATGGTACGCGCCCAGAAGCCAAACGGCCCGAACTCGTTCAACCACCAGGTCTTCTTCTGGTAGAGCACATCCTCGGCAACCTTGTGGCCGTGAACGACAGCGTCCTCGTTCATCCAGATCCAGATGGTGCCCTGGTCCTTGAGGTAGGTGATTGCGAAGAGCGGGATGAAGAGCACCGCCATCCAAGGAAGGGCGGCGAGGAAGTTCTCAGCCTGGCGACGGATCACCGTAGACCAGTAGGCGTCGAAAATATGGTGAATCATCACCAAGAAAAGCATTCCGATGGTGATCGACGTCGTGAAGATCATACCGATCAGGTAGCAGAAGGAGGCCATCCGCGTGTCGACAAACATGCCGATCAGCGAGACGATCAGGCCCACGGCCCCGATCATTAGCCACTTAGTTGGGTTCGGAAGCGAAGCGTCGCGTTCTGCACTCATAGTCCTAGTTCCTCCTTGCTAGCAGGAGTTAAATCTTTGGCGGAGCCGTTCGCGGCGCGCTGCAGGGCGCGGACGTAGAGAACGACGTTCCAACGGTCTTCGACCGAAAGCTTTTCCTTGTATCCGTACATGCGACCGCTGCGGCTTCCATGACCGATGTAATGGAAGATCTCGCCGTCGGCCATGTCCGTGTAGGGAGCGGCCGTCAAATTCGCGATCGCCGTCATGCCGAAAGCCGCCGTGCGGCCATTGCCGTCACCTGCAGCCCCATGACAAGGGGTGCAGTAGATTTGGTAGCGTTCCTCGCCGCGCTCCATGGCGGCTTGGTTCACCTCGATCGGAAAACCATTGCCGTAAGCCTCACCCTTTTTGCCAGTCGCCTTGTAGGCATCTGGCTCGAAAGTGCCGCGAGCAACCGTACCAGGAACCGGCAAACGGTCAGTACGGCCATCCGCGAAGAAAGCGCTTTCCGCCTGCGGATGGTACTTCGGCATGTGATCCATGTCGTCGAAGATCTCGAGCGGACGCTTTGTTGTCGTTGTGCCTCGGAAACCGAGCACGCTAATCGCCGCGATCACGACGAATGCAAATATCAGGTATACGTAGCGCATCTCGTTATTTCTCCATGTCGGATACTTCGACCGGATGCAGACCTTCGATGAAGGTGCGCGTCTTGGCGTCGTCGAACTGTGGATCTTCGGACTCGATGTAGAGGAAGAACTTGTCGTCGGACATTTCCGCCACCTTGTCGGCCTTGAGCGCCGAATGGTAATGCATCGGCAGCTTGTTGAGGATGAACATGCCAATGATCGAAGCAAAGGCTGAGAAGAGAATGGTAAGCTCGTAGGACACCGGGAAGGCGAAGAACGGGCTGAAGAGCGGCTTGCCGCCGATCAAGATCTTGTAGTCAAACGCGTTGGTATAGAAGATCATGCTCATACCGGTGATGAAACCGGTGGTGCCGCCCACGATCGTAAAGCGTGGTACCCATGAGCGCTTGAGGCCCATGGCTCCATCCATGCCGTGGATCGGGAACGGAGTGATCACGTCCCAACGCTTGAAGCCTGCGTCCCTCACCTTTTCCGCTGCATGCATGATGTCAGCCGGGGTGTCGAACTTAGCGAGTATTCCAAATTTGTCCGCCATTTTTAGAGGAGTCGACGTTTAGAGATTAGTGGTGGTGGGGATCAGCCTGTGGAGTGACTGCCTTGATTTCCGCCATGGCCATGAGCGGCACGAAGCGAAGGAAGAGCAGGAACAGCACAGAGAAGAGGCCGAAGGTTCCAAGGTAAGTGAAGATGTCCACGACCGTCGGGCTGTAGTAGCCCCAGCTGGAAGGCAGGAAGTCGCGGGACAAGGAAGTCACGGTGATAACGAAACGCTCGAACCACATCCCGACGTTGACGAAAAGGGAGATAACCCAAACCAGCGTCGTGTTCTCGCGGATGCTTTTGAACCAGAAAAACTGTGGAGAGATAACGTTACAGGAAATCATGATCCAGTACGCCCAAGCGTAGTTGCCGAAAGCACGGTTCACGAAAGCGAAGATTTCGAACTCATTCGCGCCGTAAGCAGCAATGAAGAACTCCATTCCGTAGGCGTAACCAACCATCGTACCCGTGGCCAAGATGATCTTGGTCATACAGTCGATGTGGTACTGGGTGATGAGGTCCTGCAGGCCGTAGATGGCACGCAGCGGCAACATCAAGGTGATCACCATGCCGAAGCCCGAGAAGATCGCGCCCGCAACGAAGTACGGCGGGAAGATGGTGGTATGCCAGCCAGGAACCAAGGAGATCGCGAAGTCGAAGGATACGATGGTGTGAACCGAGAGTACCAGCGGAGTAGAGAGACCGGCCAGGATGAGGTAGAGCATTTCGTAGTTGCTCCAGTGGCGGTTGGATCCACGCCAGCCCATGGCTACGATGCCGTAGGCGATCTTGCGGAACTTGGTCTTGGCCCGGTCGCGGACAGTCGCGAAGTCAGGGATCAAGCCGATGTACCAGAAGAGCACAGAAACCGTACCGTAAGTGGATACCGCGAATACGTCCCACAAGAGCGCCGAACGGAAGTTTGGCCAGATGGCGTTCGCGTTCGGGAATGGGAAGAGGTAGCCAGGATAGAGGGCGAACCAAACACGACCCACGTGGAAGACAGGGAACAAGCCCGCGCAAACCACAGCGAAGATCGTCATCGCTTCCGCAGCGCGGTTGATCGAGGTACGCCACTTCTGCCTGAGCAGACAGAGGATCGCCGAGATCAGCGTACCCGCGTGGCCGATACCGATCCAGAATACGAAGTTGACGATCGCCCAACCCCAGTTGACTGGATTGGCCAGACCCCAAACACCGACACCGGTCACTGTAAGATACGCCAAACCGATAAAGGTGAAGCTCGCTGTGGCGCAAGCGATGATGAAGCACACCCACCACCAGGTAGGCGTCTTCTCTTCGATGATACCGCAAATCTTCTCGGTGATCCAATTGAAGGAACGGTTATTATCCACGCACGCGGGGCGCGGGATATCGACCGGATTCACCTCGTCGAGAATCGCAGGTCTCACTTCATGAGAATGTGAGCTAGACATTAGTGGTGTCCTCCTTCGCTGTCAGAATGGGAGTCATGGGAATCGTGTGAAACACTCGCCTTCGGCGCCTTCGCCTTGTACTCCTTCTTGGAGAGAGGCATGTCGTGGTAATCCGGCATCTCTGGATTCGGATTGCGGATGCGAGCCATGAACGTGGTGCGTGGTCGCGTGTTCAAGTAACCGAGGAGCGAATACGTACGCTCGTTTTCGCGCAGTTGCGAAACGCGGCTGTTCGCGTCCTTCAAGTCACCAAATACGATGGCATCAGTCGGACAAGCTTGCTCGCAGGCAACCTTGATGGCACCGTCGCGAACGCGGACGTCATCGCTGTCGCCAGCCTTGGCCTGTTGGGCGATCTTAGCTTGGTTGATACGCTGTACGCAGAAAGTACACTTTTCCATCACGCCGCGCATGCGCACGGATACGTCTGGATTCTGCGCCATCTGCACAAGCTCGGGCATTCCCTTAGGAGCGAGCGGCCCCAGGTAAAGCTTGTCCAGCTCGCGCTGCTGGTAATCGAAGAAGTTGAAGCGGCGAACCTTGTAAGGACAGTTGTTCGCGCAGTAGCGGGTACCGATACAGCGGTTGTACGCCATGGCGTTGAGACCTTCTTCGTCGTGAACCGTCGCATTAACTGGGCAAACCGTCTCACAAGGAGCAGTCTCACACTGCATACAGGCGATTGGCTGGAGAGAAACCTGCGGATCCTCTGGGATCTCGGTATTGTCCTTGGCTCCAGAGGAGAAGTAACGGTCGAGGCGGATCCAGTGCATTTCGCGTCCGCGACGCACTTGGTCGCGACCTACGATAGGAATGTTGTTTTCGCTCTGACACGCAATTACGCAGGAGTTACAGCCTGTGCACACGTTCAGATCGATGCTCATCCCCCACTGGTGAATACCGGTGAGATCTGGATGCTCGTACATCGAACCACCGCGAGGAGTGTCGGTGATCTTCTCCTGCGTCGACATATCCTCCGCCCCTGCGTAAATCGCTGGAGAATGGGATTCCATGCCCATCTTGGATACGAAGTTCTTGTCCGCTGCGTAGTCGTCGAGATTGGACTCGCGAACGATCGCGCGGCCTTCCATCGACCAGTGCTCCTGCGTTTCCGCGAGCTGGTACTCTGCACCGGTAAGAGCGAGCGTGGCGTTGGAAACGAAAGCGGCAGCGGAACGGATGGCGTAAGCGCTGAACCCGGAGCCTGTTCCCACGCGGCCGGTCTTTGTACGGCCGTATCCAAGCGGCAATACAACGGTGTAGTTGTCGAGGCCTGGCTGAATGTGAATGGCTCCCGTGATCTCGCGGCCGTCGACCGAGATGGTGGCGACCGAAGCGAACTGGCGACCGTCGCGAACCTTGTTCGGATTCTTGCGAGCGACCTGATTCATGGAATCCGGGGCGATGATGTCGAGATCCTTGGCCAACTTCGGGCTAACGATGATAGCGTTGTCCCAAGTAAGCTTGGTCATGGGGTCTGGACATTCCTGCAACCAACCATTGTTGGCGAAACGACCGTCGTCCACCGAAGCGTCGTTGAGGAAACGGACTTCGAGGCTGTTCTTGTCCTTGGGAGCCTCAGGAGCCGTGAAGCCCTTGAGCAGGTCGGCGAGCTCCAGTCCTGAAACGTTACTGTTAGCAGTTTTGTAACCGCCAGACTTGAACCCTTCATTGAGGAAGGCTTCGAATGCACGCTTGCCAGGGGTCCCGTTAGCGGACTGGAAGGTAGCGTAAACGAGACTGTAGCCGTCGGCATTCGCCTCGCCTACGAGGCGAGCCAGTACTTCGATTTCGGATACACCATCGAAGAGCGGAAGAATCATCGGCTGCTGAGCCACCACGTCGCCGCCGTATGTGCGACCATCGCCCCAAGCTTCTAGGAAATGAGCTTGAGTGATGTGGTAAGTGGACGCTTCGGACGTTTCGTCGGCATAGTAACCGAGGCGAACGACCTCCTCTACCTTGCCCAACAACCCGGCGAAATCGATACCGGCTGGAGCATTGTAGACAGGGTTGCCACCGAGGATAACGAGCGAGTTGACAGAACCGGCTTCGATGCTGGAAGCGAGATCCTGAATGGTAGCGGTCTTGCCGTTATCGACGGAGACCAAAGAAACGGTCTTCTTCAGGTTGCCGAGCTTCTCATTGACCAAAAGTCCCAGAGCGTGAGCTTCCGGAGAGAGGTGCTGCCCAACGAAGACGAGGCTTTCGCCCTTGTGGTTCTTGAGGTCTGCCGCGCACTTGACCGCCCATTCCTTGGTCCCAGCCTCGAGCTTGTCTGCGAGCGGAGAGAGAACGGACTTGAGAGCGTTGCCCTCGACGCCGAGGTCGAGTTCAAGAGCGATCGCCGCAAGGAAAGAAACCATCTGGCTCGACGCAAGTCGCTTGCGGTGGTCGGCCATGGCGCCGGTGAGCGAGAAGTTGCTCTCCACCGAGTAAAGACGATTCATCTCGTCCTTGCTGGAGCGAACGCGACGTCCGTCGGCGAACTGCTTGGAGAACTGCACCGCCCCCTGCTCTTCGTCTAGGAAGTCGGCGTCAACCGCGAGGATGCGGGAAGCCTTGGACAGGTCATACTTTGGCTGAAGAGAGGCGTTGCCGGTGACCTTGGCGGCCGCGATGCCCGCGTTGGTCGCGTCGATCGCGTCGTATTCAGCCCAAGTCGCTTGCGGGAAGGCCTTGAGGAAGGCTTGCTTCAGGCGAAGGCGGGTGGGAGAGGAAGAGCTTTCAGCGAGAACCGCGACACCCTTGCCGTTGGACGATGCGTACTTCTTGTTGAGGGAAGCGAGCAAGTCATTGACGTCCGCGTTGCTGATTTTGGCAGAACCCTTGGTGTGGGCCGTGGCGCGATCAGGATCGTAGAGATCGAGGATGGCTGCTTGAGCCTTGCGAGTCGTGCCTCCCTTGTAGCCGGGATGGTCGTCGTTGCCTTCAACCTTAGTCGGACGGCCGGTGTGCGTCTCGATGAGAAGCGGAAGCGTTTCGCCACGCAGCGGGAAACCGGTCGCATAGTAGAGAGCCTGACCAGGAATCTGGTGCTCGGGCATCTTCGAATGCGGGAGGATGTGCGACTCAGGGCGGCGACAGCCGGCAAAGCCGAGACCGCCGATTGCGAAGGACGCCGCCATGATCTTGAAGAAGTGGCGACGGTCCACCTCGTTCATTTCCGAGGCTTCGGGACCGAACTCGCGCTCGACTTGAGCGAGGAATTCGGGAGATTGCGACAGGTCGTCGAGGCTGCGCCAGTAGCGCGGGCCAGACAATTCCGCTGTTTCAGGATGTGTATAAGGTGCGCGTTTCATCGATGGCAGCCTGTGCAGCTTTGAGGAGGAGTGATGTTGCGTTCTTCAACAAACTTGAGGCCGTCCTTGATCTGGCCCTGCTTGCCGCCGGGATGTACCCAGTCGAGGTTGAATACTTCGTCGACCGGACGGAGGACTTCTTCCGGATTGCGGTGGCAGTCGAGACACCAGCCCATGCTCATTGGCTCGGCATGCGAAACGACTTCCATCTCGTTGACCTGCCCATGACATTCCACGCAGGAAACGCCGCGCGTCACGTGAGCTTGGTGGCTGAAGTAGACATAATCGGGAACCTGATGAACCCGCTTCCAAGCTACCGGCTCGCCCGTGGCATAGCTTTCCCGGATCGGGGCGAGCAACTCGCTGTCCGTCTTGATCATGCTGTGACACTTCATGCAAGTGTCCGCAGCAGGGATGTTGGCAACGTCGGACTTGTCGACCCCATCGTGACAGTAACGGCAGTCGAGACCGAGCTCGCCTACGTGGAAACTGTGGTCGTAAGGGACCGGCTGAGTTGGCTCGTAGCCGACCCGAACGTATTTCGGCGTCACATAATAGGTGATGCCGGCGAGGAGCGTAGTCACGAAGACGAAGACGAAAACAACGATCTTCAGTGGCAACGCGTTCGACCACTTTGGAAACACTTTAGACATAGCGGTAAAAGGTTAGCCGTTCCTGTCAGGGAAGGAGCAGTTAGGCGAATCGCGAATCCTCTCGATTCACCGATCGAGGATCCTGACGCAGCTTGATGGCAGAGGCATTCGAAGGATTACCCTTCTCCTTGCTACGAGCTAGCAGCTTAGGCAATGCGACGACGCCAGCCACGACGGCAGCGATCGCAAGTAGAAACGATTTGCGGGAATTTTCGGAACTCACTGAGCAGAAGGTTAGGCTTTAGAGGAAACGGCAGTGAAAGAGCCGCGAATTGAAAGGCAAATAAAATGTTGGCGACGTTAGAGGCGGTGCAAGGGGTTATTAGCTGACGTATAGGTTATTAATCGTACTTCTAATAGCCATGAGCCCCACACATGCAAATCAATCGACGAAAAGCCCGTCCTCCATGCGCAAAATGCGGTCGCAGCGGGCGGCAAGCTCCGGATTGTGGGTCACGATAAGCACCGCCTGCTGATACTCCCTGGCCAGACGGGTCAACAGATCGAAGACCATCATCGAATTTTTCAGGTCCAAGTTGCCCGTCGGCTCGTCGGCGAGCAACACACTGGGCCGATTTGCAAGCGCCCGGGCAATAGCTACCCGCTGCTGCTCGCCTCCCGAAAGCTGCGACGGACGACGCTGCGTTTTACCCCCCAAGCCGACCTGTTCGAGCAGGCTTCTGGCCTGCGCCCGCATGTCGTCTTCGTTCAGGCGGGCGAGCTTGCGCATCGGCATCATCACGTTTTCCAGCGCGGAAAACTCGGGCAAGAGAAAGTGAAACTGGAAAACGAAGCCAATATGCTCGCAACGGAGTCGGGTATGCGCCCCGTCCCGATCAAGGGGAACATTCTCCCCACAAACTGAAATCTGTCCCTGGTCCTGGCGGTCCAGCAAACCAAGCAGGTATAAGAGAGTGCTCTTGCCGCATCCCGAAGGTCCCACCACCGCAGCGATCTCGCCTCGACGCAGCTCCAAGTCGACCCCCCTCAAGACGTGAACCCGCGTTTCCCCTTCCCCAAGATGCTTGTGCAAGCCCTGGCAGGACATCGCCACTTGGGCATCGATCACACTGGCGCTCATGAAGCAGTCCCCCGAATGACGTCGCCAGGCACCAGTCGGGCCGCTCGCCGCGCCGGAGCCAAACTAGCAAAGAGCACGATGACCACCGCGGTCAACGCAGCCCAGAAATAATGCATCCCCGACCATTCCACCACATAGCTGTCGGTCGAGAAGATCCCCCGTACCCTCAGCGGCAAATGGGA
This sequence comes from Pelagicoccus enzymogenes, assembly GCF_014803405.1. Taxonomy (NCBI): domain Bacteria; kingdom Pseudomonadati; phylum Verrucomicrobiota; class Opitutia; order Puniceicoccales; family Pelagicoccaceae; genus Pelagicoccus; species Pelagicoccus enzymogenes. The sequence continues at coordinate 69,583 of NZ_JACYFG010000006.1, forward strand.
CACCCCAAAAGTTACGCCTGCCCCTAGCGCAAAGCCGAGCAGGACCCCAAAAAACAAAACGATGCCTCCCTGCCACAGGAAGATGGCCGAGATGTCGGTGCGGCTGTAGCCCATGGATCGCAAGATCGCGATTTCCCGCGTCTTTTCCATCACGATCATCACCAGAGTGTTAAACATTCCGAGGCCGGAGATGAGAATGATGGTCGACACCGTAATCACTGCCGAGACCTGCAAGGCCTTGAAAACGTCGAGCCACACCTTTTCGCGGTCCTGCCACGGAGCCGCGGAATGCTGGACCAAGCTCTCAATCACCATCGCGTCGTATTCAGCGCGATCCCGATCGAAAACGCTGACCTGGATAAATGACACGCCGTGCGGTCGACGCAACAAGGAGCGGGCTTGATCCAGATGCATGAACACCCGCACCCGGTCGATGTCGGAGACACCGGTCTCGTACACCCCACTCACCCGGTAGCGACTCTGCTCTCCACGGGACTCTATTATAATAGAGTCTCCTACTCTCGCCTGCAGACGATCCGACAACTTGCGTCCGATCAAGATTCCCGTCGGCGAACTGCGAAAGCTCTCGATGTCGCCAAAAACAATCTGATCCTCCAAGTCGGATACTGCCAGATGGTCGTTCAGCTCGATCCCGTAGACTTGGGCCGACTCCATGCGCAACGGACTTTGCACTTCGACGCGGCCCTTCAAGACCGAAGAGGTGGCCGCGACGTTCGGAATCGTGCGCAGCGCGTCGACTATCTTTTCCGGATACTCGACGCCCTCGACGTAGCGACGGTTTCCGCGATCCGCCACGAAAAACTTCGAGTCCGCCCGATTGCTGGAGGCCGCCTCCATCTGAGCCAGCGTCGCCTGAAACTTGTCCTCCACGCGGATAGCCCCGTCCGTGCCCAAAATCGTGCGAATGAAAAACTCCTCGAAACCGCTCAGCTGAGCCTGCGTCACAATGAAGAAGCCAACCCCGAAAGCGATGCCGCAAAGGCTCATCAGCATAGAACGCTTCTTGGCCAACAGAAAACGGGTCGCGATTTGAATATTGGGACTCATCTGGGAAAAAGCCCAGCAAGGCGACTTTATCCCCTGCCTTCAACTACAACTTTGAGCCGAAAAACGCTTTGGCAAAAAGCTACCCCGACAAGCTTCCACTCAATTGGAAAACCGCCGAAATGATGCCCAAAGCCACCAGCCCCACGAAGAGAAAGACAAAGATCAAAACGCCGATCGAAACCACGCCAATAAATGACTTTACCGCCTGGTCCACCCGCTCGCCATACTGACGCGAGAGCTGCTTGAGCCCCGGGACCACATTGCCGGTGTTCTCCCCCACCGTGAATATATCCAGAGCCATGCCGTCAAGATAGCCTGTCCCCTTGAAAGCGCCGGAGAGCGACGAACCTTCGGTTACCTTGCCACGAGCCTCCACGAACCGCTTTCTCATGGCGTGGTTCGTGAGCGAGCGCTCCGACATCTGCAGCGACTGCACCATAGTGATTCCGTTTTCCAACAAGAGCGAGAGCACCTGCACCATGCGCAATATTTGCACATCCCTCAAGAAACGTCCAAGCACCGGCAACCCGAGAATAAACTCGTCGAAACGCAGCCTTCCCGCCTTGGTCTTTCGCCAAGACAATACAGCCGCTACGCCGAATATCACGGCAATCACCACCAGCCACCCATAGCCGAGAGCAAAGTCCGCCATCCCGATGAGCACCTTGGTCGACAAGGGCAAATCGCCGCCCAGCGAAGCCAGCAAGCCCTCGATTTGCGGGAGCAGAACGAACAGGAACAACAGCACCAAGCCGCAGGCCACACACATCAGGAGCGAGGGATAAGCCATCGCCGCGCTCAACTTGCTCTTTATCGCCTTGGTCTCTTCCAGGTTCGCTACGAGGCGCCCAAGCACGTTATTGAGATTGCCCGTCGCCTCACCCGCTTCGATCAAGCTCACCATGCTGTCGTCGAAAACTTCAGGCTGCTTACGGCAGGCCTCCGACAAGGAGCGGCCTTGCCTCACGTCATCCCACAGCACCGTAGCCAAACGCTTCTGCGACGCGTCATTCAAGCGAGCACTCATCAACTGCAAGGCATCGCCCGCCTGCACGCCGCACGCCAGCAGCTCCTTCAACGCCGACAAGAACGGCAGCGTCACCTTATTGTCCAACCTGCCCGAAGCTCCTGAACGCGTCAGGGAAGCCCAGCTGAACCCCTCTCCTTTTCGAGACTTTCCAGCCTTTCCCCCGCTCTCGGTTACCGAGATGGGGCGAAGCTGCTGAGCGCTCAACTTCCGAACCGCGACTTTGCGCGATACAGCCTCAATCTCGCCTCTCGTCGAGGCGCCCGAAGCATCCCTAGCACTGTATTTGAAAATCGGCACGCGACTAAATTAAAAGATCACTCCCCTTCCTTGACGGAAATCGTACGAACCACCTCTTCGAGGGTCGTCAACTTGCGCTCCACCAGATTCCAGCCTGACTTCCCGAGCGAAACCATACCTGCCTGCAGACCTAAATGCCGAATGACAGGGGCCGCCTCCCGACGCACGATCGGGTCGTGCATCTTTTCCGTCACCCGTAAAATTTCATAAATGCCGATGCGTCCCTTGTATCCAATTCCTCGACACGTTTCGCAACCAACGCTTCCAGGGAGCTCCAAAACTCCATCTCCGAGCGAGGGATCCAAGTCCAGGACTCGCAACGCATCTTCGATTTCCTGCGGCTCCGCTGCTCGCATTCCCAAGCAGCTTGGACATGCCCGACGCAACAAGCGTTGAGCGATCACCATCTCCACGCTGGATGCGATCAAGAAGGGCTCCACTCCCATATCGATCAAACGCGTGATCGCGCCCGCCGAGTCGTTGGTGTGCAAGGTCGAAAAGACCAAGTGCCCCGTGAGCGAAGCCTGCACCGCGATGTCCGCCGTTTCGCGATCTCGGATCTCCCCGACCATAATGACGTTCGGGTCCTGACGCAAAACGTGACGCAAGGCTTCCGCGAAGCCAAAGCCGATATCCGGCTTCACCTGTATCTGGTTCACGCCCGCCACTTCGTATTCGATCGGATCCTCTACCGTAATGATGCGGCGATCGTCCGAGTTGATGGAACGAATGAAAGCATTGAGCGAGGTCGACTTGCCGGAACCCGTTGGCCCCGTCACCAGAATGATTCCATGCGGCAAATTCAAAACCCGATTCACCACCGCCGTATCGCGATCCGACATGCCTAATTGAGCGAGGCTCAGCGGCTTGTCCTTCTTGTTTAAGAGGCGTAAACTGATGCTCTCGCCATACATCACCGGCATAGTTGAGAGACGAATATCCAGCGTGGTAGAGCCGATTCTGTGATTGATGCGCCCATCCTGCGGCAACCGACGCTCCGATATGTTGAGCTTGGCCATGATCTTGAGACGCGACACGATAGCATCCTGAAAGCGTCTCAAGTTTTCGGGTACAGGAACCGGCACCAGCAATCCATCGATACGGTAGCGAATCCGCAAATGATCCTCCATCGGCTCGAAATGGATATCCGTCGCTCCGCCAGAAATCGCTTGATTGAAGACTTCGTTCACGAAACGGATGATCGCGGCATCTTCGTCCTCCTCTTCTTCGACCTTCTCGATGGCCATTTCCGCTTCGAGATCGAAGGAATCGTCCAAGCTTTCCGCGCCCACACCCAAATTCTGTGTAATGAAATTCGCGATACGCTCCGGGTGCGAGATTACCCAAACGGGGCGCTCTCCACAAGCTGCATAAACCCAATCATCCATTTCCGCAGTAACCGGCCAACTCGTGGCCAGCGTAAAAGGAGGTTCCTCATCATCCTCGTCCTCAGGACCAATCGGTACGCAATGAAACTCGTGCAAAATGCGCAACGGAACCTTTTGCAAAGCCTGTAAGTCGAATCGACTGGCGTCCACTTGATCGAAGCCGCAGTACGCCGCCATTTCGGAAACCAACTCATTCAGGCTACGGCCAGCGTACCGGGCAATCCGCTCCAAACGCTCCCCTCGCCTCGCTTCCGCGATATCGAGAAGCTGCTCTTCCGTCAGCTCAAACTTGTTTTCAAATCCCGTATCAGCTATCTGCATACTCGATCACGCTCGAAGCTTAATTAGTTCGATTCTCCAATTGCTTGCGTCGTTCCGCTCGGCGACGCCGGATCTCTTCCGCCACTCGCTGGATGCGAGCGCGAGCCTCCTCATCCGACTCTACATTAGCCGCGGGAGAGGGTCGTGAGACATTACCCGTCACCGCAGGCGGCGAAGGGGTTGCCCGCGGAGCGGCGATTTTAAGCGGCTCGATCTTCACCTTGTTGAGCGAGAGCTTCTTGGTGACGCCCCCCTGAGCAATCACCACCGTCTCGTTTTCTTCGTCGAAGCGCTGAAAGCTGACTCCATATTCGCCCAACTGACCTTGTCGCACCCAAAAGCTCTTGTTCTGTTTTGCATCGAACAAACTGATGCGAACTTTTCCGTTCATCACCATCAGCCCATTGAACTGGAACTGGTCCAAGGAGCTCGGCGCAGCATCTTCTACGATCGGACCGTTGATAGCTGGTCGGGCCGGGGCGCCAAACGGATTAACCTCAGCCGCCCCTTCATCAGCAACCTGGCCCACCAAAGCGGTGGCCCCAGCTAACATCACGACGAGTATCAATTTCCCGATCATAACGAATCCCTTTCCTTAGTCTCCTTTCGGAGATGCTGTTCGCGACCCATTGGGCTCTGAGCGCGGTTGCGTGACATCGATATTGCCTGTATCCAAAAAGTCCTGGATCGCCCGAGCTCCCTCCAACTCGCGAAGTTTCTTCATCGCGTCCGTATTCACGTCGTCCGTAGTGCGGATCACCTGCGGCCTTAGAAAAACCATTAGCTCGCTCTTGGTGCTTTCTTTGGTCTTGGTACGAAACAACTTTCCAAGAACGGGAATGTCACCGAGTAAATTCGAGCGCGTACGGTCCGTGTCCAACTTGTTCTTTTGCAGGCCTCCAAGCACAACCATTTCGCCATTGGACACGCTCACGTAGGAAGTGGCTTGACGCTTACTGATGATCGGTTGCTCGTTACCGCCAATCGTTACGTTACCGGAGATATCGTCGATGGTTTGATCGATTTCGAGCTGGATTACATCGTTCGGCCCAATCAACGGCGTCACCACCATTTCAATACCAATGTTTTGATACTGTACCGATTGCCTGAAGGTGTCGGAGATCGAAGAGTTCTGCGAGCTCGTGATAATCGGGTACGAAACGGCCTCGATAATCTTGGCTTCCTTGTTGTGAGTCGTGACCAAGGTCGGAACCGAGAGCAACTGCACGTCAGAGTTGGTGCGGGCTTGGTTGAGGATCGTACTCAAAGTTAGATTCGAAACAACGCCGTCGTCGTAATTGAAGGTACCGCTCATTCCGAGTCCAAGAATGTTAATACCTGGCACCTCTACGTTCCCCGAGCCGTCCGCTTGCTCTTCGTAATTGACAGTGAAGGCATCCATTCCTCGGTTGAGGCCGCGCGACTCGTTTAAGTTCACCTCCGCGATGATGACTTCGATACGTACTTGCGGCAGCAATACGTCAATCTTACCCACCAAGGCACTCATGAGCTCCAAGTCGCTGCGCGTGCCGGAGATGACGAGCGCGTTGCTTCGCTCGTCCGCCAAGATTGTCATGAAGGTACTGAACTGGCTGTCGCGATCCTCGCTAGAATTAGCGCCGCCGGAGTTGTTTGCGTTATTGCGGGCGGCATTCAGCGCTTCCGCATTGCTTGGGGCATTATTGGAAAACGTTGGGTTGCCAGCCGCGGTCCTACGATTGTTTCGCGTATTCGAATTGGCATTACTGTTCGTGCGGTCGTTGCTGTCACTGTTGGTCTTGCCGGAAACGAACTGACTCAAGAGAGAAGCAACTTCTGTCGCATCCGCGTGCTTGAGCGGAATCACCTCCATACGAGTCGATGGGTCGGCCTTGATGTCTAGCTTTTGGATGATGTCCTCAAAGAACTTCAAGTTGCTCGGGGCCGTCATGATGATGATCTGGTTCGTGCGGTCGTCCGCAGAAATTGCCGTGTTGGAACCGAAGAGGATCTGGCTGATCGAGCCCCCCTCGCCAGCAACGAGAGCTGAGGCTCCGTCTCCTTCTGGATTGTCGCGGCGGCGAGCGCTGTTGGGACGACCCGAATTGCTCCCGGTCTCGTCACCAAAACGGCTGCGGGCATCCTCGATCATCTGCTGCACCTGTTGGGCTACCTCGCTGGCCTGGGCGAATTGCAGCGTGTAGAACGCTGGCTCAATGTTCAGACGGGAAGGCTTATCAACTTCACTCACCACGTATTCCAGACGTTGCAGGTTGCTGATCGTGTCCGTCACGATCACCGCATTGGAATTTTGGAAAGGGATGATCGAACTGAATCCGGGACTGAGGAACTGCTGGATCTGCTGCTGAAAAGTTTGCGAATCCAAATGTTGGAGACGGAAGAGCTTGCTCACGACCTTACCGCTGGCAGGACGCTCCGCCAAGCTTTCCACCACCAGCTCGGGAGCCTGCGTGCGAATCTCGCTAAGGGGCACGACCTTCAAAAAGCGCTCCCCCAATGGAGAGATGCCGATTCCGTTCAGGCTCAGCAAACTCTCCAAGGCGAGAGTCAGCTCACCCACCGTGATCTCTCCGCCACTGTCGAACGTGATCTTAGGAGTTGGCAAGGCTTGCGGACGAAGGATAGCGCGGCCCGTCATCTCCGAGAGAATCTCGAGCGTGCCCTCCAGCTCCTGGTCTACCACCTTGTAGCTGGCCACTTTTTCGTCCGGGTTCGGAATGACCCTCGCTAAACTTTCGTCCTGCCCGCGCAGCTGAACCGCTGAGCCTATGGCGCAGGCGATCGCCAAGATCGCAGTCGTTGTCTTGTTCACCCAAATTCTCATTTCGTATATTCGATAGACTTAAAAACGTAGCGCACGTTTACTGGAGGCGATTCCACGTCTTGGTCCGGAGCTTGAATGATGACTTTTTCCAGACTGAGGTAGGGCATCTCTGCCTTGATCGCTTTTGTGAAGTTCTTGATTTTCGCATAGCTCGCCTTCTGCACGACGAGCTGAAAGGTGTGAAAATTCATTTCGGCGCCGATTTCCGTGCGCGGCGGAGGAAAATCGAAACTGGAAAATCCCGCCCGGCGCACTAAAGCGTCGATTTGCCCGCTCACCTCTTCGCGGTTCGGCAAGGCCTCCAAATCGATGGCTGCCTTTTGCGTTTCGTAAAACTCACGGTGCCGCGCTTCCTCGGTCAACCAGTTCTGCTGTCCGCTTTCGACTACGCCCGCGTCCCAGTGCCTTTCCTTGAGCAACGACTGGCGATCAAGCTGCCAAGATCCCCAAACCAAAACCAAGGCGAAAGCGAACAACAAGGCCAAGACCTTCTCCCGCATCGTCATCCTGAAAAAGGCCCGACGCGTCTTTATCAGAAAAGCGGATACACGCACTGAAATGCTTGCTTCCTTGGCCACCATTACTGAGTCCCTCCCGCAAGCTGGTAAAAGGCTCCGAACTTGAAGCGAATGGTGGCGGTGAAGGTTGAGCCAGTCGGCTTGTTCACCTGCTTGGAAAGCTCGACCGAGGAAATCTTGTCGAAACGGTCCAGACGCTTCTTGAACTCCGTCACCTGAGTCTGGTTGTTGGCCCGCGCGTCGATCACGAGCACGTCCGGACCTTCCGTTTCAAACTTGCGATAGATGATATCCGGATGCTGCTGCATGGGCAAAAGAGCCTCGATCATTTCGAATGGCTGCAAGTCCGATTCCAAGAAACCGCGCAGCGTGTTGCTGGTCGACTGCAAGCCTTGGATTTCTTCGACCAAAGGAGTCCGCTCGGCGATTTTTGAATTGCGGTACGAGAGGTACGCGGAACTCGCCCCCCAGTAAACCTCTCCCAGCAAGATGAGCGCAACCAAGGCAGCAAGGGCCCCAAGGCCTTTCCACAGAATGGCGTTCTGCCGCTCTTCCTTTTGGGCGAGCTCGATTTGCTCCGGATCGCGCAAGTCCGCCTTCCAAAGTTGCGAGCGACTGAAATCTGCCCGAGCCACCGGCGATTCGCTGGAGTCCACCGCTCCGAACCAAGCCGTCTGACCGATCCACTTTGCTTCCGTATTCGCGTACCAAATACGAAGTCTCGAGATGCCGAGACGGCTTTTGGCGATCGATTCGAAGCGGTTGAGCTGGCTCTTGAGGGAAGGAACCTCTTCCCCCTCCTCAGCGTCCAACTGTCTCGCCTCAGCGTAAAAAGACGCCGGGAGCTCGGAACTGTCGTCGAAGGAGAACGCCGCAAAAGACTTTTCCGTTACGAGAACCAGACCCTCCTCGCTCCGGGCGGCAGCGTGCAGGGCCAGCAAAAAATCCGGCAGCACCGCGTCTCCCCGCTTCCAGGCGGCTTGGTCCACCTTTTCGAAGCGCCGCTTGTAGGCTGCAAAGACGAAGGCGAAACGCCCCGCCTTGTCCAAACGATAGCCATAGTGCAGGTGGTCCAGAGGAAACGGAGACAAGGCTTCCAGCTCTAGGAGCGCAAAGCCTTCCTCCTCGCCCTTGTCCAAATCCGAGGGGATCTCGATACGGCGACAGAAGAACCAGTGAGCGGGCGCCATAAAGGCGTCTAGCTCATATGCTTGGGCTTGAGGTTTGAACTTTGAGGGGAAAGACACCACTGGCGAAAATCTCTAGGCAAATGTTATATGGGTCGAGCATTAATAGAGCCCGGCTGTTCCCTTAGATCGAGGAAAAGAAAAGGATAGCGAAGGTTCCCTCCGCTTTGTTGCAAAGCTGGCGCTTCCGCGTCGACACTCAGGGTACCGATCAAGGTGTAGCTGTAGCCACCCTCGCTTACCGTAACCTTCAAGGTGAGCACCGAAATCTGGTGCCCGAGCGGAGCCCCCTCCGGAATGTCCACCAATACGGCCGCCACATCGTCCGCGGTTGCAAAATAGTTGTCGTCGCTGGTGCCCAGCAGCCCATCGAAGCCTTTGAGAAACTCGTCGATCGCCTGCTTGTCGAACTCGTCCAGATCCGCGATCGCCCGCAGCGCCAGAGAGGACGCGGCATTCACGTTGAGCGAATTCACTTCGTAGACGCTGACCGCTTGCTCGAGCTGGGCGAAAACCGGTAAGGGCAAGCCGTTCTCGTCGAAGAAAAGCTCCTGAAACCCGAACAGGTAACGTAGCTCGTCGAGCGACTTGAGAACTTGGTTCGCTGGGCGAACATCCAACTCCAAAGTGCTGTACTCCCTAGACTCCGCGCCTTCGATACGGGTCTCGTCATCCGCATCGATCCAATCCAAAAGCACGTCGCTGAGCCGCGAGGAGATATCCAGCTCGAAACCGAGTTCGTCGAAGAGCAGTACCAAGGAGTCACGGTCCAAGGTATTGATGTTTACCTTGCCACTCTCGTCGATGAACTCGAACCGCACATCCAATCCTTCGCGCGGCGCAATCCCCGCGTAGTCCAGGGGGTTGCCCCAACCTTGGGAGGGAGCGTAAAGCGCGTTGTCAATCGCCTTCACGTCCGCCAGCACCGCCACGGCCACCTCCATCATCGACCACGCTTCCTTGCGCAGCTCAGCCCGCTTCACGTAGTAGCCCTCCCCCTTGATTTCCACATGAGCCTTTTCGATGAAAAGCGTCAGGGCAAAGGAGACGACCACGATCAGCACGAGCACCAGCAAAAGGACAGATCCCCTGCAGCGGTTGGAAACGGCGGCTCTCATAAGATCGGCGTCCCCTCCAAGACTTTGGGCAAGATCAGCTGCCGCGCAATCTCCTCGCCCTTGAAGCGGAACTTCAAAACGATCCTTTCCGGCATCAGATAGCTGTCGTCCGCCTCCTGCAGCGGCGAAGTTTCAACCTCCCATTCCGGATTCTCCTCCTCGTAGTTGATATAGTGATACTCGATCTCCTTAACGAACGGGGAGATCAAGGTACGCCGCGGCGGATCTTCGTCGAAGGCTTCCTCCAACCGCGAGCGCCAAAGCAAAAACAGGCCTTCGTCCTCGTCGAATTCCAAGGAACACACCACGTGCGGCAATGGATGCTCCGGCCAAATCAAGGCTCCCGGGCTCTCCTTCAGCTCGAAGCTGAGGAAAGACTCGCGCGTCGTTTCGTCTCCCTCCCAATTGAACCAGAAGAGCGACTCGTTAGCGTCAGCGGAAGCGTCGTAGCGCTGGCTCGCCTTCTGAAAACTGCTCTCGATGAAGCGTGACACCCCGCGAGCATGCTTCTCGAACAGTCGCTCGTTCGAGCCGACGCCCCAGAGCTCCGCCATGCTGAACAGAAAGCTGGTCATCGAAATCACCACCATGGCGCCCAACGCCACCGCAAGCAGCACCTCCAGCAAGGTGAAGCCAGACTGTCTCGCCCTTCGCTTCATTGCCTGATGTTCAGCTGCCGATCCAGCAGCCGCTCCTTCGTTTCCGCACGCAACTCGTCCCGTTCGGTCGGCTCCGACCAACTGGGGCGCGTCAGGTAAAACTGCTCCGTCGCCTCGGTCGCCCCCTTCTCCTTGTCGTCCGGATCCAGCTCCACCGAGAGCGTTACCAAGAACAGGTCCGCCACTTGGGTGGGTTCGTACTCCACCCGCCAGCGAGCCAGGCCATGTTCGCCCGTCACGACCTCGCCGCCCTCCTCCAGTTCCTCCACGTCCGCGATCAAAAGCGCCTGACGCCGGATCGCTGCCATATCCTGCTCCAGCCCTTGGTTCAGGCGCGTGCCCTCGATCGCCATCAGAGTGTTGAGGTAGGTCATGGAGAAAAAGGTCACCGCCATGAAAAAAAGGGCCAAGGCCACCAGAACCTCCAACAAAGTGAAGCCACCTGAGCCAGGGCGGCTCTTACCAAGGCGCATTCTAGATCCCCGCTGCATTTTCATTCGGGTTCACCAGCTGCACTCCCGTCCACGGGTCCATCTGAAAACGCGTCTCGAAATCCGCGATCCTCATCGACACTTCGTAAGGGGAGCAGGTCCCGTCGGGAAAAAAGCCGACCTTAACGATTTCCCGCTTCTGCACCAATTGCCCCGCGATCAAAACGTAGCTGTTCTCAGGAGCGATCTCCTCGAACAGTACCTCTATCTCCAGCTCCACCGGAGACTCGATCTCCACCGGAAAAGCTTCCGTAGCTCCCCCCGAGACGACGAGAAACTGTCGCCCCTCCGGATCCCACTCCAAGTAGTGGGCCTGCTGCTTGAAGACCGCGTTGGTGCGAGCGGACTCCACTGCCCGCCAATACTCTCGTTCCAAGGTCTCCATCTCCCCGTCCTTCATGAGCGAGTCGATATTGAGCACGAAGACTGTGGAAAACAGGCCGATGAGAGCCAGCACCAGCAGCAGCTCGAACAAAGTGAAGCCTCTGCGGCTGACTCCTGAAAATCGCGTCATGCAAGCCTTCTCGGCAAGGCCTCCTCCAACGGGGGCCTACTGCTTCCAGTTACCAATGTCGTCGCCCGACTCCACGCCATCTTCGCCCAGCGAGTAGAGATCGTAGCTGCCTTGGTTTTTGGTCCCCGGGTACTGGTACTTGAAATCGCGTTGCCAAGCGTCGACCAAGGCTTCCTCGTCCTTCACATAGGGCCCGCGCCAGCGCCCACGGTCGTTGCCCGGCTTCGTCCAGAGCGCCTGCAAGCCCTGCTCCGTGGTCGGGTAGCTGCCGGTGTCGGTCATGTACTTGAAAAGCGGCACGCTCAAGGAATCCTTGATCTTCATCTTGGTCATCTTGACCTTCTGGTCTCCGAAGATACCGCCCGCATTGACAACCACGACCGATACCAGAAGTCCGATCAATCCCAGAACCAACAAGATTTCCATCAAGGTGAAACCGGACTTCTTACGGCGAGAGCTATTTCTACTTTTCATACAACAAATATAGATTCTAGGGGGTTGGGATTGTCTCGGAACGTTCCAAACGGAAGCGAATCCCGTGTAAAGTGTTAACAGACCGACCGCTTTGCAACAATGTTGCGCGCCACTCGAGAACACGCCACTTTCTCACACATCCTTTAAGAACTCAGACAAACAACCTTATTCCAGAAAAGCGCCAGCGCCTACTCCCATGAGCGACGAAAATCCACTCCCCCACGATCCTCTCTCCCTTGTCGAAACCCGCATCCTCGGCTGCCTCATCGAGAAAGAGGCCACCACGCCCGACATCTATCCCCTTACTCTCAATAGCCTCGTCAACGCCTGCAACCAGAAGAGCAACCGCGCTCCCGTGCTCGAGCTCGACGACGAAGCCGTCTCCGCCGGCCTGGAGTCCCTCCGCCACAAGCGACTCGCCCTGCTCGTCACCCAGACCGCCTCCCGCGTCGCCAAGTTCAAGCACAGCCTAGACAACCACTACCCCTTGCCCAATCCCCAGGCAGCCATCCTCGCAGAGCTGCTCCTGCGCGGCCCGCAAACCGCCGGCGAGCTTCGCACCCGTTGCGAGCGCATGAGCCACTTCGAAGACCTGGATGCCATGCGCGACGAGATCGAGCAACTCATGGCTCGAGCGACACCATTGGTGGTGGAGCTCCCTCGCCAACCCGGCAAAAAGGACGCCCGCTACGCCCAGCTCCTTTCCGGCCCCATCGACCTTGAAGCCCTCGCCACTCCAGCGACCTCGTCCAGCGCACCCGTCAAGGTCGACGTCTCCATGACCCTTCCAGCGGAGGCCGAGGCTCGCATCGCCGCCCTTGAAACAACCGTCGCCGAGCAAGCGTCCGCCATCGCAGCCCTCCGCGAAGAGCTCGCCGCCTTCCGTTCCCAGTTCGAGTAGCCGGCAACTTCCCCGTTTCCCTCGACTCGCTCCCGCTCCTCTAAGAGCGCCTAGCTGCCGGACCCTAGGCAAAAACGGTCCGCTTTGCGGAAAAAGCGGAACCTTTCTGCCGATTTCCCACAGGGACATTTTTTCCGTTCGCAGTATTTCCGTTGCTATTCAGCGACTTACATAAGTTGGCACGGCCGTAGCTAAGTTTGGCGCCGTAATCCTTATGATCGCATCGATGAAAGTGACAGAAAGAGCGCAGGAGCGCTGGGACGCCATAGTGACGCGTTTCCGCCACGCCTGTATCCTCCACCGTGACGGCAAGGAGTGGGAATCGCGTCGCATCATCAAAGAGGAGCTCCCTCCCCTCATCAAGCAGTGGATGCAGATGCTGCCCTCCGGCCTCAAAGAGGACGCCAAGGCCGACCTGCGGGACATGTTCACCCGCGAACAAAGCATCGTCGACCAAGGCCAGAAACTGCAAAGACTTTTCAAGGAAACCCTCGTCAAGCGCATCATCCCGCAGGTCGAGGAACGCATCGCTGCCAAGTACCGCTCCCTCTACGTCACCAAGATGGAGCAGCAAAAGGCCAAGCGGCAAGAAGAGCTCTCCGGCTCCTGGGTACGCCCCAGCTACAGCGACGCGAAAAAGCCCACCACCTTCGGCTTCCAGAACGGCGACCGCCGCGTGAAGCTCGGAGACGTCAGCGAAATGATCGACGCCCTGCAAGGCGCCGACAACGAAATCCTCGCCGACTCTATCCTCTCACTCGACGACATCGTGCAAGAAATGAACAACGCCCAGATCGATCCTATTCTCAAAGGCTAGTTCCTGCCGCGAGGTCCCCTGCATCAACAACACGAAATCTAACCGACCACAAAAATGAGTATCACAACATCCAAAACCGCACCCAAGAAGACCAAAGCGAAGGAGACCGAACAGGAACTCCTTCTTGTCGGGCTCGACCTCGGCACCAATACCACCTGCGTTCAAGTAGCCAAGCCCACCACCGGAAAAGTCGTAGCCTCCGAGCTCATCCCTTCCATCGTCGGCTACACCACCGAAGGCATTCTCCCAGGCATCATCCCTGGCGACGCGACCGCCCTCTACGGACAGCTCGCGCTCAAGTACAAGCTTCACCTCAACCTCATCCAGCCCCTGCGCGACGGCATCATCGCCGACATGGACGCAGCCCGCGACTTCCTCGTACACCTTAAGGAAACCGCCGGAATCTCCCCCGACGCAGAAGTCCGCGCCGTGATCGGCATGCCGGCAAACGCCGATTCAGAGGCGCTTGAAAACACACGCCTCGCCGTCACCGGCATCTTCGACAAGGTCATCCTCATCCCCGAGCCCTTCCTCGCCGCTCTTGGCAGCCGCGACGATTCCCAGCTCGTGAAGGCCGACTACGTCGACCCCGTCTGCAACTCTCTCTTCGTGGACATCGGCGCCGGCTCCACCGACGTCTGCCTCATCCAAGGCTACTATCCGTCCGCAGAGGACCAAATCTCCTTCGCCTTCGCAGGCGACGCCGTCGACGAAGCCATCCAAGCATCGCTTCTCAACAAGTATCCAGACAGCCAGATCTCCATAGCCAAGTGCCGCGAGATCAAGGAAAAGCACTCTTTCGTACAGGGAGCCACCCAGCACGCGACCCACCCCGTCATGATCAGCGGCAAGATCAAGCAGCTCGAAGTGTCCGACGCCGTCGGCACAGCCTGCGACACCTTGCTCAAGAAGATTTACGATGCGGTCCGCAACCTCATCATCAAGGCCGATCCCGACAGCATCCCCGACCTCCTGCAAAACATCATCATCACCGGTGGCGGCAGCATGATCAAGGGACTCGACGCAGCCCTCCAGAAACTTCTCACCGAGGAAGGCTTCGAAGGTTGCAAGGTCACCAGCGTAGGCGAGGACTACAAGGTCCGCGTCGCGACCGGCGCCATCACTGCGGCCTTCCAGGCCAAGGAACGCCAGTGGCAAACACTGCTCCGCTGAGACACTTTTTAGGTAGTAAGAAGAAAAGGTAGCAATACCGCCCCTCACATTTTGTGGTGCAGGAATAGGATGGCGGGCTCTGGGAAACTGGGGCCCGCCTTTTTTCGCGTCCGCGGCTCCCTTCTCGCTTTCAAAAAACAGAGGCTAGGCCATGAGAAATAGCCCCTACTTCAATGCCGGCCGCCCTTTACCAAGAAATTTACGACCGCTTCGCTCCGCTGAGGAATCCCCCTTAAACTCCCGTAATTAGACGGGCTATCCACTATCAGGCTCAGCCGGGACTCCGCAAAATCCCATCCCCGTAGAGCCATAGACTCCAAGGATCCTGCGCATTGGCGCTTAAGAAAAAGTTCCTCAGTCCGTAACACAAAGGAGCAAAAGGAAAACTCTCATAATGAAAAGCGTCGTAATAATTGAAGATCAAACCGCAATCCGAGAAATGGTCTCTGAGTTCATCTCCATGCTTCCGGGCTACGAGATAGTGGGCTCTTTCGGGACCGGAGAAGAAGGATTGCAAGGGTGTATTAAGCTAAAGCCCGAGACCGTTATCCTCGACGTCGGCCTTCCTGAGCTCAGCGGAACAGAAGTTCTGCGTGGCCTGACCCTGCATGTCCCCGGTGTTAAAGTCCTCGTATTCTCCGGAAGAGCGAGTTCCGCGAACATCCGCGAACTGCTGTCGGCCGGAGCCCAAGGATACGTCGACAAGATGGACGGATTCGACGAGTTCAAGAAGGCTCTCGATATCATCTCCGGCGGAGGCACTTTCATCGGTCCGAAGATGGCCAGCGTCATGCGCTCGCTCATCCTCAACCCCGATGCCGCCTCCAGCGAAATCCCCCTTTCCGATCGCGAAAAGCAAATCTTGCAGCTCGTGGCCGAGTCGTTCTCCACCAAGGAGATCGCATCCCGCTTGAACATCTCCGTTCGCACCGTGGACAACCACCGCACGAACATCATGCGCAAGCTCAACCTGCACGACGTAGCCGCCCTCACCCGCTACGCCATCAAGCACGAGCTCATCTCGCTCACTTGACCGCAGGCCGAACACAAAAACCTATTCCACTCAAAGCACCGCCGACGCGGTAGGCCATGACGGCCACCTGTCGATGGACTTTTTCAACAGCCGCGACCGGGTCCCTATCCCCGATCGCGGCGCTGAGCTAAAAGGACTTAGCTCATTTTCCCACCAAGCACTACCCACGGACGGACAGAATGCTTCGCGAAAGCAACAGCAACCCAACTCAGCGCCAAGCCGGACCACGTCAGCCAGACTCATCCCGCATTGCAGGCCACAGCTCACTTTCTGAGGATCGACCATCCGAACAAAGACGGGATGCCCCTACCCTCGATTGGAATTTCTTCGCAAGGCTCAGCACCCCGGGCGAAAACGCCGCCTACTCGCTGCACAACGGCCATCTTGCCTTCGTCGACTGCGACTTGAACGCCGACCGCGTTTGGGGCCTCGCCCCCGGTCAAGCCAAGGCCACCACCCTCGCATTGCTCGTCGCGGACGTAGCCGCCCTCAAGGACTGGCTCTTCAACCTCGACCCCGCCACCTCCTCTCACGAGTTTCGCACGACCCTCGCCGCTCCCGGCTCAACCGGACACAGCCTGGCCCTGAAAGCCTTCCCCCTCTTCATCTCCCCGGATCCCGAAAAGACCCGCATCGCCATCAAGGCAGTGCAAACCAACCAGTCCCCCGACAGCGCCAAAGCCTTTCCCGTCAACCTGAACTTGTCCTCGACACACGACTTCGACGGACAATTCAAGACCGCCTCCCTCTCCTGGGCAGACCTGTTAGGGACCGATATCGAGCAGGTTCGGGAACTCAACCTCAAGCACATCGTCGTTCCCTCCGACGCCCAACGACTCTCCGACTACCTCGCCGAAGCAAAGGAATGCGATTCTGTCCGTTCCTGCATCGTCCGCCTGCAAGCCGGTCCCGGTCGCGTCAAATCCGTCCTCCTTTCCGCTCGCCGCAACGCACAGCACAGCAAGCTGCTCATCGAAGCAAAGAACATGACCGTGGAGGGAAACAACCCGGCCATGGACCTGCTCAAAACCTCCGTCGAACTCGTGAAGGAATCCGTCCTCCTTCTCATGCGCGCCGGCCCAAGCTTCCGCATCTGTTACGCTAACCGAGCTTTCGAGCACATGACCGGCTACCGCTACTCCCGCGTCGCCGGCTCCTCCCTCGCCTGCCTGCACGGCCCCAAGACCAACGCCCGGGCTATCCTCGACATCGAGGAAAGCCTCCAAGACCAAAGCGAGCACAACGGAAACATCCTCCTGTATCGAAAAAGTGGAGACGCCTTTTGGGCAAACGCCTACCTCACTCCTCTCCGCGACGAATCCGGCATCGCCAACTACTTTGCCGTGATCCTCGAGGATGCCACCGAAGTGCGGAACGTCTCCGACGAGCTGGCCAAGAAAAACGTCGAGCTCAAAACGGCCCTCGCCGACCTGAAGGAAACGCAGAAAAACCTCATCCAACAGGAAAGCCTCAGAGCCCTCGGCCAAATGGCCTCGGGCATCGCCCACGACTTCAACAACCTGCTCGCCCCCATCCTCGGCTTCTCCGAGCTACTGCTCACCGTCCCCAAGACCATGCAGGACAAGGGCAAGCTCACCTCCTATCTCAAAAAGATCCAAGTCGCCGCCCAAGACGGAGCCGCCGTGGTCAGCCGCTTGCGCGAATTCTACCGCTCCCAAAACAGCCCCGAGGAATTCATCCAAATCCTGCCCGACGAATTGCTATGGCAGGTCAAGGAGCTCACTCGCCACCGCTGGAAAAACCAAGCGGAAGCCAAGGGTATCAATATCGACTTTCAAATGAGCATGTCCTCCGGCCGCCCCATCATGGGCAACGAACCGGAGCTTCGCCAGGTCTTCACCAACCTCATCATCAACGCCGTAGACGCCATGACCCACGACGGAGGCATCACCGTCAGCGTTTCCGACGCCGCCGAGAAAGTCCGCATCGTCATCGAGGACAGCGGCTGCGGCATGAACGAGGAAACCCGCCAAAAGTGCCTCGAGCCATTCTACACCACGAAAGGCAAACTCGGCACCGGCCTAGGACTCTCCATCGTTTTCGGGGTCGTGCAACGCCACCACGGCACCTTCAACATTGAATCCGAAGAAGGCGTCGGAACGAAAATAATCATGGAATTTCCCGCCGTAAAACGGGAGATCCGCGAAGAGCTCGACCTGCGCGAGAATACTGAAATGAAATCCCTCCGCATCATGCTCGTGGACGACGAGGAAGTCCTGCTCGAAGTCATCTCCGAACTTCTCGCAAGCGGAGGTCACACCGTCGACGTCTATGGCGACCCCAACAGCGCCATCAAAGCTTTCGAGCACAAGGAGTACGACCTGGTAATCACCGACAGGGCCATGCCCCTCATGAGCGGAGACCAGCTCGCCGCCGCCATCAAGCACGCCGCTCCGCAGACTCCCATCTACATGATCACCGGCTTCGGCGACATGATCAAAGACACTGGCGAAAAGCCCGAGTACATCGACGAAGTGCTGGCCAAGCCCGTCCCCCTCGACGTGCTCAACCGCAAGCTCGCCGAGATCGCCTCCCGGAAATAGGCCCCTCCCGCGAAGCCCAAACAGTCTAAAAAGAGACTGTTCCCCACTCGCGATCCCCTCCAGATCCGCAAGACTTGCAGCGCCGCATGCGCTAGAATTCCGCCTTTGCACCTCCTCACGAGCGAGGGCGCCTCACCGAAATTCTACCGCATGAAACACGCGACCCTACCCCTGCTTCTCGCATTAACCTGCTTCGGGCAAACCCACGCCCAAGACATCAGCCACCGCAAGGCTGAGCTGACCGTACAGATACAGTCTCCGTCAGGCGCGCCGCTGGAGGGCGCGACCGTCGAGATCGAGATGCTCAACCATGCGTTCCGCTTCGGCTGCGCCGTCGAGCACCACATCATCAACCCAAGCTCCAATAGCTACGACGCCTTCACGGTCGAGGCGCTGCAAAAGTACTTCAATTCCACCACCTACGGAAACATCATGAAGTGGACCTACTACGAGGCCCGCAGCGAGGAGCAAAACCAAGCCATCGCCGCGCTCCCCCAGTCCTTCAAGGCCTTCGATGGTCCAGACTCTTTGAGGCTCCGCGGACACGTCACCGTCTGGGGATCGAGCTACCAAGTCCCAACCCGAGTCAGAAACTCGAACGACGGGACCTACATCCAACAACAAATCCTCGACCACGTCCAAGCCTACCACAGCACCTTCAAAGATTCCGGCATCGACTCCTACGATCTGTACAACGAGCACTTCGCGGTCCCAGAGCTCTTGGTCGACAAAATCGCCGACCCTAGCGACATGTCAGCCCAGGCGACAATCGTCGCAAGCTGGTTCAACAAGGCCAAGGAAACCGATCCCAACGCCGTCCTCTACATCAACGACTTCAATATCCTCAACGACTGGAACGGCAACGACAGCCGCGTTCACGCCTACAAAGCGTTCGTCGACGCGGTGCGCGACGCCGGAGGCCAAATCGACGGCATCGGCCTGCAAGCCCACATGGACCGGCCCACGACCAGCAAAGCCGACGTCACCCGTCGCCTCGACATCCTCGCCGCCCCCATGCCCCCAACCGCGAACTACCCCGACGGACTGCCTGGACTGCGTCTCGAGATAACCGAGCTCGACATGTCCATCCGCAACCGGTTTTTCAACAACACTTGGGGCTGGCCAAACCCCACCACGGAAGACGAAGTCGCGGTCACTCGCGCCGTTCTCGAGGGAGCCTTCGAACACCCATCGGTAGACGGCATCACCATCTGGGGACTCGACGACTTTTCGCACTGGCGGGGAAACGCGATCCTTTACGACAACCTCCAAGACGAAGAATCCGGCACTAGCCGCACCAAGGCAGATCCCGTCCTCAAGGAGACTGGCCAGCTTTGGATCGATAAAGTCAAAGGCGAGTGGTGGGAAGACCACAGCGGAACCTCGTCCCCAAACGGCGAATACGTAGCCAATACCTTCAAAGGGACCCACCGCGTCACCGTCACCTTCAACGGCGAGAGCAAACAGCAAATCGTTTCCCTCTCCAGCCCTGAAGACATCACTTTCAACTTCGCCGCCACTGCCGACGACGCCACGAGCTACGAGCAATGGGCAGGCTTCATCGACTGGCAAGGAGCCGACTCCGCCCGCGACGCAGACCCCGACGGCGACGGAAACTCGAATCTCAAGGAGTACTTTTTCGGACAAGACCCTCTCGTGCTGCAAACGACAGATCCCCGCTCCTACCTCTCTTCGGACCAGTCCAACGGGCAATCACTCGACTTCTTCGCAAGAGCGGCGATCCAAAGCATAGGCGTGGAAGTCCTCTACTCCACCGACCTTGCGTCATGGACTCGGATACAAGACCTAGCATGGTTCGGCGATCCTCCCGAGCTGGAGACGGTTACCATAGGCGGCACCACCGTCTACAGGCTCAACATAGGGAAGAACACAGGTTTCTTCAGACTCGAGTTTTCCGAAAAGTAAGGAGGCCAACGATTGTCAAAGGCGGCGTTCCCCTCCTCCAACGCGGCGACGGCCTACAAGAAGTAACCTTGTTGCTTTTCGCTGATCGGAAGGCCGGCCTTGTCCATGACCTTCAACCAGTCCTCCCACGCGCTGCGCTTGTCCCGTTTCGTGTCGTTGCGAAGCAAATACGAGGGATGGTAAGTCGGCATCACCGGCACACCTTCGAAGCTCTGCCACTGCCCCTTCAGCTCGCGCAAGGAACGAAACGAGTTAGCTCCCAGCAGCCCCTTGGCCGCCGTCGCCCCTAGAGCCACGATCAGCTTCGGTTTGACGACTTCCAGCTGGGCCTTCAGGTAAGGCAGGCAAAAGTTCATTTCCTCGACCGTCGGCGGACGGTTCCCGGTCGGAGTGGGCATCTCTGGGCGCCAGTTCATGATGTTGCCGATATACACCTCCTCGCGCTTGAGCCCCATGGCCGCGATCATCTTGTCGAGGAGTTGGCCCGCCTTGCCCACAAAGGGCTCGCCCTGGATTTCCTCGTCCGCCCCCGGGGCCTCGCCACAGAAGAAGATCTCCGCGTCTAGGTTCCCGACGCCAAAAACAACCTTCTTCCCAGGCTTCACACGCTGGTTGCACGTCGGGCAATTCAGTACCTTGTCGCGCAAAAACTCCCAGCGCTCCCGCTTATCGCCATTGGGCAAAAGGATACGCGGCGGACGCGGCAGCTTCGCCCCGTAGGTTTGCTTGGCAGCCGCCTTCTTCGTTTCCGACTTGGTTTCGAGCAGCACTTTGTCGAAGTCCTTCACGCTGGCAGAGCGGACCCGGTCCGGAATGGAATCCAAGACCGCAGCTCGCGTGTTCGCGTCAACCGAAGCCACCTTGGAGAATTTCTTGAGCGACTGTATCGCTGCTTCGGACACGCTGACTCGCGTCACGCCCGCTTTGCGCAGGCGCTTCAATTCATCTACCAATGCTTCGACTTCCGCTTTCATCCGTCTCTCTGCGACACGATCTTTTCCGTGTACTTGGCAATCAAATCAAATTCCAGGTTCACCGCGTCTCCCTCAGCTCTTTCGCCAATAGTGGTCACCTCCAAGGTGTGCGGAATCAGCCAAATCGTCACCACCCGGCCTTCTACCTTGGCCACGGTCAAAGACATGCCATCGATCGCGATGCAGCCCTTGTAAACGAGGTACTTCTCGAATCCAGCCGGCGCCTCTATCTCTAGAATGACATCCTTGCCCTCCGGACGAAGCGTCTTGATTACGCCCGTTCCATCCACATGGCCCGTCACGAAATGACCGCCTACCCGGCCGTCAAAACGCAGACTGCGCTCCAAATTCACGGACGAGCCTACCGCGATGTCGCGCAGGTTCGTCAAACGACGCGTCTCTTCTAGCACATCGAAGCTCAAAACGCCCTCGCCAATTTCCACCACCGTGAGACAACACCCGTTCACCGCAATGCTGTCGCCAAGCGAAACACCTGAGGCAACCACCTCGACCGCAATGCGATAACGCCATGAGCCCGCTTGCTCCTCGCAAGCCAAAACCTTGCCCTTTTCCTCTACGATTCCGGTAAACATAAAAACCTCGCCACCATGCCAATCCCTACTGCTCTGTCCAAGCTCAATCAGAGCAAATCGTCTCCCTGTTCCCTAAGGCCAAATATAAACCTAAATAAGTTTACATCTCAACTATAAACCTTTTTAGGTTTACTTTTCTTAAATAAACCTTTTTAGGTTTATCCATGATTTCCGTCCTTACAGGCGACATCGTCGGATCCCGCGAGCTTTCTTCCGAAAAGCGGACCGATCTAGACGGCAAGCTGAAAGGAGCGGCCCAGCACTCAGGTCTCGGCGACAGCCTCGAGGTATTTAGGGGAGACAGCTGGCAATGCCTCTGCACGCCGCACCACTCCGCCATCGAGCGAGCCCTCCACTTCCGAGCCTTCCTTTTGGGCAAATACGAGATCGACACCCGAATCAGCATCGGGATCGGAGCCGTAGAGAGCCTGCACCGAGAAAAGGTCTCCCTCTCCCAGGGCGAAGCCTTCGAGCTATCCGGCCTCGGCTTGTCCAGCCTCCCCGATCACCGCCGCCTAGAAATCAGCCTCAGCGAGACGCTCGAGCCCTCCAGTCTCCCCTTCCTGAACGCAGCTTGCGCTTTGCTCGACGGAATCACCAGCGAATGGACCGCTCGCCAATCGCTCGCCGTGGCCCTCGCCTTAACGGACGACAACCAATACGAGCTGGCCAAGCGCTTCGATCCCCCCATTTCCGCCCAAGCCTTCGGCAAGCACCTTGCCAAGGCTCAATGGAAACTTTTAAAACATGCCCTCGAATCCATCCAACGCGGCCTTAGCCTGATCCTTCCACCCGAATCCGAAAAGTGAGCTTCCAGCCGCTTTTCAATCTCCGCCCTACTCATGCCCTCCTTCGACCTCGCCCTCTTCGTCCCCCTGCTCGCCGCCCACCTGATCTCCGACTTCGCCCTGCAGACCAACTCCATGGTCCGCAGCAAAGACCGCCCGCTCCCTTTTCTGCTCCACATTCTCATCACCGGCGCCTGTGCCTACCTGCTGCTCGGCGACTTCTCCGAATGGCGCATTCCACTGCTCGTGGTCGCCACCCACGGACTTATCGACCTCGTAAAGATACGTCTCACCGGTCGACTCATCGACGACTTGCCAGCCTTCATCGCCGACCAAAGCGCCCACCTCGCCGTCATCTTCGCCATCAGCGCCATCGACTGGTCCCGCATCGGACTCTTCGAACCTTGGTGGCTGGAGCAAAACCCGGTCTCCTACCTGCAAACGCTGGCCGTCCTTTCCGGACTTATCGCCAATACGCTCGCAGCCGGACACTTCATCGCCAAAGCCCTGCCAAGAATGCTCTCAACCGATCCGCAGCAACTCCACCAGGACAGCGGGCTCAACGGAGCAGGTCGCTACATTGGCCACCTTGAGCGCATCCTCCTCCTTATCTTCGTCTACAGCGGCCAACTCTCAGCCGCGGGACTGCTCATCGCAGCGAAATCCGTTCTCCGCTTCCAAAAGGCCAACGAAAGCCGCCGCGAAACCGAATACATCCTCGTTGGCACCCTGCTCAGCTTTACCGTCGGAATCGTGCTCGCCTTCGCCACCAAGCAACTGATGCAGTGAGGTCGCATCCCTAGGCGGGACGGCCACTTTGCGGGCGTCATTCTCCGCATCGCCCTAGCGTTCCAGAAACAAGCGGAACAACGCCTGGGTGCCCTCATCTCCCGAGCCAGACGCGACCAACTGCTCGTACAAGCGCTTCGCCATCGCCAAGCCCGGCAATTCGAGCTGCATCTCTTCCGCCGACTCGAGAGCGATTTTCATGTCCTTGACGAAATGCTTCACGTAAAACCCGGGGGCATAGTCGCCCTTCAGTGCGCGCGGAACGAGATTGCTCATGCTCCAACTGCCCGCCGCGCCCGCCGCGATGCTTTGCAAAACCGTTTCCGCGTCGAGCCCGGCCTTCTGGGCATAGGCCAGCGACTCGCCGATAGCCACCATTCCACCCGCGATCGCAATCTGGTTGCACATCTTCGTATGCTGCCCCGCGCCTGCCTCGCCTTGGTAAACGATATTCTTGCCCATCGCCTCCAACAGCGGCAAAGCCCGCTCGAAATCGACGCGAGCGCCGCCCACCATGATAGACAGACGCGCTTCGCGAGCTCCTAAATCTCCGCCCGACACCGGCGCATCCAAAACGCCAATACCACGACGCGATGCCACTTCTTCAATGCTTCGGGCAAGCGAGGGACTTGAGGTTGTCATGTCAATCGCCAGCCCTCCTGGACGCAATGCAGATAGGATACCACGCTCGCCAAGGTAAACCGATTCCACATCGCTCGGATAACCAAGGATCGTAACTACCACGTCCGCCTCCTCAGCCGCCTCGTAGGGAGAATCCTTCCAAACGGCCCCCGCTTCCACCAGCCCATCCGCCTTGGAGCGTGTTCGGTTGTATACACTAACTGGATACCCTTTATCGAGCAAATGCCCAGCCATGCTCGCTCCCATCACTCCCGTACCGATAAACGCGATCTTTTGCATACACCTAGCTCTAGTAGCTCTGTCGATATCCGCAAGAACAGGATTCGCAACGTCGCGCCGCGCTTGAGCCGGCGTCCGCAATGCAAGATCCATCCTCTTCGGGCTAGCGAAAACTTTCGCAAATCCAAGCAACAAAAAAGCCGGCTCCCTCTCAGGAACCGGCTCTCAAAATGGTATCTAAACAGTAACTACAACTTAGACGGTGCCGAAGATGGTCTTGCCTTCGGAAAGAAGGTCAGCCGCTGCTTCCTGCAAACGCTTCGCCATGCTGGCTTCTGCCTTCTTGAGGTAACCGCGCGGGTCGTAGGTCTTCTTGTTGCCCACTTCGCCGTCGATCTTGAGCACGCCTTCGATGTTCTGGCAGATGTGAGTGACGACTGGACGGGTGAACGCGTACTGAGTGTCAGTGTCGATGTTCATCTTGACCACACCGTAGTCGAGCGTCTCGCGGATGTCGGAAAGCTCGGAACCGGAACCGCCGTGGAAGACGAGATCCATCTCGGCGCCCGCGCCGTGCTTGTCCATGACCGCCTTCTGACCGTCGCGGAGGATGGTTGGCTTGAGCTTGACGGAGCCTGGCTTGTAAGCGCCGTGCACGTTACCGAAAGTCGCAGCGAAGAGGAAGCGGCCGATTGGCTGCAGGGCTTCGTAAACTTCGAGCATGTCCTCCGGAGTCGTGTAAAGCTTTTCAGCTGGGAGGCCGGAAGTGTCGTGACCGTCTTCTTCGCCACCAACGCAACCTGCTTCCACTTCGAGGATGATGCCCAGATCGGCGCACTCCTTGAGGAGCTCCTTGGAAATCTTGAGGTTTTCGTCGAGAGGAACAACGGAACCGTCGAACATGTGGGATTGGAACAATGGTCCCTTGCCTTCCGCAACGCGCTTGCGGGATGCCTCGAGAAGCGGCTTGAGGAAGCTGTCAACCTTCTCTGGGTGACAGTGGTCCGTGTGGAGAGCTACGAGTACGTCGTACTTTTCAGCGAGCAAGTGCGTTGCTTCCGCCAAAACGATCGCGCCGAAGGCTGCATCCGCTACGTTGAGCCCGGATGCGAACTGACCGCCGCCGGTAGAGACCTGGATGATACCGTCTGTCTTCGAGTCAGCGAAAGCCTTGAGGGCTGCGTTGATCGTCGTAAGGGACGTGATATTAACGGCTGGGTATGCGTAGCCTCCCTTTTGGGCGGCATCCAACATCGCTTCGTACTGTTTAGGTGTTGCGACTGGCATTGATTCTCTAGATTAGATGTTCTAATTTAATTTCCTCCCTATCAGTAGAGAGGCTGATCACTCTACTAAGAAAATGTTCTCCTTCAACCAAAATCGCCCGCCAGTCGCGCATTGGTCCGGATATACGCTGAAACTCGCCCATCCAACAGGTATTGGGGCGAAAAACGCGGCGCATTTTACAAAATTCCTGCCGCGAACTGTAGAACTTGCCATCGATTTCCAGCCATTGTAGTCACAGGAGAATTGCCCGTCGCCCTCGCAACCCAAGCGCCCTCCAGAATCATATGTCCACCTGCCGCCTCATTTACCGAAGCACCGCCCGAGAAGAAACGCTCACCAACGACGCCCTCGCCCGGCTCCAGTACACCAGCATCTCCAACAACAACAGCCTCGGGATCACTGGCATACTCGTGCTCTCGGGCGACCAGTTTCTTCAGGTCCTCGAGGGCGATAGCGAACGCGTCAACGAACTCTACCACAAGATCGCCCAAGACCCGCGCCACCACAAGGTGCGCCTCATTTCCTTCGAGAGCATCAACGAACGCTACTTCAGCGACTGGGGCATGCGGCTGATCGACCTCTACGACCTCCCCATGCAGCCCCGAAAGTTTCTCATGCAAAAGTACCAAAGCGTGGAGGACACCATCTGCATCCCGACCCAGCTCAACCTCGTCTACGCCCTCCTGCTCGACGCTAAACTGTTCTGCCTCTCGGAGCCTTGGGACAATTCTCCGGTCGACGTCTGAGAAAACGGCCTCGCTCGGCTCAATCCTGCCGGTAGCAGAAGTCGTATTCGGAATTCCAATCCGGGCGCCCCTCCACCCTCAGGATCAGCTTGAAGGTCTGCTCATGCATTTCCGGAACCACAAACCGGAGCACCGGCCCCACTCGATTTTCTCCATCTTCGAGGGCGTCGAAATACCAGCCAAGCACGAAACTCTCGTCGTCTCCAAACCTTAGATACGCTTCGACCCGATCCCCCTTCACTGCATTCGGCCCGTCGTGCAGCATCCAGAGCTCCGCTTCGAACAATTCGCCTGCCTTCCAAGAAAAGCGCTTCACTCGCGCCGAGGCCAATGTAGGACGACAGCTCTGTCGCACCGCACGCAGCGCCGGCTTGGCTTCGCAAGGCCAGGAGACCAAGCTGTTGTTCGCCGCCGCCGGCCACGGCTCGTTGAAGCACCAATTGATCGCCATCGAACAATAAGGCTTCTGCCGA
Source organism: Pelagicoccus enzymogenes (assembly GCF_014803405.1). NCBI lineage: Bacteria > Pseudomonadati > Verrucomicrobiota > Opitutia > Puniceicoccales > Pelagicoccaceae > Pelagicoccus > Pelagicoccus enzymogenes. The sequence goes on from NZ_JACYFG010000006.1 coordinate 96,397, forward strand.
CGAGCTTCCTCGTAAATGCCCTTCAAGCCCTCGGCCTGCAAAAGCTGTCCCCATTCCACCAGCTCCTCGATCGACTCGGGACGCCCGAAATAGTGCTCCACCGTCGGCATGCAGAGCCATGATTCCTTATCCATCTCCCAAGCCCGAAAGCCATGACGCAACTCCCAAACGCCCCCCGGCTTCGGCGGGAAAAGGTCGCTCTCCGGAATCAAGTTGCGCAGTTTTTCCGCGGACGCGGGAGCTGGGATCCCAAACTCCACATAGGCCGAATTCCGAGCGTTCTGAAAAACCTCGTAGCACTCCTTCCCCCGCGAATCCCTGAACAAGTACCCGCCGTGCCCCGCTCCCATAATCGGCGAGGTCGGAAGAAACGGCGTGTCCGGATCCAACTCCAAGCAAACCTTGTTCAGCAGCCGAATGGCCTTCGATTGGTCGGTCATGCCAGACCAAGAATTATACAATTCGTTGCCGCCGCACCATATCATAACGGAAGGATGCGGCTTCAACTGCTTGACGATCGCGGTCGCCTCCTGCCCTAGCGTATCCAAAAACTCGGGACTCTCAGCATACTTGTTGCAGGCTAAAGGAAAGTCCTGCCAAACCATTAGTCCCAATCGATCGCAAAGCTCGAAAAACGAAGGCTTTCCGATCGCCGCTCCGCCCCAACAGCGCAGCAGGTTGAAATGGCAGCTAGCCGCCTTTTCCAACAAGGGCCGGTAGGCGTCCTCACCCGCGACCCCCGGAAACACATCGGGAGCCACCCAGTTCGATCCCTTGACGAAAATGCGACGTCCATTCACCTCCAAGGCCATAGGAGCAACGCTGCGGGTCTTTGGCATTTCCGGCGTCTCGTCCCATGCCCCTTCGTTCATCACCAGCTTGGAAGTACGAAAGCCAATGGCTTCGGATCGAGAGTCGAGCATGAGCCCCTCATCGTCATGCAAGGAGACCGACAATCGATAAAGCGACTGTTCCCCGTATCCACGAGGCCACCACAACTCCGGCTCATGCACTTCGCAAAACCCGTCGACCAAGGACTGGCCTTGCAAGTTAATGGCTTCTCCATCGACGACTTCCCCGTCCGGACCGACCAAGCTCCACTCGAAGACGCCCACGGACGCTTGGCTCAGCTCGATAGAGAGATCCAGCTTCACCAAGGCAAGGTCCTCCTCCACCACGTAATCGAAATACAGCTCGCGAATGTGAGTCGGCTTCCTCAACTCTAGGTAAGTCAAACGCCAAATCCCGGAAGGAACCAAGCGCGGGTGGAAGTCCCAACCATAGCTCACAGCCGGCTTGACGGAACTACTCGCTTCCACTCGCCCCTCTCCTAAGCCGGAGTCCGGTATCGGAAATATAACTACTTCAATCTTTTCTCCGGGCTGGGCGATCTCCGTGAGGTCTATTTCAACCGGACTGAACATCCCCTCCTGAGCAAACAGGGTACGCTCCCCCACGCGAACGAGGAAGCGATAGTCGATCCCTCCTGAGACGAAAAACAGACGCTCTCCTTCTAAGCCCTCCAGGCGAGGCAAGGCGGCCTCGTACACCCAATAAACCTTCTCCATCCAAGCATAGCGCCCGAAGTCGCCGTCCTGCCAAAAATGCGGCCAACCCTCCGCCCTCGCCCAATCCAACTGCACCGCTCCCGGCACCGAGGCCGAAACCATTTTCTCCGGGCGGATGCTCGGATCGGAAGTGTATCCGACTTTCCAATCTAGGTTGTAGCGATTTTGGGGCATAGCGGGAAAACGGCAGATAAGCCAGCGTCCTCACCCCTAGGTTCCAAAATCAGTTCTCGCAACCTTTTGCTGAAAAAGAGAAAAACTCTCGAAGACCTAGGATAGCCATGAGCCAAACCGATCCCTCCCATCCCAAGTTCCAGTCCATAGCGAGGGCGTCCATCCTCGCCAGTATCGAAAATAAACATACCCAGTACGTTTCCATGGCGGATCGACGGGCCCAAGGGCTCCTTACCATGGCAGCCGTGCTCGCGCCTGTCGCCATCTCCCGCATCAACGACGCAGCGTTTTTCCCTTCGGTCGCCGTTTTCCTCGTCGGAGCGGCCACCACGATCATCGCCGCCACCCTCTGCCTTTTCCCCAAACGATTCCGCCGTATCCAGCCCAACGACCGCTTTCCCCTACACTTCTCGTACATCAGCCGCCAAAAGAGGGACGACTACCTCGCCCAGATGAGCGACATCATCGACGATACGACACAACTATCCAAGGAAGTCGCCAAAGACCTCTACCACCTCAGCCACGACGTGCTGATTCCCAAATTTCGATGGCTCAGAATTGCCTACGCCTCCTTTGTCGGTAGCTTGTGCCTGTCCCTCATCCTCTTGGTCTACAACGTCCTTCGAACCTCCAACTAACCGCCCGATCCCCGCCCCGCCCCATGTCCACCAAGCTTGCCATCAACCTCCACAAGCTCGCCCGCTTCACCAACACCATCATCCCCATCGCCGCCCTTATGCTCTTCCTCGCGGGCTGGCAAATCTCCTTCTACTTCCATTTCCTGACGGTTCCGCTGCTCGGATTGACCCTCGTCAACCTCTACTACCTCTTCGTCCAGCGAAACCACTCCTTGCTGCGAAACTTCGGCATACTCGGCCAAGGCCGCTACATGCTGGAAAGCCTGGGGCCGGAGCTGCGCCAGTACCTCTATTCGAGCGACACCGAGGAACGCCCCTTCAACCGCACCGAACGAGCCGAGGTCTACCGCAAGGCCAACAACATCGACTCCGCATCTTCCTTCGGTTCGCAAAACGACTTCGACGCAAGGGAGATCAAGCTGCGCCATTCGCTCTTTCCCATCTCCAAGGAAGGCTTGCTCCCCTATCGACTGACCTTCGGCGAAGAGAGGGGTATCCAAAACACCTATACGCTCACCGTTCCTTTCATCGTTAGCGGCATGAGCTACGGAGCGCTGGGCCAACGCGCGGTACGCTCCCTCGCTCGCGGCATCGCCCAAACGGGCGGCCTCATGAATACCGGCGAAGGCGGCTACCCAAAGTACCACCTCATGGAAAACTGCGATCTCGCCTTCCAGATCGGCACCGCCAAGTTCGGGGTAAGGCACGAGGACGGAACCCTCCACGAGCAAAAGCTCGCTGAGCTCTCCGCTCTCGAACAGATCAAGCTTATCGAGCTGAAGCTCAGCCAGGGGGCCAAACCTGGAAAAGGGGGAATGCTGCCGAAGGAGAAGATCACCGCAGAGATATCCGAACTGCGCGGAGTCCCCATGGGCAAAGACGTCGTTTCCCCCACCCATCACCCCGAATGCGAGGACTACCACAGCGCCGTCGCCTTCATTCGGCGCATACAAGACGTTTCGCAGCTGCCCGTCGGCATCAAGCTCTGCATCGGCGATCCCCACCAATTCGCCGAGCTCGTAGCTGAAATGAAACGCCAAGACAGCTTCCCCGACTGGATCACCATCGACGGCGCCGAGGGCGGCACCGGCGCCGCCCCCAAGGCCTTCATCGACCGCGTCGGCATGCCCCTCTTCCCCGCCCTCAAGTCTGCCCAGGACATCCTCGTAACCGCAGGCGTTAGGCAACGCCTCAAGCTCGTCGCCTCCGGCAAACTCATCAATCCAGGTTCTCAGATCATAGCCTTCTGCCTAGGAGCCGACGCCATCGCCACCGCCCGCGGCTTCATGTTGTCCATCGGCTGCATCCAAGCCATGCAATGCGGGAGCAACACCTGCCCCGTCGGCATCACCACCCACAATCCGCGCCTGGAGCGCGGAATAGATATCGCCGACAAAGCTCTAAGAGTTGCCAACTATATACACAGCTTGGAACACGACCTCGAGGAACTGCTCTGCGCCACCGGAGTTCGCTGCGTTCGCGAGCTCTCATTCGACAATCTCTACGTTCCCATCGAATCCAGCCTCTACCCGTTCGCCCGCCACCCATAAATCCTACCTGCCATGACCTCTCCAAAGCTCAAATTGACCTCCTGGGCCGCCCAAATCGTCGCCGCCGTGATTATGGGACAAACGCTTTACTTCAAGTTCACCGCCCATCCCGACTCCGTCCAGCTCTTCAGCGAACTCGGCATGGAGCCTCAAGGGCGCCTGATCATCGGAGCCCTCGAACTGGTCGCCTGCATCCTGCTTCTCATTCCCTCGAGCATCGTCTACGGAGCCTTGCTTGGCTCCTGCCTGATGGCCGGCGCCATCATCGGGCACATGACCGAGCTCGGCTGGGAAGGTCCCCGACTCCAACTCGGGGCGCTCGCCATCGTCGTGCTGGTTTGCTGCATCTCCACCCTGCTTATCCGCCACCGCGAGCTCCCGCTTCTCAAGGCCATCCAAACCGAGAAGCCCACCAAGCGTCCTCGCCCGAAGAAGTAGCTCGCCTTCAATTCTCCAGCACCTTCCGTACAAAGCTCGTAAAAAGCGAATCCCGCCCCTTGCCGCAGGGCAAAATCCGCGGTTAAGTGCGCCCATCCAATTTCTTGACGATGAGCCACTCACTCATGCTTCCCCAAGCAGTGCTCGCGTTGGCGGGACTCTATGGCGCGACCTGGTTTTTCCTGAAAGCGAAAAAAGGCCAGCAAACGCCCAAGCTCGTCCTCGCCGGCGCTACCAATCTACTCGTCGCGGCTTACCTGCTCTGCGACATAGGCATGCTGCAGGCCGACAGCGCCACTCAACTAGTCGCCTTCGAAAAAGCGTCCACCAGCCTCACGATCGCGATATTCGCGCTCGTTCCGTGGATTACCGCAGCCTGCAGACAAAGCAGCTCGCTCGTTTTCCTGTCCGGACACACCGCCCTCGCAACCTCCCTTTCCATAGCCAACTTGCTGTCCCCCGTGTCTCTCCGCTTCGAGTCCCTGCAATTTTCCTCGCTCTCCCCAGCAACCGTGCAGTCAAGACCCTCGCTCTGGGAAATGCCCTTCCTGCTGCTCGCTCTTCTCGCAGCCACCGCGCTCCTAGGACACGCCATGCGCGGTTCCGCCGCAGGCCGCTCCAAACTCCCCAAGCTGCTCGCCTTGACAGCATTCGCCACTGTCGCCTCGCCTATCGTCGAATCCCAGCAAGGCAACGGGAGCCATCCCGCCGGAAACTTAGTCTGGATCGCTCTCTCACTGGTCGCAATTTCCGCCTGCGCCCTGCAGCAGGCCTCGCTGCCACCCGTAGCGAAAAAAGGCCACCCTTCGTCGCCCCCAAAAACCGACCCCAGCGGGCCCAGCCAGAGTGACAACGACGATTTCGCGCCCTGCCTCCAAAAACACGCGCTGCTGTTGGGCTTGAATTCCAACGACGAGGACCTCGCCTCCAAGCTCCTCGCCAATTGCGGCTACCAAGTGATGAGAGAGAGCAAATCCTCAAAAATCCCCTTAGACTACCTGAGCCGGGCCAACACCCACACGACGGTGCTGTTCGAGCGGGACGCCGAGGACTCTCCCCCTCCAGCCATCCTCGAGCTTGCCCGAGCCTCCTTGCCGCAACTCGACGTCGTAGCCCTGACCTACTTTCCCAAATCCCCCAGAATCCTCCGCGAAATCAGAAACGGTACCTATCACCACGCAATCGGAACTCCGCTAAAAGCCGCGGAACTTTTCCAAGCGACCCGAAGTCAGACCTTAGACAGTTCTCTCTGGATCCAACCGCATCACACCAAATTATCCTAGCCACACAAGAGGCTAATACCTAGGAGCTTTAGCTCATTCTGAAAAAAACTTCAAAAAAGTTGAATGCTTCCCTAAAACGTGCGTCTACCCACAGCGATGCCTGATAGCAGAGGTAAATATACTCTAGAAGAGCTCATGAGAGCCAAACGCAAGGAGCAGCCAGGGCCCGAGTTCTGGGTTCGCTTCGATCGCGAATTCAAGCAGAAGCAAAAGCTTCTCATCCAGCGGCAACTCGTCAGCGAGACGGGGCTGAAATCCCTTTTCTCGACGCGCATCTACAAGGTCGGCGCATTTACTGCCACCTTTGGCGTCGCAGCAGTTGCGGTCTACCTCGGCTTCCAAGCCCCCGTCAACGAAACGACAGTCGCCCAATCGCAAGCTCCCGCGGCTCAACCCGCTCCAAGCTTCGCCGTGGCCACAAATGCGGAGCCGGCCCGTGCCGAGACTCCCGCCAAAACGAGCGGCGGCCTGCAGGAGTTCGCGACCTTGGCCCAGCCTAGCGCCCCGCGCGTCGTCATACAATCTCCCGCCACCAGCATCGCCAAGAAGCCTTCCCCTTCGCAAATCAACGTGCTGAAGACGCTTGCTTCCTTGGAGGACACGATCCGGGCCAAGCGCGCGAGCGACCCAGCCCCCACCCCTTCCTACCAATTCGTCAGCTCGAACGGGCTCTTCGAAACAGAACTCTCCGAGCTGGAAGAAGCTTCCGTCGACGGAGTTTGGGATTTCGAAGACGCCTACCTTCTCGGCAAGTATGCCGATCCGCTGACCGGAACCTTGAACACGAACCGTTCGCTCTCCATCGACGAGATTCAGCACGTCAGCTTTTCGCAACTCGACGAGGCGCTCTCCAGCCAAGGCAGCCGCCGCAGTCGCTCGATCGACGCGCTCACCGTAAAGTTCTAGCGTACCGATCCACCCTTTCACAAAAAAAGCCGCAGCTTGAAAGCTGCGGCTTTTTTGTGGGCTAACCAACTGCCATTCGAAACTGATCAGATTTCAAATGGCAGGCAATAGCACCCTTGAACGCGAACCATCGCCTTAACTTTTTTCAGCTTCGATTTTGTTTTATTTCTAGCGTTTATGGTGCTTGTAGCGTTTACTCACTAAAAAAAATCGAGAAAGGAGGCGATTAATAAACCATGATAACTTCACAACCAAACAGACTCGACCCTTCCACAATTGATCGGGAAGAGCTCGACAAGGTCTTCGCAGCGTTCTCCCAGCCAGGGCATGTTGCGTTCGTAGACAAAGAGGGAAACAGGACTGAAATCCCCGAACCAATCTACCATCACCTCATGCGAATCGCTCGCATGATGCAACAAGGACAAGCAATCGTGATGCTTCCAGAGAATGAGACCTTCACAACAAAAGCGGCTGCGAACTACCTTGGAATGTCTCGCCAGTTTCTCGTGAACCTGCTCGAAAATGGAGACCTCCCGTTCCACAAAGTTGGCTCCCATCGACGAGTTACCTTTAAAGACCTACTCGCCTATGAAAAGGAGCGAGATTCCAAACGACGTGGTAGGCTCGATGCTCTATCCGAAAAAATCGACGAAGCAGGCCTATACGACGCAAGCTACCGAGGCGACCAATGAAAGCAGATTTCAAGGTCACAATCGATGCCTGCGTGTTGGCGAACTACGCCGTTTGCGACCTGCTGCTTCGCCTCGCAGAAAGGCCGAGACAGTACCTGCCTGTATGGTCGGACAAAATCCTCGATGAAGTCTACCGCACCCAGATCAAAAAGCTGAATTGGCCAAAGCACTTGGCCGAACATTTTAGATCTGAGGTCACCGGTACCTTTCCAGAGGCATCTATATCCGATTTCGAACATATCATCCCTTCATTGAACAACCACGAAAAGGATCGGCATGTCCTTGCAGCTGCGATTCATTCAGACAGCTCGCTTATTCTGACGTTCAACCTCAGAGACTTCCCCAAAGACGCCTTGGAACCATGGAAGGTTGAAGTGTCTCATCCCCAGGATTACCTCATTGTACTTCACGAGATGGAACCTGTCCAAATGGCGAGCAGAATAGCAGCCATCGCAGCTCAGAGGAAAATGGATCAACTCGATCTCCTTCTGTTGCTCGGGAAGTCACTGCCCAACTTCGCCAGTCGCTTGATCGACGACCTAGGATTAGGCTAGAGATCTGTACAAAAAAGCTCCCACGAGGGGAGCCATCTTTCGCCAACTACTAGAAGTCTTGTACCAGACCCTTAGTAGTGGCAGCCCGGCAGGGATTCGAACCCCGACTGACTGGACCAAAACCAGCTGTGCTACCGTTACACCACCAGGCTAACCTTTGAAGGAGCGATAAGTTGGTAATAACCTTACCGTTCGTCAAGCGCCTAAATGACGATATTTTCGGAAGTCCGCTTCGCGCCAATTGACGCATAAGCAAAGCCTAGCATTGACGAGTCCAACTCACTTTGGCTTAACGAGTTTTTAATGTCATCAGCGTCTAATTCGGCCGAAAAACCTAAATACAAACGCGTCGTCCTCAAACTAAGTGGAGAGGTCTTACGCTGTTCCGAGACGGGAGATCCCATCGCATGGAACACACTACGCAAAATCTGCCAGCAGATTAAGGACATACGGGAGCTTGGGGTCCAAGTTTGTATCGTGATCGGGGGAGGCAATATCTTCCGCGGCTTGTCCGGCTCGACCGATCAAGGCGTAGACCGAACCACCGGCGACTACATGGGGATGCTCTCCACCGTCATCAACGGTCTCGCGTTCATGGAATGCCTCGAGAAGATGGGTGTGCAAACCCGAGTGCAAACCTCGATCCCCATGAACCAGGTCGCAGAGCCCTTCATCCTTCGCCGCGCAATCCGGCACTTAGAGAAAGGACGCGTCGTGATCTTCGTCGCGGGAACCGGCAACCCATACTTCTCCACCGATACCACAGCCGCCCTGCGAGCCAGCGAAATCGAGGCCGAGGTGATAATGAAAGCCACCAAGGTCGACGGCATCTACGACAAGGATCCGATGAAGCACGACGACGCCGTTCGCTACGACTCCCTTTCCTACATAGACGCGCTCCAGCAACGCCTCAACATTCTCGACTCCACCGCATTCTCGCTTTGCATGGACAACGAGGTCCCCATCCTGGTTTTCAGCTTAAACGACTCCGACTCGATCCGTCGCGCCATCATCGGCGAAAACGTCGGCACTCTAGTTTCCTAACTTTCACCCCTTTCCGCAAATGGACGAAGAAACAGTATTCCTGACAATGGACGAAAAGGCCGAAAAGGCCGTCGAACATACCGCAAACGAATTCGCTGCCGTTAATACCGGCAAAGCAAACCCCGGCATGGTCGAGGGAATTCAGGTCGAAGCCTACGGCAGCCAAATGGCCCTCAAGGAAATGGCCGCCATCACTACTCCCGACGCTCGTACCATCGCGGTGCAACCATGGGACAAGTCGACCCTCAAGGCCATCGAGAAAGCGATCCTCGCGTCCAACATCGGCATCACGCCCGCAATAATGGGCGACGTTATCCGTCTCCCCCTCCCCGAGCTCACCGGCGACCGCCGTCAAGAGCTTGTGAAGCTGGTGAGCAAGCAAGCAGAAGACGGACGCGTTGCGGTTCGCAACGCTCGCCGCGACGCCATGGACGCCCTCAAGAAACTCCAGAAAGCGGGCGAAATCACCGAGGACGAGCTCAAGACTGACGAGAAGGAAATCCAAGAGACCACCGACAACTCGATCAAGAAGATCAACGACCTCCTCGCCGCCAAGGAAAAGGAACTTACCACCGTTTAAGCAGCAAAGCGGCTTCCCTCAATAGTCTGTAGCCATTTAGTCCGTAGCCCCGACGGCTATAGACTAAACCGCTACAGACTATTTTGCATCCACATGAAACGCGTCGTCATAAAACTAGGCACCGGAATCCTGACCCACGGTATCGGGAAGGTGGATACCGTTCGGGTAAACGCAATCTGTAGCCAGGTCGCTGAGCTCAGAAAACGCGGGATCGAAACTCTGATCGTTAGCTCCGGAGCCGTTGGCATGGGCATGGGGGCCCTCTCCCTCCAAGAACGCCCCAAGACGCTCGCCAAACAGCAAGCGTGCGCCGCGATCGGCCAGAGTCGCCTCATCCAATGCTGGCAAGACGGGCTCCAGCCTCATGGCCTCATCGCCGGGCAGATCCTGCTCACCCACGAAGGCCTGCGTATACGCAACCGCTACGTCAACGCCAAGGCAACCATCGAGCAACTGCTCAACTACGGCGTCGTCCCTATCATCAACGAAAACGATTCCGTATCCGCGATCGAGATACGGTTTGGCAACAACGACCTGCTGGGAGCCATGGTCGCGAGCCTCAGCGATGCCGACCAGTACCAAATCCTATCAACCGCTCCAGGGCTGATCGACATGGATGGCGACGGGCAGATCATACCCGTCGTCGAGAAGATCACTCCCGAGATCGAATCGCTCGCCAAAGGCACCAGCTCCCCCACCGCCGTCGGCGGCATGGTTTCAAAACTCGAAGCCGCCAAGCTATCCACCGAATCTGGCTGCGAAACCTTTATCGCGGACGGTTCGGCCGAAAACATCATAATCCGCATCATCGACGGAGAAGTCGTGGGCACCCGCTTCAAGGCCTCACCGCAACCCATGGGCTCAAAAAAACGCTGGCTCGCCTATTTTCAACGCGCCAGCGGCTCTATCACGATCGACGACGGAGCGAGCGACGCGATCGTTCGCCGCGGCCGTAGCCTCCTTCCCGCTGGCGTCACCCGATTCGACGGCCACTTCAAGCCCGGCGACGTCGTCGATATCCTCAACTCGAAAGGTGAAGCCGTCGCCCGCGGCGAAATAGCCTACTCCGGCGCCGAGATCGCAAACATCGCCGGCAAGCACGTAGAGGAACTGCAAGACCTGTACCCGGACCGCACTCGCCTGGAGGTCGTGCATCGCGACGCCCTCGTGCTGCTCTGAGCCTTGGGAGCTCGCTCGTCGCGAGATTCGCTCACCCGCAGATCGCCTTCCAATGGGCAACTTCACCCTTCACACTTGTCGATTCACCACTCTTACTGCCCACGAATGGACTTCGATCTCAGCCCGACGCCAAACCCTTTCGAAATTCCCGAGATAGACTTTCGGGCGCAGCTCAACGACGAGCAGTATGCCGCCGTCACCGCCCAACCAGGCCCACTCCTTATCCTAGCCGGAGCCGGTTCCGGCAAAACACGTACCCTCACCTATCGCGTCGCCTACCTCCTCAGCAAAGGCGTCCGAGCGGGCGAAATCCTCTTGCTGACCTTCACCAACAAGGCAGCCAAAGAGATGCTCGACCGAGTGGAAGAGCTTACCGGCGTAGAAGGACGCAGCTTTTGGGGCGGCACTTTCCACAGCATCGGACATCGGCTCCTACGCATGCATGGCGAAGCCATCGGCGTCCCCAAGAACTTCACGATCCTCGACGCCGGCGAAGCCGAAACCGTCCTCAAGCATGCGGTCGAATCCGTTGAGTCCTCCTTCTTCAAGAACAAGACTCACCCCAAACCCGGTCCGCTCTCGTCCATCATCAGCATGGCCCGCAACACCTGCGAGTCCATCGAGCGGACCATCATCGATTTCTTTCCCCAACACCACGACTTCATCGAGCGCATCGAAGGCTTCGCCGAGGCTTACGCAAAAAAGAAGAAGGAGCAAAACGTGGTCGACTACGACGACCTGCTCGTCTTCTGGCTCAAACTCCTCGAAGAAGCGCCAGAAGTCGCCGAATACTACCAAAAGCGTTTTCAGCACTGCCTCGTCGACGAGTACCAAGACACCAACGTCCTGCAAGCCGCCATCATCGACAAAATGGCTCCCCACCATCGCATCATGGCAGTCGGCGACGACGCCCAGTGCATCTACTCCTGGAGAGGAGCCAACTTCGACAACATCCTTACCTTCCCTGACCGCCACCCGGGAACTGAAATCCTGCGAATCGAAACCAACTACCGCAGTACGCCCGAGATCCTCACCATGGCCAACGCCATCATCTCAAACCGTACGACCGCTGGCTTCGACAAGGAACTCCGCGCCCACAAGCCATCCGCTCAGCGGCCCTACGTGGTGCAAGCGATGGATACCCGGGAACAGGCCCAATTCGTCATCACCCGGATCCGAGGCCTCATCGACGAAGGACAGGATCCGCGCGAGATCGCCGTCCTTTATCGCTCCCACTTCGTCGCCCTCGACATGCAGATGGAGCTGTCCCGCGCCGGCGTCCCCTACCAAATCACCAGCGGCGTTCGCTTCTTCGAGCAAGCTCACATCAAGGACCTCGTCGCCCACCTGCGCCTTGTCTACAATCCCGCGGACGTAACCGCATTCCTGCGACTTTTTCTGCTCCTCCCCAAAGTCGGCGAAAAGACTGCCCAGAAGCTCTACGACCACACCTTGGCAATCGCCAAGAAACACGAGCTCGACTTCATCGACGCGCTCCGCCACGAGGCGACGGTCAAGAAGGCTCCCGCCGCCTCGCGAGCCGATTGGGAAGCCGTTGCCCTCACGCTGCGCGACATGAAGCAAATAGCCGACACGGGCACCCCCGACGAAGTCGTGCAAATCGCTATCGACGGTTGGTACTCGTCCTACCTGCAAGGCGCCTACGCCAACTACAGCAATCGCTTGGAAGACCTGAACTCCCTTGTCGGCTTCGCAGCTCGCTTCGAGGAAATGCAGGAACTTATCGCTCAGATCACGCTCCTAAACTCCGAGACCTCTGGCCGCATGGAAGAGTCCGACGAGGCAATCCGCCTCACCACCGTCCACCAAGCCAAAGGCCTCGAGTTCAACGTCGTTTTCGTCATCGGCGCCGCAGACGGATTCTTTCCGACTCGCCGTTCCATCGACGTGGGCGACACCGAGGAAGAGCGCCGCCTCTTCTACGTCGCCGTCACCCGAGCTCGGGACGAACTCTATGTCCTGTATCCAAAAATGAATACTAAAGGCGGGCCAAGCATGTTCCTGAACCCCAGCCGCTTTCTACAAGAAATCTCCACCGACCTTTTCGAACCCATCCGCATCCGCCGCAACTACGGCTGGTAGGAGCGACCTCGGTCGCGATCACACAACCACGCTTTCCCAATGAGACACCTCATAACCGTTTTCACCCTGCTCGCGCTTGCCGCCACAGCCCGAGCCGAACTCACAGTCGTTTCCGCCGAGCACCGAGACGCCGACTCCTTCAAGCGCGTCAGCGAATACCTGACCGGCAAGCACAGCGACGGTCGCTACGCCGTCTTTCGCAGCGACGACAACAGCCGCGATGGTTTCTACATCTCGCTTCTCGCCGATGATAGAACTACCCTTGCTCGAGCGGAAAAACTACGCGTTCAGTTCGTCCGCAAGGGTACGCAAGAGATCGACAGCTTCCAACTGCCTGCCAAGGACCTCAAAAAGAAGCGCATCCTCGTCGGCTTTACCGGCAGCGAATGGGAAGAATCCAGCAACCATCCCGTCGCCTGGAAAATCGAGCTGCTGGACGCATCAGGCATACCGCTCGAAACTGCTCAAAGCTTTCTCTGGTCCGAATAACCCAACTACCTTGCGAAAAGCGGACCCCTTGCCGCGATTGAGCACATGCCGACCTGGACTCCTTGGAAGACTATCCCACTGGCAACGCCCTTCACCGAGCAAACGCTTGCGGAAACCCTGAATGGCGGCCAAGCCTTCCGGTGGAACTACCTCGAGACCAAATCGTGCTGGCAAGGAATCTGGGGACAACACGTAGCACGTATCCGTTTTTCGGATAAAGGTGGGATCGAAGTGTCCACTCCCTCCAGCCACCCCGAGACGGAACCCTCTCTTGCATCCTACCTGCGCGCTGACTTTGACTGGGCAGCCGCCATGGACAAGCTTCCTTGGCGAAGCGATTCCCACCTCCAAAAGGCACTCCAAGCCTATCCTGGTCTCCGCATCCTCAAGCAACCCTTCCCCGAGGCCGTCCTCTGTTTCCTCTGTTCGGCCACCAAGCAGATTCCGCAGATCAAAGTCATGTGCGAACGCATGGCAGAAAACCTAGGAACTGAGATCCTACCCGGGATCCATGCTCTCCCGACCTGGGAACAGCTCGCCGCCGCGAGCGAAGAGCAGCTTCGATCGCTCGGCCTCGGCTTTCGGGCCAAGAACATCAAAAAGACTGCCGACTTGCTCGCCTCCCACCCCGAGCTTCTTTCCCAGATAGAAGCCTCGCCCTATTCCGAGGCCAAGCCCATGCTCGTTTCCCTTCCCGGAGTGGGGGAGAAGATTGCAGACTGCGCCTTGCTCTTCGGAGCCGCCAAGCTCGAAGCCTTCCCCGTCGACACCTGGATCATCAAAGTCCTCGAGAAACGATATGCTCTTTTCGGATGGTCGCCTTCCCAGCTTTCCCAGTTCGGTCGCGTCCACTACGGTCCCTTAGCGGGCTTCGCCCAGCAATTCATCTTTTCCTACGAACGCCAACATCCTGCATGAATCGAATCTTCGCCTGTTTCTTCCTTTTCTCGACGACAATTCTCCCAGCGGAGGAGGCGAACATCGAAATCGACCAACACGCCCGAGAGCTTGTCGAAGCAAGCGGCTACCGCGGGTGCATTTTGGTATTCGACCCGGAGAACAGCTCCTATCGAGCCAGCCACCCAGAGATAGCGAGAGAAGGCTTCATCCCGGCCTCGACTTTCAAAATCCTCAGCACCCAGGCCGCCCTGCAGTCCGGTATCGTCTCAAGCCCTGCAAGCACCCTCAAGTGGGACGGGGTAACGCGCAGTCGCGCCGAAACTAACCGCGACCTAGACTTCACCACAGCGTTCCGCATTTCCTCCGTTCCGCACTACCAAGCGATCGTGAGAGAGATTGGAGCACAGAAGATGCAAGCGTTCATCGATTCCATTCCCTACGGAAACAGAAACATAGACGGTGGGGTAGACAGCTTTTGGCTAACGGGAGGACTTCGTATTTCGCCCCTCGAACAAATCGACTTTCTCCGTCGACTTCACCGCGACGAGCTTCCCTTCGATCCGCGCGTGATGGATAGCGTCAGGACCATGATGCTCAATCCTTCCGAAAGCTCCATCGCTTACTCCGCCAAAACGGGCTGGGCCGTCCTACCCGAAAACCGCAACATCGGCTGGTGGGTCGGCTGGGCCCAACAAGACGAGCGTATCCTCTTTTTCGCTACCGTCCTCGATTCCCATACACCAAGAGACGACTTCGGTAAGCAGCGAATCGAGCTGACGAAAGAGATAGTCAACAGCCGCTTTGGCCAGAACTAGTCATGAAACATAAATCTGATCTAAAGGCGACCCTGCAACGAATCGATGGCAGGCCGTATCCAGCCTACAAAGACATTCGCGGACAATACGACTACGAGTTCTTTACGCTCAGCATAGACAAAGTCCAAGGAGACCCTTTCGCCTCTCCATCTCGCTTGTCCGTCACCCTTCCCCATGTGGAGTCAGAGCTGCCTCATCAGCTTTTTTCCAATACTTCACGCCGTACCGGAACTGAGAACTTCCTCGCTCTCTCGTTCGCAAAAGCTTGCAATCAAGCTTCCAGCCGCAGCGGCTCCGGAAAGTCAGGCCTCATCGCAATCGACATTCCTGGCCAGGAAATGCTGCAACGCACCTGTTTGGAAATCGGACCGGACACCACGATCGCTCGTTTCTCGGTAGGCCTGCCGGCCAACGGCCGCCGCATTCGCGGTCGTTCCGCTATCGAACTGCTAATCGATCAACTACCTGAAATCGTCGAAGACGCGCTCTGTTACGATCAAATCGACAAAGATGCCATCCGCTCGTTCGCAGACACTGCAGAGGACGCCGCTACGCTACGAGCCACTCTCTCGGAAAACAAGCTGATCGGATTCGTGGCAGATGGATCCATTCTGCCGCGTGCTTCTGGCATCGACGAACGCCCGATGCGGGAGGCAGTACCTTTTCGCTCCCCTCCTTCGCTGCGAAAGACTTTTGAGCTGCCCCACGCTGGAAAGGTATCCGGTATGGCAATACCGGAGGGCGTAACCCTCATTGTGGGAGGTGGTTATCATGGAAAATCGACCTTGCTCTCGGCTCTCGAACGCGGAGTCTACAACCACCGCCCTCAGGACGGTCGAGAGCTTGTCGTTACACGTTCAGATGCGACCAAAGTCAGAGCCGAAGATGGCCGTTCCGTGGCCAAGGTCGACCTAACCCCATTCATTGGCCAGCTACCGGGAGGCAAGGACTCTTCCTCCTTTTCCACCGAAAACGCATCCGGATCCTCCTCTCAAGCTGCAGCCATAATCGAGGCCTTAGAAACCGGAGCCAAAGCCCTCCTTATCGACGAGGACATATCGGCGACCAACCTTCTCATCCGCGACAGCCGCATGCAGCAGCTCATCGCGAAAGACAAGGAGCCCATCACCCCATTCGTTCAACGCGTTCGTTCCTTGCATCGGGATTGCGGTGTATCCACTGTCATCGTACTCGGAGGCTCGGGAGACTACTTTGAACCCGCCGATCATGTTATCGCACTCGACAACTACCTTCCCCAAGACCTGACCAAAGAGGCGAAGGCCCTTTGCTCCGAAGCGTTCCAGCAAGAGGCTCTCGTCCCCAGCCTCGTCGCAACAAACCCATCGCAATCGAAACGATTCGCAGACCCCGTATCCATAAACCCTTACATATCTGGCAGAGGTCGCCCCGGACGTAGCCGCGTAAAAACCCGCGACGGGCGGGCCCTCACCTTCGGAGAGGACGAAATCGATCTATCCCTAATTCCCCAGATCGTCGACAGCTCGCAAGCCAGAGCGATTGGAGCCGCCCTGCTCTACGCCGCCGAAAATCGTTTGTTCGCGGAGCTAAGCCTCCCCGCAGCCCTCGAGCAGGTCCTTGCCTTCGCTGATAAGGGTCGCCTTTCCACGATCGGCAAGGGCGACCTAGCAGAAATTCGCCTCCAGGAGTTAGCTGCAGCGCTCAATCGACTCCGCTCCCTAGAAATCCTGTAACTCACATGTCCACAACCTGCCTCGTCGTTTTGACCGATAGCTTATACCTAAACGGCACGATCCGCACCCTAAGGTCTTGGCAGGCCCACAACCCAAACTTTCCTGTTATCGCGCTCAGTCGCGACCCAATCGCCCTGCAATCAAACGAGCTTGCTTCGCTATGCCAGGAGCGAGTCTTGATCGACGCCCAAGATTATTCCGACATTTCCCCATACAAGAAGAGCCGTTCCAAACGGCACGCCCAAACCTTCTTCAAGTTCGAGGCCTTTCGGGACTTCGGCTACGAACGGAATATATTTCTCGACAGCGACGTGCTCTCCCTGCGTGAAGCCCCCGCCCTCTACGCGAACAACCCGTCCTATTTGCTGGCAGCCCGCGACACCGGCTTCCGGAAAACGCGCGGCTACAAAGGCCACCCCAATGAGATAAACAGCGGCGTGCTCTCCATTGGAAGGAGCCTTCTCGGACAAACGACAGTCGAACAACTGAAGGCTATCGCCCGCGAAAATCCAGGACGAAGCGGATACAATTCCGGAGACCAAGGCATCCTAAATAAGTGGATACACAGCTACGGAATCCCCTTGGAAGCCCTTCCACCGGAGTACAATTTGATAAAGAAGGACTATACGGATACCAGCGGCCTGGAGAGCTGCCGCCTTCTCCACTACTGCGATCGCAAGCCCTGGTTTCCCTACGCCGGAGAACGAGGCGAACTCGAAGCGCTCTGGCACAATTTCACAGACGAGCAAAGGTGAGCATCGCGCATTGAGTCTTGCGGCCCTCCCCCGCTGCACTATCCTCCAGGACGAACCTCAACCAGAGCAAAGTGTCAGCAAGCGAAGACCCAAAGGACTTTCTAGAACCACCGAATGCCAAAGGGCGAAGACGGGTAACGAAAACGATTCGAAAGCCGTCCATCCCCATTAGCGAATCGCTTCGCTACTATTTGACGAGCTTCAATCGAGAGCACTCGCTCCCCGTCAAATACAACCAATTGGAACGCTTCCAGATGGGAGCTCCCCTCTATGACTCGAAAGGTGAGGACACGCTTTGGGAAACGCTCATCTACGAGCCTTTCATCATGAGGAAACTCAACGAGGGCCTCAAACGCGTTTACGCCATCCTGAAAGCGGGAGGCGACGAGTCGGTCATGGAACACCTGTACGTCGACCGTATCGACTACTGCGTTTTCGGCAACTCGAAGCCTTTCCGCATCCGAATCGTCAACTCACGCAACGACAATCAAGACTACTTCTACGTCAAAAAGGCAGACGCCTCCCGCGCCTACGGACTCGAACTCGAGCACCTTCTCTCGCCCAACCGAATGTTCTTCCTCACCGACGGCGACACTTTGGTAGAAGAGCACGTCGTCGGCCTTCCAGGCGACATCTTCATCGACGACTGGATGGAAAGCCCTCGCCTCAAAGCGATTCGCATCGCCAAGGAACTCATCAAGTTCAACGAACGCTGCTTCGTACGCCTTTTAGGAGACATGCGGCCCTACAATTTCGTAGTCGGCATCACTCCCGACTTCGAAGAGACTCAGATCCGTATCCGCTCCATGGATTTCGACCAGCAGACCTACGACGGACGCAAGAACTTCTACCTTCCTCAGTTCTTCAAGGAAAACAATCCGCTCGTCGAATTCTGTACCAGCCACATCGATACAAAGACTGCTAAGCAGTATCAGCGCGAGGAACACGCTCTGATCTCTCGACGCATGGACGCGATCAAACTGCGGCTACGCGCCCTGCTCGACAGCATGTCCGACGACAAGCTCGCCCCCAAGGAAAACGTCTACCAGCTGCGCGAGGAGCTTGCCGACCACTACAAGAGCAACACCTTTCTCGGTTGCGAATCAATGGGGTCGCTCGTTCGCCAAAGCCTCGACCTCATGAGAGAGAGAGCGACTCGGTAATTTGGCCCATGGCCATCGATAGCCACATCCACCTTTATCCTCCGAGCGTCTCTGCCGATCCTCTTGCATGGGCGGTCACTCAAAATGAACCCTACTGGCTCTCTTGCGTAAAGCCTTCGCATGGGAAAAGCCTACAGGCTTGGAAATCTCCCAGCGAGCTGCTCCAAGACATGGATGACGCAGGAGTCGAGAAAGTGGTCATTCTTTCTTGGTATTGGGAAAACCACGACAGCTGCCTGCATACCCTGAATTGGCAAACCGAATGGCTCGCAAAGTCTCCCCATCGCTTCATCTGCTTCGCCCCCTTTAACGCCAAAGGAGGGAACGCTGCCCTCGAGCTGCTGAAGAACGCTTTCCAGCGCGGCTGCAAGGGAATCGGAGAACTCAATCCACCCGCTCAAGGGTACGCCTACGAGGATCCGGTGCTCGCCCAAGCGCTCGAGCTCGCTGCCGCATACCGGGCTCCCGTAAACTTTCACGTCACCGACCCCACGACACACGACTACCCTGGCAAGATCGACACTCCCTACGCGTCACTCTTAAACCTAGCCAACGAGCACCCCAACACCTCCTTCATCTTTTCTCATCTCGGAGGCTGTGAACCCTTGCGAAACCGAGAACCGCCCCCGAACAACGTCGTATTCGATACGTCGGCTTGCCCCTTGCTCTACAAAACTCCGGTGTATCGGGAATTCTGCGACAAGGTGGGAGTGGACAAAATCCTCTTCGGTTCGGACTACCCTCTACGCGTCTTTCCCAAAGACAAACGTTCACCGAACTTTATCCTGCCTCTCGCTGAACTGCAAAATGGCGACCTGAGTCCCGCCGAAATCGAGGCCATCACCCTTCAAAACGCAAAACGGCTCTTCCACTTATCATGACACTCGAAGAACAATTCGAAACCTTCCTCGCCAAGGACCCGCAAGTCCCAGAGAGCGCCTACGTAGCAAACGAGGCGACTGTCATCGGCGACGTTCGACTCGGCGAAAACGCTAGCGTCTGGCCGGCTTGCGTTCTGCGGGGCGACATCAACTACATCGAAGTCGGCGACCGTTCGAACGTGCAAGACGGCACCATCGTGCACCTCGCCGACGACTACCCGGTCAAGATAGGCCAAGACGTGACCATCGGACACGGAGCAATCATTCATGCCTGCACCATCGAGGACGAATGCTTGATCGGCATGGGAGCGACCGTGCTCGACGGCTCGGTCATCGGGCGAAACTCTATCGTCGGAGCCGGTGCCCTCGTCACGCCCCGCACCATCATTCCTCCCGGAAGCATGGTCATGGGCGCTCCCGCAAGAGTAAAGCGAGCCCTCACCGATGAGGAACAAGCGAATATCAAAAACTGGGCTGCCAAGTACGTAAAAGTCTCCGCCGCTCACAAAGCTCGCTACCAGTAGCGAGCCAAGTCGCTAGCCAACTGGTAGCTCTACCGTGAATACACTTCCCTTGCCTTTTTCGCTACGCAGGGAAACGTTTCCGCCTACTCCGTCGACAAGACGTTTAACGATGGCAAGCCCTAGCCCTGTACCCCCAAACTCTCGCGTCGTGCTGTCGTCTTCTTGCACGAAATCTTCGAACACCGCTTTCTGGCGCGACTTGTCGATCCCAACGCCTGTATCCGTTACGACCATACGAAGAAACTCCGACTTGCGGTCTCCCCCTTGCACGCACTCCAGCTCGAGTCGCACTTCACCCTCCTTAGTGAACTTGACCGCATTGCTCATCAAGTTCCACAAGACCTGACGCAGCACCAAAGGATCCACGACCAAAGTGCTGCATTCCGGAGGAATCTCCGTCCAGTTCAAGGCAATGCCTTTCCGCTCCGCCTCCACTTTCAGCAATCCGTGAACCGGTTCGAACACCTCTTGCAAGACGACTTGCTCCGGCCGAGCTACGAAAGTCCCATGCTCCAGCTTGCTCAAGTTTAGGATATCGGACAGCAATCCGTTCAACGCCTCGGCCGAACTGATGATCGTGGATGTCAAATCTCTCTGCTCTTCGTCTAGCTCCTCCATTTCCAGCAAGTGCGCCACTCCCACAATGCCGTTTAAAGGCGTACGAATCTCGTGGCTCATCGTCGCAAGGAAGCGTGACTTCGCCCGACTCACGCTCGCCTCCACCTCTCGGCTCTTGTGCAAACGGAGCACGTAGATATTGAGCAAGACCGAAATCAAAACCACGAGACAGCCCGCGAAGATGACGAAAAAGTCGATCAAGGAAGCGTTCGGCCCCTCCGTCACCCAGCCTTGCTTGGGGCGCACTCCAATTTGCCAGCTTCCCGAAAACAGCTGAACTGGAATTAGAAGCGAATGCCCGGAAAACAGCTCCGGGTCCCCAAAGAACACGTCCCCTTCAGCCCCCTTCCCATCCTTTCCCCTCAAGGCCATTTCGATTGAGAGCTGCTCGTCCAACAAACCTGAATCCTTCAAGAGCTGGTTCAAATAGATCGGTGTCGAAACGATTCCCCAAAAACCAGATTCGTCGTAAACCGGGAAGCGACCGATGACCGCAACCCCTCCTTGAACGAGATTCAACGGCCCCGCGATCACGGGCTGCCCGCTGTCCCTGACAGCCAGCGCTGCCAACTTTTGCGTCGGGTGCTTCATGTAGTCGAGGCCTAGGGCAGCCTCGTTGCCTTTCATCGGGTAGACGTAACGGATCACCAAGTCGGGCGCTGCGGCGATATTCACCAAGCCTGGCTTCGCTTCAAAGATCGTGGAGGCGAAGCGAGAGAATTCCTCCTGCGACAAATCGGGATTCACCGAAATGTAAGCGCCTAAGCTGGTAATCAGGTAAAACGAGGACAAGGTCTCCGCCTCCAGGCGATAGCGAATGGCATTCGCCTCCAGCAATACTGCCTCCTCCTGCAACTTCACCGCTTTCTCTAGGTCAGCCGACCGAAGGATGCCCCGCAAAGTGTTGGCCGCGAAGATCACGATTACAGCCAATACGAGCACCGCCCCCCACTGCACGAAGCTGCGGGTCAGGAGTTTCGACTTCGACTGACTTGGATTGTAGTCCATGGCATTGGTTTTCAGCAAGAAGCGGGCCTTAGCCGCGTTATTGCTGAGCTAGAACTCGACGTCAGCAGGAGATACTAAAACGAAAAAAACGCCAAACCCTCGCGGAGGATCTGGCGTTTCGAAATAAGTGTTAATAAACGGCCCGAAGCGTCTTAGGCGCGGCCTTGGTAGCTCTTGTCTTCGGGGCGGATCTTGATGATCTCGCCTTCCTTGATGAAGATCGGCGTGCGCACCTCGATGCCAGTCTCCAGCACCACCGTCTTTTGCACGTTTCCAGACGTGTCGCCACGGACCGCTTCGGGAGCCTCGATCACCTTCATCTCGATGGATGAAGGAAGCTCAACGCCTAGCGGGCTGCCGTCTACGAAGAAAATCTGGTAGCTCTTTCCTTCGATCAGGAAGTCTTTCGCATCTCCCACAACCTCCTCGGAAATCTCGATGGTCTCGTAAGTGTCGAGGTCCATGAAGGCGTACATGTCGCCGTTCGGGTAGGAGTATTCCAAGTCTTTGATTTCCTTGTGCAGTACCTCGTAGGAGTCGCCCACGTTGGTGCGGTTATGGATGACCTTGCCCGTCTTGAGGTTCTTGAGCTGCATCTGGCAGAGAGCTGACATGTTAGGCGGAGCAACGATTTTACATTCGATCACCAAGCAGGGTTGCTTCTCGTATTCGATGACGTTGCCGCGGGAGATTTTGTTTACCTTCGTAGCCATAAGGAGCCGAAATTGGAGAGTGAATGATGAAAAGTGAAGAGTGAAATACGTCCCTACCAGACGATCGACCAAATCGCCTTTAAGTAGCGGCTTTCAGGGCAATTCGACATCACCGGATGGTCGCTGCCTGCCCCAGTTCGGTCCAAGATCTGCAGACGCCGGCCCGCCCGGTGGGCCGAGCGAATCGCCATATTCTCGAATTCCTCCGCCGACAGTTGCCCGGAGCAAGAGTACGTCGCCATCACTCCGCCAGGTTTCACCAGCGTACAGGCAAGCTGGTTCAAATCCTCGTACTTCTTCATCCCCTCCGCTTGCTGGTCCTTGCTGAAGATAAGCTTCGGCGGGTCAAGGTTCACCAAGTCCCACTGCCGTCCGTTGCGCTGCATCTGCCGCATGAAGGAAAATGCGTCACAGTGCGTCCAGCTTACGCGGGCTTGCCCGTTGAGGTTGGCATTGCGTTTGGCTTGAGCGATCGCCTTCTCGTCGAGGTCGACCGCAGTCACTTCCGAAGCTTCTCCAGAAACGGCTGCATTCAGCGCAAAACCTCCCGTGTAGCAACAAACGTCGAGAACGTCTTTCCCTTTGGCGAATTCGCCAAATCGTTTTCGGTTGTCACGTTGGTCGCAGAAAAAACCAGTCTTGTGCCCGTCCCGAAAATCCGCCTCGTAACGGATCCCGTGCTCCTCGAACTTGGCGAATCGGATATCGTCCGATAGACTCTGGTCGATACGGATTCCCTCCAAATCAGCGATCTTGGGATCGACCTCCACGATCGCCTCCGTGGCATCAAGCTTCTCCTTCAAGTATGGGATCCACTCAGCCAATCTCTGATAGACGCCGTAGGAATGTACTTGCAGGCTCAATACAACGCCCAACTTGTCTACCACCAACCCGCTCAAGCCATCGCCGTCAGAATGTATAACGCGGTAAGCGTCCGTCACCGCATCCAGGCCCATCGTTTCACGTCGCGCCGCAATCGCACGATCGATCAACTGCAAAAAGTCAGCTTCGCCAAAGGCCTCTTCCCCATGGCGATACATCCGCAAGGGCACCCGAGCCTTACCATTGTACAAACCTGAGCCGAATATCTCTCCCTTGCGGTCATAAACGGTGACGATGTCTCCTGCCTGGGCGTCGGCAGACACCTTTCCCAACATCGACTTGTAGATGGTCGGGTGGAAGGTGAAGGTCTTGATCTCGACCCAAGGCGCGCGCCGCCCAGCAGTCGAAGCCTTCGCCCCGTCTCCTCCCTTTCGCTTCCAAACGTTTTCGTTTTTCATACTCAAAATATCACAACTCGCTTCTTTCGGTTCAGACCTCTCTTAGTCCCCCTTCGTTTCCTGTAGGAATTGCTGGCGAGTGATGTCATGCAAAGTCACGACTCCCACAACACGTCCCTCGTCCAAGCGACTTACAACCGGCAGCGCGATCCACTCCGTATTCACAAACTGCTTCGCAGCCTCCCGTATCCTCGTGTCTGGATACACCTTCGGGAAAGTGTCGGAAATAAAGATGTCCCGTACCTGCTTTTTCGGCGATTGAGCGCTCACGATCTTAACCCCCTTGCGGTGCACCAATCCGACGTAGTGCATCTCGTCGTCCACAACTGGATACACTTTGAAGCCCTCGCCCTTGATTTTCTTCCATGCATCGGCCAAGGACATGTCAGCTCGCAGAGTATGGACCGTATTGGTCATGATCGAACCTACCGGCATGTTCTGCCAACCTTGGCTCGGCCGCAAAATCGGAAATTTGCGCAAGTTGATTCCATCCTGGATCAGGAGAGCTTCATAAATCGGGACGTGGCGCAGCTTGGTAGCGATCGCGTAAGACGTCAGGTTCGCTAGCATAATCGGCAGGATCAGGTTGTAGTCGCGCGTCAGCTCGAAGATGATAAGGATCGAAGTGACGGGAGCCCGGATAACTCCTGCGAACAGCGCCCCCATTCCCACCAAGGCGAGCACGTGCGGCAACAGTCCCGTCTCCGTCGTAAACGTTTCGGAGATTACCCCGATCGCTCCGCCTAGCATGGCGCCAATGAAAAGCGTGGGCGCGAAAATCCCGCCAGATCCCCCGCTTGAGTAGGAAAAGATTGTCGCCGCAAATTTTCCCAGGAACAAAGCCAGCAAGACACCTAGTCCCAAACTCCCAGCCAAGGCCGAGGAAAGATCGAGGTATCCGATTCCGAAAACCCCCATGTGCCCAAGGTTCGAATACACCAAAGCTCCCACGCAGCCCGTAAGCAAGCCTCCCAAGCCCGGCATCATCCAGCTGTAGCGTCCTCGTACCAGCTTCACGCGTTCCCGCGCCCGCAACAAGCACTCAACGAAGGCATGCGACACGAAGCCGGCCAATACCCCTAGCACCAGACTCATCACCAAGCTCATGCCAGAAAGGTGGTCGGGATGCAGAGGGACTTGAAACATGGCGTCCGTCCCCAGCAAGGAACGCTCTATCACCGCCGCGATCACCGCGACCATGACGATTCCCGCGAAGGCCTTGTGCTTCATGTCGCCCATGATCTCCTCGATCGCAAAGACGATCGCCGCCAGCGGCGTGTTGAAAGCCGCCGCGATCCCTCCCGCGCAACCCAGCGGAATCAAAGCCATGATCTGGCGAGGAGCCAAGCCGAACCAGCGCCCCACCCACGAGGCGATCGCCGCCGAGAGGTGAACGGTCGGCCCTTCGCGTCCTAGGCTCGCGCCCGTGCCGATCGAAGCGGTCCCCAGCAAAAACTTGCCCACGGCAGCCCGAAAGCGAATGCGGCCAAACTTCAGGAAATAGGCAGCCTTAACTTGCGGAATTCCGCTCCCTGCCGCCTCCGGCGCCCAATGCTTGATCAGGAAACCCACCACCAAGCCGCCCAGAGCCGGCAGCAAAATTAAGGCCGCCACCCCCATCCAGCCCGGAATCTGGCTCACCCGATAGATCCAATTCTCCTCCGCCCAGTGAATCGACTGGTGAAAGGCCACAGCGCTCAAGCCGCTGAGAACCCCGATCAATATCGCCAAAACGTTGAAACGGCTCCTTTGGCTCAAGGCTAGCCGTTCCATCAAATCCGCGATCCAGCGACGGGATACACGATAAAAAGATCTATCGCTACGTGACATGCAGGGCGCAAAGAAACCATACCCACGGCTCAAAACAATCCTTTAGTCGCCAAATCCCCAAGTAGCGCAGCTCAGCTGTCCCGCGGCCAGCAATCGAATTCCACCCTCGCCCCGATTCCCCGCCCGGCGCCTGCCCACATCTTCTGTTGCAAAAATCGCAAGCCCCCTCAAATAATCGCTTCCAATCGAAAGCATCGCGCTGCAAAAGGAACCACTTACCCAAGCGCCAATCCTACATATAGTTATGAAGCAAATAAAACGGATCGCACTTGCCTGCCTAGGCTTCGTCCTCCTCGCGGCCACCGTCAACGCCGCGCCCAAGCGCGAGAAGCTGGTAGATCGCATCGTCGCCGGCGAGTACGTGCTCGAGGAAATCATGGCGGATCCCGCTACCGCCATTCCCGCCGACATCCTGCAAGACGCCCAAGGAATCATCTTCACCCTCAACTACCGAGGCGGCATCATGCTCGGAGGCCACGCGGGCAACGGCATCCTCATCGCCAAGAATCCGCTCAATCAAGAGTGGGGCGTTCCCGCCTTCGTAAAAACGGGCGGAGCCAACATCGGCCTCCAGCTCGGCGTCAAGGAATTCGACGCGGTCTACGTGATCATGGATCTCGACACCATGCGAAAAGCCTACTCGGGCCGCTTCGATTTCGGCGCGGACGCCGCAGCCGTCGCTGGTCCGCTCGAAAGCTCGCGCGAAGCCCGCCAAAGCCAGGATTACAAGAACGCAAAGATACTCGTCTACTCCAACAAGAAGGGCCTCTTCGCAGGCGTAGCAGTGAAGGCCGGCTGGGTTTCCCCCGACAACCGCGCCACCCAAACGTTCTACAACACCGACTACAACATGCCGGAAATCGTGATGAGCGACTGGTTCGACCTTCCCGTCGAAGCCAACGCCCTGCTCCAGCGCCTCAACTACTACACCGGCGGCGGACGCTAAAACGAAGAGCCAAGCATCAGCTTTCCCAGCCCATCCCTCACCGGATGGGCTTTTTGCTGAACGACATTAAGGCGCCAACACCTGTGCTTTCAAAGCATGGCGTGAGAACCGTGCCGACGAGCGCCCAGCTGACAAAACAAGGCCAAGTCTGATTACTTCAGGAATCGACGCGCCACGCCAGCAAGGCCAAGCAAACCGAGTCCAAGAAGAGCAAGAGTAGACCCAGAGTCAGGAACTGCGACATCAATGCTTGCGAGGTAGAAATCTTCGCTCGGGCCTCCGGTAGGGTCGGAGATCCCGCCCGAATGCGCGAAAGTAAAAACGGTACCCGTCAGCAGCCCCAGCGGGTGAACAGTGCCCACCCCTTTGGGAAGGCCATACGAAACGCCATTCAGAAGGAAAGTCCCCCCATCGACCCAATTTAGAATGCCATGCTTGTCTGAGCGGAGTTCTATTTTGGACAGGGTTACCACTTGATCGAAAGTGAGGATCAACGTCTCGCCCACATCAATATTGTCGTCAGAGAGGACAATTGGATTAATGGATTTATACACGCCCAGACCCGCGCCTTTCACGTCTGTCCAACCAGCTTCGCTGTCCTGGATAGCGAACGCTGCATTGCCCCCAAACATCGCCGAAGCAGTAACGGACAAACCGTCTTTGACGTAGGTCAACGTTGGATTCCCCACCCTATCATTACTGTTGGAAAAACCGTCGACCGGCAGGAAATCGCCTGCCCCATTCGGCTTATCGAGTTTGTAAAAATCGAAACGAATAGCACTAACCGATGAAACAGCGCCTAATGCGGCGACTGTGAGCAGAACTAAATGTAATGTTTTCATTTTAAGAAGAACAGAGTTGAGCTTCTAAAAAATGGGGCTCCGACGCCCTTGATCCTTAAAGTCAGCCAATTTTACCCGCACATCTACGGCTTTCCGTTAAGTGCTTAGGTTCTTCATTCTTGGACCTAAAAGATTTCCTCGCCCCCGATGAATCCAACGCAGGTCTCGTAAGCGCACCTTGGAATGAACCACGCAATAGCCGAAATCTCGCTACCAAGCAGCAACTTCGTAAAATGCAAATACGCCCCCCGATAGAATTGTCTGAAGCTTACAACGGCATTGATAATACCGCAACTAGTTCCGAACGAATCTTACCAAGCCCAGCACTAAGCAAAGGGCCACCCCCGGCCAGATCACGAAAGCGGGACTGTGCAGCAACAAGCCCTGCCCCGTGCGCAGCAGCGTCCCCAGCTCCGCCCAATTCGGGTCCCCCGCCAAGCCTAGAAAGGTCAAGGCGCTGAGCTCCAGCAGGGCGAAAGCAAATACCAACTTCCAAAGCCCCAGCAACTGCGGCCAGAGGTTCGGCCAAATCGTGAAGCGAAACCGGTGCCAAACAGAACCGCCGATCGCCCGGCTGGCTTCCACGTAGGCCGTCCCGTTGAGTTCGCCCCAGAGCACCCGCAATTGGCGAAAAGCGAACGGCACTCCCGCAGCCCCAATCGCAATGGTCAGGGCAAGCGGACCTCGCTCCATGAACGTCACCACCAGCAAGCCGATGAAAATAGCGGGCATGGCGATACCAAACGACACGAAGGCTCGCACCAGCTTTCCCACGATCCGGCCGCCTGTCCGTTCCGCGGCCAATAGGATGGCCGACGCCACCAGAGCTGCCACGCTTCCCAGCAAGGCGAACAAGATGGAGTTTCCGGCTCCTCGCCAAATGCGGCTGAAATAATCCTGCCCCAAGCGATCCACTCCCAGCCAGTGACTCGCGCTCGAACCGCTGATTCGCAAGTCGAAGAAGGCCTGTTCATAAGGATCGAAAGGAGTCCACAGGATGCCCGCCGCAAGCGTTCCCAGGACAGCCAAAATCAAAAGGTTGATCCAACGCCCCTCGCTCACCCCCGAACCTCCTTCCGGGGATTCAGCTTGAAAACGATCATGTCCGAGACGAAGGCCACAAAGATCACCAGAAGCACGAGGAAGGTCAGCAGGTTTTGAGCTACGAAGACATCTCGCTCCAATATGGCCGTCACCAGATACCGCCCGATTCCCGGCCAGGAAAACACCGTCTCGGTTAGAAAGGCCCCGCCCAGCAAAGCCCCAAACGAGGTGCCGATCACCGTAACGGTCGGCCCCGCCGACATCCGCAAAAGGTGCCTCCAAAGGATCCGCATCGGTCCGTATCCACGCGAACGCAGAGCCACGATGAAAGCCTGCAGTTCCGGTTCCTGCAGGCGAGCGTAGGTCACCGAGGAGACCCCCGCGGCCGGAAAGACCGATAAGCATAAAGCAGGTAGAACGATATGAGAAAACGCTCCTCCCAAAGCTTGCAAGTTCCCCGCGATCGCCGAATCCAAAATCAGGAAGCCCGTCACGCTATCTGGAGGAATGGCTGCCATGTCGAAGCGCCCTCCCATCGGAAACCAACCCAGCCACAACGATCCCACCACCAGAAGCAAGATACCGATCCAGAAAATCGGAACCACCAGACCGATCGCCCCGACCCAGCCGGCAAGCCGAGCCACCCATGGATGCGTCCCTAAAGCCCCCACCAAGGCCACGCTCAACCCAACCCCTACGCCGACGACCAAGGCGCACAAGCTCAGCTCCAAGGTGGCTGGCATAAAAGCTCGAAAGTCTTCCGTAGTGGCCCTTCCACTACTCAAGCTGCTTCCCCACTCACCCCCCAGGAACTGCTTCTGCGAGATGAAATAGCGTTCCACAAAAGGACGATCCAAGCCCAATCGCTCTCGCTCGAGAGCAACCCGCTCCGCGTCGACCGTCTTGCCGAATCGCAAGGCAACCGGATCGCCCGGAATCGCGTCGATCGCCGCAAAAATCGCCAAACTCGCAAAGAAATAGAGCGCGAAAAAAAAGGGGATTTTCCTGAGCAAAGCCAGTGACACGCCTGAAACTACAACCGCCTTGACCCAACGATGCGACTCGAAAACTGGCAAGCTCCCTACTGCGACTTCACCTGCACCTCGCTCAACCGCAAGTCGCCGATCTTCTGCAGCTTGAATCCCTCGAACCGGGAGCTGAGCACCACGATATTGTCGCCGTGACAAAGCGGCAGGATCGGCAAATCCCGTTTCCAGAGAGCCAATGCCGCTTCGTAGAGGCGGGCACGTTCCGCCGTGTCCGTCGTCTTGCGAGCGGTCAGCAGCAGTTCGTCCATATCCTCATTTCTATAAAAGCTGTAGTTGGTCGCGGTCCCCTTCTCCGCCGCCCAACTCCCGAAAAACACGCTGAGAAAATTGTCCGTGTCGCCGTTGTCTCCAACCCAGCCGATCAATGCCGTCTCGAAGTCTCCATTTCGCAAGCGGTCCAGCTGCGTCTTGAAGTCGAGCGACACCACTTTCGCCGGGACGCCGATCGCCTCGATCTGCCCTTTCATGAAGGTCGCTGCCATTACGGGATCAGGCAAATAAGGACGCGGAGCATTCATGACCAAGATCTCCAAAGGCTTCTCTTTGAATCGAGCCGCATACGGAGCGGCCAACTTGCGTGCCCTTTCGAGGTCATGCAATCGAGCGTCCTCAATTTCCGGATACCCCAAGAAGCCCTTCGGAAGCGGATAAACAGCCGGCCTTCCCGCGCCTTCCAGCGCCACCGTGGCAAACGCCTCCCTGTCCACTCCCAATGAGATCGCCCGACGCAATTCGATGTCGGCGAGCCGTTCGTTTTCGAGGTTGAACGCCATGTAGCCGACGTTCAGACCCGCGTCTTCGTAAACAGTCAGTTCCGGATCGTTCCTCAAGGCTGCAACTTCAGTCGGCTGCAAGCCATCCATGCCATGAATCGCTCCCGACTTCAATTGCAGCAGACGAGTCGTGTTGTCGGGCACCACCTTCAAAACCAGACGTTCAAATGCCGGAGACTCTCCCCAATAGTCAGGATTCCGTTCCAGGATGATCGCTTCATTGCGGCGCCATTCCTTGAATCGGTAAGGTCCAGTCCCCACTGGATTGCGTTGTATTTCGCTTCCATACGTATCCAAGGACCTAGGACTGATCAACCATGCTGGGAACACCGCGAGCGAACGAAGCATCGCCGCATTGGGCTGGGCTAGCCGAATCTCCAAGGTCATTGGCCCAACCGCCTCCACAGCCTCCACATCTTGGTACAAATAGCTCCAATAGGAAAATGCTGCGTCCGCGAGATGGGCCGGGTGCGTCTCATCCAGCTGCCTCTGGAACGAAAAGGCAGCCGCCTCCGCATCCAACTCCGTGCCATCATGGAAGCGGACTCCCTCTCGAATTTCGAAACGATAAGTCAAGCCGTCGGGAGAAATTGAATACGACTTGGCCAGCCAGGGCTCTATCTCCAAGGTTCCACTCTTGAAACGTACCAGACCTTCGCAAATCTGCGTGAGCGTGTTGACGGATTCGCCGTCGTCGATATCCGCTGGGTCCAGCTTCTGGGCATCGCTGCCGCGGGCGAAGATGAAAACTTTCGGAGTCTCTCCTTCCGGCTGCTCCGACCTCGAGCCACAGCCCAGGTGGAAAAGCGACGACAAGGAAAGGCACAGCACAAGCAGTCTCTTTATCATTGCTATCATCCAAGCAACTCAACTGCTCAAAGCAACCACCGAAGGTCTTGCGACCTACCTGCCCTTCGACAAAGTGTCGCAAGAGTCCAAGCCCATCCTACGAGACCCGCCATGAAACTACCGCTCATCACCGTCAACGCCTTCGCCACCCAAGCCTTTTCAGGCAATCCCGCAGCCGTTACCCTGCTTGACGCATGGCTCGAAGACTCCCTGATGCAGGCCATCGCCGCCCAAAACAACATCGCGGAAACTGCATTTTTGCTCAAGTCCGGCCCAGCGAGCTACCACATACGTTGGTTTACCCCCGCCGTCGAAGTTCCCCTCTGCGGACACGCCACCCTCGCCAGCGCTTTCGCCCTGAGAGAATGCTTCGGAGAAAAGGCAGAGAGCATCACCTTCCAGTCGCTTAGCGGACCGCTCTCAGTTACCTGCAAGGGGGAAACCTACACTTTGGACTTTCCTTCGCAGCCCCCATCAGCAGCTCCGACGCCCGACTGGTTCATCAACGCTTTCGGTGCGAACCCCATCGAATTTCACCAGTCCGCCTACTCCCTCGCCATCTTTCCCTCGCAAGAGATCGTAGCCGCCCTCGATCCTGACTTCCCTTTGCTAGCCAAGACCAAGGGATCCAACGTCATCGTCTCCGCTCCGGGGAATGAACACGATTTCGTCTCCCGGTTCTTTGCCCCCGCCGACGGCATCGACGAGGATCCCGTCACGGGGTCCGCCCATTGCATCCTGACCCCCTACTGGGCAAAACGCCTGAAAAAGTCGAAACTGACGGCTCGACAAATTAGTCCGCGCGGTGGCGAACTTCTCTGCGATCTGGTAGGCGACCGGGTACGAATCACCGGCAAAGCTCTGCTCTACAGCGAAGCGACAATTTACGTATAACCGATAAACAAAAACGCCAGGCCCAAGGGCCTGGCGTTTGCTTGAAATAGGGGCCTTTCGCGAATGGCCGCGACTTTATTGATGCAAGCTTGGATCCGCGCCAATGCAGCCGACCAGGTTTTCCCGGTAAGCGGGTGAACGGAAGGTCTCCAGACGACGGGCGATCGCAGACTGGATTTTCTCCGCCTTGATCCGCTCCGCCATACCGACGTTTCTTTCCGAGCTGAGATAGCTCTCGAGATAAGCCGCGTGGCGTTCCCAAAGGGCGATGTCCACCTTTTGCTTGGTGTCGAGACGCTCCTTGTACCAGTCGCTCTCAATCAACGCATCGTAGGTGAAGAGCTTGCGGAACGCTTCGTCTTGGTACCCCATGCCCTCGTACTCGCCGTAGGCCATGATGTGCAAGAGCGCCTTGAGCGGAGGACACGCTGCGTCGATAGAACCGTCAGCGAAGTAATTGAGAGCCACGCTGCGCTGCGTCTCTACAATATTCTTGATACCATCCACATAGGAATCCATCGACCGCAGCTCGGGCTTCAAAACAAACTCCGGGAATACCGAGCGCGGATTGGAGAACACGCGACCACCGATCGACTGTACGAAGTCGCTGGTGATGCGATAGCCCAAGCGGCTCGCCTCAATCTTCTCGCCTTCATGCTCGAAATCTTCGCAGGCCTCCAGGAAGCCCTTCTTGATCAAGTAGCTCGACTTGCGCTCTTCGGGGCGCATGCGGCTCCAGAGCTCCGGCACCAATAGGCTGATGTCGTGGTCCACCCGGAAGTTCGGGCCTACGCAACCCGCCGAGGAGATGAAACACTCATATCCCGTTACGATGAAGGACACCAAGGCATTGTTGAGATCCACGATCGGCAGGAGCGCGTTGAAAGGCCCCTTCGTGAGGGCGCCTTCCGAACCAGCTCCCGTCGTCGAAGGGGACTTGCCAGTGAGGCTGGCCACGAAGTCCATGAACGCTTCAGGAAGCTCCTGGAAGTGAACAGGGCCAAACGGAGCCAAGGCACGGATCCCTTCCGAAGGAGGATTGTTGCGGCGGCCCGGCAATACGCAATTGACCGGGAAGTGGACTGTTTCCGTTTGCTCGAGACGACGATACAAACGCGCTCCGACCTCCGCAACGTACACGCTTTGCTCGTCCTCAAGATCGAGACGATTCTGCAAGTAACGCGGATTCTTGGTGAACACACCATCCACCAAACGCGGATGAGACGAATCGATCGCGTAATCAGGACTGTCCCCCTTGTTGAAATCGGACAGCACCTTCTGCATCGGCTCGGTGAACTGTCCGAAACGAATGGCGTCCTTCGCAAGCTCGCGAGTGGTAGCGCGATCCAGCGGCTCGTAGTTCGAGAAGAACATATTGTCCCGAGAGAAATCCTTCTCCGTGGTCTTGTCGTAGCCACGGTGAATCGCTTCGTCTGGACGTTGGAATAGGCGGTACTCGCAGTTCACGATGAACTTCAAGGAGGAGTAGCCGACAGCCCCCTTATCCAATCCCTTTAGATGCGTGGCCGGTACCACGACAGAGGAGGAAATGTCGTCTTCCGTTTGGATCTTGGACGCTGGGTAAAAATCCTTGCGCAGGCTAAATACCCGCCAAGAACCATCTTCTTCGAAGCCGACGCGCAAGTATTGGGAAATCAACTTCTGGTCGCGATACTTAAGCTCGTTGCCGGGAGCTCCGTTCACGACGTCGACACTGAAGCGATCGCGCCAGCCCGCACCCCAGTCTTCTTTGTAGAAGCGCTTGACCACGAGCACGATGTCGATGACGTAGCCCGGAATCTCCTTCAACCATGCGTTGTATTCATCTGTGAATACAGAGGAAGGAGACAGGAGCTGGATCACCGATCCCAAGGAACGCTTCATGCTCAGTAGAGGGCGATCGTCCGACTTGTCAGGACTCTTGAAACGCTTGCTGTAGTCTTTGCTCACGATCGCTTCGACCTGGTCGAAATCCTTCTTGAGGTCAGCGGTGAATACAGGCCCCGCTACAATCGCGTCCGTGAGGAGCTTGGAAATCTCCGACTTGCCGCCGCCCGATACCGTACAGGGCTTGTGGCAGTAAGTGCCAACCGCGCTGGTACCAAGCAAACGCCAGCGGCGACCTGCCATCGGTTGCTTCATCTGCACCTTGTAGCCGCCTGGCAAGATGTAAGTGCAGTCCGGCTGCAACTGTAGCTGGCGAGCCTCTCCGCCAACTTCCCAACTGATGCGTTGGTCCTGCAAACGGAAAACGGCGCGCTGCGGTATGTAATAGATATTAGGATACTTCTTATCGATCGCGTAACCTTCAGGCTTCACGTCGATCTTATCCCCCAAACGTGCAACCACTTCGTCAAAGGTGTGCTCCTCGTAATTCTTAGACTTCTGCAGCTGGAACTCCTCGCCCAAGTCGTAGCTGGCAAAGGCGAGCGCCCCGCCGGCGTGCTCCTCCTCAACGTTGCCGAGGAGGTTGGAAGCGTAAGAGATCTGAGTCTTTACCTCCTTCTTGCAGTAGCCAAAGTAGTTGTCCGCGATGAGCGTCACCACGACACCGCGACTGTCGCGCGAGGTGATCTTGAAAGCGCCTCCGTCGTTGTAGAGTTCGTCTTCCGACTCGTAGCACATGCCGTCGCGCTTTTGGCGTTCCGTAGCTCCGGAAACGTGCGGCAACCCGAGGTCCTTCTTCTTGCAGCGAATCAGATGAGGAGCCAAGATGACGCAGCCCGTGTGACCGGACCAATGCTTTACGTCCAAGCCTGAATCGTTTTCCGCGAGGAATGGGTCCCCCGCATTCCCGAAGATCGATTCCACGAAATCGAGGTTGCTCGTCATGTTGCCGGGCGCGAAGAAACGAACTTCCATCCGCTTTTCCTCGGTGACACCGGGAACCTCCGGCTGAACGATGGGGCGCAACATGATGGAAACGAAGGTCCGCGCCTTCTCTTCCTGATTCGCGGTGAAGGGAAGCTCGAGCAAACTATCCGGCGGCTGAAGCGCGACTTCGAGCAACTTGGCGAAAGTCTTGAGCGGAACTTGCTTCTTGTCGAATGGCACCGGCAGGCCTCCTTCGGAAACGTGGAAGACGCCCTTCGTAGTGCGACGGTCACTACGAGGATTGTGGCAAACGCCCTGCTTGACGCGGAAGCTGCTTATAATGTCAGACTCGAACTTGTCAGAATCCGGCGGGATAGACAAGGCTCGCGCCATTCCATGGCGCTCCAGGACGAGGTTGTTCGAAGGCAGCCAGACTCGGTCTTCCAGTCCGAGCGGCTCAAAAAGGGACTCCAAGTAATCTTGGACACGCTGATCGACAGGGCAGAGATGATCCTTCAGCAAGCGATTCTTCTCTTCTACGCTCTTCAACAATGACTCTCCAAGCTTCAGCAGGGGGAAATCCTCAGCATTGCCGAAGATCGGTAAACCACGAGAACGTAGCTTCAAGTTCAAGTACTCAACTTGATTCTTGGCGTCGAAGACGTTTTCGCAGGTGGTCGGATCGAATCCGATTTGTGTTTTTAGGTCGGTACTATGCGTATCCATTTTTGTTTCTCTTTCGGGTTAGCCAGCAAATTTTAGACGGCTGGCAATTTCGTATTCGATATCAAATTCTAACTTGCAATACTGGGCATCGCCGGAACGGCCGCCAACAGCTTCTTCGTGTATTCAGATTGTGGATTATTGTAAATGCTTTCGGACGTTCCTTGCTCAACTATCTTTCCATTTTGCATGACCACCACTTCATGGCTCATGTGCTCTACCACCGCGAGATCATGGGCGATAAAAAGGTAGGTGATCGCGAATTCGTCTTGCAGGTCTTGCAGCAAGTTTACGATCTGCGCTTGCACGCTCACGTCCAAGGCGCTCACGCATTCGTCGCAGATGATGAACTCCGGACGGCTGCTCAACGCTCGCGCGATGCAAATCCGCTGGCGTTGGCCTCCACTGAATTGATGCGGATAGCGCCGCATGGCGTCGGAAGGAAGTCCCACCTTCTCCAGCAACTCCACAACGCGAGCCTCTCGATCGGAGCGACTCAGTTGCGACTCATGCACGATAAGAGGTTCCGCGATAATGGCCCCTACCGTCAGCCGAGGATTCAAGGATGCGTACGGATCCTGAAAGATCGTTTGGATGCGTTTTCTGAACGGAAGGAAAGCAGACTCCGAAAGCGGAGCAATATCAACGCCGTCG
Organism: Pelagicoccus enzymogenes; assembly: GCF_014803405.1. Classification (NCBI taxonomy): domain Bacteria; kingdom Pseudomonadati; phylum Verrucomicrobiota; class Opitutia; order Puniceicoccales; family Pelagicoccaceae; genus Pelagicoccus; species Pelagicoccus enzymogenes. Next base: position 132,382 of record NZ_JACYFG010000006.1, read on the forward strand.
TATTCGATTTTTCCCGACTCGGATGGGATCAATTTCAGGATCGCCTTCCCTATCGTGCTCTTTCCGCTGCCACTCTCTCCAACGAGTCCTACCGTTTGCCCTCTGCGAACAGAAAAACTAGCGTTCGAAACCGCGCGAAACGAATCCGCTTTTCCAAAGAGTCCACCTGAGGAAGTCTGATAACTAACGTTTAAGTCCCTTACCCTTAAGAGAGGATGGCCATCGCTTGGGTCAGACATGGGATGCCTCCTTTTCCGCGATCGCAGCGTAGTCTACTACCGGTAAGCGCCCTTGACGAACGCCCAGTCGCGGAATGCAGCGAATCAAGGCCTTGGTGTATTCATGTTTCGGCGACGCAAGCACTTGCGTGGTCTCGCCTTGTTCCACGATTTTGCCTTGGTACATGACCGCAACCTCATCCGCGAAACCATCTACAATTCCGAAATTGTGCGTGATGAGTATGATCGCCATGTCCTCCTTGTCTCGAAGCTCGCGGAGCAAATCCATGATCTGAGCTTCGATTGTGACATCCAAGGCGGTAGTGGGTTCGTCCGCAACAAGAATGTCCGGCTGACAAGCCAGCGCCATGGCGATGACAACACGCTGCTTCATGCCACCGCTCATCTGGTGGGGATAATTGCCATACCGCGAACTGGCATCGCGAATACCCACCTTCTCCAGAAGCCCGATACTCTCTTGCTTGAAATCCTGCACGTCGCTCCGGTGGAATTTGAGAGCTTCCTCTATCTGCGCTCCCACTGTGAAATAAGGATTCAAAGAGGTGGACGGCTCCTGGAAGACGTAAGCGATTCGCTTGCCACGTACCGAACGCAAGCGCCTCTCCGACATTTCCAATAGATTCTCTCCATCCAGCAAGGCTTCCCCGGCAACCTCGCATTTGGGAGGAGGTGGTAGCAAGCGAGATAGCGACATCGAAGTAACGCTCTTGCCGCTGCCACTTTCTCCGACGATGGCTAGGGTTTTACCTCGATCTAGGGAAAACGAAATTCCCTTCACCGCTTCGATATTCGAGTGGCGGCTGTTGAAACGGATTTTCAGATCTCGTACCTCAAGCAGCATGATCGCCGCCCATCCTGCAAAGCCCACCGCAGACAACAAGTGGAAAAGGTCGGAAATCCATACTTTTTTGTATTTAATATCTTGAATAGGGATAACGCCCTAGCAGCGAGAAGCCTCTGAGTCTGAAGAACCCTAGCGCAAAGCTCTCGAGCTTTCCGGAAAAATGAATCCCGCGCCCTTCCCTGGCCCCGACCACAGAGGCTGGCGCTTACAAATGAGCGCCTAGCCTGTGGACGTAGCCACGCCCCACAAAAAACGCCGCAGATCGATCTCTCTGCAAATCAATGCCTTAGCTCCAAGAGACAACACCTTCCTTGAGAACTCCCAAACGCTGGCGCGACTGAAGCTAACGCCAAATCTACAAACCGATATTCTAATTCTAATAAACACGGTCGACCGAAGCTTCCCCGACCTCGCCGCAAAGCGGAGTCCGGCTCGGTCTCAAGCCGGGACGTTTTCCTTGTTGCTCTCCTCCGAGAAATCGAAACATGAGCAATCCACATAAAATCCTCCTCTTCAGCGTGACGTTAATCGCCGCGTTGCTCTCAAACCGGGCCGCCTTGATCGCCGGTCCCGCCGATTCCCACGCCAGCCAAGGCATCGGGATCGAGATGACACAAGCTCCTGAGATGCCGGAGTTCCTCTTGAAAGCTGGAGTCACAAGCGCCTTGGCGACCCTTGTTATCAGCGTTGACGAGAACGGCTCCCTCGACGACTGGCTCCTCGTCGAAGCAAGCGACCAATCGCTCGACAAAGCCGTGGCCGAGGTGATCGAGACTTGGACTTTCCGCCCTGCCCGCCGAAACGGACAAGCCATCGCGGCTCGCCAAACGTTTCCTCTCCAGCTTGATGCGGCGGCTCCAACTCAACGGTATTCCCGCGTCACGAAAAGCGATACCCTTGCCTATCGCTATTTCGATCCAGCCGATCGCAGCGAGATCAAACACAAGTATACACAGCGTATCCAATTAGTGGATCCGCCCAACCTGGACCAGCTCCCTACCTTGATCGAATACGTCAAGCCCAGCGTCGCTCCCGAAGTCTACGCAGCCAACAAAGGAGCAAGCCTGCGCTTCACTTTCTATTTGGATGGAGAAGGTCGCGTGAGAATGCCGAGCTTGTCCCATATTGACGGCCCCGCATCTCCTGCCGCCATCTTCGCGGTCCAAACCGCCCTCGAGCAATGGAAGTTCGAGCCCGTGACGCAAGGCGGCAAGCCAGTCCTCACCCTGCTCGCTCAGACCATCCATTTCAGTCACCTATACGATTAGAAGCAGCCCAATCCCTCTTTGCCTGACATCCTAAACCAAGCAGCCCTCCGTGGTCCCGGCCCGCGGAGGGTTCTTCGTTTTGCTGCACGCGAGCAGGCGACACCTCATGCGCTAGCTTGTCCTGCCAAGCGACGTCGGCTGCCTGACAAAACGTTCTCCACCTCACCTCTGATGGGGAGAGACGGGATCGCGCCTCTGCCCGTAACCGTTATGGAAGCGGCAGCGCAGGCGAAACGACATGCCTCTTCCAGCTTTGCAACATCTTCAAATAGCGTCCCCAGTTCCACAAATCGCTGCAAGAAGGCTGCAATAAAACTATCTCCAGCCCCGGTCGCATCCACGCACTCGACCCTGAAAGCGGGGACCTGAAAACGAACCAAGCCGTTCATACAAAGGCAACCGTCAGCATCCAGACTTACGAGCACCAGCTTCGGTCCTAATTCCTTCAAACGCTTCGCCGCGGAAGCGAGATCGTCCAAGCCCGTCAGCATGCGTGCCTCCTCTTGGCTCACCTTGAGGATATCGACAGAAGGTAAAAGCGACTCTACGCAGCGAATCGCCTCGCTTTCGTCAATCCAAACACTCGCCCGGTAGTTCACGTCCAAGGAAACCAAGCCGCCATGGCTCTTCACCCGGCGAACCGCCTCCAAGCTTGCCGAACGGGATGGCTCGGAGCTGAAGCTAAAAGTGCCAATATGCAGTACCGAGCAAGCATCCAATGTCCCCTCGTCCAATCGAGAATCACTTAGCATCGTATCCGCACCTGGACTACGTATAAAGGAAAAATCCCGTTCCCCCTTTTCGTCCACCGAAACGAATGCTTGAGTCGTGGAGCTCGCAGCCGTTCGCTGCACTCCTCTAACATCCACGCCCTCTCGCTTCAGCGCTTCGAAGAGAAAATCGCCCCAAACGTCCTGTCCGAGACACGAGATCAAACTCGCCTGTCCTCCCAAGCGGCCGATCCCCACCGCCACGTTCGCCGGAGCTCCTCCCGCGCAAGGCTTGAACGCCTCTGCGTCAATCAATCGACGATGATTACTGATCGATACGAAATCGACCAACGCTTCGCCCAAGCAACAAATACTTCCATTCATAACTTATCTGCTTTTTGGATACATTATTCCCTATTCCAAGGATCTAAGCCTCGTAGTTTCGAGTTCGCCGTTCAGCGAGTTCCCCTTCAATCTTCGCGAGCGTATCACGGTCGATCTTGTAGAAGATCATCAGCAAGCCACCCGACAGGAAGAACAAGGCGGGCAAAGCGTTCGACATGAGCCGAATCCCCAATACCGCCGATTCCGTTTGCTCCTGGTTCGCGACAAAACCGAACCAAGCGAGAATGAACCCGGGCAAGGCGCCGCCGACTGCTGAACCAAACTTCAAGGAAAACATGGAAGCCGACACCGTCAGCCCCGCGCAATTTTTCCCCGTCTTCCACTCGCCGTACTCAGCGCAATCGGTGTACATCGCAAACAGCAAGGTAATAACCACCCCAAAGGTGAATATACCCAAGCTGTGCAAAACCACCGTCGTGACGTAAGCGGCAGGCGGAACAAAGTAGCACGCCACCAGCAAAACGGAGTGCAGCAGGTTCGCCCAGATCATCAACACGCGCTTATCCCCCATCTTCACCAGGCTGGGCGTGACCAAAGCCCCCAGCAACTGGCCGACCAGACCGCAGGAAACGATAAAAGAGGTGCGATCCATCCAAAGGAAAAAGGTCCCCTCGTCCTGTCCCAAATAATACTTGGTGTAAAAGGCCAAAGAAGCGAAGCGGGCCACTAGACCAACCACGATCAAGATACCAGAAAACATCAGTACGATCCAGGATCCGTTCTTCAGCAAGGCCACCGTATCTTCCTTCACGCTCGACTTGTGAGCCTTGGGCTGGATCCGCTCCCGCGTCGTGGCAAAAGTGATCCAAAATATCAATACAGACAAAACCGCAAACAAAACGATCGTCAGCCTAAATCCTAGCAGCTCGTCCTCTCCTCCAAAGAAATTGACCAAGGGCTTCGCCATCGCCCCCACCGAAAGCGTTCCCAAGGAAGCGAAAATGAAGCGGAATTGCGTCGCCTTGGTCCGTTCCTCGGCAACCGGAGAGATTACCGCCAGCAAGGCGGAATACGGCACATTGATCGCCGTATAAGCCAGCATCACTAGAGTGTAGGAAACGTAAGCGAAAGCTAGCTTGCCGAAGTCCGAGAGCTCAGGCCCCAGGAACAACAAGTATCCGAGAAGAGCATACGGGATAGCCATCCAAAGCAAGTAAGGCCGATACTTGCCCCAGCGGCTCTGGGTACGGTCCGCGATCAAGCCCATAGCAGGATCGCTGATGGCGTCCACTATCTTGGTGACCAGCAACATTGTCGCCGCAGCGGCGGGCGAAATGCCCCACACGTCCGTGTAGTAGTACAGCAGGAACAGGCCGAAGAACCCCATGTAGAAGTTCGAGGCCATGTCGCCTAGGCCGTAGCCGATTTTTTCCTTGAACGACAAGCGCTCGGTTGCGGGGTTTTGCTTCATAGCAATGGGGTTAGAAAGCGGGAGTTGGGAAAATTGAGATACAGAAGGGATAATTAAAAAAGCTTGCTAAGCAAAGTCGCGAGCCGGAAAGCCGCTACCCGAATCCTAGCCCGGGCAGCGGCCAATCTCCTTGTTCTTAGCCTATTGGATCATACGAACTAAAAATCGTAGCGGAAGGTCAGGCTGGAGGTCGTTCCCGCAATCCCGCGGGCCCGAATGATTCCGCTGTCTGGAATGGCCCCTTCCTCCGATTCGCTCAGTCCGAATTCGTCGAAGGCATTATTCACAGTCAACAGCACGCTGAAGGTGTCGCTGAAACGGTAGCTCCCGAAAAGGTTCACGTACTCGTAGCCTGGCATGACCATCACGTTGTCATCCTGAGCGTAGGAGTCGGTCGTTCCGATCACGCTGCCTCCGATCGACCACTTCTCAGTGTTGTAGCTCGGGCTGATCTGGTACATGAGGTCCGCTTGGCGACGGGGAGTGTTGCCAACAACTCCGGGATTCAGGGCATCCGAAGTGATCTCGGCGTCCGTCCAAGTCATGCCGACCTTCAAGTCGAAGTTGCCCCTGCGGTAGCTGCTTTCGAGCTCCAAGCCTTTCGCTTCGTACACACGGTCCAAGAAGACTTGAGTGGTAGCTTCGTAGTTCTGCTCCTCCGTCTCGGCGAAGAACGCGGTGGCGAAGACTCCAAGTACGCCGCCTGCAAAGTCGTCGTTAGCGTACTTGATACCCGCTTCGAACTGCTCGACGATGTCTACCGCTGCGTCATCGTCGCGGAGGGATCCGTTGGCCAAGATGTTCGGCCCAAAGAGCAGTCGGTCCGCATTGGCGCGTCCTCCCCGGCTGAAGCGGGCGAAGGCTGCATAGTCTTCCGTGAAAGCGTAGTTACCGCCCACGGACAACGAGTAGTAGTCCCAATCGTAGTCAACTGGGCTGCGGTTAGCAGTATCGACCACCTCCACGCTTTGCTCGGGAATCGAGATGCTGCCGTCCTGGTTCAAATCCATGTTCGTCTCGTAACGAGTCCCGGCGTAGGAACCGGTCGCATCGCCGAAGTCGAAGCGCACGCTCGCGTCCATGTTAAACTTCCCCTTCTCCATCGCCAAGGCGAGGTAAGGGGCGTTGATGCTGTACTCGGTATCGTAATTGCGGTGCAGACCACCCCAAAACGGAGTTCCATACGCGGTCAGGCCACGATCGGAGTAAGAAGTCCCGCTGGCGTCGAACACGTCCACCAACTGGGCATCAGTCCCCTTCACCTCAAGCAGATAGGAATTCCAGAGCCAGTCCATGTTGATGTTTTGTGTCGAGTGATAGAAGCCGAGCGTCAGGTCGTAAGTAGTCGACTCCTCACCTCCGAAATGGCGAGTCAGCTTCAAGTCGTTCACTAGATTGTTGAAATCGTTAAGCTCCGTATCGAACATATGGACACGCATGAGCAATCCGTTTCCGTTCAGAGTCGCTGGATTGATCTCAGAGCCCGCGTTCGTTCCAGTGGCATAGCGCAGCGTGGCTCCTGCCCCTGCGATCGAATCCGCAATCTCCTGAGCGGGGGCGACCTGAGCAGGGAACGGCGCCACAAATCGGCCGCTATTGTCGGAGTAGCGGAAGCGGTCAACCAGCTTCCAGTCGCTGTTCAAGTCAAAGGAAAACTCAGCTCCCAACGCAGTCGACAGCGAGCGCAAGCCTTCCTGCGGATCGCTCACCCGGCGGTTCCCTTGTCCGTCGGTCCCGATGTTTTCGATGAAAGCGGGAGTGTGCGGGGTGTCGGTGAGCGGATCGAAGCTCGGCAAGGCGCCAAGGCTCGGGTTCGCATTCGTGCCTGACACCATCACCGGCATCGGCATGTAAGTAACCGCCCGGTCATCCAAGTGCTTGAAGTAGAAACGCGCATAGCCCTTGTCCGTAAACTTGGTGAAGTTTGCCTTGATCTGGCCACCCTCGTTTCCGTCGTATCCAGCATCTCGGACACCTTCCCCTACTCGATAGTATCCACCGACATGATACTGCATGTCATCTCCCAAGGGCTTTCCGTAGTTGAAATCCAAGCGCAGCGAATCGTAGTCAAGACCCGTGGTTAAACCAACGCTGCCTCCTTCAATGCCCCCGGTGCGGCTGATGAAGTTGACGATGCCTCCTGGCGAGTTGCTGGCAAAGGTAGAAGCGGAACCGCCTCGGATCGCTTCCACGCGTTCCGTGGTGTAGTCTGGACGAAGAAAACCGTCTGCGGTGCCGAAGGCGATATCGCCAAACTCAAGGATGGGAAGTCCGTCCTCTTGTAGCTGGAGGAACTTCGCTCCACCCGCCGCAACCGGCAAACCGCGCACTGCGATATTCGCATTGCCGTCGCCTGAAGTCGCTTCGGAACGGATACCGGGGATGCTGCGGAAAATCTCCGCAGTGGAACGGGGAGCGGAAGGAGCGAGCTCGCCCGCGTCGACCGTGCTGATCGCCACGCTGGACTTCACTTTCGTCGTTTCGGCGGCCACACCAGTGACCACAACGCCTTCGAGGAGAAATACTTCCGCATCGGCAAATTCATCGTCCTCGTCGGCGGCGAAACCGCTAGAGGCGAGAACGCCGCAAGCGAGCAAGGAGTTAAACAGTGGGCAGATACGCGATGCGCCACGCGCACGTCCCTGCCGGTTCGAGGTAGTTAGATTAGGTTTCATTTCACTAAACGGGGTTGAGTCTTTTTGGGTAAATCGCTTTTCCAGGCTACCTACGGCAGCTGCAGCGAAGAGCGTCAAAACGCGCTCTCGGGTATGCTTCATAACTTCCCACCAAATGCCTCTTTCCGCAACCGGACAGGACAGGACAAATCTACGAAGAACGGGAGAAACATGCGAATTTTCTGCAAAAGCAAAGACATTACCTCCCTCGCTCGAACGAAGGCCCTCAGCTTACTTCCAATTTCCAACAAGCGACGGACGCAGCACTATATAAAATGCCACTCACACAGCTCTGCAGGCGGTACGTATGCTCAGGCGGATACAAAGACGCCGTTACCCAGCGGCCTTTTCTCCTCCCTAGGCAGCGCTCGCCTTGCCTACTTCAGGTTGCCTCGGATCGGCCGATTTTCCTCGTCGAATCCATAGTGGTACTCCTCGTGCTCGCCTCGAACCAACTTGGGTTCCGATTCAGGACGCCCACTTTCGTTGACCAGTGTCTGCCGGTAATCCTTTGGCGTCATGTCGTAGTGCTGTCGAAATACGCGACTGAAGTAATTCGGATCGCGAAAGCCGCATGCCAAGGCGATTTCCTTTACGCTGAGCGTGGTGTCGCGCAGGGCGAAGAGCGCATTGTCCAAGCGAATACGCATGATGTAGTGGGTTACTTTCTCTCCCAATTCGTCGTGGAAAAGCTTGGACAAGTAGTTCGAGCTGCAGCCCAAGGAATCCGAGAGCCATTGCACCGAGAGTTCCGGATCCTGCAGGTGGTTGCGTATCAGCCATTGACAGCGGTACACCCGTTGAGATTCCACGCTGGCCGCCCCATCCTCCGTGGCGATCATGTTCAGCAAAAGCGAAAAGACCCCCATCATCACCCCATGCAACCCTGCCTTCGAGTCAGGCAGCGTGCTGTGCCGCAAGCCCACGCACAGGTTCAGCATCGAGACCAGGTCCGAAAAGTAGGGCGTCTGGTAAAAGAAGATATCCGTGGCCCGCGGCGTCATGCTCTCGTCCGCCCGCGCCAAATGCACCGTCACCGTCTTGCTGTAAAAGCACACCACTACGTTCTCGAAAGGCGTATCCAGATTTTCCACCGTCTCGTGATGCGGCACGCCCATCGGCATGATGCAAATCTCCGAATCACGCACCAGCAATTCCTCTTCCGGACAACGAAACAAAGTCGCTCCGCCAGTCTGCACGAATAGCTCCGGCTTGAAATGGTAGGCCATGTCCTTTTGCCGCTCATACAAGCGCTTGGCTTGCGGGACCTTGATGGTAGCCATGCCTCGCTTCAAGGCCTCTTGGCGACCGCGAAAGGTTTCGCGGAAAATTTCAATCAACTTGGCGCTTTGGGATGCGGGCCGTTCTGGGTAGTGGAGCACTGTCGAGTGGGGTCTATGCTAGGATTCTTGGTTTTATCTAGGTCAAGAACCTTTCCCAAGCAAGCCCCCTGACCCATCTTTGAACCCAAGGTCGAAAAAACGCCCCGCTCGCCCGACGTTCCAACAGAAGGAAAATTCCAGCGAGCTCCACCCAACTGTTCACCCCTTTGCATCGATATGAAAAACGGCATTCAGCTCATCACCTACGCCAACTCCCTCGGCGGAGACCTTTCCCAACTCGACCGCTTCCTCAGCACCCACGGCCAGGAAACCCTATCTGGAGTTCACATCCTCCCCTTCTTCCCCTCCAGCGCCGACCGTGGCTTCGCTCCCATCTCCTACGAAGAAGTGGATCCCGTCTTCGGCAGCTGGAAAGACGTCGAATCGATCGCCCAGAAAGCAGATCTCGCCGTCGACTTCATGGCCAACCACCTCAGCCAGCAATCCCCCCAGTTTCAGGACTTCCTGCAAAACAAGGACCAGTCCGAGTGGAAAGACTTCTTCCTGCGCTACAAGAACCTCTGGCCCAACGGGGAAGCCCCCGCCGAAGACCTCTCCAAGATCTACACCCGCAAGCCGCGCCCGCCCTACTTCGAAGCCACCTTCGCCGACGGCAGCACCGAAAAGATCTGGTGCACCTTTGACTACGAGCAAATCGACCTCGACCTCCGCCAAAAGGTAACCAAGGACTTCTTCCGCCAAACCATCGGCGGCCTCGTGCAGCGCGGAGCCAAGATCATCCGCCTCGACGCCTTCGCCTACACCACCAAGCGCCCCGGCACCAATTGCTTCTTCCTCGAGCCCGACGTCTGGGAAGTCCTCGAATTCTGCGACCAAATCGCCTCCGAAGGCGGAGCCATCCTGCTGCCCGAAATCCACGAGCACTACAGCATCCAGCTCAAGCTAGCCGAAAAAGGCTACTGGGTCTACGACTTCGCCCTGCCCATGCTCGTGCTGCACACCCTCTACAGCGGAAGCTCCAAGCGGCTGAAAGACTGGTTCGAGATCTGCCCACGCAATCAATTCACCACCCTCGACACCCACGACGGCATCGGCGTGGTCGACGTCGCCGACCTGCTCTCGCCCGAGGAAATCGAAGCCACCAAGGACGCCCTCTTCAAGCAAGGCGCCAACGTCAAGGCCATCTACAACTCCGCCTCCTTCGGCAACCTCGACATCTACCAGCTCAACTGCACCTACTACTCCGCCCTCGGCAACGACGACGCCCGCTACCTCATAGCCCGCCTCCTGCAGTTTTTCGCTCCCGGCATCCCCCAAGTCTACTACGTCGGCATGCTCGCCGGCAAAAACGACATCAAGCTGGTGGAATCCACCCGCAACGGCCGCGACATCAACCGCCACGACTACACCTACGAGGAAATCGAAGCCGAAACCCAACGCCCCGTGGTGCAGCAACTCTTCCAGCTCATGAAGCTGCGCAACAACCACCCCGCCTTCGAGGCCGAGCTCTGCATCCTCCCCAGCGAAGACCACCAGCTACGCCTCCGCTACGCCAAAGGCCAGCACTACTGCGAAGCCAACATCGACCTCCAAGCCTTGCAAGCCACCGTCAAAGCCTCCCACCAAGACGGTTCCGAAGGCTTTGACGAGATCCCCATCGGTCACCCCATCTCCGCCAACTCGAAAGCCTAACTCAAAACAGGAAGCCAAGGCCCAGAGGCCCATCGAGGCCAACGGGAAAGACACCAAGTCGTAGACCTAAGCCTCGTTCCCGAGGAGCGACTTTAGGTGCACCCTAGCATGGCTAGGGAGAGAGCTTCCCCTTCATAATCCTGACAGCCTAGGGTCGTTAGGCGTAGGAGAATGGCGTCGCTGCCGAGAGAAGTCGCAGTCTGGCAAGACCCGCCTCTGCGCGAAACGAACAAAACAGACAGCCCGTAGCATGTGGGGCATTAACGAGTTTACGAAGGAAGGACTGGCAGAACGGGTAAGATTTTTTTCAAAAATCTTCGCCTTTAACAGCCCACAAGAAACCCGAAATGCACCTGAAAGCTACCATAACGTTACTCTCCGCGCTCGCGGTCGACCAAAGTTCAATCAAAGCGGATACTCCACCTCCCCTTGAAACTGACATCGTCATCTACGGAGCGACTTCCGCAGGAATCGCTGCCGGCATCCAAGCCAAAAGAATGGGCCACTCAGTTGTCGTTCTTGAACCCTACGAACACGTGGGAGGACTGACAACTGGGGGACTAGGCCAGACCGACATAGGCAACAAACAAGTCATCGGAGGCATCGCCCGGGAGTTTTATAGGGGAATTCGCGACTACTACCGCGAGCCGGAGGCCTGGGTTTGGCAAAAGCCTGAAGAGTATCGCGATGGGGGACAGACGCGTACTGAAAAACACGAGGACACCATGTGGACCTTCGAACCCAGCGCTGCACAAAGCGTCATGGACCAGATGATACAAGATGCCGACTTGGAGGTTCTCACAAACCACCGTCTTCACCGAAACGGTGGCGGCGTGACCAAGGTTGGTGCCGAAATACGATCCATCAAAATGGAGAACGGACAGGTGGTTCGCGGCCAGATCTTCATCGACGCCACCTACGAGGGCGACCTTTTGGCTGAAGCTGGCGTGAGCTACACCGTTGGTCGCGAATCGAATGCTCAATACGGTGAAACGCTCAACGGAGTCGTCGCCGATCGCATCTCCCCGACCTTGAAGTACAAGATCTCGAAGAACGCTGCCAACCACCAGATCGCTGACGGCGTCTCCGCTTACATCGTACCTGACGACCCCAGCAGCGGGACGCTTCCCTTTATCCGTAACGCTGGCCCCGGCATCGAAGGCAGCGGAGACAAGATGGTACAAGCTTATTGCTTCCGAGCTACCCTTACCAGCCATCCAGAAAACAGAATCCCCTTCGAAAAACCCGAGAATTACAACGAACTGGACTACGAGTTGCTCTTTCGTCACCTCGAGAATGGTGCCAAATTCCTCTGGATCAACGCAGCGATGCCCAACTGGAAAACGGATACCAACAACGGGGGCGGATTCTCGGGCGACTTCATTGGCATGAACCATGACTACCCAGAAGCGAGCTACGGCGAAAGAGAACGCATCGTAAAAGCACATCGAGACTACCAACTGGGCCTCTACTGGACCTTGGCCTACCACCCTCGTACTCCAGCTTGGGCTCGGGAATACGTATCCAAATGGGGATTGCCAAAAGATGAATACCCAGAAAACGGAAACTGGTCGCCTCAACTCTACGTGCGCGAGGCTCGCCGCATGGTGGGGCAAATCGTAATGACGCAGCATCACTGTGAGGGTCTTGAGACCGTCTCCGATTCAGTCGGCATGGCTGCCTACGGAATGGATTCGCATCACGTACAACGCTACGTGGACGCCAACGGACACGCTCGCAACGAGGGCAATATGCAAGCCGACGCTCCCGCCCCATACCCGATCAGCTACCGCTCCCTGCTCCCTAAAGCCGAAGAGGCAAACAACTTAATCGTACCTGTTTGTCTGTCCTCTACCCACGTAGCATTTGGCTCCATCCGAATGGAACCCGTATTCATGATCCTCGGACAATCCGCTGCTACAGCAGCTGCTCAAGCTCTAGAGCAAGACCAATCACTTTCCGAGCTTGATATCGAACGATTACAAAAACGATTGCTGCAAGATCAACAGATCCTTGAGAATTAACTGAATTAACAAACGAAAAAAAAGGGGGACGATAGATATCGTCCCCCCTTTTTTTCTAAAAACGACAAGGGACTGCAAATAAACAGCTCCCTTTCATATTCGCAGCCTAGGCGATCTTACGTCTGAAAGCTGCCATCCCAATCAAGATCATTGGTAACGCCGCATAGACAGACGAATCAGGAACTGCGTTAACCGTTACTTCAAAATTTGATTCGATATCAAAGAACTCTGAGGTATCTGAATCGAAATCATATAGCTCAAGTCCTTGACCTATCGCTGCGGGGCCCACAACCGCTACCGATTCGGTCCCCGCGCTTAGAGCCGTGAAGCTCAAAGTCGCGAGCAGGATGTCTGTTCCACCAAAAAGCGGATCAAACGGGTCACCCAGAGCTCCCACTTCGGACGGCCCGAAAGAGAACTTTGAGAGCGGCAACGGCACGCTCCAATCATTAAGCTGAATGATGCCGTTGGCCGGCAAAAAGCCTAGCGGATCAAGATCGAATGCGAAGGTTGCCACTTCCAAAACCGAGTCGAAGGTTGCCACAAAGGCGACGTCGAAACTCTCTCCGACTCGAATCGAAGAATCCAAGACTTCGAAGTTATAGGAGACTGCCTTGCTCGAGGAAGCGCAAGCCAGAGCAGCGACACCTACCATTACGAGCGATCCCATTCTGGTTATATCTTTAATATTCATTTTCTTTACATTGTTGTGTTTCTTACTGGGGCAGATTGCTGCCTCACATACTTCTCCGAGCAATTCTATACCATATCGAATAATCCGAGCGAGTTATCGTTCCATCGTTGTCGTAATCCATGGATTCGATAAATCTTGGGCTTCCGATGGTGGTGCCAACGGCGCCCCTCGCCAATACGGCATCCTGCGAGTCTATGACACCGTCGCCTGACAAATCCCCAGGTACCGCTTCGATTTCCTCTGCAAGCAAGAGTCCAGTTCCGAAGTAGGATGGGTCTGACCAAGACTGATTCACATCGGTCCACCATGCAATCTTGCCCTCGCTGGCCTCCGTATCCGGAATGTCATTATCGGCAATCATCAGATCAAATCCGATGTAGTCGCCTGCGCTTGGGTTAACTCCATAGTTACTCCAAGGAACAAAGAACTCCACGTTGTATCCACCTTCTACTTCTACACCTGCTGCCAAGACTCCCTCAAGCGTAGGATTGCCGGCACTCGCGCCCACACCAGTCACGATGTTATAAACATACTGACCATCGTTTTGGTAGCTGGAGGTCTTTGCATTATCGGGATCTAAGTAGAACTCAACTGAATCAAAGTCGTGAGCGCTCTTCGTCGTCCCTTCAGTATGATAGACAAGAATGTCGTCCTGAACCTCGACGTAAAAATAGAGACCTGCAGCATCCCACAGAACGCGGTAGCTTCCATCAAGATCAGCAGCGCCATCCACAGTTCCACGGTTGACGCGAGAGATGGGGTATTCATTCGCGTCAGACCAGGCGGAGTCCATCAAACCGTCGACCGCAATACTCTCCGCAGCGAACTTGATTTCCGCCTTGTTCGACAACGCGGTCACGCTGAGTGTAGCGATATCACTGATAACCGGTCCCAGAGAATTGGATACGACAACATAGTACTCATCTCCGTCGTTCTCGATGGAGAGGTTGCTTAACTGCAAAGCAGGACTTTCCGCACCTGAAACCACCTCGCCATTGCGATACCACGTATAGGTGAATGGCGCCTTTCCGATAGCTACCACTTCGAACGAAGCGCCCGCACCTTCTCCTACAATGGCATCATCAGGTTGGCTGACGATGATTGGCGCCTCGGCTTCCGGCAATGAAGCGTTCAACAGCCACCAGTCCTTTAATGCTCGGTACTTGAAGGCGAGCAGCTCCGACTGACCCACGTACTCCTTGGAGCCCCAGGCCATGCCGCGACCGTAGCCACCGTGATGCACGAAGTGAGTGAACTCCTGATAGAATGGAGCCAACGCGTCGAGATACGCCATGTAGGCATTGTACATGAGCGGATTACGGCTCGCCGCCTCACCTGCGGTGGTTATGTGCTGACCTCCTTCGTAAGTGATCATCGGAATATCCTCCGCAGACCAAACTTCATAGTGATCGCGAGCGGTCGCCTTGACGCCTTCCAAACGGGCGTAGAAGTCAGCCAACATCGCTTCGTCGTCCCCACTCGAAGTGAAGTTGAAATACGGAGCCAAGGCATAGCCATCGATCTCCCGACCGTTCGGATTAATCAACGGATCGCTTAAGGCATCGCGGTGCACCCTTGAAAGGTCCGGGAAGTTGGACCAGCCAGAAAGCACTTTGTAAACACGATGGCTTTCCTCGCCGAAGCTTGCATCGAAGATCTCGTGCAGCTCTAGCGAACGCATCACATAGAAGCGGAAGCGTGCGTACTCGTTGTCTCCGAACCATCCGTAGCGCGGGAAGTCACCTTGCTCCAAACCAAGGGCATAGCCTTGCTCCTGAGTATAGATTTCCGAGCCGAAACCAGCCCAAGCCTCGTTCGAGTACTCGACCATCACCTGAAGATTCGGATCTAGATTGTCCCTGATGAGATTGGCCAGCTGGGCAACGTAGTCGTTGCTCGCAGCGTGCGGCACATTGATCCACATATCGACTTCAAGCAAGTTGCAGAGCTTGATCATCCATTCGAAGGCGACGCCTTGCAGGACACGGACATTTTCCTTCGTAAAGTTTTGGATCACTCGCTGTTCCAAATCGTCGGGCTGTCTGCGGTCTTCCCAGTTCACGATCCAATTATTATTGGTGGGATTCAGGTCCATAAAGCGAATCACCTCATAGTGAGCGATTTCGTCGAGGAAAACGGGATTGAACGGATTGCTGGTCTCGTAGTTTGCCCATTCGTCGGCGAAGTTAACCCCAGACTTCCAAACTCCGTTCAAATCACTTCCCACACCAATTCCCAATACCATCGGATCCAGGGCCTGAGCGCGCTCCGAGGTAGTGACGCTAAAGGCAGCGCTTGGTACAGACTCGTTCCCATACACATCCAATGCGGAGATCGTAACGTCGTAGGTAGTATTTGGGGACAATCCGAGTAAACGCAGTTCTGGCTCAGTGGTGGCATTCCAGAATTCGCCTTCAACGAATACACGGTAGCTGCTAACGCCTACCCCGGCGTCAACGGAAGGCTCCCAGGTGAGGCTGGCTTCAATGTCTTGAACCTCTACCGCAGCCAATTCTTCGGGAACGGACGGCGGCGATTGATCGACCGTATCCGGTATAGTAAAGCCAAAATCGAAATCGCCAGACCTCACGCTACCCCAACTATCCGGATAGTCAGTACCAGTGAGTTCCGTTGCCTCATAAAGCTCTGTCCACGTTTCTCCGTCGTTGGAAGCTTCGCAACGGAAAGCCGCGACCCGCGACCAGCTAGGCGAAGCGATACGAACCCCGGTCGGGATCACCGCTGTATCCTTGAAGTCGAGGGTCACCTCGTTTCCAGACTCCACGTACCAATGGGAGTTTGTATCACCGTCGAACATCTTCCACGGACCGTCGAACGCGTAGACATTGCCCGTGCTTGTGGATATCTCCACAGAATCGTCGCCAACGGAACTTGTGATCAAGGAAAATGGCATTTCCTTGTCTCCAAACAGCCAACGAAGCTCGCGCAGCTGCATCGGGTTGGGGTCCGAGCTGCTCGCATCGACCCAAAAACGGAGGTAGCGATAGCTCTGTGCAATTTCCCCGGCCGCTTCGGACGTCATGAACACGAGGGCCGAGCTTTCATCAGATTCGTTGCCTTCAACATCGACCGCTGAAACGCTTACTGAGTATTCTGTTTCTGGAGACAGTCCTGATAGCGTCGCTTCTGGGCTATTGACCATTTCTAGATACTCACCGTCAAGGTACACGCGATAGTGTGCAACGCCTGAACCTGCATCCGTAGATGGATCCCAAACGATCGTTGCTTCGTCCCCTGATACCTCCGTCGCAGATAGGTTTTCAGGAACACTCGGTGCTACCGTATCCAGATCGTCCGGTAGCGTTACGCCAAAATCGAACTCCCCGTACTTGATTCCATCCGCAGAGATCGGAAAATCGTCGCTGGTGAGGCCACTCGTTTCATAGAGCAGCGTCCAGGTTTCTCCGTCGACAGACCCCTCGCAATGGAAGGCGGTCGCACGCGACCAACCCGGCGATCCGATTCGAATGCCCGTCGGGTAAACAGGAGCATTCTTGAAGCGCAAGGTGAACTCATTGCCACTTCGATAGTAGTTCGAAGTGCTACCATCTTCGTCTAGGGCAGCCATGAGCAAGCTCAAGCTGTTTCCCGTCGTGGTCAGAACCTCGACATTGGGATCCCCCGTCAGACTAGAGAGAGCATTTGCGGGAAGCAAGTTGTCACCCGACAACCACTTCAGCTCGCGCAAATGCATAGCCCCATCGTCGCCTGAAGTGCCGTCTAGCCAGAAGCGTAGATAGTTGTAGGCCTTCGCCTGATTGGAATTCGCTTCGACCAGACTTCCAAACACCGCGATGTCATCTCCGTCATTGAAGCCAATCCCCTTGCTTGTATAGGCAACTCCATCGTAGCCGAATATTCTGAAGGTGACTGTACCCTCCACAGACTGCAGGGCAGCTTCAGTCGTAGTGGAAACTGAGAAAGGATTTCCTAGCATTCCTCCCAGAGTTTGCGGAGTCACACCGGAATTTCCTCCCAGCGAAATTCCTGCTGTTTCGAAGCCATCAAGGCTATACTGGATCTCAATCGAAAAATTCTCTGGATCAGTGCCGTTATTTTGAGCGTAAGCTGAGTAGAATACTTGATCGATCTTCAACGCGTATCCGTTCTCTGGCGACACTGAGAACTCGTAGTACTCTCCGTTCGCGATAGCTACCTCCAAAGTCGGATCATCGAATCGAGTACCGGTCGTGTTGAAACCGCCCGTCTCGCCACCGTATGTATTACCTCCACTCGCTCCCGGACCGCGGGTGAGATAGCTCACAGTTACGTTGAGATTCTCCGTGGTAGCTGCAGCGCTGGCCTCGCCACCACTATACCCCACAAAGTCAAACGCTGCAATCACAGCCGAATCGCCAGGAACGGCGGGTGTTTCGATTGCGACTGGACCCGCGAAGGAGGATGCATCCGATCCTGCTACTGCACGAACGCGAACCGCGTACTCAGTACTGGCAGAGAGGCCAGTGATTAATATTTCGCTGGAGTCTGCGGCCAAAGTTTCGACCTGCGGATAGGTGGCTCCGCCATCCGTAGATACTTGAACTTCGTAAGCCGTCTCGCCGTCAGCATTATCCTGCCAAGTTGCAGCGATCCGATCAAAAGCAGGTGCGGAAATTGCTAGATCGCTGGGAGCCGCCAAAGTGACACCTCCACCGCCAGACCCTCCAGCTGAGCGAACCGTTCCAAAGACAAACAAATCTTCGCCCGCGTCGAAACCAATACCCTTGGCCGTGTAGCCAGCACCCTTGTACCCGTAGAGTCGGAAGGTTACCGTCTCAGATACCCCTTGCAAGGCCGCTTCGCTCTCGGTCGAGAGGGTAAACGGATTGCCGAGCATACCTCCGATCGTTTGAGCGGTCACGCCGTTATTACCGCCCAGCGACACGCCGTCGGTCGCGAAACCATCAAGACTGTACTGAACTTCTATGGAGAAATTCTCAGGACTCGTCCCATTGTTTTGGGCGTAGGCCGAATAGAACACTTCCTCTATATCGAACACGTATCCACTATCTGGTGTAACCGAAAACTCGAAGTAATCATCGATCGCAATCGCCCCTGCTATATCCGCAGCATCGAATCGAGGGCCAGAGGTATTGAAGCCTCCAAGCTCTCCCTGATAGGTCGAACCACTGCCGGCCGTACCCGCACCGCGAACCAAATCGCTCACTTCAGAATTATCAGCGATCGTTGACGCGCTCGCTGTGGCCTCATTTCCCGAATAGGTAGCGAAATCGAATCCTGCTATCACCTCAGGCACCGCAGGGTTCAACTCCGTGATCGTACCACGAATCGCCAAGTCATCTCCAGCGTCAAAACCGATCCCCTTGGAAGTGTAGCCTGCTCCCTTGTATCCATAGATTCGGAACGTCACTGGGGCCGTCAATCCCTGCAGAGCAGCTTCCCCTGCCGTTTGTAGTGAAAAGGGATTTCCGAGCAGCCCTCCAATAGTCTGAGCAACCACACCCGAATTACCGCCTAGCGAAGTGCCAGCCGTGGCGAACCCGTCGAGGCTGTACTCTACCTCAATCGAAAAGTCGCCTGGGTTTGTACCATTAGCCTGGGCAAAAGCTGAGTAGAAAAACTCTTCAATATCCAACGTGTATCCGTCTAATGGCGACACCGTAAACTCAAAGTAATTGTCGGCAGAAATCGCTTCCTGCAAGGTCGCCTTAGTGAAGCTCGTTGCGGCGGTATTAAATCCTCCCAATTCGTTTCCGTAATTGGTTCTCCCAGCAGCACCAGCTCCGCGTGTCAGATCCGTAACAGTAGCGCCGCTGTTAACCGTCGTCGCCGTCGCTGTATCTTCAGTGCCTGCGTAGGTCGCAAAATCAAACCCAGCAATTACGTCGAGCTCAGGAAGTGGAGGTAGCGTGGTCGTTCCGGCTGCGCCTGAAAATCCGGATACAAAGCTACCGTTCACCGCGCGGACACGGTAGTAGTAGATCGTCTCTGGCGTCAGTCCGGTATGCGAATAGCTCGTCACGTTCGGTCCAACGTCGATGCTCTGCAAATAGTTCTGTCCGCCATCACCGGAAATTTGGATTTCGTACCCGGTTTCGTTGTCCGCATTGTCCGTCCATGATAGGTCAATTACCGTCGCAGAAACAGCGTTGACTGCGAGATCGGTGGGAGATGCCGGGATGTCAGGGTTTTCGTCAATGACCACGGAGAATGTCGCCCTTGCTTCGTCCCCTGCTCCAGAATTGGTGTCGGAATCCGTCACCACGACTTCGAAACTGTAGTTACCAGCCACTTGAGGAGTTCCGGAGAAGAGGCCGTTATTGAAGCTTAAGCCTGAAGGCAGATCACCGGGATTGGTGACACTCCAATTCAACGCTCCATTTCCACCTGTCACTATAAAGTTGTCTTGGTAAGGGCTTCCCTCCTGACCATCTGCTAGTGTAGTGGAAGTTTGGAACACAGGAGCCGAATCATTAAAGGCGAGAATCTCAAACGGGAATAGAGCTTCATCATATTCGCCTCCTTCATCCGTCGCGCGAATCGTCGGAGAATAGACTCCTTCCGATCCTGGAGCAGGCGTACCTGAAATCAACCCAGTCACGGCATTAAGCGTGAGGCCGTCTGGCAGACTGCCACTTTCCACAGTCCAATCGATCGGAGGTACACCGCCAAAGGTCTGCAGCTGGGACGCGTATTCAGTATTCACTGCCCCATCGGGGATGCTTGCGGAGATAAGCTGGATACTAACGTCCCCTGCTATCTCAAGCAGAGCTTGGTACTTGGGAGCGGTCGGATCCGCCACGTCTTCAGTAGCCCCCCATGACCCATGACGGCTGGCGCCACCAGCGACGACGAAGTAAGCGAACTCTTTTCCTCCGAGCTCAAACCAGTTGTCGATCATATCGCGCTTCACCGCGTCTTTCATGCCCGGCAAGCGGTTCATCAGGATACGGTTTTGCACATTGGTCGTCGAACCACCGCCCGTATCCGGTCCGCCCTCGTAAACCATGGGAGCAACGCCCCAATCATTGAGGCACTTGTCGATAAACGTCGAACGCATTCCCGCAGCGCTGGAATCGCTGTTGCCGACCAACACTGCCAAAAGTTCCTCCGGCGTAGCCGTATCGGAGGCACCGCTGTCGTTCATGTAGGGAGCGATCGCAAAGGCATAAAAATAGTCGCTAACGGGACCGTAGGTTGCCTCCATCCAGTTAACGGCTGATTGCCATTGGTTCGGCAAATCGAAATTAATAGCACTCGCCCAGTGAGCATGAATCGGGCGTACCTTGTCCAACAAGACGTCCGTACCATACTTTTCAGACAATACCTCGGAGAATATTTGCCCAAAATCGTAAGCCCGCTTGATATGGCGACGACGCGCCATGTGCTCTTCATTGGTCGTTCCCCAATCAAAACCATTATTAGCCGCTTCGACCGCAGCGAGTTTGTTATATACGTATTGGCTGAAGCCAAAGTTCCAAACCTCGTTCGAATGCTCGAGGTAAACGTTGAGGCTTGGGTCTAGCGGTTCTGTCGTCTGCACACCTTGAGCTAGCATAGCCTCGCTAAACGGCCCGCTAACGTCTGCATCCCCCATATCCACGCCGTATGCGACCAAGATCGCCAACTTCTTCACGTAGTCGAGTTCTGCATGCACGGGGATATTCAACCAAAGGTCCGCCCCTACTTCGTTAGCGATTTCGATATCATACTCCCAGGCGACTACCGGCTGCTTGAGACCACGGTTCTCAAGCACTTGCGAAGGGCTATCCTTCGTTACGCGATCTTGCCACAAGGTAACGTTATTTGGATACGGATCACCCTGAAACGGATTCGAATTATTCGTGTGCTGCACATCCATAAAACGAAGAGCAGCAAATGGTTTCAAAGCATTGAGAAACTCATCGGTAAAGGTTTGATCCGGGCGATCATGGTAGCCAGGACGAATTACCTTCAAGTCTGTTATCCCGGCACCGGATGAGCTCTCTGGATTAACCGTATTCGTAAACTGAATCGCAGCTAGACCGGAGTTGTCATTCGGGTCGTTTGCAATCACTTCACCCTGGCTAAATATATACAAATCCAGAGTCGTGGTGTTGCTCTCTGCGTCATAGGTTTGATTCGTAATTGAAAAGTACGAATCGCCCGCAAACGAAGAAACGGTCGCATCACCCTTAAATGAAACCTTATAAATTCCGCTCACGTCTATCTGCTTCCGTTCGGGATCGTCGTATGGCGGATTGAACCACCCGCCCCAGAGACGCCAATCGAATAGGATCATGCGAAAATCGGTCGTCGGCCAGCCACGTTCATCGCGCATTGTGTCCCAATCGAGCGGGTCTCCGTTCGGCTGAGCCCAGCGATTCGACGTTTTTACGACATCGACGAATGCCCTCATTGGACCGCTGCCGATCCCGCCGATATTCGCTGTTGTCAGTTCGGGATAAGTATCCTCTTGAGCAAATATTACACTCGGAATCAAGCTTCCAAGCATCATAAAGATTATTGAAAAAATCAGGCCTCTCCCCTTGGGGTGTAGACATGCGGGTGCGCTCGTAGACATAGCTTTTCTCATAGCAATTTCAGATAGAGGGGCCTAGAGACGGCGGAACAATTCTCCACTCGCCACTTAATCAGGGTTCTATAAATACTTGCTAAAAGTGATTAGCCAAAGCGGGCGAACACACTATTTGTTATAGCATAAATCCGTTTATAACTTTAATTATATACCCAGTGAAAAGCTTGGAAATTTTTGCCCTAGCAAAATAGTCCAGATACGACTAGGGCAAAGCTCGAATCTCAACAAAAACTCAAGGCAAAGTCCGCCTCACGCGAACTCCATCGGGCGCTTCAATCTCGACCTTGAGACTGCGATCAGCTTCACGAGTCCACGCTACTATGATAAGTCCCAGGCGATGTGGCAAAGAACCCTCAGCCTGATCAATTCCCTCGATTCGTTGCGGATCAAGAATCCAATGATCTGGATCACCCGCAAACTCCTGCCTTAAACCGAGCACCCACTTGGTGTACCAAACTGCTGGATACCCGCTCCATCCGTGACAGCGACTCCCCATTCCATCCTTAAATCGATAGAAACATTCCGGAAGGGTTCCAAATCCATCCTCAACCAGTGGCCCCCAATGCTGTCGGATTAAACTAAGGGCACGCTCACCATAGCCGCGCTCGGCCATCTCTGAAAGCAGATAACGGAAAAAGTACAACTCGATGTGCCCAGCAAATCTGCCCTCATTCAGCCCTAGCTCCAAGTTCCCCTCCAGAAATTCGAAAAGGTAACCTTGAACGCTCTCAACCTGACTTGCCGATCCTATCTTCAAGGACCATGCCAGCAGATTCGCATGGGCTGCAGGACTGTTCGAAAAGGTACTCTTTTTTTCGATACAAGCCGCAAAACGTCCTTCCGCGGCAATCCAAAGGGCGTCTGCAAACGCTTCCCTCACCTTCAAAGCCTCACCCTGAAAAGCTTCCGCTTCGTCGGTGCGACCGAGCTCGAGAGCTAGAGCAGCCGACTTTTCGAGGGCGAGAATCCGTAATGCGTTCAAAACCGCATTCGCATCTCCCTGCCGATCTTCGAGTCGCACCCCCCAATCTATAAACAGCTTCATTCCCTCGGCTCCCCAAAGTCCCGTAGAACCTGGCTGCCAAACCGAGCTGTCCCACAAACGCTGCAAGTTCGGCCACAGTTCCTCAACGATAGATTTATCGCCTGACATGGCCCAATGTTCCCAAAGGCCGAGCACCCAGATTAGCGAAAAGTCTTCGTGAGGCGTTCGATGATGGGCTGGCGCTACGCACGTAAACTGACCGTTCTCCAATTGCGATTGAGCAAAGAGCTGCAGGCAACGACGGGCGATGCGCAGGTCCGCGTCGATGAGACCTTGCAGTAGCTGATTGACCGTGAAGTCGCCGATGTAAGCTCCCCTCTCTCGCCATGGAGAATCTGAATACACGTCTTCCGCGCTACCAATTACCGTTGCTAGCGACGCTTTCCATATCGCCTCGTCAACCGCACTACCATCGGCAAAAGTACCCTTAGCGGCTTTGAGAGTCCGCGTCTCTACGACGTTAAGCGAATTCAATGTAGGTTTTTTCCCTGCACCAGCAGATGGATACATCACCACTTGCAGAAAATGCCCGCCCCGAGGATTAAGACCGGTAATTTTCTGCAAACCGCCTCGCAACACATAGCGATCGACGGTATGGACAAAGGGGTTCGTACGATAGAGATCAATCATACCGTTGGGCTGCTGCCATTCGTCGTAGCCCACGTCGATTATCTGCCCCGGCTCGGCGTCCACTTCGAGCTCCACATGGCTAAGGACCTCCCTTCCAAAATCGAAGACCCAAACCGTTCCCCCATCCATTTTTGAATCGCCCCCAAACTCAAACTTGAGTTTTTGCCACGCCATAAGGCGGGCCGGAGTGAGTTTCCACGGGTCTCCGTCAGCGGTCATCCAATCCGCGTTCTCCACCGGCTGCCCCGCCACGATCCACTCCTTTTGCGATTGCTCATCCAGCAAAGGCGATACGCGTAGTCGATCTTGACAATCCGCGGTCGGAAATGCGGAAGCCCGCAATCCTCGCGGCAAGCGAAACATACAGTCCCAATAAACCGTATTGGGCAGATACTTCACAAACCCGCAAATACAGTTCCACCCCCTCTTGAGAGACACAGCGCTGACCATACGGAGTCCCGAACTCTCTTCGGTGTCACTTCCAAAAACGTCACCACTAATCCAATACACTCCCCAGTGGTGCCAGAGATCGATGGTTTGCGACCGATCCGACTCTACCCAAAACTGAATCGCCAAACACTTGTCTCCTTCGATGATCCGCGGAGGACCAAGATACGTATCAGGAAAATGGATCCCAAAGATTTCGCCTATGTCCGCTAGCGATTCCTGCAAAACAAGCGAATGCGGCTCCGCTCTCTCGAACGAGGGCCCAGGCACATTCCTCGGAGCAGGCTCGCCCCAAGCCACCTCTGCTTCTGGGAGCAAACGCGCCGGCTCCCATCCATCGCCCAGGATTCCTGGCAGGTACCAGGCGTCCTCCGTGCAACGCGTGTCGCGAACCTCGACCGCATTGAGGGCGAAGGTGTAGAGAGCGGTGTCCTTCGCCCACCCGTCGAGGGCCCTCACTTTCCAGGAGCCCGGAGTGCTGAAGTCGATACTGCCACGCCCTCCCCATGCGATGAATCCATCGCGACCTTCAGGCATCGTTTGGAACGAAGAACAGCCGTAATGATGAACCTCTACCGCGATACAGTTCGGGCCAGAACCAAGAAACGGAGCCAAGTCTATGCTATCGAACAGGGGCGCCGATTGCACGAAGCGAGCGGGACCCGAGGACACAAAAGCCCCATTCACCCAAAGCCGGTAGCGAGTCTCCGCGAACAGGTGCAAACAAAGCTCTCCATCTTGCGAGCCATCGTATCCATCTAAATCTAAACGATAGAGCAGCACCTGGCTGCGGTGGGCTTCATCGACGGGCAAACCAACAAATCTGGCTCGTGGCGAAAACATTCTGAACTAGCTGCTTGGGATAAGAGGGGGAACGAGCACTCCAAGTTTGGGCGACTCATACGTGAGACGAACAAAACGGTATAAGTGCGTCACTTACATCCCCTATCAAACCGTTAACCCTGACTACCCTAATCCGAGATTTGTCCTTAACGAATTAACCTCGAAACGTCGTGACAGCCGCCTTCCCTTCGCGAGCTTACGTATTCTTTCAGCCAATCTCCTATTCCCATTTTTTCACGGCCAACTCCTGAAGATGACTCCCGCCTCGCTATCGCCAGAACAACTCGATGCCATCCTTGATCTGCAAGGACACGAACCTTGCCCCGGCGTGGAGATCGAATTCAAACGCATATTAGGAGATCTCCCTGATGGCCACTCAGTTTACGCTACAATCTACCGACCGAGCCAACCCTCAAGCCAGCCCGCACCCGGACTACTCGCCTTCCACGGAGGAGGATTTATCGTTGGCAACCCAAACGGCTGCGGCGAAATCGCAAAGATGCTAGCGCTTTCGCTAGGCATCACCACTGTATCCGCTTCCTACCGACTGGCAAGCGACGGCGAGCCAAGCTACCCAGGTATCTTCGAAGAAGCCTCGATATCTTGGCGTTGGATTTTGGATCACGCGGTCGAGCTCAATATCGACCCTTCACGGATAGCCGTAGCGGGGGAATCCGCCGGCGTCCTGCAAGCCGCCCATCTCGCAGTAGAAAGTCCCTTGCTCTCCCTCGACCCTCAGACTCCCAGGCCCGCTGCCCTCATCTCGCTTTGGGGATGCTTCGACTACGTGGTGCGCTGGTTCGACCGAGGCCAGTCCCCCGGTGCCGAAGCCGAACTGCTGGGCACCACTTACTTGCAAAACCCGCGGCTCTACCACATCGTGAGTCCCGTCAATTACGCCACAGCACCCCTCCCTCCCGCATTCCTAGTTTATGGAAGCCAAGACCGCGTCGTTCACCTGCGGCAAGGCGAGATCGCCCATGCCGCATGGCAAGCCGCCGGAGCTCGTAGCGAACTTAAAATCTTGGACAACATCGGGCACGACACGATCGGCGACACCCGAAAACCCCGTGAACAAGCCTTGCATGCAGCCGTCAAATTCCTCGCCGCCCACCTCTAGGTGGCGTCCTGCGAACTGACGATCTACTTTGTATCCAACCTTCTATGACACTCCCAACCTGATCCATGACGCCCCCTCCCCTATTCACCCGCGAGCCCGCCAACCCTATCGTCACTCCGGGCGGCCCTTCCTGGCGAAGGGCGGTCAGCTTCAACCCCGCCGTCTTTCACGACGGCCAGCAGTATTGGATGCTTGAACGCTGCGCCGGCAGTCTCCGCCCCTTCATCTGTCACCTCGGACTCCTAAGGAGCGGCGACGGCGTGAACTGGGAGCTCGCTTGCGACGAACCTGTATTCACCCCTGCCATGTGCGGCAGCCCCATCGGCAGCGTGCAAGATCCCCGCGTGACAAGACTGGAGGGGCGCTGGTGGCTCACGTTCGCCTACCGCCCCTACGCTTGGTCATCGCATCCCACAGGCGTCGGAGTACCTGAATCGCACGAGACCGACTTCCCAAACTTGCCACCCCTGCCGGACGCCGACGCGGCTGGCTCATCCAATGTCGCGAACGGTCGCTCGGACAACCTTACTCGATCCGGCCTCGCCGTATCCGACGATGGGCAAAACTGGAGCTTCCACTCCTGGATCACCCCTGCGGATATCGACGACCGTAATGTCATACTCTTCCCAGAAAAGATCGACGGACGCTACGCCGTGCTTCGCCGTCCCTTGGAAGCCACGAGCTCCTCTATTTGGCTAAGCTACTCGGATGATCTCGAAACCTGGACTGCCCCCGAACTCCTCGCCAAGGCTGCGTATCCATGGGAGAACAACCGCATCGGCGGTTCTTGCCCGCCTATCTGTACCGACGCCGGTTGGCTACTCTTCTATCACGGAGTGGAAACCACCGATCCATCCGTCAAGGCCGTCACTTATCGCATGGGCGCCATGCTTCTCGACTTAGCAGATCCCCAAAAAATCATCGCTCGCTGCCCGCTGCCGCTTTTCGAACCAGAAGCCTACTACGAACGCGTTGGCCTCTACATTCCCAATGTCGTCTTCCCCACCAGTTGCCTGGTGGAAGGCGACACGCTGCTGCTCTACTACGGAGCCTGTGACACCTCCATTGGCCTCGCCCGAGCCAGCCTCAGCGAGCTTCTATCTTTGCTACTCCGCCACCCGTTCTAGGACTCCCCGTAGTTAACGGATTCATGAGACCGTCCGCGTATCGCGCTCGCCTTGAATTCTTCATGATCCCTATAAACTAACTCTCCCGCCCCGCTCCATGATCATTACCCGAAAGAAAAAGGTCCCCGTTCACTGGCTCTTCTACGCCCAGTTGCCGCTCCTTCTCACGATATACGGCGAATCCGTTATTCACGCGCCCTTCCTCCTGCTCATGAAGAAATTCATGGACAACCCCGCGGCCATCATGGGGCTGATCAGTATGGAGATCTATATCAACCTGTTTGGAGCTCCTTTCATTTCGTGGCTGAGCGACCGCGTATGGACTCGCTGGGGACGCCGCAAATTCTTCGTCGTAATCGCTGACACGGGACGCGCCCTCTGCCTGCTCGCCATGCCCTTCGCGCCAAACGTCATAGTCCTGATCATCCTGCGTTGGGCGTTCAGTCTCGCCGGCAGCTTTGGCAGCATGACTCAAGCCTTGATCTACGAAGTCGTTCCACCTCCCCAACGCGGGCGGCTTTCCGGCTTCTTCCAAGCCTCCGTCCAATTTGGCAACATCATCTTTTTCTTCCTGCTGCTCGGTCGATTCGACGACTATTATTTCATGGGGCCGTTTCGCTATGTGACCGAACTCAGCGGCGGCGCCATCATGTTTTGGCTTTGCGCCTTCGTCCTGCTCGGCATCTCCGCTTTCGAAGCATTGGGCTTTCGCGAAATTAAGCCACCCGATGGCGGCAGCATAAACGACGGTAGAAAGCCCGGACAATCGATCTTCATCCACTTCTTCAAATCGTTCTACCAGGACGTATTCGCAAAAGACCTACTACCGATCTATCTCTTTGTATTCGTCACGATCATGTTCGCGGTAAACTTGGGGATTTTCCAGCCACTGCTCTACACCGAGCAATGGGGCTACTCGCTGCAGGACATGGGTAACACGATGGCAGTAGGAGCCATCTTCTCCATTACCTTCGCCCTCATAGCAGGTTGGTTCGCAGACCGCTATGGAAAGATCCAAACCTTCGTTCTCGCATCGGCAGGGTCGCTGATCATGAACATCTTCTATACAGTATGGGTAGCCTTCCAGCCAGACAACCGGCCCACACTAATCCAAATCATAGTCATCGGAAACATCACCCAAGCCTTCATGATGGTGAAATCAGTCGTCACTTACCCGCTGATGATGGAGTACGTGAAACGAAGCCGTATGGGCTCGGCAAGCGCAGGCATCTACCTCTTCCAAAACCTGTTTCGCAGCCTCGTTCTTCTGTTTGTGGGCGTCTGGCTGGTCTGGTGGTCGGTCTGGTTCTTCCCGCAAGCCGGCTACCAAACCGCGACCACTTTCCCCGACGAAATTGACGCGGATCAACTACGCTCAAAGATCGAATCGACCGGACTCGACCCCGACGACTACCTGCTGCGCCCAATTCATCAATACGGAGTCGACAAGGAAACGTCCATGCGTTGGTGGATACATCGCAACGATGAAGAAACGGCAGATATCTTAGCTGAGCTAAAAGATCTCAAGAACGAGCTATCCAGCCTCGAAGCAGAAGTCACTTCGCCCTTCTTAACGGAGCCAGAACGCGACGCTATCAGCGAGAAAATCGACACCGCGAAATCGCGCACCACTGAAATCAACGAAACACTTGAGCGCGGCAAATCCGAGCTACACCAAAAGCTTTACGCGGTGCTTGGCGAGACGCTCTTTGAACCAGGCGCCCAATTGAGCGACGCTCAATTCGAGGACGACACCTTGTTTCTCGCCCTAACGACGATTGAGGAACTCCCTCAGGAACAAGTCGAGTTGTTCGAGCAAAACCTCAACGGTCCGCAATACCAAGTCACTGCTAGCAAGAATGACCTATCCAGCTCTCGTTGGCGATCGGAGGTACGCGTCGAAGTCGTGGACGGAGAAACGCCGGGCTTGCAAGTTTTTGCGAAGTTCGATCCGAACTTCACCGGCATCTACCGGATTTTGAATACAGGAGATAATCTGATCCCAGCCTCCTTTGAGCTAGCAAATTCGATCAACAGCATCTTCCAAAGCGGGCTCGGCCGTGGTAACCAGCAATTCACGATCACTTCGGTTGAAAAAGAAACACGCGATGGTCAAGCAACGCTCAGCTTCGAGCTAAGCATCTCACAAAACGCTCTCACCTCGGACGCTTCCCTCTTGGCAGAAGCTCTTACCCAAGAACAAGCGATCGCAGACGCCAGCAGTCAGCAAATCGTGGACAACCGATACCGCTTCGAACTCCAACTCGCTAGCGAGGCAATGACAGCCAAAAATGCCGACTGGCTATCCCGCTCTCGAGCAGACGAAATCCGAAGCCGACTCGATTCCCTGATGCAGGGCGAGGCGTTCGCCCAAGGCTTAGCCACTGAAACCTACCTCCGCTTGGCAGACGTGCTCGCCTCGCAACCCTTCTACGTAAGCATCCCCGAAAACACGCCTCGTAGCAGACATACGGAGCGGGAGTATGAATACTTCTTTTCCAGCAAAACGCTGGAAATCGCGAGCGATCTGATAGGTTTCGCTATCATCTTCTTCATAATCTACATCGAGAAAAAAGGTGTCATTCGCCGCTACGGAGCAGAGGAGGATCTAAAACGATGAGCCCAGAAGAATTATACAAAGACGAAGCTAATATCGCGAAAGCGAGTGACGGACGTTGGTATTACACGCCCGACAAGTTCGCAGCCAAGCTTGCGTTCCTAATCGGAAGCCTAGCGATCACTGCTTTAGGCGTCATCCTCATTTGGGATCCCGCGGTCAGGTATCTATTCGGCGAACAGGAAATGGCTCGCATCACCCGCATCGAGAGAAACGATCCGGACACGGAGCCTCAACTGATCCGCTATCGCAAAGAGATCCCAGAAGGCGACTACTTTACGCGCTTCACTTACATCGCCACTGTCGACCAAGAAGATGGAAGCTCAAGGGACTTCACCCTCGCGATTGGTAGCCGCAGAAACGCGTTCGTGAACGTGAACGATGACGTCGAGATCATCTACTTCGCTGAAGACAGTCACGCGTATCAACTTTATGAACACCGCACCTGGTCCTTCGGAATCGGCTTCTTATTTGTCGGAGGCCTCCTTACATCCTGTGCGGTGCCAACTCTTTTGGCGGTCGGCAAACCAATCCTCATCGACGAGGAAGCCGCCGAAGACTTATCCGAGGATCCAACGCACGCTTAAAGCAGGAAGGCCAGTCGCCATAGACCGGCCTTCCCGCATAAGCTACCAAACCAAATTCTTTCGGATGTATTCAAAACTTTGGGATAGCGAATCGAAGGGATCCCCAGGACAAGTGTCCTGCTCCACAATGTAGTGCTCGCATCCCGCTGCTTCCGCTTCCCTGACAATTTCCACGAAATCCATATTTCCATTGCCGATCTCCGCATAGTCAGCGTCCAGAGAATCAGACTTGAGGCGATAGTCCTTCATGTGCAAAAGCGGTGATCGACCCTTCAGGCCACGCAACCAACCAGCTGGCGAACCGCCGCCCCTCTGCACCCAAAAAGTGTCAATCTCAGCCTGAAGGCAGCGGGCATCCGTCTCCTCGTAGATTCGCTCTAGGATGACCTTACCTCGGCTGTGCTGGAACTCGTGATGATGGTTGTGGTAGCACAATACCAAGCCCGCATCCGCCATCTTTCGACCGGCGTCGTTTAGTCCTTTGATCAGTGCATCCACTTCCTCGTCGTTAGAAAAGTCTACCCCCGCAGGGTAAGGATAAGCCGTGTAGCGTACGCCTAGTTTTTGCAGGCGGGCAATCACCTTATCAGTTTCGTTGAGGATCTGTTCCCCAGACTCGTGCGTAGCGCAAATCGTCAAACCCCGCTCGCCCAAGACTTCCACAAGCTCCTGCTCAG
Organism: Pelagicoccus enzymogenes; assembly: GCF_014803405.1. Lineage (NCBI taxonomy): Bacteria > Pseudomonadati > Verrucomicrobiota > Opitutia > Puniceicoccales > Pelagicoccaceae > Pelagicoccus > Pelagicoccus enzymogenes. Next base: position 163,340 of record NZ_JACYFG010000006.1, read on the forward strand.
AAAACAAGTCTGCCGACAGTCCGCTGACCTGCACCGACTTGTATCCCATTTTCGATACTTTTTCGAATGTCGCCAAGGCGTCCTCGCGGGTTTTCACAAAATCCCTTAACGTATAAAGGATCACTCCAAACTGTTCTATTTTCGGCATTATCTATTCCTATTTATCTTTTCACCTTGCTTAGAAGGACTTCGCAAATTCGTCGCTATCTACCGACCCTCGCACTTCCACTCGAGCTTTGGGCTTCGAGGCAGCAATACGAGATTTGAGAAGAGCTTCATAACGCGAGCTATCCATCGGCAAGCTCACCTCTCCCCCTTCCGCAGCTGAAAGCAGCATCGCATTAGCAAGCTCGACCGAGTTCATCCCCTCCGCTGCAGGAGCTATCAAGAGCTCACCATCGAGTATCGCCTTGGCGAAGTTTTTCAGCACTCCAAGATGCTGTTCTCCTGTATTGGGGAAAGGGATCTCAACCTTCCAGGTGTCTGGCTTGCCGAACAGGTTTTTCGTTGTTTTCAGAAACTCGCGGTTCTCGACTTCGTTGCGCAGCCATTCGACTTTTCCATTTTCCAAGATGACCCGTCCTCTGGCGCAAGCGACCTCTAGGCGATTCGTTCCCGGAGCCTCGCCGGTCGTAGTGATCAGCACGCCCCGCTTACCATCCGCATATTTCATAACCGCAGTAACGCTATCCTCGACTTCGATGTCATGGAAACGACCGATCTGGCAATCCGCCCAAATCGTTTCTGGCATACCAAAGAGCCACTGCCAAAGGTCGAGCTGATGCGGACATTGGTTCATCAAAACGCCCCCACCTTCACCCGACCATGTGGCCCGCCAGCCGCCCGAGGCATAGTAGGCGTCGGGTCGATACCAGTCCGTGATGGTCCATTGCACTCTTTCGATTTCACCCAGCTCGCCGCTCTCGATCAAATGCTTCAACTTGAGGTAAGCCGGATCTGTGCGTTGGTTAAACATAGCCGCAAAGACGACGTCCTTACCCTTGCTCGCCTCGATCAAACGTTCGCAATCTGCTTTGTGAACTGATATCGGCTTCTCCACCAACAAGTGCAAACCTGCATCCAAAGTTTCGATACCGTATGTCGTATGGCTGTAATGAGGCGTACAAACAATCACAGCCTCCACCTCTCCAGACTTTATCAAATAGCTTCCAGACTCGAAGAAACGGATATCAGGGAAAGCTTTGGAAACGTCACTTCGCTCGTCCGCAATAGCTGCTAACTCCAAGCCCGGCACCTTCCCTTCCTTGATCATTCGTGCATGAGCGCTCCCCATGTTTCCTAATCCGATGATACCGACGCGAACTGATTTATCCATGTCGCAATAATAGCAAAACGACCCCTTCTTTGGAATGGACTCAAAGGAGCTTCTTTTGCACTTTCCTGTCATCTCATGAAACAAGAAACATTCAGAGGTTTAAAACTTTCCCTCTGCGACCGCTTGATTCTCCACAACAATCCACCGGGCTGGAACTGGCGTTCCAATATTCCGGATTACTACAATCTTTGGATTGCACTCTCAGGACCGGGAAAAATGTGGATCAACGACGAACTCATCCCCTTCTCGGCAGGTACAGCCATTCTGCTGTATCCGAACGATAGCGTTTATGCGGAACGGCTCGACTCGGCGGGAATGCGAAACATTGGCTTGCACTTTAGGTGCATCAACGAGCCTACCAACAAAAGAGGACTTGAGGCATTCAAACTCCGTCCCATCCAACTGAGAAGATTAAGCCTGATTCACGAAATGGCACGTTACCTCTCTGAAGTTCCCCTATCGCAACAGGAAGAGGCGAACGATTGGGCGACTAAGATATTTCATGTGTTCGCCCGTGATTGGCTGCTCGGTCCGGAGGACCCTCGCGACCAGATTATTCGAGCCCAAGTTGAGCGAATTAAAGAACGGCCCTATCAATCTTTTCCCACCGAGGAGCTCGCCAAGGAAGCTGGCTTATCGCTCTCGCAATACCGTCGACGTTTCGCGAAACTGACTCAAACCCAACCGAGAACTTTTTCGATCTTGCAACGTCTCGAAACAGCCAAACGCTTACTTCTCGAGAGTACTCTCAATATCGACCAGATCGCTCAAGCCCTCGGCTTCAACGACACTCCTTTTTTCTCCCGTCAATTTAGGAAGAAGACCGGAATGAGTCCTTCCGAATTCAGAGCTCAAAATCGCGAGGACTCCGTTTAACGAATTAATTGCAAGGCAGCTTCCCAAGCCGCCTTGCAGCAAACAAAAGCTCCAGCCCATAGATATGACTGATACAATCAAGCTAACCATCTGGAACGAATTTCGACACGAGAAGAGCAACCCAGCTGTGCAAAAGATCTATCCAAAAGGGATCCATTCGACCCTAGCCGAGTCCCTCGAGAAAGATGCCAAGATCGAGGTGAGCACCGCCACCCTAGACGAAGATCAGCACGGACTAAACGAGGAAGTGTTGAACAATACCGATGTATTGATCTGGTGGGGACACTGCGCCCACGGCGAGGTTTCCGACGAGATCGTCGAGAAAGTTCAGCAAAGAGTACTCTCGGGCATGGGCCTGATCGTCCTGCACTCCGGCCATTACTCGAAGATCTTCAAGCGCCTCATGGGCTCCAACTGCTCGCTTCGCTGGCGGGAAGCAGCAGAAAAAGAACGACTCTGGAATATCGCACCCGGACACCCCATCACCCAAGGGATTGGAGAATACGTCGAGCTTCTCAACGAGGAAATGTACGGCGAACGATTCGACATTCCAGAACCGGATCAGCTGATTTTCATCTCTTGGTTCGAAGGAGGAGAAGTCTTTCGCAGCGGAGCGACCTGGACTCGCGGCAATGGAAAAGTCTTTTACTTTCGCCCCGGTCACGAGACGTATCCAACCTACCACAACAAAGACGTTCAACAAGTGATCCGCAACGCGGTTCACTGGGCAAAGCCAATGGTAAACATCCCCACCAATCTCGCTCCCAACACCGAACCGCTCGAGTCCCTTTCCGAGAAAAGTGCCACATTTGGCGAAGCTGGCATCAAAGGCCAGTAGTCACAGGCTCGAAAGATGAAGCAACTTAAGTGCGCCGTCGTCGGCCTCGGCATGGGCAGGCACCACGTGAAAGCCTTCCACGAACACCCGGATTCCACTGTGGTCGCCCTTGTGGACCTCGACGAAAAACGGCTGAAGGATATCGGAGACCAGCACCAGATTCCTAATCGTTACCAATCGGTTGACGAACTATTCGCCAACGAGCAGCTGGACATCGTCAGCATCGCCACGCCAAACAGCCTGCACAAGCCCGTAGCCCTGCAAGCCTTCCAGCACGGAGCCCACGTCTTCTGCGAAAAGCCGGTCGCGCTCAACGCTCGGGAAGCGGAAGAGATGATCGCGGCATCCCAAAACGCCGACCGCCGGCTGATGATCAATTTTTCCTTTCGCTTCACACCGACCTCCTGGGCCCTCAAACGACAAGTTGACTCGGGAGCGATCGGCGACGTTTACGCAGGCCGAACCCGCTGGCTGCGCCGCGACGGGATGCCGGGCTTCGGCGGCTGGTTCGGCAAGAAGAGCTTAGCCGGCGGCGGGCCGTTGATCGATCTCGGCGTGCACCGACTCGACCTCGCTCTCTGGCTCATGGGATATCCAAAACCTAAATACGTATTGGCCACGACCGCCAATACGCTTGGTAAACAGAAAGCCGACGCAGCCGGAAAGGAATTCGACGTCGAAGATTTCGCTTCCGCCCAGATCACATTCGAAAAGGGCGTTAGCCTGCAAGTCGAGGCCTCGTGGATGGGACACATCAAGGAGGAAACCATGGAGACATCGCTGCTTGGCACGAGAGGCGGCTTGTCGCAAAACAACATCGATGGCAGCTACGACTTCCGAAGCTTCCTCTACACCGAATCGCAAGGCAGCAAACTCGATATCGAAATCAAAGGCGGCACCCAAGGCCCCCCTAGCGGCATGTACCACTTCGTCGATTGCATAAGCGCAGGACGTCCACACACCGCCACCGCCGAGGAGGGCCTACTCGTCATGAAAATCCTCGATGCCATCTACCTCAGCGCCGCATCGGGCCAGCCGGTCAGCCTCGCCTAGCTCCTTGATATGACAGCGGAAATCCAGCTTCTCGTTCGAGCCGACGACATTGGATCCAGCCACGCCGCGAACCTCGCCTGCGTCAAAGCCTTGCGCGACGGCATTGCCCGATCGGTCGAAATAATGGCCCCTTGCTCCTGGTTTCCCGAAGCAGTCTCCCTGCTTAAAGACCTTCCTGCCGGCCGCGATGTCGGCGTACACCTTACCCTTACGTCCGAATGGCCGAACGTGAAGTGGCGTCCACTTACGCACTGCCCAAGCTTAACCGACGAGCTAGGCTACTTCCTCCCCAGAATCTGGCCGCGCTTCGATGGCGATCTCTGCCTACGCAACAGGCCTTGGAAACGCGACGAAGTCGAAGCGGAATTTCGCGCTCAGATCGAACTCTGCCAAGCCCAACTCCCCGAGCTCAACCATCTCAGCTACCACATGGGCTGCAACGACGCAGATCCTCGAATCGGGACCCTCTGCCGCGAACTTGCCGTCGAGTACGAACTAGCGGCTGATCCCTTCGCCGCCGGATTTAAAAGCATTCCACTCGCGCCAAAATCCGAAATCGCCAATACGACGGAACGCCTCCACCAGGCCCTTTCCTGTCTCCAGCCTGGCAAGTGGATTTTGATCGACCATCCCTCTCTCGACAATGAGGAGATGCAAGGTATCTGTAATGTAAACGGCCGAAAAATAGCGCGAGAGCGACAACACTTTACTGATGCTTGCTGCAGTCCTTCTTTGCTAGAGCTCATTCGCCACCGAAACATCCAACTGGTCAGCTACGCCGCGAGGGGCTAGCCACGAATACAAGCAGTACCACCGACTGTATCCGTAAGAACAGTACCCGCCATGCCAGAGACGTCCCAAGCTAAGTCCGACAATTGGTGGCTGATCAAACGCCTTCTTAGGCTGATCTGGCGCTACCGCGGCAATAGCCTGAAGGTCATCAGCCTGCAAGGCGCCCTGCTCTGCCTGGGACTTGCGGGGCTCACCCTTACCGGACTTGGCATCGACTACATCCACTACTCCATCAGCGAATCGGGTATCACCGAGCAAAGCGTCGCCTATCCTGCCGGCAAGTTCGGGTTCACCGTACCCCGCCATTGGAAACCTATGGTCGCCATCGCAACCATCGCGGCAGCCATCCTCGCTTTCGCGATCCTACGTGGTCTCCTAAACTACGCCTACACGATTTCCCTCAACCAACTAGTACAAGGCAAACTTGTGGTCGACCTGAGAGGAGAAGTCTATGAACGCCTGCAACGCTTGAGCTTTCGCTTCTTCGACGCCAATACCACGGGATCCATCATCACTCGAGTCACTAGCGACGTACAATCCGTGCGTTTGTTCATGGATCAGGTCGTTATCCAGGTATTCATAATGAGCGTTTCCCTGACCATCTACACTCTCTACATGGTCAGCCTCAGTCCCAGCCTCACCCTAGCCTGCCTCGCCACCACTCCTATCCTTTGGCTGTTCACCACTGTATTCTCGCGACGGATACAACCTCTCTACGGTAAGAACCAAAAACTCGTCGACCGCCTTGTCCAGAGGTTCGCCGAAAACCTTCAAGGCATGCAGGTCATCAAAGCCTTCAACTTCGGAAACGACCAAAGGGCCGCCTTCGAAAAGGCCAACGAGAACGTATTCCAGCAGCAACGCAGCATCTTTTGGCGGGTGAGCCTTTTCTCCCCGACCGTCGGTTTCCTGACACGCGTCAACATCGCCGTGCTGCTCGGCTTCGGCGGTTGGCAGGTGATCAATGGACAACTGGCACTTGGATCCGGACTGGTCGTCTTCGCCGGCCTGCTCGAGCAGTTCTCCAACCAAGTCAATCAAGTCGCCAACGTCGCCAACAGCATGCAGCAGTCGCTTATCGGCGCCCGACGGGTCTTCGAAATTCTCGATGCACCCATCGAAGTCAAAGACGTTCCCCACCCGATTCATCGCCCAGCGATCAGTGGAAAGGTCTCCCTGCGAAACGTCAGCTTCGCCTACAACGGGACTCAGTCCGTAGTGGACGAAATAGACCTCGAGGTGCCGCCCGGCCAATGCGTCGCCATCCTCGGCGCTACTGGTTCCGGAAAATCTGCGCTCATGAGCCTGATCCCGCGCTTCTTCGACCCGCAGAGCGGACAGGTGATGATCGACGACATAGACGTGCGCCAACTCAAGCTCGAAGACCTCCGGCGCAGCATCGGCATCGTCTTCCAGGAGAGCTTCCTCTTTTCAAACACCGTCGCCGCCAATATCGCCTTCGGCCACCCCGAAGCAACTCGGGAACAAATCGAAAAAGCGGCCCGAATAGCCGCCGCCCACGACTTCATAAGCGCCCTCCCGCACGGCTACGAAACCATTCTCGGCGAAAACGGAAACACCTTGTCCGGCGGCCAAAAACAACGTCTCGCCATCGCCCGCGCGATCTTGCTCGAGCCACCAATCCTCCTTCTCGACGATCCTACCGCCGCCATCGACAGTGAAACGGAACAGGAAATTTTCACTGCCCTAGATCAAGCCATCGCAGGGCGAACCACCTTTCTCGTCGCCCACCGCCTCAACACCCTGAAAAGGGCCGACACCATAATCGTCATGGAGCGGGGGCGCATCGCCCAACGCGGCAGCCACCAAGAGCTCCTCCAACAAAGAGGCCCCTATCGTCGAGTCGCTCACCTGCAATTGGCAGACACGGGGGACTTGGAGAGTTTTTACAGAAAAGGAGACTTCGAATGAACGATCTAAAATCGCCTCGCGGCATCGACCGAACCCCACGAGAAATCGGCCTGCTGCAACGCCAACGAGACTCCGAGGAGGAAGCATTCACCCGTCCGCTGGAGTGGAGCTTGATCACCCGACTCATCAGCTACACCAAGCCCATCGCTTTCAAGCGAAACCTCCTCATAGCGCTCACCCTCGTCCGCGCTATCCAGCTCCCGCTTCTTGCTTGGATGGTCGGCAGCATCATCGCCGGTCCGATCGCCCAATTCGATACAGATCTCCTATTTTGGTCCGTCGCAGGCTACCTGCTCCTCGCTTTCAGCACCGATTTCCTCTTCCACTTCCGCCAGCGATTCGCCCAGGAAATCGGAGAAACCGTAGTGAAAACCTTGCGCAGCGAAATCTTCGAAGCCGTCCAGCGACAGCCGATGGCATTCTTTCAGCGCGTAAAGCTGGGGTCTATCATTGGTCGCATGACCTCGGACGTCCAGACCCTGCGTACTGCTATCCAAGACGTCTTCTTCGTTTCCATTGTACAAGTGGGAATTCTCGTTTTCGCCGCAAGCCTCATGGCGTATACCGATCTCGTCATGTTCGCCATCGTGGCCGCCCTCGCTCCGATCCTATGGGCAATCAATCGCCACTTCCGCTCGCGCCTCAGCCAATCGTCGCGACAAACGCAAGAGAGCTTCAGCCGGGTTACCGCAAACCTCGCCGAATCCGTCAACGGCATCCGCATCACCCAAGGCTTCGCTCGCGAATCACGCAACGCGGATCTTTTCCGCGCCCTCATCGTGGACCATGCTCGCTTCAATATGATGCTAGCCCGCACCTCCGCGCTGCTCATCCCTTTACTCGAGCTCAACAGCCAGTTCTTCATCGCCCTGCTGCTCTTCGTAGGCGGGTGGAGGACCCTCGACGGAGCCATGGAAATAGCAGACCTCATCCGTTTCTTCTTCCTCGCTAACCTCTGCTTCGGCCCCATCCAAACACTCGGCTCCCAATTCAACCAAGCCCTCATCGCCATGGCCGGAGCAGAACGCGTTTTCAAGCTGATCGACCAGGAGCCCGACTGGACCGACGCCCCTTCCGCCCAAGCCCTTCCTGCCAAAGACGCCTCCGGCATCGAAGTCGAATTTCGCGATGTCACCTTCTCCTACGTCGCCGGCAAACCCGTTCTCCACGACATCAACTTCAAGGCGGAAGCCGGGCAAAGCATCGCCCTCGTCGGGCACACCGGAAGCGGCAAGAGCTCCATCCTCAACCTTGTATCTAAATTTTACCTACCGGATAAGGGGCAAATCAAGCTGGACGGCCAAGACCTCCTAAACCTCACCTCCGATTCCATCCACGACCAGATGGGAATCGTGACTCAACAAAACTTTCTTTTCAGCGGCACCGTGCTCGACAATATCCGCATGCCCCGTCCCGAGGCGAGTGAAGCAGAGGTCCAAAAGATCCTTCTCGAACTGGACTGCGACGACCTCGTCGAAGACCTCTCCCATGGCCTCCACACCGACGTAGGCGAACGCGGAGCCTCGCTCTCGCTGGGCCAGCGACAACTCGTCTGCTTCGCCCGAGCCATGCTGGCAAACCCTCGCCTGCTTATTCTCGACGAAGCGACCAGCGCCATCGACTCCCTCACCGAAGCAAAGCTGCAAACCGCCCTCGAACGCCTCCTGCTCGGTCGCACCAGCTTCATCGTCGCCCACCGCTTAAGCACCATACGCAAGGCTGATTTGGTTCTCGTGCTCGACAAAGGACGCATCGTCGAACGCGGCACCCACGACAAACTGCTGCAAGCTGGAGGACCATACGCGACCCTCTGTCAAAATTTCTCAAGCTAGAGCTAGGAGCTCTGCAGCAGAGATTTCCTTCACTGAACGAAGCTTCTCGCCACTGCGCTCAACACTGTCCCAAGACGTCAGAAAATAAATCAGCCAGTCGTCTTCAAAGCCGACTAACCCTCAAACGACTTCAACAACGACTGCAAATTACTCAGGCTACGCTCCACGCTCTCCCAAGGAGAAAGATCCGCAGGGCGATCCTGCTCCACCACCAGCCATTCAACGCCAACCTTCACCGCAAACCGAGCCATCTCCGAGCAGGGCACAATCCCGTCTCCAACCTCTATAAACCGAGCTTTATCCCTTTCTCCACACGCCTCCTCGCAACCAGATTCTAGGCCCTGCAGATCCTTCATGTGCAACACCGCGATTCGGTCCGAGAAAAGTTCAGCGTAGGCCAACGGATCGACTCCAGCAAAAGTGGCCCACGCAATATCAAGATGCAAACGGAGCAATTGAGGATCGGTCTGCCGCATGAGCGCCTCTAAATAGCGCTCTCGCGAATCCGGTATCCTTGCGAACTCGTGGTCATGGTTGTGGTAGGTCAAAACGAGGCCCAACTCCCGACAACGCCTCCCCATCTTGTTGTAGAGCTCCGCGTCAGCGGCGATTTGTTCCGCCGACTCCGTAGGGCCCCAAGCGATACAAAGATGACGAGCGTCCATCTCGCTCGCTTGGCGAATCAAATCGTCTCCAAAATCAAGATACGAGTACTTCGTACAATGAGCGGCAACGAGCTCGATATCGATCCCTGACAGGCGCTCGGCAAACGCCTTGGGCGAAAGTCCGAGCCGCTCAAACACTCTGGCGTCCACTTCAACCCCAGCAAACCCGAGATTCGAGATACGACCGAGCGTAGCCCAAAAGTCCGCCTCTAGATCGTCCTTAACGATCCCAATCAACCCAATATTCGGTCTGTCCAAAATAGCTCCTTTCTACGTTCCGAGTATGGACTTCAGTTCGCTATCCTGCAAAGGCCGAAACGGTTCCGCTCGACTTTCAATCGTCATACTCACCCCTGATTTCGAGGACTCATATACAGCAAGCATCGCCTCCAGAACGTGGTACATCAAGGCTCCGCTTGCCCGAGGCGACCTTCCGTCCTTCAAGGCCAAGGCCATTTCGGCAACGCCGAGCCCCCGCCCCTTCGAAATGTATCCGTCGTTTGATGACGGATTAATAGATCGTTTCTCTTGATTTGTCTCTACCGATACCTTCTCGCCGTACATGTTCGCATCACTCAACTTCATCCGGCCCGTCCTCCCGAAGACTTCAACGCTCGGAAAGTAGTTGTGCACATCTTCCGTAGCGATCACCGTGGCAACCACACCGCTTTCAAACGACAGGCTCGCTACCGCCGTACTTGCTCTATCCAGAGAAAAACGCTCACCGGACTGGCCATCGACCTTTTCAGGAAAGCGAACGTCTGCGATGCCCGATACACGTTTTACCGAGCCAAAGAGCATTATCATCGCGGTGATATAATACGGGCCAAGGTCGAGCAATGACCCGGAAAAAACCTTGTGGTAACGCATCGAGTCGAAAGTTCCGACCGTGATCAATGCGTGCGCAACTACCGGGAAACCAATAGCACCCTCTTGAACAAGCTTCGAGCATGAGTGGAACGAACCACCGAGAAAGGTATCTGCTGCCCCGCCGATTTGTACGTTATTACGTTCAGCCGTATCCAAAAGTTCGCGACCTTCTTCAAGGGTTAGGCAAAGCGGCTTTTCAGTGAACAAATGCTTGCCTGCCTGCAATACTTGCAAGCTTGTTTTAAAATGCGCCGGCGCCGGAGTTAGATTGACTACAAGATCGATTCCCGCATCGGACAGCATTTCCTCCGCAGTCACCACATTGTCCACTCGAAACTCCTCTGCCCGCTTGCGAGCCAAATCGAGATCGAGATCCGCGCATGCGGCGATTTCCACCAAGGCGGAAAGATCACCGGTCAGATTTTTGAGATAAGCCGGAGCGATCGCTCCGCAACCTAGTATTCCGACTCGTAGTCGTTGGGTCATAGGAAAAATGGGTGTCAATGTTGAGCAGGCAAAAGACCGAAAAGCTCGAATGCCCTCGATTTTGCATTTGGTAAATCCGTTGAAAGCTTTTGACGCCCCCCGAAACTCAACTCTCGATGGGCAGCACAACGCCCACCCCCAACTTACGTTTCATGAACACCGTCCTTTCCGTTGCCATGCTCATCACTGGATTCTCGAACGCCCTTCACTGGGAAAACATCGCCCACGACGGCAATCAACACTGGATCCTCACCCATCCGATTCACGAGCAAAGAGACTTCGACCTCGGCGCCCTGGACTTTCCGAATGCAAAGCAATTCTACCTTGCGAAGCGTAGTGGCGTGTTCTGGATGATACCGACCTGGAGCGACGACCTCGATTCCCACGGAGATACCAACCCCGGAGAGGACCTCGGTTTTATCATGGCCCAACAAACCGACGGAAGCTGCGTCCTCCTCCTACCACTACCGACGCCCAACCAAAGAGGCCGGCTCTACTTCGACAACGGACTTCGCGCAGGACTGCGTTCCGATCAAACAACCAGCGCGGAAGCAGCTCCCGCCTTCATTCTCTCCCATGGGAAAGACCCTGTGGAGCTGATCGCCTCCTCAATCAAAGTCGCACGCCAGCACCTCAACACTTTCAAACTCCGCGAAGAAAAAGAAGACCCCACCTTTATCGATTCGCTCGGATGGTGCACCTGGGACGCCTTCTATCGAGAGGTGACCGCGGAGAAGATCGAAACCGGCTTCGTCCAGTTTAAAAAAGACGGCCACACCCCTGGCTTCCTCATCATAGACGACGGCTGGCAAGACGTATCCGCAAACTGGGGATTGCGATCTTTCGCCACGAATACCGAGCGTTTTCCCGACGGACTGGGCGAACTGACTAAAACGCTAAGAGACCGTCATCAGCTGCGGTGGATCGGAGTCTGGCATACCTTGCAAGGATACTGGGGAGGAATCGACCCAGAAGGTCCCCTCGCCGATCGTTACGAGCTTGAGACGACCCGTGGAAAGATGGAGGTCTTTGCAGGGTGGCCCGACCAATACTCCATCGAAAAGCGGGTCCACGTAGCTCACGAGAGCGTCGACGCATTCTTCCACGACTACTACCAGAAACTCTCAGAGCAAGGCATCAACCTAGTAAAGGTCGACAACCAAGCCCAACTCGAGCTGTTCAGCCGCCGAGAAGACTTGCCCGAGAACGGCATTCGTGACTCCTACCAAAATGGCCTGCAATCCGCCGCCATAGAAAAGCTGAGCGGAAACCTCCTGCACTGCATGAGCCAAAGCAGCGAGGTCTACTTTCAACTCCTATCAGGCAACCTCGTACGCAACTCCGGTGACTTTTATCCAAAGAAAGACGAGGCCGCCCAGATCCACCATATCGTGCAAAACGTGTTCAACGCTGCCTTCACAAGCAACTTCTGTGTACCGGATTGGGACATGTTCCAAACCTACCACCGAAACGCCAAAATGCACGCCATCGGCCGCGTCATTTCAGGAGGTCCCGTCTACATCAGCGATAAGCCAGAACTGACAGACCACACCTTACTCGACAAACTCGTCGTCGGTGAAAACCGGATACTTCGCTTTTCCCAGGCCGGAAAACCGCTCGCCCGCCAGTTCTTCCAAGACCCACAGAGTAGCCCAGAGCTGCTTGCAGTTGTTAATCAACATCAAGGCGGATTTGGTGCGGTAGCCTTTTTCAATTGCGACACTGAAAACGAACAATCTGGACGTGTCTCCCTGCAAGAACTGACAAAGGATATTGATTCAGAGTATTCAATATATGACTACCAAAATCATTCCATCCGTCGCTTAAGCACGGGGGAAGAGCTGAGCTGTAACCTTTCACCCGCGAATGCCGGACTCTTTGCCTACGCGCCCGTACTTGGCGGAACTGCCTGTTTCGGAATTAACGGAAAACTCAACGGTATCGCGGCGGTCGATTCGGCGACTCAGACCAGCGATAACACCGTAGTCTATCAGCTGACTGGATCTGGAGAGATCCTCTTCAGTTCAACTAGGATGCCTAAATCAGTCACCGTGAATGGAGCCAAGGCCGAGGCCACAAGTGCTTTAGACAACAACGGCTTTACCGTATCCGTAGATTCATTCGGACCGATCGAAATCGTTATCGAAATGGGTGAGTGATACCCACAGAGAACCGTCCCTAGACCGCCCTCTGAGAGGCAGTAAGACAACCTCTCGCAGGGGCCGTTTCGGCACCCTGGCTTTGGCTAAGCAAAACCTTGGATCGATCCCAGGAAATCGTAATCCCTGCTGGAGCACTAACGACTGCTTCGATCAGGCCCTCTTCGTTTCGCTTCCAATCCACTTCGATGAGCTGCTTGGTACCAGGAATTGGATACGCACCCTTGGCCCAATCGAGCTCTGACTGGATATCGATTTTAACGTGGCTAAAGTCAGGGGCTGCCGGAAAGCTCACACCCAAGGCATTCTTCGAAAGAAAACACAACGGGTTGGCAGACCAAGCATGGCAATGACTCGCAGTCGTGCGAAAAAACTCAAAGGTCGTCACTGCTCCACTCGCCAGCATCCAGCCCCAACCTTCGCGCATGAGAGACTCAGCCAACTTCGTGAGACCGAGCTCATACAGGCCTTGAAAGATGAAGAAAGAATACGCGGGGCTAAAGTAAGCTCCTGCATCCGGAGAGTATCCATTCAGAAAAACATTCTTAAACTCAGTCTCAAGCCACCTTCGAATCGAGCGTTTCTGCAAAGGGGTCGCAACCTCTGCAAGAACTGCGAGGATACTCGCATGGAAGGATTGGGTGCGACCTTCAATATTGTCGTTAAAACAACCTTTCTGCTCGTTCCAGAGCAGCTTCCTGGCGTTTTCAGCGATCATAGCACGCCGCGTTTCAAATGCTTCAGCCTGTACGGATTCTCCAAGTAAGCGGGCTATTTTAGCCGCGCTACCGAGCATCTGTAGATAAGGGAAAGTCAAATTCGCATTCGGTCCCGTCTTATCCATCAACGCATCCGAGACACCGTTGTCCCCGTGCAGACCTCCGTAATGTGCCTTGATTCCCTTCAACTTAGGCCAGTCAGCATCCAGCAATCCGTCCTCACGCTCGTCAGAAAGATTGTTGAACCAGTCGATGCTACCAAGCATGGCAGGCCAGTCCGTTCGTAATCTATCGACATCTCCTGTATTCAGATAGTACTGCCAATAGCCCTCGATCGCTTCTATGGCAAAGTCGGAAATCGTGTAGTCGCCCTTGTTGGGATAGACCGCTCTAAACTTCCCGGTTTCATCAGGGGACTGACCGAACAATTCCATACATCGCCCCATTAACATCGTGTCTCCGTAGGCGGCTAAGGTATTGTGGTATTGAATGATTGTATCGCGGAGGTACATACCGCGCTCTCGACCCGAACAGTCGACGAACACATCCTCCATGTTCGCATGCTGAGTGCGCTCGCACATCACCCACACTTCGTTTAACAGCGAATCCGAACACTCGAAACGCCCCAACTTGTCGACTGGGTAACGGCAGGACAGGAAAACCAACGAGTCTAACCTGACATCCGCAGCTGCTCCCCTGACCGTGATCCTCATGTAACGAGTCCCTCTCGGCTGACTCGTCATGTATTCAACCTTGTCCTCGGCTGCGAGGATACGATCGCCCGCTTGGTAAACAATAGTATGCTCAAGGTGGCTGCTATCCGCGCTCAAGTGCTCGCCATAAGCGAGGTCGACTGTCGCTCCCGCAACACCAGACAGAGCGACTCGTGGCAAGACAAGTTGCATGCAATCAAACTCTAGGAACAGAGAGAACCCCACAGGGTAGTCTGATATTTTGAATACATGAGATTCGAGTTCGTCGGCACCTACTTCTTCAAAAGGCGGAGCATACAAGTCCCACATGGAGCGCCGGGCAGGATTTGAATCCATCTCCTCTGCATAAACTTCTATCCAGCCGCCATCTACATCGAAGCTATCATCCCAGGGAATTGGGACCTTGCCCTCAAAAGGTTCATCCCTGAAAGTGGATCCCAGAATCGGGGTACGCAACCAAGCCAAATCATCGTCGTATTTCCTATTTGGAGACAGCTTCAGATCTGCGGAGCGAGGTAGAGCCATCATGAAGCTATGACAGTCATCGATAAAGGTTTCGACGGCGAAGAATGAGTTCCAACCTTCTTTTAGACTCAAGCAAACGTTCTTTCGCAGTCCATCAACTCCGATCCCGATATCGCAAAGTTCTCCGTTCAAATAGTAGCTCCCCCAAAAAAGCCCTGCTACCACATTTTGATTCTTGGACGAGTGTATCCACGTCGCCACTCCAAGAGCCATATTATCTCTTCCCTCGAAGATGTGCTCTTCCCCGTGAAAATGGGGGCCGGCCACCGAAAACCCGTGCACGATTTCTTGATCAGACAAAGGATTCACAGGACGCGAAACTCGGAAAGGAACCTCTCCGAGATCCATAAACGGAATAGTGCGCTGTTTCAACGGACCCCATCCATCCTGCTTTTGCAGCTCCATTACTGGGCTCCAATCGCTGTCGTCAAAGTTTGGAGTTTCCCAGCCCGACAAGGCTTGGCTCTGATCAAAAATATCGATCGCATCGAGGGCAAAGCTCATCTTCAAAGCTTCAGCGTAAAACGCATCACACTTACGAACCTTCCACGACGAGTCCTGAGACGTGGAAAAGTCTACCGCTTCTCCGTTTCCATCGCTAAGCTGACCCCATGCGATAAAACCACCTCGTACGGAGTTATCTTTGAAGGTTTTGCACCCGAAAGACTTGACCAAAACGGCAACGACGTTTCGTCCCTTTTTGAGTTTCGATGCGATATCCACCTCGTCGAAGAGAGGGTGGCGTATATCGAAGCGGGCCGGTCCGAACTGAACAAACTCGCCATTGACGAAAAGCTGGTAGGCGGTGTCCGCAAAGAGACAGAGCCCAAAATGGGATGGTACCTCGGAAAGTTCAAAGCACCTCCGAAAATGGGCGAAACGATTTCTCCCCTCTCCGTGGGAGTTGTACCAAACAAATTTCGATGGAGGGGGTTTAATCATGCAAAAATGGGTAGTAAAACGAGGGTTTTCGCGTGCTCGTTCGCACGTCCGCCGTCGAAACAGCTTCTCTAAAAAAAGACGATGCCCACTCGATTCAACCGAACGAAAACTTAAAAAATTAATTCGTTTACTTCCGAAATCGCTTGGTAAAAAAGCGAATCCCTTCATCCTCACTTACATACCCTGAGCCCTCGAAAAATTGGAGGCTCCTTATCGATTTAAGTCCATGGAAAGACCCTCTCAGAAGCTGATCGCCAAAACTCTCGGGATTTCGACCGCAGCCGTGTCACTCGCCCTCAGAGACACGGGAACTATCTCCAAAGAGCTTTCCGAAAAAGTGAAGGAAACAGCCCGCGCCTTGGGCTATCGCCCTAATCCGATGCTCTCATCGCTCGCTTCCAAGCGTTTCCGAGAATCGGATACGCCGCTGAGCATCCCTCTCGTACTCCTCGACTTCGTGGAAAAAGATTCATCGTATCGAAGGGAACTGAAAACGAGAGCCGAAGAGCTCGGCTACACCCTAAGTCCGATCGAGGCAAAGAGCCTCGAGAAGTACGCCAACCCATCGCTCACACTCTATAATAGGGGTGTTCAAGGCATAATCCTGTTGGGCCCCATACCGCAAGGCTCCTTCCGCGAGGATTTTAACTGGGACGACTTCTCCGTTGTTCAATGCGGACGCTTCCTCGAGCCACTACCATTCGATACGGTTAGGCCCAACATTTTCCAGGCGATGAAGCTCATCTTCACAAAAGTCTTGGAGCGTGGATACCGGCGTATCGGTTTCGCCCTCGGGCGACATGATCCGCTGTTAGAGGATGATGAATCACGTATCTCCGCAGCTCTCGGCTTACGAGAAGTTTACTGCGAAGCCAAAGACCACATTCCACCCTATTTCGGATCCTTCACCGACACCAATGCACTCGTCAAATGGGCAAAGGACAACAAACCCGACTGCATCATCGGCTTTCACATCGGCCAATGCGCAACCCTTGTGGAAGCAGGTATAAAGGTACCCGAAGATACCGCCTTCGCCTGCTTGCACCTTAACGGAGCCCCTTACTTAGGAGACGCCCGAAACCTTAGAATTGCTGGCATGGAGCAGCAGCTCCAAGAAATAGCTTACCAAAGCGTAAACTTGATGGACCAGAGCATTCGCCACCACGTCCGCGGAAAACCAGCTCTTCCCCGCCAAGTACTCGTTCCCTCTTATTGGGTCGACGGCGACTCGCTGCCAGATCGGTCCTAGTATCCATTTTCTAACGACCCTCTCAATGGGGGTCTAAAGCGACTCATTCGACCTCAACCCTGCGACGCACGAAGGCAGTATCGACGTCGTGGCTTAGCTGAACGACCAGGTTGCGTGTTTCGACTGAGCCATCCGCCTCTAAGTCTACTCGATCATCAGAGGACTCTTCAGTCACCGCGACACGCGTCCAAACTTTAAGGTTTTCAGAGTATTCAAAACTGTCGTCCACACCGACCATGACCGCATTGCGGCGGAAAGATATGGTCAAAGCTCGTTCGCCATCTATCTCCTTCAATAAAGCGTCGCTCCAACTTGTTCGGTCATGTCGCAACGGATCCCCCGCACTCGCAAACTCCATCAGATTCGGAGCTCCATCGCCATCCGGATCCGCCGACACCAAAGCATCAGCAGATTCCGTCTCCCAAGGAAACCGAGACTTCCAAAGCTCATAGCTCAACCCACTCGCGCCTTCTAGAACAACATACAGCGTGCCCTCCGGAAAATCGAATGATACGACACCCTCTTCAACTTGCAGAGACACTTCCGCGATCGGCATCCCATTCGCATCCAAAGCGTGAGCAGATTGTATCCCAAGATTCTTAATCCGAACCTTCAGACCCGCCGTCTCCAATCTCCAAGGAGCTTCGCCGTAGCTTAAGATTTTTCGTGCCTGTACTAGTTCGCCGGATACCTCTACCGTCGCCTCTTCATCCTCCCAGCCTGTGGGACGAGCTCGCGTGCCAACCTGTACAAGTAATTTTCCCGAGGCAACAATCGGATAACCATCCAGACTCACTACGGTAGCGGAAACGGATGGTCCCGTACTCTCAAAAGTAACCGAACTCAATTCTTGGACTGTAGGCCGGTACGAGATCATCGATTGCACCTGAGGTGCATCGAGTCTGAACAAATTCTCGTCCGTATCCAAAATGATCTGACCAGTTTCGCTCGTCACTCTTTCACCGGCTTCAGTTCGCTCAATGTAAGAGTCCAAATCTTCCATAACCACATTTTCGCTCTCACTCCCTCCAAAAGCTATCGTCACAGGGCCGACCAAGAATGCGAGCGGGTCGACGCCACCCGCCATTGTTGAATCGGGAGCTTGATCGCCACTATCGCGATTTGGGTCGAAACTGGCGCTCTCTGCGATGATAGGCGACTTCCTTTGCCAAAGCGCACCAAGTGAACGCTGCTCCTGCACTACCGGCTTCCCTCGTCGAATATAGCCTTTGCGAAACGCTAGAGCCGCCGCGGGCCACTGCCCTGCCATGTCTGGGGTTTGGCACAACCATTTACCCTGAGATGCATTGTAGCCATTCGCGGAGCGGGGCGGAGTAAAGCCCTCCGTTTGGGCCACAAACCAAAAGTAAGCGTCAAATCCTGTGAGTGAGGAATAGGCGGACAACAGCATGGAACTCTCGAAACCCGTATCTGTCGGCATAACCCAAGTGCTCTCCGTCACCATCATGGGCTTGCCCTCCACTTGCTTAACACTGATGGGAAACGACCTCGCTGCGTCCTTTAGCATAGAGGGGTTCGTATAAAAATCTCCGTTTTCGATCGCCCAGCCGTTGTTGTCGCCCTTGTGCAAGCCGCCAAAGTAACGGTTCACAGCGATCACATCGCCACTGGTCTGGCTATAACGCTCGCTATCTTCCATCAAAATAACATCAGCTGTCTTCCAATTCCCTGGGTTGACCAAGACAGGACAATTCAAGTCCTCCTTTACGAAGCGTGCGATCTCCGCGTTGAAATCATACATCGTCTCAACCCAGAACTGCATTTGGTCGTCCAGGCGCGCAGTCGTACCGTGAGCCGCTTTTCCATCTCCAGTGAGATCCCAAATATTGACTATCCCTAGAACGCCATTTCCGATGTCGTCATTTCCTGAATACGCCGTTCCCCACGCATCAAAAGCCGCATCAATGGACTGATATTTGTCCAAAGCCCAAGCGTGAAACAGTTCGCCCAGTCTCCTTTTAGGCCCGGCTCTCAGGTTATTTATAGTCCAAAAGAGCAAGCTGTCCTCGTTCTGAATTTGAAACATGGCAAGGGCGGGTTCCTCAGCCAAGGTTTTGCCATCCAAATGTTCGCTGGGGGTAGTGAATAGCTTACGAAGCCATTCCTTGTACGCCTCTTGAATCTTTGTATCGAAAAAGAGGAGACCGTGATGCCCACCCTCCCAATCAGTACCCCATCGGCTATCATCACTCTCCATCGTGTTCGCCCAATAGGGAGAGACAATGGTGTAGACGCCGGCCTGCTTCATGGAACCAACCGAGCGAAAAATCCAATCCAGCTCGCTTTCGTTCGCGTCGTTTAGCTCTTGGCTGTCAGCGTGAGGATTGATGTGGCTGTGCAAGCGGATTAGGTTGACTCCGCGCTTGGCTAGCCAACGGGCATGACGATCTAAATCGGGAGCATTCTCCCATCCGGGTCGTGGGCGAGGCTGATAGGGGATGTTTCGCGCGACGGCAGTATTGACCGCCCAAAAGCGAAGCGGCTCGCCATCTCCTCTAACAAAATCCCCCTTTTCGTCAGTGCCCACCCAACCATTTTGTCCCGCTAAATCCTCGTTGAGATAGCGCAGGTCGAAAAGTGCAGATGGATCGAAATCGTCCGGCTCCGGATCGAAGGCCCATGTGTCTTGAGAAAAAGCTGAGCTTACAAGTTGAGAAGCCACAAGACCTGCAGCCAACAGTTTCCATCTAGTAATTTTTGTATTCAATTTTTATCTACGTTCGTATTTTAGTCTGCATCTCGAACCAAGGCACGCAGGAAACGCCGTCCTTCCGGCAACACTCCTGTTTTGGCTGAGATAGAAATTCGTACTAGCTGATCTCCTATCTTTTCACGCTCCAGAATGCACTCATCTAGGCCTAGCACAGTCCAGTCCACGAGGTCTTGGGAAACACACAGCCGCAGCTCAGGCTCCAGCAACGCGTCGCTCATTAGAAAGGAAAGCCCCTCCACCTTGCCATCGGTTGTCCTGAGCACCTTCACATCGTTCGCGCCTGAGGAGGTCGCCAAAGGATCTGCTCCAAAATAGAGGGCCGCAGCCGACTCGATCGGATCATCCAACAGGTCAGCTGTATCCACAGGACCATTCGGTTCTCCCACCCTGGCATTAGCCCAAAGTTCTGCGGCTTCACTCCAATCAACAGTGGCCGCCGTCCCGTCGAAATATCCTTTTGCTTTTGCGTAAGCGGACTTCCCAATATTCGAGCCCATCACTCGTCCACGCAAGTCATCCGGCCAGACGTGAATGCCTCCGTAAAGTCGCGAGATACCCGCTTCATCAGCAGCATCGAAGTAAGTCGCCCACGTTAAAGTGACGTCTTCAGTCGGACCGCGCTCAAACTCCAAAAACTCGTTCGCTCCAGCAGTAAACGAACTGATCCCTCCCGGGAAGTAAGCGGACCCCGTTATCGCCGTAATCACTTCCGCCGCTGCTCGACTGAAAGTGCTATGCCCAGAAGTGTAGGCCCCAAAAGGAGGCGTCACAAAAGTATCTCTCTGATAAGGCATCCACTCCACTGCAAGTATCCAACCGACTCCACCATAGTCCAAATTAGAATTATCGGGAATACCTTTCCAGCTGCGTATTGCGATTTCTCCTACATAATCTGCGAGATGTGAATGCCGCTGACCAGGAGCTGAGGTCTCATCAGTTATGACTTCCACCAAGTTCTCCTTTAGAGGCAATCCTTCCGGCGAATAAGAGGGACCATCGGGGTCCGAACTTTGCCCTCGGCCACCCATGTACCGAATCATGGTGATAGGCCTCACATAATTGTATTTCCGCTTTGCATCCCAACAAGCGATCGCGGCATCAGACACGGCTGCATCCAAGGCAAAGTACAATTTCACATCCCATTCCAGCTCATCCACGATCTCGCCTTCCCCTTCGAAGCGCCGCTCGAAAAGCGGGTGGTCCGTTACGTGATTCGCGACCGAATTCCAATGCCCGGGGGGCGTTTCTGAATCCGGGCCATCCGCCCAAAACTCCGCCAAGATGCGACCGTAGTCCGCCCGAAGCACCAGGTTCGGTTCGTATGCCTCGCCAGTTTCGGGATTGATTGCGTAACCTATTCCATCGTTGGTTCCGAGCGTGTTGTTGTGTCGCGCTCCTGGCGAAACATCGATTTCCACGGCATCAGACGGATCCAGCCAGCTGCTAAACTCTATCAACTCGAGAGCTGCATCTTTGTAATCCTGATCTCCTTCGCCTCCCAAGTACGGCGGTGGCCCCGGGTCGCTATAAACATCTTGGTGCGTTGGGCGCTCGAGAGCAAAAGGCCGCACTTCTCCCCAATTTGCCCCAAGAAATTCCTGTGTTGATTTTCCCACTACAATTCCATTTTGCAGGATGAGGTAGTCGAAGGACAGCGGCTGCCACTGGTTGGGATCTTTAACCTCAGTTCCTGGCAAAGTGAAAATGAGCGGGTCATTCACCGGCTCGTATCCAGTTTGGTCGACGTAGCTGTAAAGCTCATTACCTCCATCCGTCCAAGTGTAGGCAAGCAAACGCGCCGCAATTCGATTTCCCACCGCTGCCGGCGAATCCCCAACTACACTTTTGTCATCAGGATCATACCCGAGTAATGCCATGCGGTCCCGTAAAGCTGGCAAAGTGACTTCCGCGCTCGGAGAGAGGCGGAAGCGGCTGCGCAAAAGGCGATACGCAGCGTAGCTGATCGCTTCGGACCGTGCCTGCAGGATATCGGCTGGTACGGGAGGAGATTCCACTGACAGGTATGGTACAGAAATTCCCTCGAAATCGTAAGCAACCCAAGCATCCCACATCACGCAGGCCAAACCAAAAAGGTTGCGCGAATGAACAGTGGGAGCCGGGTAATCGAGCCGAATCGCATTCAGCAGCTCCTCCATCCATTGACGCGCGACTGACTTGTCCAAGTGCAGCGAATACACACCCACTCGAGCATGCTCGCTGTAAGCCACGCCTGCTGCGTTCGTCGCTGTGGCGTAATATTTTCCAGCATCTCCATGCTGGACGTCTTCTAGCAAAAGAGTTTCCCCGACTGCTCCGAGCAATGGCTGGCCATTGCGGTACCAGCGGACCAAAGGCAATGGATCACCTTCCACTTCCACTTCGAGGAGCAAGTCGTCGCCCGGACGAAGGCTTTGCTTTTCCGGTTCGCGGGTAAAACGAGGCGGAGTAAAGTCGGAGCTACCTCCCTGGCTCTCGACGACATTGAAAATACGTCTGGTCGGTATGTCGTAGTATTCTTCCTCAACTCCACTTGGCCAACGTATCCGAATTTCTGCGACGGAATCTAGACCCGATCCGAGACCGAAGTGCAGCAGTGGCTGCTTTTGAGCTAAATAAGTATTGCCGGGGTTGAATTCCTGGGTCTGAAACGGACCGTTGGCAGTCGAGCGAACGCTGACCAAAGTTCCAAATGCGGCACGGTTAGAGTCAGTGCCTTGCAAGGCGACATCAAGCCAAGCGTTTTCTGCCGTACGATCATTACGCAGTAGTACAGGAGACGAGTTCTGGTGCATGACCAAGATGTCTAAGTCGCCGTCGTTGTCGTAGTCGAAAGTGACCAGTCCGGCCCCGTCAGCCACATGATTCACCATTTCCGAATCGGACACCTTGGAGAATCGGTTGCCGCCTTCGTTTCGCCAGAGGATCATGGGAGCCAAAACCTCCTCGCCTTGTCCGTCCAAATCGTTCCCATTGGTCATCACCACATCTAGGTCGCCGTCGTTGTCGTAATCGAAAAGATCACACCCCCAGCCCCAGCCACCCGTGGCAATGCCCGATTCCTCAGACACGCTTTTGAAAACGCGATTACCCTGATTTAGGTAAAGCTGATTGCCTCGGTATCCTGGGGCATCGGTGAAACGGATGGAAGTCACAAACCAATCGAGCAGACCGTCGCCGTTCAGATCGGCGATTGCCGTACCCATTCCGTTCTCCTCTTTGCTTACGTCCGCAACGCTCGTACCATCCGAGAAAGTGCCGTCGGCGTTGTTCCAAAAGAGCCGGCTGCGTTCGAAGTCCGCCACGATGGGCAGGTCCGGCCAGCCATCGCCATCTAGGTCGCTGATCTGAGGAGAATAGACCGTGAGCCGCGGTGGTGGTAAGGAAACGCCGGAGGCGATCGTAACGTTGTCGAAATAGCCGGGTTGGGCCGCTCCACGATTGAGGAAGACGGCAAAGTGTTCGCCTACAGTTTGCTCGGTCACACCAGCGCCCCACTCCCCGACCACTAGGTCCAGAAACCCGTCGCGATTGAGGTCGCCCGCGGCGACTCCGACGCCCATGTGTACGGTAGCGGAAGGCATCGCCACTCCTCTAGAACTAGCTGCCTCAATAAATCTCCCGTTTCCTTCATTGATGTAGAAGCGATGTTCCTTCTCATCTGCTGTCGCGACAAAGAGATCCTGATCCCCGTCGTTGTCGAAATCCGCCCATAGCGGGGCATTGCCTCCATCGGCGGTATAAAGGCCGAGTGGATTGTCAATGCGCTCAAAGGCCCCACCAGTATTGCGCATGAGCACATCCGGCAGGCGGAAGCGCACTACGTAGACATCGAGCCAGCCATCGCCATCGAAGTCGATAACCGCAGGGGCACCGCCTCGCACGACGAAGGCCAAATCTTCGGTAAGTTCGTCTGCAGCAAGCTGCTCCAAAGAGGCGAACGGCGTGTTCGCAGTGACATCGGTGAAGGCGGCATCCGCGAGTGGCCACGGCAAAGTCACGACGGCGGCGACTCCAAAGAGCCCCCAAAGTGATCGCAAGTAGTGGACCGGACGGGTCATGAGCACGACATGAAAGGAGATAGCTGTATTTACCGCGGAACTGAGCTTGGGAATACTGCAACTCAGTGGTCCAGAACCGATGCAAGCTCGCTGAAATGTATTAGAAACGCCAAAACGACGCTCAGGCATATCGTTGCCTAAGCGCCGTCGAGAATTTCGAGATCAATTGGCTAGGCTGAAGTCAAATCCCAGCGGATCAGGATCCGAGGAACGAACTAGAATTCGAAGGTGTTCGAAATCTTCCAGCTCATCCCTTGGCGGATGCGCCATCGGTTCGGATTGCCAAATGGATCGGTGGAGAGGGCCACCAATTCGTCATCGCCACCGACGTTGTAGAGATTCAATTGGATCCTCCAATCGATCTTTTCGTTCAGCTTCTTGCGATAGCTGCCCCACAAGTCGAAGGTCTCGTAACCGTCATCCATCACTGGGGAGGTGATATCAGGAACCTCAGCGTTATCTTCGGACGGTAGGTAATCTATCGCCGCACTATCTTCCCACTTGAGAGCTCCTCCAATACCAAACCCCTTAAGGCGACCATCGCGGAAATTGTAGTTGGTGATCAAGTTGGCACGCCATTCACGCACTTCCGGCTGCAGCTGGCCGTTGAGGGCCAAAAGCTTCAAATAGTCTCCTCGGAAAGTCGGGTAGCGATTGATTCGGACACCCGGGCTGGCAGACCAGAAGATCGGCATTTCACCAGCGGGAGTGTTCATGATCTTGTCGTCAACGAACGCGGAGAGAGCAAGAAATGACTCACCAGGAACCTTGTCGCGAGTCGCTTTGGTCTGGGATGCGTTGAGAGCGATTCGCCAATTCTTATTCGGGTTCGCTGTGAATTCGAACTCCTTGCCTTCGGAAACAGCATCTTCCGTGAAACGGTGCCCGCTAGGACGGGTGACCCGTATGCCAACCTGTGGGTCTCTCCAATCTCCATTGGAAACCCACGCATCCTCGAAGAGAGGAAACTCGGTTGATAAATCCTCCACAAACTGTTCCCAGGCAGGAATGATCGTGTTCCTAAGGTAGTCGGGATCCGGATGGACGTCAGTATTCCAAGCCCCTGAATTGAAGCGAGCCAATGATTCCGTCGGAGCGTAGAGGGACTGCTGCAGTGCCCACATGGCACCGATGTCACCGGTCGTATTCTGATTGCTGACGACTGTTTTGTACTCGGTCGCTCGCAATGAGTACTTACCATCCTTTGTCTCGAGGAGAACGCTGTATTCCTCGGTGTTTCCTGCTGGTGGCGGCAACGGACGCTCAAAAGCATCCAACCGCCCAGCAGCAGGCTGGAAGTTCTCTCCTTCGTTGTAGTACATGCTGAACTTGAAGGGAAGATAGTCGGGATCGCCCAGCAGGCGGTTTAGGTGCACGGAGACGCTCCAGTTGGTGGTGTCCGTATCCAAATCGTAGGTCGATGCATCCGGATTGTTCAGATTGAAAACAGATGGACTCACATCATCACGGTTCGGCTGCTGATCGGGGACGTCAGCGGCTGGCGCATCCAGCAAGGTGCTGGTCGATTTGTCCGTACGGTAACCGTAGAGGCCAATCACTGAATCGTTGAAGAACTTGCCCTGCCAGACGAAGACCTCGGACTTCACTCCGAAATCCGACATTCTCGCATTGCTGGTAAGGTAGTCGCGGTCTGGGCCCGGTCCGATCATGTTGCCGTCGCTGTCCACCAAAGAAATCAAATTTACAGTCTTGTCGGTCCAACCCACGTAATTGGCCGGATTTTGCCTTTGCTGCGGGAGAGTGCCATCGTCATTGCGATTACGTGGCTCATTCCACTCGCTGAGGGGGTCGACTCCCGTGGCCGCCCACGTGCTATCGAACATCCGCACCGTGATTGGTCCACTGCTCGGAAGAACATACTCGTCTACACCGCTGAGGTTAATGCCGGCAGCCGAGCTTCGGCCGCGCAGGTCGTCGCTGAGGTAGTAACGGAAGCTAGGGTCACCCAAGGAGCCATAGCGATCGTGATCTGCGGCCGAGATCTGGGCCAAGTTCAGGCTTCTGCTCTCCCGGTAGTTCGACTCGTCCGCATACAGTCCAGTGAAAGTGTGACTCCCAAGAATGCGGGCGAAAATATTGTCGTTCTTGTCCTCAAAGTCGTAGTTTGCGAAGACTTGGCCGCGGAACGCGTTGCGATTGGAATCGTTCACGTTGTTTCCAGTGGAGTGTAGTACTTCCTGGACGTATGCGCGTCCGATGTTTGGATTTACCGTCTCCGGATCGTTCGGATCGACAGGGCTGCCCCACTCCAACTGCTCGTTTATGTCGATCCCAATACGGCTTTCCCAACCGAAAATCCCATATTGTCCACGCGAGAGCTTTTGATCGAAAAAGGAGAGGTTGTAGCCGAGCTTGCCGTCTAGGAAAGTGTGGGAAACAGATGCTTCCACCACATCCCAATCGGTCATCTCGCGCTTGTTCGGTCCATCGAGCAACTTGTTGTAGAAATCGAAGATGGTTGGATCAGAGATCGCTTGATTTTCCCAGAAGCCTCCTGACGCGCCGTATTGGCCCGTGTAGTTAGCCCAATTCGAGGTGGAATCGATTCCCTTTCGGCGGGAGTTGTCTCCCCAAATTTCGGCGGTCACCCCAGTGGGGAGGGGACCGTGGCCCACGATGTTGCCAGCGGAGTCATAGGCTCCATACTTGTTGCCGATGGTCCCAGTGTTGACGGCCGGACCCGCCAACGAGTTGAACTGGAACTGCGGGCCGTTCATAAACTGGCCGACTGCCGCACCCGAGAAGGTATTGCCATCGCTCAGACCGTCGAAAAACGGGTCTTCGGTGAAATGGTTAACAGTGCGTTTACCAATGCCGCCTGGATAGCCAGGATAAGTTTCCGCGGTATAGACTGTATTATTATCTTCGGACGTACGCGAAGCAGGAGTCCAGAACGGAGTAATTAAGTCAGCTGGCGTCAAAATACGTGGCCGATTCGAAGTGATCGAGCCATTCTCGAAGCTAAGGTTAACATCGAACGAAGTGCCGTCGCCATTGAAAGCCTTCGGAGCGTACTTCGTCGCGATGAACATACGGTTATCCTCTTCGTAAGCTGGCTTCTGCTGGAACTTCCTATCCTCACGAAGGGCAGCTACGTAGAAGGCGAGTTCGTTCTCGATCAACACCTTGTTGTAGTCTACCGAGGCTCGGATACTTCCAAAGTCGTCGAGAGAAAGACCAACTGAACCTTCGTTTCCAGAAATACTTGCTGAGGTGGTGGTCGCATTCACAACTCCAGATGGACTGCCTAACCCGAAGAGAATTGAGTTAGGACCACGCAGCAAATCTACACGCTTCACAGTATAGCCGTCCCATGGCACGTCGGTCGAAAAGTAATTGCGGGTGTTGTCTGCGCTGTTGAGGCCGCGAACACGGGTATTTCCATTCGGATTACCAAATAGATCTTGTTCACGAGCCACGCTGCCACCCGACACACCGCCCGAGTAATTGCCACGGGCTCCTCCAACCTCGGTGTTCGTTGCGTAAGCGAGTACCGTCTCGTTATCCGTTCCGCCGACGTCTTGAAGGAACTCTTCGGTTAAAACCGAGATGGACGACCCGATATCCGAAAGGTCGGTACGGAAACGTGTACCAGCCAGCGTGCTTGTGGCACGATAGCCTTGATCTGAATCACCTTCGACAGTGAACGGAGAGAGCTCGTAAAGCTCCTCCTCCTCGTCAGACTCCTGGGCAGACGAAGAACCGCTTACCAAGATAGAGGCGGCAAGCAAGGCGGCGGAAAAAGGGCCAACTTTGCTGGGATAGTTTTTGTGAGTTAGCATGATAGTTCGATTTAAGTAACAAGCTGACCTTAGACCCAAAGTTCACATGAATACAGAGCGAGAAAGCCATTGAGCAGCTTTCCACTTCGCTCACTAAATATGACAATGAACCATCAGCATCGAGATGCTGAGATCTTTGGGGTACGGACAACTTAATTAGGGTTGGGTAGTGTAAAACAGAGACAGAAAACAAGCACTTCTGGCACCTCTGGATTAAGTCTATGACCAGCAAGAGAAAGCCCCTGCCGATGGGTCGAGTTTGTACGCTTTCTGACCAAAGCGCGAAAGCGAGTCCTGCATAAATCCGTTTACTAAAATATAGTAAATTTAACGAGCAGCATTTCCTCGGCCTCCGTCTCTCAGATCCCTAAAAAACGAGGGGAATATTCGCCGACTTCCTTCACCGCTCAGGATCATGCGAAAACGCCAAGAACACGCGCCCCACCCGCAGGCATCATCCGGCAACGCTTACAACGAAGTATCCTATAATCGAATACACAAGCACCGATTGCGGCGGGTCAACGTCAGTTGCCCCTGCCCCAGCTTGGCAAGACGTCGAGTCGCAAATCGAAGACGTAAGGGCCTAGCAACCAAACCAAGACGATTACGATAGGCACTAGGCTTACGTTCAGCAAAAAGCCGGACTTCGCCATTTGCGGCAAAGTCAGGGAGCCGCTACCGAAGACGATAGCGTTTGGCGGCGTACCGACGGGCATCATATAGGAGCAATTCGCGGCCAGGGCTGTTGGAACCAGAAACAAGAGCGGGTTCTGCCCGAGACTGATCGCCACCGCTCCCACGATCGGCAGAAAGGTGGCCGCCGTTGCCGTATTGCTCGTGAGCTCTGTAAGCATCAAAATCCCGAAGCAAATGACTGCCATGGTCAACAGTAGCGGCCACTCGTCGAGCGACTGGCATAGCGTACCCAAATATTCTGACAAGCCATGAGACTGTATCATGCTCGCCAAACTAAGCCCGCCTCCGAAAAGCAAAAGCACGTCCCAAGGCAATGCCTTGGTCGCCGCCCAATCCATAACGAACTCGCCTTTCCGAACGTCGATCGGCAACAGAAACAACGCGATCGCTCCCATGATCGCAATCGTCGTGTCCGACAGCATCGGCACCAAGTCGGAAAGCACGGGGCGAGAAATCCACGAAAGCGCCGTTGAAACGAACACTAACGCCACCCAACGCTCCCCTTTCGAAAAAGGCCCCATGCGCGAACGCTCCGCCAACAGCAACTCTTCCATCCCCTCGACCGGCTTGTCAGGCAGGCGAAAGACAACCCGGGTCAGCACGAGGTAAACGATCGGCAGTGCGACCAAGGCCATCGGCACGCCCACCATCATCCATTGGCCAAACCCTATCTCGTATCCATAAACTCGATTCAAGTAACCAGCTAACAACGCATTCGGAGGGGTCCCAATCAAAGTCGCCATACCGCCCGTAGTCGCGCCGTAAGCGACCGCTAGCATTAAGGCCGGACCAAAGTCCCTTCCCGGCCCCTTCCCAACCGGCCCGTCCTTGGCCAAAGCAACCACGGAGCTCGCGATCGGCAGCATCATGAGCGCTGTGGCCGTATTGCTCACCCACATACTCACCAACGCCCCAGCAAGAAGAAATCCCGCCACGATCCGGTTCGGCCGCGTTCCCAAAGCACCCACCAGTCCGATCGCAACCCGCCGATGCAGCCCCCACTTCTGCATCGCCAGATGCAATTACGAATCCACCAAGAAAAAGGAAAACCAAAGGGTTCGCGTAAGGAGCCGCCACCTCCTTGATCGGGCCGAGGCGGAGCATGGGAAACAGAGCCAGCGGCACCAAAGCCGTGACCGGGATCGGCACCGACTCGCAGATCCACCAGATGGCCATCAAGGCAGCCGCTCCCGCGGTCCGCCAACCCTCGACCGAAAGCCCACTGGGTGGCTCGACGAGCAAGGTCAACAAAAGGGCACCCGGCCCCAACAGCCAACCCGACCACTGCCTGGCGCCATAGCTTCCAGGCTTTTCCAGGGCATCCTGCAAGCCCGACAATCTCGCGCTCATACGCCTGAGTAGGAACCTAAAGCGTCGTGCGCCACCGCTTCCGATCTATACGCCATCTCACTGAGCCTCGAACTTGCTCTCGGCAGGAACGATCTTCAAGCTCACTGCCGCAGCCCACAAGTGGTAGCCGACGTTGTTTAGATGCAGGCCGTCATCCAAAAAGATGCCTGCGCGCGGCTTACCCGAATCGTCCAAAAGAAATTCGGCCACATCAATGAACGTAAGCTTCGGATCCTTTTTGCAGGCAGTTTCAATCAAGTGGTTTGTCACCGCAATCTCACCCCGTAGATTCCAACGCACGAGGCTCGGCTTGACCCCGATGACATAGATACGAATTTCCGGATCCAGCTCCTCGACCCGCTTGCGAAATTCCATGAAGTCCCCAAATACGGCCTCTGGCGACATGCCGCTTCCCACGTCATTGTCGCCCTCGTACACGAGGATCGCCCGCGGTTTGTAGACTGCCACCAACTCATCGAAAAAATGAAGCACGTCGCTAAACTTGCTCCCGCCAAATCCCCGAGCGACCACCGTCAGCGGAGCCAAATCCCGCTCGATGCGATTCCCCCACATGCGCATGGAAGAGCTCCCCACGCACAAAACCGCTCCTTCAGGAATATTGTTCTCAACACGATCCGCTTCGAACGCGTCGATATCCTTCTGGAAGCGACGCTCTTCCTCCTGAGCAATAACCGATCCTATTCCTACGACCAAGGTGAAGATTGAACAAAGCAACATTCGAGAAAGGCGACTCGGCATGGCACGAGAGTCGGATAGGATTGGGCGATCAGTTGCGATCGATGGGCGATAGGATGACACACGCATTCTTTTTGGAGCGATTGGTAAGGCGTAATGAAAAAGGTTCAGGGCACCCCAAGCTGGTATTGGGAATACGAGCACCGAGTAAAAACACGACCCCGTAAAGCTCCATCAGCTTCAGGCAATCTGACTCAAGCGCCCATGCGAGCCCTCAGTAAACGGACTAAATCATAAAGCCGTTTAGGAAAGCCGCTCCAGCCCAAGCGGTTCGGCTCCGATTGATCCATGCCGCGGCACCGAACAAGCGACAAGGCGAGTCGTCCCTCCTTCACGCCAACTTCAGGAGGACCGGTTCCACCCGGTCCGTCCAGCAGGATCCCAATTCCCACAGCAACGATCGTTACACTCCTAGACACTGAACAAGCGAGGTGTCGCCCTCTACCCTCGAAATCGAGGTGAGTCCCCAAAGCCTTCCCTACTCGATTCGGGCCGAAACGTAATGTTCCGCCATGAAGGCCACGAGGTCTTCGCCCACCAAGCGATAGGTTTCGCCCAAATCATGACCCAGCCCCGGAAAGACTTGGGCCCGCACCTTGATATCCCTCTTGTGCAAATGGAGGAGGAAGGGCGGAAGACCAGCAAAGAAACGCTCACTATCCCCCATGGTCACATACAAAGGCATTGCTCCACCGCTCAGCCGGGTGCGATTGGCCTCCGCCCAATAAAGGGCGTCCTCACCATCGTCCAAATCCGCGCCCGACAAATGGCTTGGCCATTGCAATGCGGCGGAACAGCTGACAATCGCGCAAAAGAGATCCGGATACTTGAAACCTAAGCGAATCGCCCCCTCTCCTCCCATCGAAAATCCAGCAACCGCCCTGCCTTCACCCCTGGCGATCGTTCGATAGCGTTCGTCGATGGCTGGAATCAACTCTCGGATAATCCAAGTCTCCGCTTTTACGTTCTCATCCGGCCAGTCCCGATACTGGCTAAACTGGCCTGAGTTCGGCACGACGTAAATGACCTCGCCGATCTCGCCTGCATCCACCAGCCGTTTCGCCACCATTGCGAGCCCGATATCGTTCTCTTTTCCGTAGGCCCCGTGCAGCCAAAAGACCACCGGGTAACGCATATTCGGCGAAGCGGCGTAAGACGGCGGCAAGTAAATGCTGTACCCCATCTTCCGCTGCATAGATTCGCTCCAAACCACCCCGTGCTTCACACCAACGATCTCAGACGGATCGTTCCAAATCCACGTCGAGGGATCGCTAGGCACCGGCTTCGCATCGCCACTCCCCAACGCCACTAGAGCCGCCAAAAGACCCAACGTTCGTTTTACATAAGTCTTGCACATCCTCGCGAAACCACCGACAGGACGCCCCTGTTCATATTCTATTTTTCGTAAACCCGATAACTTGCCGCAAAAAGCTCCGCAAAGTGAATACACTCCAGGATCCTAGACAGGATCATAATTCCCTAGGGCGCAGTGCAATCTGCATAAGCAAATACCAATACGAGTGAATCCCGCAGCCTACACTGCCGCCTACACATAGTTTGCATGGACAACGAGTCCGGATACACCTGACTCTTTTCGATTTGAATGTAATTGAAGCTGCGAAAACGCTCCCTCCCTCCGTGATTCAATTGGACGTAAACGCGTAAGAGGCTCGCGAGGGGGCAGGTATCCATGATCGAGCTTAAAACACTCGCTCCACCCCGACATTATCAAAATTGGCACCCTTGAAAGGGGGAAGAATCCACCAAGAATTCGCCTTACAGTCCCTCGGAGCGCTCGCACCCCCTTCCACGGAAGCTTTGGAAAACACGGACAGAAACCGGACAGAAACCATTTTCCTTGAAATCCGCACCGCGGCGAAAGACGCGTAAGTAATTGACTGACAGTGGTGCCCAGGGTGGGACTCGAACCCACACGTCCTTGCGGACAGCGGATTTTAAGTCCGCTGCGTCTACCGATTCCGCCACCAGGGCATTGGTGTGAAAGTCGGGAATGCAGCAGACTTGCGGGCGGAAAACAAGCCTGCGATTACGAATATGGCACTTGCCTAGCTAACAAAGTGCGAACTTGCCTCCTCGCTGATCTCGCGCGAGGATTCAAGACCGTCCAACCGCCTTCGCAACATGCCTGAAATCCAAGAGAGCTGCACCCAGTATCGCACGAGCTCCCCCGCAGACCAGCAGGTCGCGCGGTTCCGCGGCAGCCTCGACTGGATCCTAGCACATCCGAAATGGGAAGACGCACTGGTTTGCTCGCTTCTCATGCTCGGGTTCAAAGGGAAAAGGCAAGGCATCAAGCAACACTCCGCGCTTCGGTCGCTCCCGCTCGAGCAAAAACAGGAGCTCGTGCGCCACGCCTTGGCTCAAGGCCTGCCCATTCCAAGCTTTGCCGAAGCGAAGCGGCTTGCCCAGCTGTGGGGAGTCACCTCCTACCGGGCTCGCAGCGATTTCGGAAGACCCAGCCAATGCGAATGGGAGACCCTCAGCCAACGGCTGCTGATTCGGATTTCAGCTCGCTACGAGCTATACAAGTCCGCCCAAAGCGAGCTCTTCGCCGCTTACCACGGCTTGGCAGTCGCCGGGGCTGTCGAGAGCTGCAGCGCGCCATCGCAACGGGAGGATGCCTGCCAAGAAGCGCGCCTGGCTCTGCTGGAGGCGATCGACCACATCGATCCCAGCCAGAATTTCGAGGCATATGCCCGCCGCTGGATAAAACGTCGCGTCCTGAATTTCGTCATGACGGAACGACTCCCCGTAAAAGCTCCTATTAACGTGATATCTAAAAGCTTCCGCGGCGTGGCGGGAGCGAATCCGCTCCTGCTGAAAGCCATTCGGGAAGGAACCCTCCAGCTAGACCAGCCCGACTGCCCTGAAATCTCCAGCGACCCCAATCTGACGAGCGAGCCCGCAAACTCTCCCCAACGCACCGCCATGCAAGTGGAAGAACTCGCTTGCCTGCGCCAAGCCCTCTCGCAACTGACGGAGAAACAGCGCGAGGTCATCAGCTGCCGCTTCGGACTCGGCGAGCACGGGGAAAGCCTTTCGCTCTCCCAAGTCGCCGATCGAGTCGGGATATCTAGGCAGCAGATTTTTCAGAGAGAAAAGCGAGCCCTGCAAAGCCTGAAAACCGCGCTCGTCGGTCTGCAGCGAGAACGCCAGTTTCAAGTTCCTGCTGCCAGCGGATATTGACAGCTCACCGGTTTCGGGAAGAGCTAGCTTCCGTGAGTGAACGAATTGGAATCATCGGCGGCAGCTTCGACCCGATACACAACGGGCATCTGATCATCGCCCTCGACGCCTCGGAGCAATTCGAGTTGGACAAAATTCTATTCGTGCCAGCCTTCCAAGCTCCACTGAAGAGCAAAGCCCCGTCCAGCTCACCCGCCCAACGGATGGCCATGACCCAACTCGCGACCGCGGGAGAACCTCGCTTCGAATGTTCCGACGTGGACTTTCGCTCCGAATCGACCAGCTACTCCGTGCGCACGGCCCGTACCCTTGGCGCAGAACATCCAGACGCAGAACTGTTTTGGATCCTCGGAGCAGACCAGATCGCCCAACTCCATCACTGGAGGAACATCGACGAACTCGCAGCCCTCGTCAGTTTCATCGCCTTCGAGCGCCCCGGCTCGGAGTGCCTCCTCCACCCGGAGCTGCCCGAGCATATTCGCATTCTCCGCGGAAAATCGCGGCCGCTGGAGATCAGTTCGACAGAAATCCGCGAACGCCTTAAATCGGGCCGCTCCGCCAAGTACTTCTTGCCAGAGAAAGTCTTTGATTACATCAAGGCCGAAAACCTCTATAGATAGAGGACAAAGCAACATGAGCACCGAATCGAAAGTAGAACTGAAAGGCGAAGAGCTGCTAACCCTTTGCTGCCAAACTTTGGCCAACGCCAAGGCAGAAAACATCGTAGCCCTCGACGTACGCGAGACTTCCTCGATCACGAACTATCTGGTGCTCGCTTCCGGCTTGGCCGAACCTCACCTCAAGGCCCTTCGCCGCGAGCTCGACAAGGCCCTCAAGGACCACAAGGTCAAGATCCTCGGCGTCGACGAGGGCGATTTCAGCGGCTGGGCAGTCGTGGATGCCTTCGATATCATGGTTCACCTTTTTTCGGAAGAAACCCGCGAGACCTACAAGCTGGAAGCGCTCTGGAAGGACGCGATTCCTGTCGACGTCGAAAAGCTCCTCGAGGGCAAATAAGCGGAGCCCAAGCTCCCACAGGGGAAGTTCCTCTCGCTAAGGACGCCAGAAAGAAGCGCCCCCTCTTACGACTTAGAAGGCGTAACCAAGCGAACTGATGAATCGACGGTCTTCGCGACGGTCTTCGGCCAGCGAGTTGTCAAAACCCAGCTCGTAACGCAAGGAGAGCTTTACCGACTTCGATACAGCAGAGGTGACCGCAGTGGAAAAATTGATTTCGTAGCCATCGGTATCCTCGAGGGGCATGGCGAAGTTGAAGTCCTGGCGAACGCGAATCTTTTCCGACATGCGGTAATCCCAATCTTGGAACACGCTCACGAGATAGTCCACTTCCGCTTCCTTCTCCGGAAACGTACGCCACCGTCCGCTTGCCCCCAATCCTGCAGAAAGGGTGGAGTCCTTCTGGTCGAGAAAACGGGTACCCAAGCCAATCTTCTGCTCTAGGTTGGAGTCGATCAGCTTGATTTCGTCACTGTAGTAGTCCGATTCGGACTCGTAGAACACGCCTGGGCCGATATCTTTCCGCCAACGATAGTTGGAACTCAGGCGATCGCGAGTCTTGGAACCGTTTGCCTCACCGTAAGCGTATTCAGCCTTTATCTTGATCCGGCTCGACTCGAACTTCCTGTCCATGTCCAAGCGGTAGTTCTGCGTCGACTGGTCCTTACGCCCCGAACTGGAATTCAAGCCGATCTGCAGGCTCTTGTCCCACTCGGGCAAGATCCCGAGGTCGCCCTCGAGGTTGCCCAAGGCTGCGAAAAACCGGTCCACCACGCTCCGCTTCTGTTCAGGCTCCTCTTCCTCTTCGCTGGCAGCGGCGACTGCCTTCGGAGGAGCAGGGACGTCCTTTACCACTCGAGGCTTTTCAGGAACCGGAGCGATCTTGGTTTCCGCGATCGCCTCTTCCGCCTGCTCCTCAGCCTCCTCCTCGGCTTTTCCCTTTCCCACCACTTCGGCCACCCGGCTTCGCGGCAGCGAAATTTCGCCAAGGTAATCGACTGACAGCCTTATCTCCTCGTCGCTCTCGCTCAGCAGGTTGCCGGAAAGGCTGTCGCCATTGTCCAAAACGACCTGCACCTCCCGCGAATCCGCCCGGCTCAGGGCAGCAGCAAGGAGACTCAAGAAGACTGTTAGGAAAAACTTACTCATATGGACTAGGTTACCAGCTCTATTCGGAGCGTGAGATACACGAAAACTCAATCGGTTAATGCTAAAAAAAACGTAAACGAAGCAAAGGTTCCCAAATTTCTCCGTAAAGCAGATCATAGGGTTAAAGAGCCCTTTCTGACCTGCCGTATTCCTAAGTGTTCGTATCCAAATTCATCAACCGAACATTCAAACTTAGGAAAATATCATTATGCATAAGAACACATCCAAAAAAGGTTTCACACTCGTAGAAATTATGATCGTGGTTGTCATCATCGGCCTCTTGGCTGCGATGGCTATCCCTGCGTTCCAGAAGGTTCGCCAAGACTCCCGTGAGTCTGCCGTTACTAACGATGCTCGCCAGCTCGCCTCCGCAGCTCAGCAGTACATGCTCGAAAACAACGCAACTACGGTAGCGGTTACCTACAACTCCACCACTGGTACGATCGCAGCCCCGCTCGACGTGTACGTTCGTAAGATCGGCACTGGCTACGCTCTCTCCTCCAGCCTCGGCATCGACTCCACCTTCACCATCGGTCACCCTCAGATGGACACCGACGGAAACGGCTCGACCGTTCTTACCTTCACTGCTGAAGGTCAAGTCGAGTAATCGCGAGTCCGATACACTAAAAACTTTCAAGGCTACGCCCGCAGACGGCGTAGCCTTTTTGTTGCAACCCCTCGCCTTTTCCGTCGAATAGCAGGTCATTGCGGCGAGTAAGCTCCTCGTGAATCCCGAGGATTTGCATATCCACAACCCACTATGTCCCAGTATTTACGCCTCGGTTCCTTCCTAGTAGTCAGCGTCGTGTCCCTCCTTTTCGGGTTCGTATTGCTCGACCCACTACAGATGGAAAACGCATTTGTCCTAAGTGGCTATGCGAACATGGTGATCCTGAGCGGGTTGCTGGTCGCCGCCTTCTTCCCCAGCCTTTCCCTGAACGCGCTGCGAAAACGCCTAAACCGATCCACCCTGATCCTGCTGACAGTGTGTCTGGCCGCAGCCTTATTCATGTTCACGCGCGAGGGAGGTGGGTTTAAAATCACCTTCGACGAGTACGTCATTACCAACGTATCCAAAAACCTAAACCAACAACACATTCCTTTCACTCGGATTTCCGTGACGGAGAACGTCGCCGGCATTGAATCGATAGATAAGCGGCCCCTCGCCTTTCCATTCGTGCTTTCACTTGTGCACGGGGCCCTAGGATACAGCTACAAAAACGTCTTTTTCCTCAATTTCTTCGTCACCGCTGCCCTGCTCTTCCTTGTCGCCAAGATCGCCGAACGACTCTTGGACAGGAAAGCTAGCTACTTGGCGATCCTTCTCGCCTGCGCATCCCCCTTGCTTACCCAGAATTCCAGCGGAGGCGGATTCGAGCTTTTCAACGCCCTATGGCTTTTCCTGGTAGCATGGCTATCCATGAATTACTGGGAAGCGCCCAGTCATCGACGAATGTTTCAGCTCGTCGTGTCCGCCGCATTCGCATCGCACATACGCTACGAATCTGCTCTTATCGTGATTCCGGTCGCTGGAATTCTTCTGGCAAAGTGGATTCAGCAGCGAAAAGTTGAGCTCCCTTGGCTGACCTTGGCAATACCGCCCCTCTTCATGACGCTCGCTTGGCAACAGCTCGCGATTGCTTCCAATCCCGGAAAATTCCAGTACGAGACCGAAGGCAGCGGCAACTTCAGCCTAAGCTACTTGATGCCCAACCTCGAAAAAGCCTTCGAATATTTCTTCATCCCCAGCGCCGTCTACCCGAGTTCCCCTTGGGTCAGTTTCCTTGGCTTTGCCACGCTGCTGAGCATCCTCGCATTTTCCCTAACCCGAGGCAAAACGCTCTATGGAGGCCGACCTGAGCGCGGAGTCATGCTCTGCTACGCTGCTTACATCACAGCGCTTCTGCTCCTGATCCTTTGCTTCTTCATGGGAGACCTCGCTCAACCGATCAGCTCGCGCCTCGCCCTGCCTTTCGTCGTTCTATTGACCCTCCTGGGTGGCATCGGTCTTTCTGTCCTCTACTCCCACAATCACTTCGGCAAAACATGCGTTTGCGGGCTCACCGCGCTCAGCATGCTATTCGCGACCAAAGTGTACTCAAACCCCGAATACACCACCGCTAACCGTATCAACAAAAAGATCGACTGGGTCCGCTCCTTCGCCGAGGAACTGCCACAGGGCAACTACCTCTTCGTCACCTCCATGCCCCACGCCATGGAGGTATTCGGATACAACAGCATCTACACGTTTAGAGCGAGACAACGACTCGCAACGCTGAAGGTTCACATGGACCTAAAAACCTACAACGAAATCTACTTCGTCCAGAACCTGAGCTTCAAAACCGAAGATGAGATCGTAAAGCTGAAGCCTCTCCCGAACAATACGCTCGGTCCCGCAGTGAGTCTCGAACAGGTGCAAGAGGTGTCCCTTATCCCCTTCAACCTGACCCGCATCAGCCGCATAACGGACATCGACATCGAGAAGGACTTTATGCCCACTGAACCGGAACCATACGAGCCAGGCGAAACCGTGCAGTTCCGCTACGTATCCGACAAAGATTTCGAGAGCTGGCGCAAGAGTCTCCCTTAGGCCTAGGCATCGATAAAGAGTTAGGCGCAAATTAGTTGGCGTTGTTCGCCGCGGTCACGACAAGCGCGAAACGCAAGGAGCCTTGGCGGGACCGGTTCCACCCGGACCGCATTGCAGGAGGGGATCGCCCAAATCAACGAAGCTCGACCGGCCTTGGGCGCTTCCGCCTCTTCAGTTAGGCCAAGCCTTGCGCCCTACCATCAAGAGATTCTTGCCCAACGGCATCGGAACGAACTTCTCGATCATGCGCGTCACTGGTACGCCCACACGGTCATACAAACCGACACTTCCCTTAGAAAGCTTGGCGCGGAACACCTTCATGCAGAGGAACCATGGAAGAACGCCTAACACGTCGGCGTACTTCACCGTCTCGACAGCAAATCCCGTCTTCAGGAGCAACTCAGCTCCACTCGCCTTCTCGTAGCGACGATAATGCCCTAAGCTGCGGTCAAAGTCGCTGTACAGCCACTGCAGGGCCGGTACGTAAATGAGAACGCAGCCCCCAGGCTTGAGCATGCGGTAAACCGCTTTCAACTCCGCTTCGTCATCCGCGACATGCTCCATCACGTTATTGTAGACCACAGCGTCGAACTTGGCTTCAAACTCGCCTGCAAGGTCCGTAACGTAGCCGTTAACCGCTTCCAATCGAGACTCTTGTTCGTAGCGCTTGGAAAGGAGCCCGTGCATGCGGGAGCAAGGCTCGAAGGCATGGATCGACTCCACATCAGCATTCAGAAGATATTTCGAAAAGTTGCCGCTCCCGGCCCCCACGTCAGCGATCTTGCCTCTGAGATAGGGAGAAAACTCCTCAACAATCCACTTAGGATAGTTCTCCGCTACCCCCATCGCCTCAAGGTCCGCTCCTTCATACTCGAAGGAACCGAAACGGGAGTCTGCTGAAAATCCTAAGGGAGGGTCGGCTAGTTCTGGCGTATTCATTTATGGAAAGCGGAGCTACGTTCGAAAATCGAAGAGCTACTTTCCTAAATCGCCTGAACAGTCCCACTCTTAAGCCCTCGAGGAAGGTTTTATGGAGCCGTCCCCTCCTCTAGACTCGAGCCAAGAACACCACCGACTCGCTATCCGCCTCGGGGGGCTCGAATTCGAAATCCCCATAGACTGACACGTCGGAAAACCCCGCTTCGGCGAGCCGCATCATCATCTCGTGCGGCAAATGCCAGCGAATGCTCATCTCCTTATCCTCTGCCTCCAACAGCCTTCCCTTCTCATCTAGCCGCTCGATTCGATTCTTCAGATCGAGACGCTGCTGCAGCGGGTCGATCTCCCAACCTTGATAGGCTACCAGCAACTCACGAGCTTCCTCCAGCTTCACTCTCTTTCGCTCCTCCAGAGGACTCCGTTTCCGACCATCCCATATCATCTCCCACGGCATGTGAGTCGGAAGGATCAGCTGCCCCTCTTCCTTCAGATGCCTGCGACAACATGCCAGGCAGGCATCAAGCTCTTCGTCGCCCAAAAGCATCTGAATGCTAAAGCCCGGCACCAATATCGA
Organism: Pelagicoccus enzymogenes; assembly: GCF_014803405.1. Taxonomy (NCBI): domain Bacteria; kingdom Pseudomonadati; phylum Verrucomicrobiota; class Opitutia; order Puniceicoccales; family Pelagicoccaceae; genus Pelagicoccus; species Pelagicoccus enzymogenes. The sequence goes on from NZ_JACYFG010000006.1 coordinate 203,200, forward strand.
GCCGAAGCGCCCCTGCCCTAAATCGAAGTCCCGCATGTCGCCCTCTACCAAAGTTACCCTTTCCCGAACACCGGAATCGCAATCCTCCAAGCGCTGGGCGCACACCTCCAACATCGCCGGAGACCCGTCGAGTCCCACCACTTCCTTTCCCGCCTTCGCCAAGGGCAATAAAATGCGACCCGTCCCGCACCCCAAATCCAGAACAGGTCCCTCGACCGCGTCCACAAACCACTGGAAGAAAGCGAGATCCTCGAAATCGCTCAGCTCGTCCAAGCAGTCGTAGCGCTCAGCCTCCATCCCGCGGTAGTTGTACATTTTCGCCATCGCGACACCCTGCCTCCCCGCCCCAAGTCCGCCAACCCTAATCCGAATGGGTAGTAGCGCCGCAAGGGGGAAGCCCCTCGATAAGCACATCCCTTCACCGTGGCAAAGAAGCGGACGGATCTCTCAAGCCACTGCCTGCCAGGCCGTTGCCACTGCGGGCTCTCGCGGCAAAACCACAGCCCTCCTCAACTCTAGCCACAACAAGCAAACGACACTATGACCACGCGGATCCTCATTATCGACGAAGACCCTCACGCTCTCCAAAGCTATCGCGAAGCGCTCGCGCCCAAGGCGGGACAATGGCAAATCGAATACGCTGCCAGCAGCGAAGAGGCCCTCAAATCCGCCCACTCGCAAAAGCCGAACATCGTCATTGCCTCGCTCTCCATCGCGGACGGACACGGAGCCGAGCTGCTGGCCCAGTTCGAAAAGGTGGCTCCCGACGCCCAACGTTTCATCACCGCGACCCAGTCCGAAAAGCCAAAACTCGAAGAAACGTTCGGCTCTTCTTTCCAATACCTTCCCAGCCCCTGCCCAGCTCCCCGCCTCATCACCGAGATCCAACGCTGCTTCGCCATCGACAACTGGCTCGGCAACCCCCGCGTAAAGCAGCTCGTCGCCAAGATGGGCGAATTCCCCAGCCTGCCTCCCATCTACCTGAAGGTAGTGAACGCCCTCAATTCGCGCCACGCCGACACTAGCACCATCGCCCAAGCCATTTCCGGCGACCTCGCGATCTCCGCCAAGGTCCTGCAAACCGTAAATTCCTCCTTCTACGGGTTCGACGAGAAGATCGCCAACATCTCCGAGGCCATAAACATCCTTGGCACCGACTGCGTAAAAAATCTGGTCCTCGCCATTCAGGTCTTCAACAGCATCGGCCATTCGAAGGAACACAAGGCCATCACCGACGAACTCTGGCATCACAGCATGTCCGTCGCAGTGGCCGCCCGCCGCCTCGCCGCCTACGAAACCAAGAACGACAAGATCGCAGAGGAGGCCTACACCGCCGGTCTGATGCACGACATCGGCAAGCTCATCCTTCTCAACGCCGACCCCGCAGGCACAGCCGAGGCTCGCAAGCTCGCCAGCGAAAAGTCCATCCCGCTCGCCGAAGCGGAAGACCAGGTCATAGGCTGCAACCACGCCGAGACAGGAGCCTACGTGCTCGCCCGCTGGGGCATGCCAGCGAATTTGACCGAGGCCGTTGCCCTCCACCACGAACCCGTCAACTCCTTCGGAAAGTCGTTCTCTGCCCTAGCCGCTGTGCACGTCGCAAATGCCATTGTGCATCATCGCCAAAAGCCCGACCACCCGAGCGCAACCCTCAGCGAGGCCTTTCTCGTGGAAATCGGCAAGTCCGACTCTTGGGAGACATGGCTCGCTGTCACCTCCGGCAAAACGCCCCCTGCCGCGCAAAAAGGCGGGCTCGCGCTCAAAAAGCCCGACTCCGCCACGGCGCCGTCAAGCCCGTCTGAACCACAGCAGGCAAGCTCCGGCGCTCCCGCAGCTTCCTCCTCGAAATCACATACCGCTAACTCCAGCGATACGCCTCAGGCCCAAGACAGCAGCGCCCCATTGGAGAGCCGGAAAAGCAAGGTTCCCCTCATCGCTATCGCTGCCTGCGCCCTATTTTCCGCAGCCGGTATCTACACTTTGAATACTATCGACACTGTAGATTCCGCTACGGAACCGGAGCTGGCCAACGAAGAGACCGGCGCAACAACTTCCCTCGTTTCCAACATGGAGAGAGCCAAGGAACTTTCAGGGCTCGCCCAAACCGAGGAAGCCTTGCAAGAGATCTTCGACGCGGAAACAGAGGAAGTCGCACCTATCGCAGCAGAGGAAACTCCCGTTCCCGAGGAGACATCGGAAATCGCCTCCCGCGAGGCCCAAGAAGCCCCCCAGCCATCGCTGGCCCCCGAGCAGCTCCCCAAACCGCAGCTTCCAGACGTCAAGGACAGCTTCCCCAACATCGAACTCGCCGGTATCTTCTACAATGCCGAGCGCCCTCTCGCCAGCGTGAACGGCAAAATCCGTCGCGTAGGCGACTCCGTCAGCGGTGCCCAAATCGTCCGCATCGACAAGCACCAAGTCGTTCTCAAATACGAAAACACCTTGCGAGCCTTCAAGCTCAACTAGACTCAAGGAGGGACGGCCGCTCCGCCTGGCGTCTTCCCTCGAGTCTGTTTCCAAAAAAGTCCCGAGCCTCCCCAGAGGCTCGGGACTTTTCCTGTGAAATGCAGTCTCGACTCGTCCTTCTAAAACGCGCTCGAGTCGACGCTCTCGATCCACTCCACGTAACTGGAAGCGTTGCCGTCGTCGATAAATTCAGTGGTCCCTTCCACCGTTCCCTCCTCCGAGTAGAACACTAAGAAAGGGATACCCGTGATTCCAAAACGCTCGCGAATCCCCTCCTCGTCTTCCGCCTTGCGCGGGATCAAAATCTTCGCGCCGAGGATTCCTTCGCTCTCCAAATACTTCTCCAAGGCATCGCTCTCCTTCAGGACTTCATCCAAGGCGTTGCACCACTTGCACCAGTCGCCATTACCCTTGAAAATCATCAGGAGACGCTTCCCTTCAGCCGCACGTTTCGCCAAAGCCTCTTCAATATCGGAGATCCAATTCATAAGCCGCCCATCCAAAGCGCCGCGAGAAAACAATCAATCCCCGATTCCCAAGATTTCACTCAAGCTCCGCCCCTGAGCGCTACACTCGCCACTTGGCGAGAAACACCGAAGCCGCCGCCGCCGCGTTGAGCGACTCGCCCCGGCCGAAACGCGGAGCGAACAGCTTTCCATCAGCCGCCGCCGATACCTCCGCCGAAACGCCGCGGGCCTCGTTGCCAACCACGATCGCGCAACGATCCGGAAACGCAAAATCCGAGAGCGAAACCGCAGTCTCATCCAACTCTGTCGTGAAAACCTGGATACCCCTTTTCCTCAGGACAGAGACCGCCTCCACCAAGTCCACTCCGACAGCCACCGGCAAGTGAAACAAGCCACCCATCGTCGAGCGAACCGTCTTGCCGTTCTCCAACTCCGCGCAGCCCCTTCCCAAGACAACCCCGTCCATCCCGAACCAGTCGCAACTCCGCACAATGGCGCCGCAATTCCCGGGATCCCCCAAAGCGTCCAAAACCACCAAGCGGGCCGGGCCGCTCTGCGGCAACTCCGCCAGCAACTCCGCAAAACCGCATCCCACCCGGTCCACCAAAGCGAGTACACCCTGCGAAGCCTTGGTATCGGAGAGCTGGGCAAGCTGGCTCGCCATGCCCTCGTAGGCCTCCTCCGCCTCTTCCAGAGCCGTCCCCAAGACCGCGTCCTCCGAAGCCTCGCGCCTCGCCTCCGGATCGAAGATCACCGCATGCAGTCGACAGCCCGCCTTCATCGCTTCGTCTAGCAAATGCCAACCTTCCACGAAAAAACGACCTTCCTGTTCACGCGTTTTCTTCTGCAAGAACTTCCGGAAAAATGAGAGTTTCGTCTTGGATAAAGCCATTGGCATCCTCGCAGTAAGAGCGACAATCCCAGATATCAGAAGCAGAAAAACCAAGCAACAGCGACCTTGCTCGCGAACCCTCGGCCCTTTTCACAATCCCACTTTACCATAAGCCCCCGGAGACAGATTATCCACATCGACATGGACTGCTTCTACGCAGCCATCGAGGTCCGCGACCGCCCCGAACTGCGCCGCGAGCCCGTCGCCGTGGGCGGACACAGCAACCGGCGTGGAGTGCTCACAACCTGCAACTACGAAGCCCGCGCCTTCGGCTGCCACTCCGCCATGCCCACCTTCCAAGCCCTCCAGCGCTGCCCCCACCTCGTGGTCCTGCCCGTGCGCTTCGACGTCTACCGCAACGAGAGCCGACGCATCCGACGAATCTTCCGCGACTACACCGAGCTCATAGAGCCCCTCTCCCTCGACGAGGCCTACCTCGACGTTTCCCACCACACCCGTCCCGCGGCCTCCATCGCCCAAGAGATCCGAAGCCGCATCCGCCAGACCACAGGGCTCAACGCCTCCGCTGGCATCGCTCCCAACAAGATGCTCGCCAAGATCGCCAGCGACTGGCGCAAGCCAAACGGCCAGTACGAAGTAAAGTCCTCAGATATAGGATCTTTCATGCAAAGTCTTCCCGTATCCAAGATCTGGGGAGTCGGGAAAAAAGCAGTCGCGCGGCTCGCTGAACACGATCTTCACACTTGCGGAGACCTGCAAAAGCAGAGCCGCCTCGAACTCCAGCAACTGTTCGGGAAATTCGGATCCGAACTCTACGAACTCTGTCGTGGCATCGATCACCGAGAAGTAGTCTCCAATCGAATACGCAAGTCGATGAGCTGCGAACGCACCTATTCAAAAGACCTCGACTCCCTCGAAGACAGACAGCAGCACGCAGCCGACATTTTCCAAGAACTCTCCCACGACCTAGCCCGCTTCAAGAGCGACCGCCCCATCTCCAAGCTCTTCGTCAAATGCAAGTATTCCGACTTTACCCGTAGCTCCATCGAGCGCAGCGGCCTTCCCTTCCAGCTCTCCAGCTTCCAGGACCTTCTCGACGAATCCTATGAGCGCCGCTCAGACCCCATCCGCCTGCTCGGCCTCGGCGTACGCTTTCTCGACCCCGAAGCACAGATGCGCGCCACCCAACAACTCGAATTCGACTTGGGGTAGGAGCGACCTCGGTCGCGATTCCAAATTGCCAAACGCCCTAGCCCAAAAAATCGCTTCCAATTCCCCCTTCACTCTTCACCATTCAACATTCCATGTCCTCCCTCACCGGAAAACGAATCACTCTCATCATCACTGGCAGCATCGCCGCCTACAAGGCGCTCGAGCTTATCCGTTTGCTCACCAAAGCCGGAGCCAGCGTAGAAGGCGTACTCACCGAAGGAGGAGCCGCCTTCATCACTCCCCTTTCCGTCGAAGCCCTCACCGGCAAGAAAGCCCATACCGCCATGTGGGACGAGCGCTCCTACGAGATGAACCACATCGAGCTCTCCCGCAGAGCCGACCTCATCGTAATTGCGCCCGCCACCGCCGGGATCATCGCCAAGATGGCCAACGGCATAGGAGACGACCTCGCCTCCTCCGTATTGCTCGCGAAAAACAAGCCGGTCCTGCTGGCTCCCAGCATGAATACCGAAATGTGGGAAAACGCCGCATTCCGACGCAACCTTGCCCAAGTTCAAGCCGACGGAGCCACCCTCGTGTCGCCACAAACCGACACCTTGGCCTGCGGCGAGACTGGCATCGGAAAGATGTCCGAGCCGGACACCATTCTTGCCGCCATCGAAACGCACTTCCGAGCAGCTCAAACACTCAGCGGCAAAACCGCCATCGTCACCACCGGCGGCACGATCGAACGTATCGACTCCGTTCGCTACATCAGCAACTTCTCCTCCGGAAAACAGGGCAACGCCATCGCCCTATCGCTCGCCCAATCCGGGGCCCAAGTTTCGCTCGTAAGCGGAAACACCAAAGATCCAGCCCCCAAGCATCCGAATATAAAAATCGTCCCTGTCGAATCCGCCGAGGAGATGAAAGAAGCCGTCGAGGCCAACCTCCCTGCTGACTTCTTTATCGGCTGCGCGGCCGTTTGCGATTTCCGCGTATCCAATAAATCTGACAAGAAGATAAAGAAAGAGGGCGGATTGGATCTGCGATTCGAAGAAAACCCCGATATAGCCAGAAGCGTCGGGACACTTCCCTCCGGCAAGCGACCAAAACTAGTTGTTGGCTTCGCTGCAGAAACCGAGGAATTGATCCCCTACGCAAAGAAGAAGCTGAAAAGCAAAGGCTGCGATCTGATCGTGGCAAACGACGTCAGCCAAGGAGCCGTTTTCGGCCAAGACCAAAACACGGTCCACTTCGTAACCAAAGATTCAGTACAAAAGCTCGAGACCCTCCCCAAACCCAAGGTAGCCAAGGCCATCGTCGACTGGATCAGAGAGCGAGCCTAGCACCAGAGGAGCAGCTGTTCCACCCGACCTAACTAGGTGGGACGGCCGCTCCGCGGGCGTATAACACAGCCTATACCCATACACCTCCGTCCCACACCCAAGGCCAATCCTCCGGGGTATCGCACAGTCCCAACACAACCGGATTCCTACGTATATAGTGGGCCTTTTCATCCAAGCTATCGTCATTACGAATCCGGTGATCAAAATATCCCTCTTGCCACTGAATGGAACTATGAGTGACATGGAAATGTTTCCATGCTCCCACAACTTTGCTCGTTTCCTTACTTGGATTGAATGAAATCAGGGCATGCAGGTGATCCGGCATCAGGAGCAACAGGCGACAGTTCCATACCAATCGCCTTTGGTAAAAGGCAACAGAATCAAAAATCGCTTTCCCAAGAGCCTCATTCACCAGAGAGCGAGCCCACCTTTTGTCAGTTCGTATCCGGATGTGAAAAACAGCTCCTTGACTCACCCAAGAGGGAACTACATGCGAAGGGCGTCGCAAGCGGGATTCCATGGAATAACTCCACAACGCGATCTGCTTCGCGTCAACGAACAATAGCACCCGCGGAGCGGCTGCTCCACCCAATCGTTCAAGGTGGGACGGCCGCTCCGCGGGCGTCTGTAACACCTACAAAAAGTCAGCGATATCCGGAAGCTCCCTCGCTCGCTTGCCGCCGGATGCCGTCTTCAAGAAGGGATCTTTGGATACATCACCCGCTATATCTTCCTCCCACTCATCCTCTTCGTCATCGTCTTCGAAGATTTCAGGCTTGTCGAATATGCGGCTGATGCGACGGGGTTGCGTATCCAAGACGAGGGAAGGATTCCCGACACGCCCTTTTTTGACGTATTCCCAAAGGCAGGGGAAACACTCCTCTTCATAGTGGTCGAGAAAGACTTTCATCTCCTTATTGCCAACGGTTTCGCGTCGCGCTAGCAGCACGACATCCGAAAAATGGATACAGCATTCGAACCAAGGAAACGCCTCTTTGTTTCCAATCGCGAGTTCGCTGTGCAACACGGTGATCACCCGTCCCAGCTCGCAACCGCTTTCAGGAAGCCAAGCGTGGAAGGCTTCCACGAAATCCGCAGGATCGGTCACCCCGTCCGCCACTAGAAAAACGAGATCCGTCCCCTCTTCCACGGTGCAACCGAGCTGCCCGTTTTCATAGACATAGGGAGCACTCGCCGCTTCGCGATGCTTCACCAGAAAGTCCGACGACGCAGCCTCCGCATCCTGGGAGCTGTGAAACAAGACCGACTTTTCTCCCTCTAACGAGCCGAACTCGACCAAGTCAGCGACAACGCGAAACTGGTCAGAACCTCTGCAACCGAGTACGAGATATACGATAGGCTTTGCCATGGCAGAGCGGTTGTTAGTCTTCGAAGGAGAACAATCGGTTCTGGGCGTGCTGGCGCATCATGTGGTCTACGATTACCAGATTCGCCATCGCTTCCACGATTGGAATAGCGCGTGGCACGACACACGGGTCGTGGCGACCGCGCCCCATCAAGGTCGTCTCTTCGCCTTGCAAGTCGACTGTGGCCTGCTCCTGCAAGATCGTAGCAGTAGGCTTGAAGGCGATGCGGAAGACGACGTCTTCCCCGTTGGTGATGCCTCCCTGAACGCCACCGGAAAGATTCGTCTTGGTGCGAACCTGGCCGTCACGGTTTTCGAAAAGGTCGTTGTGCTCGGATCCTTTCAGCAAAGTGCCTTCAAATCCGCTGCCCACCTCGAAGCCTTTCGTGGCAGGAAGCGAGAGCATGGCTTTAGCAAGATCGGCTTCGAAACGGTCGAAAACCGGCTCCCCCAATCCCACTGGTAGATTGCGTATCCGACATTCAACGACGCCTCCCACGGAATCTCCCTTGGAACGAGCTTCCTTGATACGCTCGACCATGCTTTCCGCAGTTGCCGCATCCGGGCAACGAACGATGTTCGCCTCGATCGCTGCCTCTGAAATCTCAACGCCCTCGGGCATGCTGATGTCGTGGATCCGCGACACGTAGGCCAAGGTCTCAACCTGGGAGGTCAGCTTCAAAATTTTCTTTGCGATAGCGCCGGCAGCCACGCGTCCGATCGTCTCGCGGGCCGAGGACCGCCCCCCGCCTTCAGGGTTTCGGTGACCGTATTTTGTCTGGTAGGTGTAGTCCGCGTGCGAGGGGCGAAATTTCTCCTTCATCTCGGAGTAGGCGCCTGGGCGGGCATCCTTGTTGAAGACGAGCATGGAAATGGGGGTTCCCGTCGTCTTGCCTTCGTAGACACCCGAAAGGATTTGCACCTGGTCGGCCTCCTTGCGCGGAGTCGTAATCTCGCTCTGTCCAGGACGGCGGCGGTCGAGCTCGGGCTGGATGTCAGCTTCGCTGAGCGGCAGGTTCGGAGGGCACCCGTCGATCACAACGCCGACGCCGCCCCCGTGGCTCTCGCCCCAGGTACTGATCGTGAATAGCTTGCCGAAAGTGTTAGGCATGGGCGGGACTGTACGAAGGTGCCCCTACGAATCAAGCCGCGATACGCCGCAATTATCGGGCGGGAAACGCTCACGGATCAAGTTGAGCCCAAGCCTGAAAACGGCCATTGGCGCGGCAAATGCGAAAAGCGGAGCCACAATATTCAAATCAACCGCTCATCGCAGCCTCAGGGCCAAGGCAGGATCGCAGGGCATTGCAAAACGCACGACAAAGCCATCGACCACCTCCGCAAGCTGCACGAAACAGAACCGCAAAACCAAACTCGCTATGCTCCAGATGTCATTCGCCTTTCTCGTGGTAGCTCTCCTCGCCGCCTTACTCGGCTTTTCCGGTATCGCGGGCACGGCCGCTGGCTTCGCTAAGATTCTGTTCGGAGTCTTTCTAGTGCTCTTCCTTATCTCACTGGTAGTCAGAACCTTGAACCGGACCTAGCTCCATTCTCCGCTCAACCGTCGCCCTCGCGACCTTCACTCACATCCCACGAAGATGAACGACGAAGCCGCGTCCTTTGAAGACGCCTACCACATCCTTATCGAGAAGCTGGTCCGCTGGTACGAGCTGCTAGTGAGCCACCTTCCGAACGCGGTCGCCGCCCTCGCCATTTTCGGGGTTTTCTTCCTCATGGCTTCCATCGCCCGCCGCGTGGGCGAGCGCCTGTTCGCTCGGGCCTTCGACACGGGAGCCATCGCACAGCTTGTCTCGACCATCTTGAAGATCGCCATCCTTCTGCTTGGCCTCTTCATCGGACTCGGGGTGCTTGGCCTGCAAAAAACAGTGCTTAGCCTCCTCGCCGGCGCGGGGATCGTCGGCATCGCCCTCGGTTTCGCGTTTCAGGACCTCGCGGAAAACCTGATCGCCGGCATCACCATGGGAATCCGAAAACCCTTCAAGACAGGGGACCTGATCGAGACGCACGGAGAGCTTGGCCACGTGCAAAGCCTCAACCTGCGCAACTCGATTCTCATCAACTTCAGCGGTCAGCGAATCATCATTCCCAACAAGGAGGTTTTCCAAAACAAGCTCGTCAACTACTCCCAAACCGGAGAGCGACGCGTAGAAATCTCCGTCGGAATCTCCTTCGACTCCGACATCGAAAACGCCGCCAAGGTCGCCAAAGAAGCCATCGAGGCCGACTGCGGCGACTGGCTCCACCCAGATAAGGAAGTCGAAGCCTACGCTCTCAGCTTTGACGCCTCCAGCATCGGACTGAAGGTTCGCTACTGGATCAAGTATCCGGGCGAAAAGACCTACTACGCGGCCATCCACGACGGAGTCGCGTCCATCAGGGAAGCGTTCCGCGAACATGAAATCGAGATCCCCTTTCCCGTCCGCACGCTGCAAACCAGCGAAAGACTCGCCCTGGAGATTCAGGAGAAGGAGTACGCCCATTCCTGAACAAAGCAAAATTTCGTCACAACAACATCCAACCAAAAATACTATGAAAAATAAGATCAAAACACTACTCGCCGCTCTCTTCGCCTCCGCTTCGCTCCTAGCCTTCGCCGGCTGCAGCAGCGACAGCGACGTCGGAGACAGCCTGGAAGAAGCCGCAGACGAGGCGAAGGACGCCACCAAGGATGCAGCCGAAGAAGTGAAGGAAGCCGGCGAAGAGATAGCCGACGGCGTGAAGGACGCCACCAACTAACTCGAAATTCCATAACGAAACACAAAAAGGCAGCGACCTCGGTCGCTGCCTTTTCCATATCCAAAATCCTATTACATGTAGGAAGGTCGGCCGCTTCGCCGACGCCATTTGCTACCTGTCTAAACTTGGTAATCCAGAGGTTCTTCGCTCATGGACTCGCCGCTTTCGATTTGCTGGTTCATCCCCAGAGCCGGCGAGCTCTCTCCGCAGGTGCCAACCGTCTTCGCCGGAACGCCCACCACCGTGCAGTGCGGCTTCACCGAACGCAGCACAACGCTGCCAGCGCCGATCTTGGCCCCCTCGCCGATCGTTATGTTGCCCAGCACCTTGGCACCGGCCGCTATCAGCACTCCGTTGCCCACCTTCGGGTGACGATCTCCCCGCTCCTTGCCGGTACCCCCCAGGGTAACGTTGTGCAGCAAGGAAACGTTGTCTCCCACCACCGCCGTTTCCCCAATGACGACCCCAGTCGCATGGTCGATCAAGATCCCCTTGCCGATCGTAGCGGCGGGGTGGATATCCACTCCGAACGTACGCGAAATCAACGACTGGAGATAAAGCGCCAAAGGACGGCGATCATCGTACCAGAGGTGGTTTGCGAACCGGTACGCCGAAAGGGCGCTGAAGCCCTTGAAAAACAAAAAAGGAGAAAGGTACCCGTTGGCTGCCGGGTCGCGATCCCGGACCGCTTGCAAATCGATGCGGATCGCCTCCCGCAACTTCTCGTCTTCCTCGAAAATTTCTAGGAACAGGTCGCGCAGGGTGATGCTCGGCAAAATCTCGTCCTTCAACTTGGAAGCCAAGGTGTAGCTCAAAGCCGATTCCAAGGACTTCTGTCCGAGGATGGTTTCCTGGAGATAGGCCACCAGCAAGCGTTCCGAGTCCGCCGCCGCTTCCGCCTCCTCGCGCAGAGATTTCCAGATTGCTTCAAGTTGTTCTGTCATAGGGCCCTTTTCCAGTTGGAACGCGGACAGTAGGAGTCGGACTGCGCCGCGCCAAACGAAATCTCCGAGCCAATTTCCCTGCGATTCCCCGAAGTTTAAAAACTTGTCGCATATTTCTGTGACAATTAGCCGACCGCATAGCGTCCATACTCGCGTCCTGCAAAGCTAGGAAACATTAATCTATTACTGGACTTTTACGCCTTTGCCCATTGTTTCACATCAAACTTCACGAAACCAACTAGAATCATGATAAGACTATCATCTCTCAGCCTCGCCGCGGCACTACTTGTGAGCTTCGCGTCAGCAGACACCATCGTCACAAAAGACGGATCGACCATCAACGGTAAGGTCCTCGGCATCGACGGAGGCAAGATCTCGCTCAAGACCGACTTCGCTGGAAAAATCACCATCGACCAAAAGTTGGTCGAATCCATCAGCACCGACGAAGACGTCGCCCTTTCCCTGGAAGACGGCACCGTCGTGCAAGGTCCTGTTAGCGGTCAAGGCGGTTCGCTCGTCGTGAAAGGCGCCAACGGTACCGTCACCAGCACCGTCGCCTCCATCGACGAAACCTGGATGCCTGGCCAAAAGAGCCCCAGCCAAATCGCAGCCGAACGCAAGTGGGCCTACGAGGCCGCCTTCGACCTCACCGGCAAGAGCGGCAACAAGGACTCGACCGGCATGGGCACTCAGTTCCGCGCCACCTTGGCTGGAGAGCAAGATACCCTCGCCTTCTTCGCCCGCGCCAACTTCCAGGAAGTAGACGGAGACAAGAGCGCTGACGAAGCCCGCGGCGGCGTCGACTACGCCAACAACTTCGGCAAGAACTACAACTGGTACGTCCGTACCGAGTTCGGCTACGACGCCATCAAGGACATCGACCAGTTCTTCACCGTCGCAGCCGGTTTCGGCTACGGCTTCTTCAATACCGACACCCGCAAGCTCAACGTCCGCGCCGGTCTCGGTTACCTCTCCGAAAACTACGGCGTCAAGCCAGACCTCAGCGCTGCGAGCTTCGACCTCGGACTCACTCACAGAGAAAAGCTGAAGTGGGGTACATGGACCAACCGCGCCACTTACACTCCGACCCTCGAAGACTTCGGCAACTTCCGCCTCGTGTACGACACGAGCCTTGAGCTTCCGCTCAAGTCCGAGGGATGGAGCGTGCGTACCGGTCTCAACTTCGACTACAACAGCGAAGTCATCGGCACCGAGAAGGAACTCGATACCACCTACTACATTCGCATGGTCTTGAAGTGGCTCTAAGCTCTTCCACCAGAAACAAATTTCAATCCGAAGCCGCGTTCCCTCAGGGACGCGGCTTTTTCTTTTGCCCAAGGTGGAACAGCCGCTCCGCGGGTGTCCCTCAGGCTCCAGCGCTTCACTCTGCCGTCCCTGAAACGCCTCGTCTCCGCAGGCGTGAACACCTCAAATTCCAGCCTCCCAAGCTCCACTTTCCAGCCCCAAAAAGAGAGCCATCGCCTCGACCTCAGCTTCCGCCAAACTTCGAAACGCTTTCCCGCGAGGACGCTTGCCCACGTATCCAAAATCTACTTTCAAGCGCCCACTTTCCACCTTGGCATTCGCCCAACCAATCACTCGGTCCACCCAGAGCAACGGCATCGCATAGTAGCCACGCTCCCGCTTAGCGGCAGGCACATAAGCTTCAAAGCGATAGCTCCAACCCCAAAGCTGCTCGAAGCGTTCCCGATTCCGCACCAAAGGGTCGAAAGGCGCCAAGATTCGCACTCGCTCCGGCACCTCCTCGTTCTGCCATTCCTCGCGTATCCAAACATAGGGAACCCCTTCGACCTCAAGAGCGTGAAGCGCCCCCTCCTCCAGCAAGCGGTTCACTAAATCCAAGCGTTCTTTCCGCGTATCCAAAAGTTGCCGATGGTAGCCCAACTCTTGGAGAAGGAAACGCGCCGATGTGGGTCCAAAAACATGCGCCGTCGTCAAGAGGAGATTTCGATATCGCTCGACCGGAGAAAGCGGAGCGTCTACTCCCTTGGGTGGCACTTGGTAAACGCGCACTCCATTATCCCGACGACACACCCTCAAAAATCCGTCGTCGTGCAAGTCTTCAAGAATGCGCTTGGTCGCCTTTGAACGACCACCCCAATAATTCCGCACCGACTCCTTTCCGAACCGCTCGTCCAAATCCCGAGGGTGAACGTCGCCGCGTTCAGCGACCGCAGCCAATACTTCGCGTTCACGTTCTCCCAGCTCCGCAGTCGATCGCCTGCTCGCGCTTCGCCAAACATCCGGGCGCATGAACCCATAAGCAAAAAGGTATCCTTCCTCCGCCTCCATCTTGGGAAACTGACGCTCAAACTCACCCGCCGCATACCCCGCAACCCGCTGCCGCAAGATCAAGTCCTGAGCTCTGGCTGGACAGCGAATGGGATCCGCCTGCACAAACGCCAGCTCCGCCAAAGCTGTATCCAGATCCGGATACATCGAAAAAGAGCCAGCAACCACACGTCGCCTGAATTCCGCGAGCCCCAGTTTTTCAACGTAGGGCGGCGCTTTGACTCGCGAACGCGCTGCAAGATCCCCGCGACCCTTCGTCACAACAAACTACCAAGCTGGTAGACCAACACCGCGGCGACCCATGCCAAAGTCGTCATGAAAACGAAAGAGAACACGCCATACTTCCAGCTCGTCTCTTGCGAAATGATAGCGACGGTAGCGCCGCACTGCTGGCAGAGCGCGAAGAACACCATGATAGCCGAAACCACAGGGATCGTAAAGATCGGCTGCCCTGCCCTCTCGCCCTCCTGCCACTTCTGGTTCGCCATTACGTCACGCAGGTCGCCGCTCTCCTCGTCGACATCGCCGCCTAGGCTGTAGATGATTCCCAAGGTCGAAATAATGACCTCACGCGCCGGGAAGCTGGCAATCACCCCAACCGTGATCTTCCAGTCGAAGCCAGCCCAAGCGAAAACGGGCTGTACCGTTTTCCCTATCCTTCCCAAGTAACTCTGCTCGATGTAGGCGGAATCAATCTTACGTTCGAGGGCGGCCGCAGATTCTTCGTCCGCCTCGAGCAAGGCCTCCACTTCAGCCGTAGTCATTCCCTTCTCCGCCGCCGCGTTGGCGACGTATTCAAGCCTTACTTGCTCTGCAAGCTCCTCGCTGCGCGGGAAGTACAGCAAGGCCCAGATGACGATGGTGATTGCAAAGATGACGGTGCCCGCGTTCTTGACGAACTCCTTCCCCTGGGTGTACATGCGCATCAAAACGTCGCGAACCTTCGGCACTTGGTAAGACGGCATTTCGAGAACAAAAGGCTGAGGCGGAATCTTGAGGATGTATTTGTTCGCAACATACACGAACGGCATGGCTACCAAGAGCCCGACAAAGTGCATGGCAAACAAGCTGGCACCAGCGACGGCCGCTCCGTAGCGCGGTTCGATAAAAGCTCCGATCATCAGCACGTAAACCGGCAAACGAGCCGAGCAGCTCATGAACGGCGCGAGCAAGATCGTGATGACCCGGGCCTTGGGATCCTGAATGGTGCGCGTCGCCATCACGCCTGGAATGGCGCAAGCATAGCTGGAGAGCAGCGGCACGAAACTTTTGCCAGACAGGCCGCACCAACTGAAAAGCTTGTCCATCAGAAAAGCCGCTCGAGCCATGTATCCAGTATCTTCCAACAAGGTTATGAAGAAGAAAAGGATCAGGATTTGCGGGAGAAAGATGACAACCGCTCCCACGCCTTCCACGATACCATCCGTGGCCAAGCTCTGCAGCATGGGCCATTGGGTAAGAAAGCTTCCCACTTGATCCTGCACCAGCCCCTTCCCCGCGTCGATCAAGTCCATAAACGGCCCTGCCCAACTGTAGACCGATTGGAAGACCACGTACATCAATCCAAGAAAAGCGAGCAAGCCCCAGACCTTGTGCGTCAGGATAGAGTCGATCGACTCGCTTCCGCTCCCCGTCCGGGTCGTATCCAATTCGATGCAAGGGGCGATTCTCTCCTTAATCTGCCGGTACAGCAAAACCGTTTCCGCATTGCCCGGATTCAAGCCTCCTTTGAAAAGCTTCTGCCGCCCCGCCTCGATCGCATTCCCAGCTTCTTCCGAGCTGGCGCCCTGCCGCACGAAAAAACTGCGATCCTCGTCGAAGACGCTACGGTGCAAGACCGCTCGCGTCGCCTTGGGCTGCACCGATTCCGGCAAAGCGGAGCGGGCTGCCTCCAAGGCAGCCTCCACCGACTTGGGCCACTCGGCCTCGACCATGTGCGGCTTCGAGACCAACGCCCCCGCCACGACTTCCTTGAGCTCGGTGATGCCCTCGGCTCGAGCAGCGGAAATAGGCACTACCGGGACGCCCAATGCCTGGCCCAGGGCCTTCATGTCGATGCGGATGTTTCGCTTGCGAGCCGAATCCCAATGATTGACCGCGACCACCATGGGGATACCCAATTGGGCAGTCTGGTAGGCGAGAAACAAATTCCGTTGCAGGTTGGTGGCATCGGCGATGAAGAGCACCAGGTCCGGACGTTCCACCGTCTCCATCTCCCCCAACAAAGCATCTACAACCACCCGTTCGTCCGGCGAGTCCGCCGCCAGGCTGTAGGTCCCCGGCAGGTCTATGATTTCGGCAATGTTCTTGCCGTACACCATGCGACCCACCTTGCGCTGGACCGTCACGCCCGGATAGTTGCCCACCTTCTGGCGCAGCCCCGTGAGGCAATTGAAAAGAGTGCTCTTGCCCGTGTTTGGGTTTCCTAGAAGAGCAATTCGTACCATTCCGCCCTCGGACGGGATTTTTTCATCTGCCACAATCTGAATGCGTCGAAACTCGAAGCTAAATCGCCTGCACCGTGATCTGGGCCGCGTCCACCCGACGCAAGCTGAGATGGCGCCCATCCACTTCCAATGCGATAGGATCGCCCAGAGGAGCCGCCTTCACGAATCTCACCGTCGTCCCCGGCATCAGTCCCAGCTCCATCAAGCGCCTCGCCGCAGCGAAACGCGGCATGTAGCAACTAATGCGAGCGGACTGTCCCTGAGTAAGATCGTTAAGCGTTTTCAATTTTTGTGCTCCCCTGAAAGATTTGATGCTTGTTGAGAACGAGTTTCAGTATAGATTAGCGGAAGTCAACTTGGATTTTGCAGGCATATGAACATCACAGCTGAAACCCTTGTCGTGGCCGCCATCGTGCTGCTCGCCGGAACCTATCTGGTCCGGCGCTACCTCCGCAACCGACGGGCAAAGGCCGAAAGCCCTTGCGGCGGCGGCACCTGCGGTTGCTCCGCAGCTAAGCCCCCAGCCCGCTCCCGCTGAAGGTCCTGCGGGCAGCCGCTAGCAGCTAAGACGCGAAACGCTAAGGCGTACCGGCGAGACGCCCCAGGAACGCATTTCGGATCCCGCTAAAAAGCGCTTGCGCGCCGCCACCAATTCATATTTCGTTTCGCCCTTCTCAACACCTGCCCAGGTGGTGGAATTGGTAGACACGCATGATTCAGGTTCATGTGCCGCGAGGCGTGGAGGTTCGAGTCCTCTTCTGGGCACCAAAAAATAGGCCGCGTTTAGCGGCCTTTTTTTTGTGTACAGAAACTGAGGACGAGAACCTCCACGAGGTTCGACGCAGCGAAGCGGAGGTGGGCAATGCGAAGCATTGGGGCAAAGCCCTGAGCAGAGCGAATCAATCCTCTTCTGGGCACCAGTCTTCGTTCGGAGCGAAGCGCAGATCGAAGACTGTCGCGGCGTAGCTCTCAGGCGAAGCCGGACCCCGATCCCCAACCACTCCCCAGCTCCGAACTACGCCTCGGCAAGCCAAATGGAATTCCACTACGTTTACATCCTGGAGAGTTTGTCCAAGCCCGAAACCTACTACGTCGGACTAACCTAAAATCTCAAAGTCCGCCTCTCAAAACACAACCGCGGCGAAGTCAGCCACACCGCGACGAATACAGCTTGGAAAATCAAAAACGCATTCGCTTTCGAGAATCGCGAGAAAGCTGCAGCGTTCGAACGCTACCTGAAAACCCATTCGGGTAGGGCTTTCGCCAAAAAACACTTTTAACGAAAAAAGGCCGCCTCACGCGGCCTTTCTCTCACTCAAGCTCGAACCGCTATCTCAGCCGCAGGATCGTCAACGAGTTCGCCGGGAAAGATCGATCGAAGCGGCTCCCCACACTGCCACTCTCCTCCTCGGGAACCGCGACCGGAGCTTCCCCGTCCCGATTGACCGCGCTCGCAACCTCGTGGGCAAAGATGATAGCTCGCATTCGGAACTGCCTCTGTGCAGCCGAGCTCAAGTCAATCGTCGCTGAGATAGCCTCCGACTCGCCGTTGACCACTTTCACGATAGTGTCGGCCGACTCGGAATCGTGAACCACGGAGGCCGCCAGCTTTTTGCCTTCAGCCAATCCGGATACACGAAACGGCAAAGCGAAATCTCCGGCGTTAACGCTGAACAAGCGCTGCACCTCGTAGTTTAAAGACGGATACACCTCCGTCGCGTCAAAGTAAATCAGGTCCGGGCGCCACTGCGTATGTCCACGACGCGAGAGAAGCGGTGCGTACGAGGCGAAGCGTACGATGTCCGCATTACGCTCGAAGCTCACCAAGCCCGCCGCCTCGGCGATCGCGGAACGCATCGTGTTGGCACGGTCTGGTTCGTGGGCTGCGTACTCGCCGATGTAAACTTCCGCGCTCTCCCGGTCGTAAGCATCGTATCGCTGTTGGTTTTCCCAGAACCAATTCGGCTCCACGTAGTAATGCTCGTCGATGATGTCCAAATCGAGTTCCCGCGAAAATTCCCAACCGTTGTCGTAGTCCTCCCCGCTCGCGAAAGGTCCCACCGTTCCGACGACCACGATTTCAGGATGACGTTTCGCGATCGCATCTCGAATCATCTTGAAGCGTACCTTGAAGATCGAGGTGATTGCGTCCTCGTTCCCCACTCCCAGATACTTCAGTCCAAAGGGTTCCGGATGTCCGGCCGCTGCTCGCACCGCACCCCATTCTGAATCAGCGGGACCATTCGCCCACTCGATCAAATCCAAGACGTCATCGATGTAATCGGGCATTTCGTCCAGCGGCAGCCCCTCCTGCCCACGGTTCGGGCTGTCGCCGGCGTGCTGGCAGCACACCCCAGCCGAGACCACGGGAATCGGGATCGCGCCCATGTCCTCGCAAAACTGGAAGTACTCGAAGTAGCCTAACCCAAGCGTCTGGTGGTAGCCCCAGGAATTGCGGAAGGCTTTGCGCTGCTCCACCGGCCCCACGCTGTCCTTCCAGTCATAGTACTGATGGATTCCCTGCCCATGCACCAGACACCCTCCCGGGAAACGCATAAACTTGGGCTCCAGGTCGGCGATCGACTGGGCCAAGTCCTTGCGCAAGCCATTCTTGCGACCCGAGAAGGTGTCATGGGGAAACAACGACACCATATCGATGGCGACCCCTCCCGCCTTCTGGGCAAGCAAAACGAAACGCGCCTTGTCGGTCGACTTGATCGGCACCAAGGTCGCGCTGTGTTGAGTCCATTCTCGCCCCGCGATTAAAAACTCCGCCTCCGCGATCACTTCGCCCGCTTCGTTTTCGAGGCGCGCCAGCATCGGCATCGGCTGCTCTTCCTCTTCCTGAGCACCACCCCACTTCCTTCCCATGTAGGCCTGGTAAGCCCAAAACGAAGCTTCATAGGCCTCGCCCGCCTCGACCGGAATCTGGTCAAATCCCTCGTTCGCAATCCCCACACCCACACCAGCCGCCTCGACATTGAGCAGCAGATAGTGCGGATTGTTAACGTGCACCGGGCGGGCGTTGCCGAGCCCCAATCGTCCTTTGCCGCCCTCGGATTCGACCAGGTCCCAAAAGGAGAACGGCCCCCAGCTCGCTTGCTCGGTCGCGCTGTATTCAAAAGATCGATTCTGGATCAGCTCCGCATAGAGCCCGCCATCCGCCGCATAGTTGAGGTCCTCATAGAAAATCCCCACCAAGTCCGTGCTAATCGCTTTCTTCTCCGCTTTGAGATCAACCTTAAGTTCGACAGCGGCAGCTGCTATTTGCGAGGAAGTCAAAAGAGCGGCGGCCAAGGACGGCCGAAAAAGCGAACGAATCCGAGAAAAGAAACGGGGGCGGAGGGCGGGGTAAGTCATAGGAAGCTTCTCTCAGTTGGGGTTAACAATCGAAATGATAGACTCCTATTAAACAGAAGGTAGCGTGCACGCTTCGAGCCCTATCTCCTTCTGACCGTGCGAGTCCACTCCACCTATAGAGCGTCGGGCATCGCCTCGTCGGAAGGTTCCCGCCTCGCGCGCGGAGACCGGTCTAGCGCATCACCGAGCCAACGAAATGCTTGGGCGAAACGCCGAAGGTCTTCTTGAACACCCTCGAGAAGTGCGCCGGATCGTGAAAGCCGATCGCCCAGCCGACCTCTTTCACGGAGAGCGACTCGTGCATCAACAAGCGGGCGGCTTCGTTCATCTTTGTCCGGGTCAAGTACGCATATGGACCTTCGTGGTCGAAACGCTGGAAAAGGCGCGAGATATAGGCTTGGTCGTAGCCTACGCGAGAAGCCAATTCCGCCACCGTATCCACTTCCCGAAAATTCGACTGGATCTCCGAGCGGCACTTCAGATAACTGCTGTAAGAATTCGAGAGCCGATTCCGATTCAGCTCCCCTTCGTCGCTGGCATGCAACAGGAGCCCCTCCGCCGTGAGCTCGCAAAACTGGATCGCCTGCGCTCCTCCATCCTTCGCCCGGGCCACAATCTGACGAAAGTTGTGCTCCATCCAGCTCGTTCCCGCATACTGGATAGGCTGCCCTTCCGCCATCGCAGTTCGCGAAAAAAGCGCTTCCACCCGCGAACCGTAAAGGTCGATGAAGCCCTTGACCAAAGGAGCGTCCCCCAAGGACTCGATGAGCAAGCTCTCGTTCGGCCGGTATCCAAAAAGCGTGCCACGCCTCGCCACAAACTCCCTGCCAGCCACCACCACGCGAGCCGAGCCAGAAATAACGTACTCGATTCCGATAAATCGAAACTCGCTTCGGCTCAGACGATAGCTCGAGGCGCACCGCTCCACCCCTCCGCAGGCCAGCGAAAACCCAGCCTGCTTGGAGTCGCTTACGTTGAGGAAAAAATAGTCCCCGTCCTCAACCTGCTCCGAGATGAAGCTCGGCAACTCCCCTTGAGCAACGCCACTGCCGGAGCCTCCCTCCAGCCCGAGCTTCGATACAGTCTTCGGCTTCATTGAGAAAACAAAACCACCCCTATCCCTTCGGTCAAATATATCCAAGCATCCAAGCAAATCCCACGACTAAGCCGCAAGCTGCCACCGCGAGCGTGACGAAGCCCTACCACTTCGGATCACGCTCGCCCACCGCCCATAGCATTCCCCCGAAAATGTGCTGCTGGAAATCGTGATCCGCGTAGCTCTCCTCTATGTGCCCGAGAGCCGAGTAGAAAACGCGCCCGCCAAAAGCCTCGTGGTACCAAGCGATCGGATGCGATTCGCCCATCACGTGCTTCTCTTGCGGATAGTAGCTTTTCTCGTCCACCTCCAGGAGCACGTTCAAGTTCTCCGGAAAGGGAGTGGCAAAAGTATACCACTCGTCCGTCCAAATCCACTTCTGGTCAAGGTGCAGGCAAGCTGGAAACTCCCTATCCACCACCTCGATCAATCCAGTCTGCCGCGGCGGGTGCGACAAGAAAACTCTCCCAACGAGCTCTTCCCACCACATCCAACGCTTCTCCTCCTTGGCCGTGGCCGAAGCGGAATGGATCCCCACGATTCCGCCCCCTGATGCGACGTACTTCTGAAACTCCACACGCTTCTCCTCGCTCAACTCGCAGGGGTTGGCGCTCACGAAGACGATCACGTCAAAATCGGCGAAGGTCTGCTTTCCAAACTCTGCATCCCGCTCCACCCAGGTCAGATCGAAAAAATGCTTCTTGGACAAGAACTCGAACGCCTCCCGCACTGCCGGCACGTTGCGATGATGGTACTGGTCGTAGGCGTCGGAAAAAACCAAGGCCGAGAACTGCTTGGCGTGTAACACCGATGCGGATACAGAAAGCGAAAAGGCAACAAAAACAATCGAGGCAAACTTCATAGTCGTTCGGGGCAAGCAGGTCCGATCAGGCGTCACGTTTCGAGCTCGAAACGGATCAAAAGCGTCCAGACAGCGATGATCGATAAGACTGACTTCCTCCGACGGGAGGTCCATCCCATAATTCCTAATGTCCGAACAGTTCCAACCACTCAGCAACAAGCCCGCCCAGCATAGAACGCGTATCCAAGATTCAATATCAATATCGTTCCTAAAGGGCTCTTGCAGAGCCAGCAGCTCCTCTGCCCCCATCAATGACGGGGCGAAGCGAGACCTGCCAAGCGCCACGCCCGGCCCCGGTACCACTTAGGTCGACGGAAAGGCCACCCGCGGCGGGGTCGGTCTCCCTGATCAAGAAACCCGAGCGGCTCGGTTCGAGAAAAAGCCATAAGCCGCGATCGCGACGAAACAGAGCAAGGGCAGAGCGAAGGACGCTCGCACGCCCATCAATCCCAGCACTTGCTCTTGGTCGATAATCATCGCCTGCAGCGGCGGCATCAGACAACCGCCCCCGATCGCGAGGATAAGTCCCGCGGACGCTAGCTTCGCGTCGTCTCCCAAGCCATCCAAGGCCAAGCCATAGATCGTGGGAAACATCAGCGACATACAGGCGGAGACTCCCACCAAGCACCAGAGCCCAACCATGCCGGGCAAGAAGATAACGCCCAAGGTCAAAGCGCCTCCGCCGACCGCCAAGAAACAAAGCAACTGCCCCGGACGGAAATACTTCAGGACAAAGGTACAGATGAAACGGCTGGATACGAAAATCACCATCGCGACGATGTTATAGCCTTGGGCATCGGCTTTGCTCATTCCCAGCGTCGCTCCCGCGTATTGTATGATGAAGGTCCAACACATGATTTGGGCTCCTACGTAAAAGGCTTGGGCCACTACGCCCCAAACGTAAACAGGCCGCTTCATCAAACGGCCGAACGTCCCACCCAAGTCCAAGGGCTGGCGGCCAGGACTCGTCGTGTGGGGAAACTTCGTAAAGGCGAATACCAGAAACACCACCGCAACCACGATTCCCAGAACGATGTAAGGCCCCGTAATCACCGCCAAGTCGCTCTTCGCAATCGCATCAAACTGAGCAACATCCGTATCCACCAAAGCGCGACGCTCTTCCTCGGATGCCGTATCTAGCCGGGCCAAAATGAATTCCTTGGCCACGAACATGCCGGCGATGGATCCCATGGGATTGAACGCCTGAGCCAAATTCAAACGTCTCGTGGCGGTCGCTTCCGTCCCCATCGAAAGCACGTACGGATTCGCTGTCGTTTCCAAGAACGACAAGCCACAGGTCATAATGAAGTAGGCCAAAAGAAAGGGAGCGAACTGCTGCATGCCGCTGGCCGGCACGAAAAGGAAGCACCCCGAAACATACAGAGCCAAGCCCATCAGGATGCCCGACTTGTAGCTGAAACGCTTGATGAAGATGGCCGCCGGGATCGCCATGAAACAATAGCCACCATAGAAAGCCGATTGGACCAGCGAACTTTCCGTATTGCTCAGCAGCAGCACGTTCTTGAAGGCCGCTACCATGGGATTAGTGATATCGTTCGCAAATCCCCAGAGCGCAAAAAGGCTCGTCACGAGGATGAAGGGATAAAGGTAACGGGGCTGGATCACGCGATCCGACAGAGACGACGCGCCAAGTTCAGGGGAATCTTGTTTCATAGGGGCAGGGTTTCAAGGCAGTGCCAGACGATGCGGCAACAGTGTTTCTCAAGCGAGAGTGACAGACTAGATCAAGCAGTCGAGGGAGGTCTATCTCCCATTTGCATAAAAAGCTCCCGGGACCGTTCATCCCGGAAGCCAGCGTATTCGTTATAAAGAGGAAGGGCTCCTAACGGTAAAGCGGTCCATACGTTTGGCAGGCCCGAAAGTCCGCGCTCTCCAAGCCCGCAGTGCCGAAGGCCTTCCAGGAACTCGGACGGAATATCCGTTCCTCGGATACATTATGCATGTAAACCGGAATTCGCAGCATGGAGGCCAATGTGATATAGAGATGGCCCACATGTCCGCAGGTCAACACGCAGTGGTTGGCGCCCCAGCTGTTCATCACTTCATAGGCGCTGCGAAACGCCCCTTCACCCGTCAGGGTCGGCGCAAACCAAGTGGTCGGCCAAGTCGGATTGGTGCGATCGTCCAAGGCATCGTGAATCGTTTCGGGCAACTCGATGGAGTAACCTTCCGCAATCTGCAAGGCCGGTCCCAGACCATCGACCAAATTCAGACGAATCATGGTGGACGCCATGCCGCCGCGCGTCTTGAAGCGAGTGCTCCAACCACCACCCGGAAAGTACTCCGTCACAGAAGGATGCCAAGTCGTCGCCTGCAAGCAGGCATCCACTTCGCTGTCCTCAATTTCCCAATACGGCTTCATCGTCGGATTCCCATCCGAATCGCCTTGCTGCCCCGTACCGTCTAGGGCGGCCGGACCGGAATTGATGAGATGCAGGATTCCGTCTCCTACCAATTCATGCGAAAACCTCTCTCCGCTGGCCTGAGCGATCGCGTCCATGCTCCAGTAGGTCCGCAAGTCCGCGAAGACTTGGGCCGAGTTAGTCAAGAGATGTCCCAGCAGCATGCCCGCACCGTTCATGGCGTCGTTTTCCGTGGCGACGATGTAGGGAGGACGCTTGCCGTTCCAGTCGAAGGACGTGTTGAGGATCGCTTCCAAAAAGTCGCCATTAGGAAAGTGATCCGTCCACTGGCGTTGACCTTGGAATCCTGCCGCGATCGCGCTGTGCCCATGGGCCTGCTCGCCCAATCCCATCTCCGCCAGCTTGGGGTTGCCGACCATCAGGTCGCGAGCGATCAGTGCCATCTTTATGGATACATCCCATTCGCTGTCGAGCGACTCGCGCGAACGCTTGGTTTCATCCGAGTTATAATCCTTCCCCTCCGGGCAGTTCTCGGCGACCCAAGCCTTGGCCTTCTTGAATTCCTCTTGGTCGAACTGGTCCTTCTGCAGTCGCCCCACAAATTCTGTCAGGTCGATCGCCTCCACTCGCATGCCGAAGTACTTTTCCCACATGGAGCTGTCCACCATGGAGCCCGCGATCCCCATCGAAGTCCCTCCCATAGAGAGATACGAGCGGCCCTTCATCAAACCTACTGCCAGTCCGCAACGAGCGAAGTTGAGCAACTTTTCGGCCACGTCAGCTGGGATCTCCTTGGTCCCCGCCGGTTGCACGTCTTTTCCGTAAATGCCAAAGGCCGGCAGCCCCTTCTGCGTATGAGCCGCCAAGACGGCTGCCAGATAGACCGCTCCGGGACGTTCCGTGCCGTTGAATCCCCAAATCGCTTTTACGGTGTGTGGATCCATGTCCATCGTCTCCGAGCCATAGCACCAGCACGGCGTCACCGTGATGGTAACCGCAACGCCTTCCTTGCGAAACTTCTCAGCCGCCGCGGATGCTTCCGCAACGCCACCGATACAAGTGTCTGCCACCACGCACTCCACTGGCTTGCCGTTCGGGTAGCGAAGCACCTTAGTCAGGAGTTCGACCACCGAACGAGCTTGCTCCATGGTTTGCTCCTCCAGCGACTCGCGTACACCGCCAAGGCGCCCGTCAATCGTCGGCCGAATTCCAATTCTAGGTAGCTCGCCCTTCCAGGGGCTGAGCGCAGCATTTGCTTCAGTCATAGGTCAATATCAACAAGGTTATAGGTCAGTTCCCGCTTCGCCTTCGGGCAAAATGCGCTTACGTATCCAAGCTTGCATACAAATTGCGATGGCAACGGTCGGGGTGTCTAAATTCAAAATGGGAATACAAACGAGGCCCAGGAGGGCTACGTGACCGAGCACTATCTCATATCGCCGCAGCGCTGGGAATAGCTATAACTTGCACACCAAACAATTTTTGATCTTAGTTTCGGAATGCCCACCCCTCAGTTTCCCCTCGGCAAAGTAGAAATAGCCCCCCATGTGCACAACGCACGCTACGTCTGCCCCACAAATGCGAGACAAAGCGCTGCATTTCAGTTCATTGCAGGCTACGAGGAGTGTGACGGCCGCTATCGGATCGCCCGTCACTCCTATCCATACTTGATACTTGAAATGGTGGTTGGTGGAGAAGGATCCTTGAGAATCGATGGAGCCACCCACGCTGTGGAAGCCGGCTTCTGCTTCTGCGGGGGACCGGACATTCCCTACGAATTTTCATCCAGCTCGCGAAATCCCCTCCGCAAGTACTTCCTCGTTTTCGGTAGCCTGCAGTCAGGGAATCTGGCCCCGCAACGGCGCCTCTACCCAGGGTTCACCACCCCTCACGCCCCAGCCGACGAACTGAGAAAATGGGGCGAACTCATTCTCGCAGAGGGCGCTTCCCAGTCTCCCGACGCCCTGGAAAACGTGTCTGCCCTCGCCAGCGTACTGGTCCGAAAAATCGCCCCAGACGCCAGCGGCAGGGGAGCCGAGCATAGCACCGACGCCCTCGTGGTTCGGGCCCTCCGGGAGATCGAGCGCAATTTCAAGAGCCTCACTTCGCTGGAAAGCCTCGCCACTAGCCTATCGGTGAGCAGCGAGCACCTTTGCCGCGTCTTCAAGGCCAACCGCAAGGCAAGCCCCTACCGCATCCTCATGCGGCGCAAGATGGAACACGCCTACGCGCAATTGAAGATGACCCAAACGCCCATCCAAGAGATCGCTCACTCCTTGGGCTTCAGCGACAGCTTCCACTTCTCACGAGCCTTCAAAAAACGCTACGGAATTCCGCCCTCCCGCACCCGCTAGGGTCCGAGCCGAGCACTCCCGTTACAATCCACTCAGCGGCTTCCGCTTTCCGAGCCCCGCTTCATTGGTGTAGCGGGCCCGGGCTTCCTCCAGGAAGGCGACCATCTGCTCTCGCTTCGAATCGAGGGCCGGATCGCTGATCAGGTTCCGCCACTCTCCGGGGTCCGATTCCAAGTGGTACAGCTCCTCGAACATTAGGTTTTCCAATGTCGGCTCC
Organism: Pelagicoccus enzymogenes; assembly: GCF_014803405.1. Classification (NCBI taxonomy): domain Bacteria; kingdom Pseudomonadati; phylum Verrucomicrobiota; class Opitutia; order Puniceicoccales; family Pelagicoccaceae; genus Pelagicoccus; species Pelagicoccus enzymogenes. The sequence continues at coordinate 229,587 of NZ_JACYFG010000006.1, forward strand.
GCGTAAGTCGCGACGTATTTCCAATCCTTGGTGCGCACCGATATGAGCGGCATGGTCCCGTGCTGGGGATGCGGAGCTTCGTAATAGATATACTCGCGCCAGTCCTCTACCGATTCCCCTTTGAGGAGAGGAACCAAGCTTCTGCCGTGCAATTTGTCGTCCTCTGGCAAGCCCGCCAACTCGAGCACGGTCGGCATGATATCAAGATTGAGGGCCAAGGCTTCGCTGACACCGGCTTCCACCCCTGGACCGCTCACGATAAGGGGTACGCGAATCGACTCCTCGTAGGGAAGCACCTTGCTCGTCAGACCATGCTCTGCATTGAACCAGCCGTTGTCGCCCATGAGGATAATGTAGGTCTCGTCTTCGAGCTGCTCGCGTCGCAAGTAGTCCAGCAGCTCGCCCACTGCCGCGTCCATATCGGTAACCGAAGCGTAGTAGCCCTGGATATGGTCGAGGACATTGTTCAAGTCAGCGTATCCATATTCAAGCGCCCGCTGCCGTGGACGGTTACGTTTCAGGTAAGGCGGCTTCCCAGGCAATTCCCCTTCCCAAGTACTGGGATAAGGCAACTTGGATTTTGGATACAATTCGAGGGAAGACTCGCGGGCTGGCCAAGCGAAACTGTTGTCCATGTGCGGGGCAAAGGAGTTGTAGCATACGAAAAACGGCTTGTTCCGCTTTCTCACGGTATCCAAATAGAGCATCGTTTCCCGCGTGGTTGCATCGTCTACAAACCCTTCTAACACAAGTTCCTCGCCCTGCCGCATGAAGGTAACATCCCAGTACGGCACCAAGCCGTAGAAGTAAGACGAATACGCGAACCCGAGCCTTTCCGGCGTGCTGGAGAGATGCCATTTTCCAAACAGGGAGGTCTCGTATCCTGATTCCGCAAGTCGTTCGGCAAGCGTATCGTCTTCCACAATCAACGCGGATTCCATGTCCATGACCCCATTGGTACTGCCATAGTAGCCCGTCAGCAGCGAGGCCCGGCTCGGAGCGCAAATCGAAAGACTCACGAAGGAATTTGGAAAATAGCGGCCGCTTTCCGACAAACGATCGATATTCGGAGTTTGGATACTGCTGGCACGGGAAGCTCCTACCGCATCCCAACGATGGTCATCCGTGTAGATGATCACGAAGTTCGGACGACTTTCCGCCACGACCCGAGTCGCAGGATAGAGCGCTAGGAATACCAAAAGGGCTTTCAAAAGGCGGGGAATTCGGGAGCAATCTAGTTTTTTCATAACGGGCATTAAAGACGGGCCATATTAAGGTTCTATCGAGTGACTTACAGGGAAAGACTATTTAAACAACGCACCCGACTGGGTGACTCAAAATGCGAGGGTCGCGGAAACGGAGCTGCCGGCGTCGTGCGGACCGTGCGGCAAATTGACCTTAGCCGAACGACGCTCGCCGTCCGAGATTCTCTCGATGCTTAGGTTTATCTCTCCGCTTTCCCGAGTTGGGCTGGCGACCGTGAGCGTAAACTCTCCGGCAGCTCCTTCCAAAACCAGCAGCGCGCCGCGACGGTCCGACTCCAACGCAAAGCCGTTTCCCAGCTCAACTCGCCCCTCTTCATAAAACACCAGACCAGCAATCCCCGCGGCCTCGTCCAGCACTGCTTGCTGCTGAGCCGAATTCGCCAGAACCGTGAACTTTGCATGACGGGCAAAGTCCGGAGCCGACTCGATCAGTCCCTCGTCCACAACCGCATAGGCATAAGCCCCCTTTCCGGCCGGAGCATGCTCCACTGCGATCGTGAATACGTCCTCGCTCAAAGGAGCGTCCGATTCCCTCCGACTCAGCTCCCGCCAACTGCCATGTTGCGTCTCCGCTCTCAGCAAAACGGACTGAACTCCCGGGAAATAATAGAGCAAGCCATGGTGGCTCGCCCAAGAATCGCCACCCGAAAGCCGCAACTCCCCTCGCTCCATTCGATCCGGCTGACCTCCTTCTCCGCTAAGCGTGACGTCCTGCTTCAACAGCGTCTGGTTAACGGTGGTCCGCAGCGGCCTTCCCCTAGCCGACTCAATTTGCGCCCCCAAGCAAACCAGCCCCCAATCAAAGGCGAAATAAGCCTTTTTCGCCCTAACGTCGTCCTTCTCGTAATCGTATCCAACACAGCCATACCAGCCATCGCTCACTCCTCCCGCAAAGTCAGTAGTACCCTTCGATCCAGACGTTCCCGATCCCACACGCGGTATCGGGCCCTCGCCCAGAGGTGTGGTTGTACCCGGAATCCCCCGCCAATCCCATACCGGCAAGATCCCCTCATACTCGTTTCCGCTCCTGAGAAAGAGGGTCGCCCCGTCTGGCAAATAGTAGCTCTTAAGCCCTTCCCCGTTGAGGTATTCCGTGCCGGACATGCGACGGGAGTAAACATTTACGGACGCATAAAACTCGGGCCGGCGATGTACCATGAATTCGGAGCGATGGAAATAGCGGTTCCCCGCAAGCACGTCCTGGCCACCACCGCTCGCGGAAGCGACCAGAGCCTGCAGCTCTTCCCGTCGCTCCGCCCCTGCCTCCAGCAACGTAGCTGCCACGCGGGCCAAGTAACGTCCACTGCTTTCGGGACGAGCCACGTTGCGCCCCAGTGCCGCGTAGTCGGCGAATTGCCCCCGAGCCATCCAGCGATTTCCCTCGAGCAACATATTCTCCAACAAGTCCCGGGTCTTTCCAGCCATCTCAAACTGGCCCCCTTGCGACCAATAAAAGCACTGGGTCGCATCGATTAAAAACTCGGCTCCGTATCCGTGCGAGTACAACAAGGCCCCGTGCTGGTGAAAGCTGTAGTCCGCCTGCAAGCCCTCGCCCGCAGAGATGCGAACCTCGTCCTCGATGCGTTCAAAAGCTCGATCCACCAAAGCTGGCTTCCCCTCGAGCACGCCCCGCATGACCGTGACCTTGTTTATCCAAACCAAATTCTGCCCGGTCATCGGACGCTTCGCCCGCTTCATAATTTCGACGATCCGCTTCACCCTTGCGTGCGAAAGCTGATCATCGAGCAAAGCGATTCGTCCCATCTGCAATGGCACTCCGATTTCGTTTCTCCACCAATTCGTGAATATGAAGTCGTGATCGAACCAGTAGTCTAAACCTCGATACAGAGCCTCTCTTGCATCCTCCCCCAATCCTGCGAATCGAATCCCTACCGCAATCGCCAAGAGACGGTTCATGTGTTCCCAGCCTCCCGCCATATCGGGAAGACCAGAATCGTAATAACGGATGTCCTTCCAAGATCCATCGGCCTGCTGCGAACGAAGGTATCCCGCCAAATCCGCCGGATCCACCTCCTCTCGCTGAGCCGCCACAATCCGCTGGCGAACCCTTGCGAGGTCTCGCCTTGCAGCTTCGCTCAGCTCTCCCGAGTCCAAAGGATCCGCCTGATGCTCTTCGAAACGAAGCTGCTGCAAGGCTTGATGGTCTTGCATCCGTTTGAGCTCCTGCGGGGAGACTTTTCCTACGGCATTCCCCAAAAGCAGATCGCCCCAATGGATCGGCATTGGATTGGGCCCGGGCTCCTGTTTCAATTCAAGCTTCATACCGAGGTCACCGCCGAGCTCGATTGGCAGATCGCTCAAGTCGTCAAGGTCGACCGCAATGTCGAGCAGCCACTCTTCGCCCGCTTTCCTGCCTCGCCCGCTGATCACCTCGCTGGGTACCAGCGTCTCGCCTCCCGCCCTCACCAGGGAGGAAGAAACGGTTACCTCCTCGCTCGGCAGGGATAGCGAAAAATTGTAGTCATCTTCCTGATACGAGAAATCGCTGTCATTCTCGATATCCAAGCAGAAGTGAAAGTACTTCCCGGCTTCCATCGCTTCCGGGCTCAGTTTTATGCCGATCCGCAGCTCACGCTCGAACCAGCCAAATTTAAACCAATAATCAACCGGCTCCCCCGAAACCTTTACCCAAGCAAGCTCGCCCATAGCCTCCTGCGGGTCGCCCTCCAAGTGATGAGCGACATAGAGAGGCCGCGCCTCGGCGAGGCAATCCGCAACAAAGGCTAAAGCAACGAGGGCTAGGCAGGGAAGCAATCTCATCGCTGCAACTCCTCGGGCGCCGGGAATTCGCGCATCGGGCTGTACCGCAAATAGGAATCGAAAACCTCCTTGTCCGCTCCGACGACACGCGGGTCATTCGTTTCTCGCAGCTCTGCGAACAAGGCCTTCTTCAGTTTCGCCTCCAATCCGGCATAATCGCTGGTCCCAGCCAAATTAGAGAGGCAATAGGGATCCGCGCTCACGTCGTAGAGCTCGAATTCAGGTCGCTTTCCTACTGCATGCCAAAAGTAAGCTCCGTCCTCCTCGTCATCGTAGTTTTCGACCAAATACGACTTGCTCGGGCTTGCATCGATATCGGTGAATGCCCACTCGCTGACATGCTTGCCAGCAGCGTCCAGTCCATAAAGCGGCAATAGCGAATTCGCTTGTTCCGGATCGATACGCTGCGGAGCGCCCGCTGGCCAACGCTCCGGCTTGGCATTCCAGATCAGCAAGTGTTTCTCGCTGCGAATCGCCCGCTGAGGATAGCCCCAATTCTTGTAGCGCGACGACGAGTGCCGCTCACGCCCAGAGAAGGCGTATTCGTTTTCCAATACACCGCTTCCGCTCTTGTTCGATCTCAATGCCTCGGCAAAACTATGCCCCGTCATCGGGAGCATCTCTAAAGGTTGCGTTCCGGTCAGTTCCAGAATCGTCGGAGCAAAATCGACAAAGCTCGCCGGATCGTCGATGATCCGCCCGCCGGGAAACGCTTTCGGATAGCGGATCGCCAGCGGCACCCTAATACCGTAGTCGAAGCCGTTCGCCTTGGCTCTGGGAAAAGGCATGCCGTTGTCGGAGGTTACGATGACGATGGTGCGATCCAACTCCCCCGCTTCCTCCAAGTAACGCAGCATTCGCATGAGGTGTTGGTCAAACCACTCGATCTCTATCGCGTAGTCGAGCAGGTCGCCCCGGATGACCTCGTTGTCAGGCAAGAAGTCCGGTACGTCCACGTCGGCCAACTTCTTTCCCAAGCGGCGCCAAGCGCCCTCCTCGTAGCGGCGGTGCGGTTCGCTGCCCCCGTACCAAAAGAAGAAGGGAACTCCAGAGGGCCGCTTGCTCATGAACGATTCGAAGTTGGCAAAATAGTCGGTTGGGCTGAGCCGTGTCGTCCGGCGCGTGTCCTCCCTCCCCTCATCGTCAAAGCGGATTTCGCTCAACTCCGGTCCAGCGGCATCCTCTTCGCGCCAAAGGTCGTCGCTTGCACCGCGAGCGTACTGGAAGGGCCCCACCCCCTTTCCGGTCCGGCCCACGAAATAGCCATTGCGGCGAATCTCATCTACGAAGGGAACGTACTGCTTCAACCACGCTGACGCGTGCTGGCCAGACTGCTCGTTCTGCCAGTGGTGGCGACCTGTCACGAGGGCGCTTCGGGACGGAGCGCAGCCTGGCGATCCAGCGATGCAATGCGAAAAGTAGACTCCCTCTTCTGCGATTCGGTCAAAAGCAGGCGTATTCACAAATCGGCTACCAGCAAAACTGGTGTGGGCGTACGACTGGTCGTCGCTGATCGCGAAGAGAATATTGGGTCTCAACGCATCACCGCCGGAGGAGCCGCTGCTCGCGTATGCGAGCGCTTGAGCAAACAATAGAACGAGGAGCAGCAGATTCGGTCCGCATTTCCTCAGCAGAGAGTTGCCGGAAACGATAGGTTCAAAGCGATGGGGTCTGGTTCGGGTCATGATATCGATGGGGTATGCGAGCGGGAAACCGCGCTGGGCTCAGCGATTCAGCTTCCCGCAGGTCTCGGGAAAAGTAAACGCCGTCCCGGGCGGGGGCCAGAGCGGAAACGGCAAATCCCTGTCCACACTGCTGCATTGACCCTGAACCAAAGCTTGGACGCAACGGACCCAATTTATTTACCGTAAACACGTTTGAATCTCCAGCCATTACACCCCTTCTTTCTCCCCTTCCTCGTGGCTAGCGGAGACTACGCACCGTCGGTCCGGCCCGCCAGCTTCCCTCTATCTTAACCGTTTGGGGAGCGGAGGGCAGTCCGAGCATGCGACTGTGCAGCTGACCGACGAGTAGTTCGACGGCGGCGCTGCCGAGAAGATCGAAGTGAGTCCTCATCCCGGCAACCGCGGCCTTTTCGTCAAGCAGTTCAAGCTGGGCAAATCCCGCTTCTCGCGGTATCTCCACCCCCATTCGTCCCAAGGCCTCCAGAGCCGCGGGACGATTCGAGACCACCACCTCCGGCCGGTGGGCCTGATACCAGGAAGCGAAGGTGTCGTCCTCCCAACGCTTGTATTCAAATATCGGCACCTGACATTCCGGCAGGGTTTCCGACAAATGGCAAAGCGCAGCTGCCTTGTGTCGCCGGGCGTGCATCTTCTGTACTTCCTCGTTGAATACGAAACCGATTTTCCGGTAGCCTAGGTCCTTCAACTCCTGCAAGAGGGTGAGGGCATTGTTGTAATGATATTCCATCACTCGATTGAGCCTCGGCACAACGATGGTATCCCCCAGGGCCACAAGGGAAAACGCGGAACAGTCGAAGTCGAGGCAGGTGTCGGCCTTGCCCGAAGAGGATAAGATGATCCCCTCGATTCCACGCGACTTGAGGATGCCCGCGAGTCGCGTGGGACTGGTGCGCGGCTGGTGATACCAAAAGAGCTCCACCTTGTAGCCGAGCTCCTCCGCTCGCGCTGCAGCCGACCTGAGGAAGGCGGCCAGCGGAGCTTCCCGTTCCACGAATTCGCGATCTTCGCTGGTGTTGATCAAGGCTAGGGTATTCTGAAACACACGCGTGCCCTTGCGCCCGGCAAGGTAGGACATCATGCGAGACACCGCCGGATCGGGAACGTAGCCCATCTCCTCCGCGATCGCGAGAATCCGCCGACGCTTCTCCTCCGAAACGTTCGGAGCGCCGCGCAAGGCGTAGGAAACCGCCATCGGGGTAACGCCCGCTCGTTCAGCTATGTCCTTCAACCGTATCCGTTTCTCTCCCACCCTCCCTTTCCAACAGGTCGAAGGACCCAACTCAATCATTTACGGTAAACAAGCGGGAATCCTTGCTGGCAGGGGCCTCAATTGGCGACAAGCTAAGCCTAGGCAACAGCCCCGCGCCGCCCCTGCTCTACCCTTTTTCAATCGAGACACTCCATGGATAGCTCCCCCTTCACCGCAATTGACTGGACCCTGCTGATCGCATTCCTGCTCGGAACCACCTGGTTCGGCCATGCCCTGCGCGGCAAGGGGCAGGACGTGGAGTCCTTCTTCGCCGGCGGACGCGATTTGCCTTGGTGGGCCGTCTCCGGATCTCTCATCGCGACCAGCACCAGCGCCCTGACCTTCGTAGCAGTCCCCTCCGTGGTCTTCAAGCCGGGCGGCGACCTGACATTTTTCCAGATCTCGATCGGTTTCATCCTGGGCAACATCCTACTCGCCCACACCCTCCTCAAAGCGATCTACAACGCCAAGTACTACAGCCCCTACGACTTCGTGGAGGATCGGCTCGGCCGCAAGGTCGCCAACTACACCCGACTGCTTTTCACTATAGGTGCAGTTCTCTCCCAAAGCGTCCGCCTCCTCTCGACCGCTCTAATCCTAAGTGTCGTAACTGGACTTTCACTACAGCAATCCATCCTCGTCATCGGCCTATTCGCCGTGATCTGGACCTGGATGGGCGGCATCACCACCGTCATCTGGACCGACTTTCTGCAGCTGATGATCTTCGTCTGCGGCAGCCTCTTCATCCTCGCCAACCTGCTGTTCGCGCTGCCGGGAGGACTGACCCAGATCCTCGAAATCGCCGACGACAAGGGAAAACTCGTCATCCTCAACCTGACCGCCAACCCGACCGTAACCTACACGCTTTGGGTCGGCATCTTCGGTACCACCATCTTCGAGTTCGCCCAAAAGAGCGTCGACCAAGTCGTCACCCAGCGCCTCTACTGCTGCCGCAACCTGCGCGACGCCCAGAAAGCGCTCTACGGTGCCTGCTTCGCGAATGTCACCGTCTGGATCATGCTGGCCGTCGGAATCGGCCTAGTCGCCTTCTTCGAAGTCAATCCACTGCCCACCGACGCAGCCGCCCAGATCGCCTCCGAACCGGATCGCATCGTCCCTTACTACATCATCAACCACCTGCCGGTCGGCGTTTCAGGCCTGCTGGTAGCGTCCCTCTTCGCAGCCGGCATCTCCACGCTCGACTCCGCCCTCTCCGCCCTTTCCCAAACGACCACAACCAATCTGCTACGCACCTACATCTTTCGCGACCGCCCAGATCGCTTCTACCTGAAACTCTCCAAAGGCTGCGTCCTTTTCTGGGGCATCGCCCTCAGCGCCATCGCCTTGCTTTTCAACTCGACCAAGGAACTCGGCCTGCTCGATATGGGCCTCTCAGTGCCGGGCTACGTCTACGGCTCCATCCTAGGCATCGCCCTGCTCGCATGGATGCGGGTAGGCGACCTGCGGGCAATCCTTGTCGGCAGCATCGCGGCGACCGTATCGATTCTTCTATTACAGGAATATGGGGTCAGCTTCTTCTGGTGGTATCCGGTCGGCGCGGCGGTACTGATCGCTTTCGCCTTGGCCACCCTGCGACTAATTCCGAGTAAGAGCGTTCCGAAGGCATAACCTCGTAACCAACTTTTAATGACATCTACAAAAAACCTTCCTGAATCCTACGATGTAATCGTCGCCGGTGGCGGACCCTCCGGTTCGATGGCCGCCCTCGCCGCAGCACGCGAAGGCTGCCGCGTCCTGCTTGTCGAACAATTCGGCTTCCTGGGCGGCAGCCTCACTGCCATGGGAGTGGGTCCCATGATGACCTTCCACAACAATTCCGGGGAACAGGTCATTCAGGGCTACCCTCAAGAATTGATCGACCGTCTCATGGCTAAAGGCGGCAGCCCTGGACATGTCGAAGACATCATCACCTACGTCTCTACCGTCACTCCCTTCGACAGCGAAATGCTCAAGATCGAGCTGGAAGAAATGCTGACCGAAGCCGGAGTCGATATCCTTTACCACACCATGCTGCTCGATGCCGAAGTCGATTCGGGCAAGCTGAAAGCGATCACCATCGCTAACAAGGCGGGTGTTTCTCGCATCGAAGGAAAAGTCTTCATCGACTCCACGGGCGACGCGGACCTGGCTTCGCGAGCGGGCGTGCCCTTCGAGTTCGGTCGCGATGCCGACAGCCTGACCCAGCCCATGACCATGAATCTCAAGCTGGGCAACGTGGATCGCGACAAGCTGATCGACTACGTGAAGAACAACGTGGACGATTGCGAATTCGACTACGGGGCGGAGCTCGGCCTCAAGAGACTGGAAACCGCCCCTCGCCTCTCACTCAAGACTTTCATCAAAGCCCTCGAGCAGGCCCGCAAAAGCGGAGAGATCACCTTCAACCGCGAATTCATCCTCCTTTTCGAAACCAGCGAAAAAGGGACTTTCATCATCAACGTATCCAGAATTCAAGGACTGAATGCGACCAACCCGCTAGACCTCAGCAAAGCGGAAATGATCGGCCGCAAACAGTGCTTGGAGATCTTCAATTTCCTGAAAAAGCATGGGGCGGGCTTCGAGAACGCCATCCGCCTCGACTCTTCCAGCAAAGTGGGCGTGCGCGAGTCGAAGCGCGTCGTCGGCCGCTACACGCTAACCGCCGAAGACTTGCTGAGCGCCCGTGAATTCGAGGACACCATCGCCCTCGGCGGCTACCCAATCGACATTCACTCGCCCGACGAAAACGGCACCAATACTCAATTCTTCAAGCCCGGCACGACCTACTGCATCCCGCTGCGCTCGCTGCAGACCAATGAGGTTTCAAACCTGCTGGTCAATGGCCGTTGCCTCAGCGCCAGCCACGAAGCCTTCGCCGCCATCCGCACCACACCGACCATGATGGCGATCGGTCAGGGAGCCGGCACGGCCGCAGCTTTAATGAAAGACTCAAGCGGTCAGGCTCTTGATCTGGGGCAGTTGCGAAACGCCCTAGAGAAAAACGGAGCCTTGCTGGTTCCGCCCCCTGCTCCTGCCGAAGCGTAACCCCGCCATTGCCCCCAATTACCACCCGTCATGCGATTCTCACTACTTGCCCTAGCCCTCAGCCTCCCTTGCTCGGACGCCCTCGCGGAGTTGCGTCTGCCTGCTCTGGTAAGCGACGGGATGGTGTTGCAACAGGAGTCCGACGCGCGGATTTGGGGCTGGGCAAACGCAGGCGAAACGGTGGAAGTCAGCGCCTCCTGGGGTGAGTCGGCCGTGCCACTTTCCGCAACCGCGAACAGCGACGGTCGCTGGAGCATCGAACTCGACACGCCTACCGCCAGCGGTCCTCACACCGTCACGATCTCGACTACCGAGGAATCAATCTCTGTATCCAATATCCTGATCGGCGAAGTCTGGCTCTGCTCCGGGCAGTCCAACATGGCGATGCCGGTGGAGGGATTTAAGAGCCAGCCAGTGGAAGGCAGCCAGGAAGCGATTATCAATAGCCGCGACGATTCGCTCCGCCTCTTCCCCATGAAAGTGCAACTCGCCGCAGAACCGGCCGAGGACGTGACGGGAACCTGGCAAAGCGCGACGCCTGAAAGCGTGAGCCGCTTCAGCGCTGTGGGCTACTTCTTCGGCGAGAAACTTCGCGGCACGCTCGATGTACCCGTCGGACTGATACTCGCTGCCCGTTCCAGTTCCGCAATAGAGTCCTGGCTGCCGAGCGCGGCCATCAAGGAGTTCCCCCCCGAAGACCTGATCGAACAGGACCCAAAAATTCCGCACCGGGCCCACTCCTCGCTCTACAACGGTATGATCGCGCCAATTAGCGACTACGCCATCCGCGGCGTGCTTTGGTACCAAGGCGAAGGCAATCGCCACCACCCGCTTCCCTACGCCAAACTGCTGCCCAGCTTGATTGAAAACTGGCGCCAGTCCTTCCAAAGCCCGGAGCTACCCTTCTACTTCGCCCAAATCGCTCCCAACGTGGAACGCTTCAACGAGCTCACCGAGCAACAGGACCGTGCCGCCTTCCTGCGCGAAACGCAGTTCCAAACCGCCAAGAACCTTCCCCACACCGGAATGGTCGTCACGCTCGACATCGGCTCGCCCCATACCATCCATCCTCCCAAGAAACGGGAAGTCGCAGACCGCTTCGCCTACTTCGCTTTGCGCGAACTTTATGGATACACGTCCATCGGAGCGAGTGGCCCTGTCTTTGAACGCGTCACTTTCGAGGATGACACCGCGATCCTCCATTTCACCGGAATGGCCAAAGGCTTCCTCAACTACGAGGTGCCTCTCGAGCAGTTCACGATCGCGGGCTCAGATCGCGTTTTTCATCCGGCCACTGCGGTATGCAAGCGCGATGGCACGGTTCACGTATCCAGCGATCAGGTACAAGATCCCGTAGCCGTCCGCTACGCTTGGAAAAACTGGACCGAAGCCAGCCTATTCGATTCCGCAGGCCTGCCGGCCTCGTCTTTCAGGACCGACCAATGGTCCTGGTAACTATTAAGGAACCAAAAACACAAACCAACCCCGCCAGTCAACGCGGGGGCTAAAACACCAAATCACCCTATGAAAAAAATACCCCTCTTAATATTGGGAGCTCCCCTATTCGCGACGCTTCCAACCTATGCCCAGTCTGACGACGAGGACGACACCTTCGAACTCTCTCCTTTCGTCGTGTCTGCCAACGAGGATACTGGATACATGGCTACCAGTACTCTCGCCGGCTCACGTCTGCGTTCCTCCCTGCAGGACGTAAGCGCGTCCATCTCGGTGGTAACCGAGGAGTTCATGGACGACACTGGATCCACCGACGCCAAGAGCCTACTCGTCTACACCGTCGGGACGGAAATCGGAGGCTCAGGCGGCAACTTCTCCGCTACCGGCGCTTCGAGCGGATTTGCCGACGAGCGAACCAGTCGAGCCAGCGCCACCGGCCGCAACCGCGTGCGCGGCCTCGCTTCCGCGGACCTGACCCGAAACTACTTCGCCACTGACATTCCCTTCGACTCCTACAATACCAGCCGCGTCGAGGTGAATCGCGGCGCGAACTCCATCCTCTTCGGCCTGGGAAGCCCCGCAGGTATCATCAACAATTCTACGGAAACCGCGCTCTACGAGGACAGCACCACCGTCGAGGCTAAAGTCGGATCCTACGGCTCCATTCGAGGCGTGCTCGACATCAACCGCGTGGTGATCGAAGACCAGTTGGCCATCCGCATCATCGGCCTGGAAGACCGCCAAAAGTTCCAGCAAAAGCCAGCTTTCGAGAACGACTCCCGCCTATTCGTTTCCCTCGACAGCAAGCCCTTCGCCAACTCAGACGGAGCCCTTGCGAAGCTGTCCTTACGCGGCAACTACGAGAAGGGCGAGATCGAGGCCAACCGCCCCCGCATCACGCCACCCTCGGACAACATCACGTCTTGGTTCGATCCGTGGGATCCGGCCTCCGAACCGAAGTTCACCTTCGATCCGGGCAACACCCCCTACGGCAACCGAAATCGCTCCGAGGCCGAGCCGATGGGAGGCGCCCTGCGCAACCCAGTGGTCATCTACCCGGACGAAACGTCACCCATTCCCGCTGACCCAGCAGCTACCGCCGGCCAAAACATCATCGGACGCCAGTTCGTGCTCTCCAACTGGACCTTCCCCAGCGGCACCCGCACCACCGCCGTACACACCGGCATCACACGGGTAAGCAACGCTCTCCGTCAAGCCGGCGACCCGGATTGGGGCTTCTACCAGCAGCCCAGCCTGACCGACACCAGCATCTTCGACTTCCGCAACAACCTCATCGACGGTCCCAACAAGTACGAGGACTCCGAGTTCGAAGCGTGGAACCTCACCCTCGAGCAGCTCTTCCTCGACAACAAGGCGGGCATCGAGCTCACCTTCGACCAGCAGGAGATGAGCAACGCAAACGGCTCGCTGCTAGGCGACGAGCGTAACGCCACCATCGCAATCGACAACGCTCTGACCATGATCGACGGCACGCCCAATGCCAACTTCGGCCGTCCCTACGTCGTCAATGTACCCAAAATGTACTACGACGAAGCGGAACGCAGCGCCTGGCGGGCCACCGCATTCTACGATCTGGACCTGCGCGAGAAAACCAACAACGACCTGCTTGGCCGTCTGCTCGGCCGTCACGTCCTCACCGGGGTGCTCAGCGAGCAGACCCGCGAAGCTCAGTCTCGCTACGGAGCCACCACCTACGCCGGTTCAGAGTTCACGCACGGAGCCAGCTCCAGCATCAGCAATGGCCAAGGCCCCCGCTTCGGAGCGATCCACTATCTGGGCGGCAGCCTAGCCGACATGGATTCCCCAGCCGGCGCCAACATCCCGCGCCTCTACACCGAACGCAGCCTATCGGCCTTTAACCTGACCGGCAACGACGCCGTCTTTTTCCTCAAGGAACAAGGCGCCAGCGCTGAGGCGGAAGTCATCCCGCTGAACGTTTTCAACAACGACCGCCAGCTGACCATCGCTCCGGAAGACGCCGACTTCGGCCGCTCGGAAGTCGAATCGATCGCCCTCGTCTCCCAAAGCTACTTCTGGGACGACCTGCTGGTGGCCACCCTCGGCTGGAGAGAAGACGAGCTGACCACATACGACGCCGGTCCAGCCCCGCTGCACCCGCAAGGTTCGCGCATCGTCGATCCGGACGTCTACACCCTGCCAACAGAATCGACCTTCAATGACAAGAGCGACACCTTCTCCTGGGGCGTGGCCTTCCACCTCCCGGACAGCGTAACCGAGAAGGTAAGCTGGATCGATCGCATCAGCCTGTACTACAACGATTCGTCCAACTTCCAGCCGACCACCTCCCGCTTCAACGTCTATGGTGAGCGCATCTCCTCCCCACAGGGCAAGAACACGGACAAGAGCATCGGTCTCTCGATGTTCGAAAACAAGCTCCACATCCGGGCCACATGGTACGAGACCGATCAGGTCAACGTGAGCGAAGGCACCATCTCCACCCAGATCCGCGAGATCGTGAACCGCCAGTACGTGCGCCTCATCGAGACCACTCGCTTCGGCCTCAATCCAGATCCGAACGGCGACGGCATCCCCTTCGAGTCGGGCTACATCGCGCCGCCGCAGTTCTTGTTGGACACCTTCAACGTGATTCGCCTCCCAGACGGCACCGCGACCTTCAGCGACCCGGGCAACGTCGTCGGCGTCACCGAGTCTAGCTCCTCCGGCTTCGAGCTCGAGACGGTCTACAACCCGAACCAACGCCTGAGCCTCGTCCTCAACGTCGCCAAACAGGAAGCCATCCGCGACAACAGCGGCGCCGCCCTGCGCAAGTTCTTCTTCGAAGACGCAGTCGGATCCAACGGCGAAAGCCTCTACGACAACTGGACCGGTCCTGTCGGCCAGGGACTCGTCATCACACAAGGCGGAGTCACCCTCGCCCAGCAAGCAGAGTCTATCGCCAACGAGATTCGCTCAGTGGTCGCCCAAGACGGAGCGATCCGCCAGGAGCTGCGCGAGTGGCGGGCCAATGCGGTGGCCAACTACCGTCTCAACGACACGTGGAACGTCGGCGGAGCCTACCGCTGGCAGTCCGAGTCAGCGATCGGCTACCCGATCACCGAAGCTCCCAACGGCGATCGCATTATCGACGTTGCCAACCCGTTCTTCGGACCGAACGAGTCAAACCTCGACGTCTGGGTTGGTTACCAACGCCCGATCATGAACGACAAGGTCAACTGGAAGATCCAGTTCAACATCCGCAATCTGCTGGACGAGGACGACCTCGTACCGACCATTGCCCAACCGGATGGAACCCACGCCATCTATCGCATTCCTGAAGAGCGTCGCTGGGAACTCTCCTCCAGCTTTACCTTCTAAACGAAGCTAAGCCTGGAAGGCCGCTTCACAAGCGAGGCCCTTAAAAATCAACGCCACTTGCGCTCGAAAGCGCAAGTGGCGTTTTTGTATCCGAACGAAGAGAGATTTCTAGAGCGTTTTCCGTTTATCCTGTCGCACTACTCATCACCACAAGTTCCTGTGGAAGCGTGCTTGTCACGCGATTTACCGCGTCAAATCATACGAAAAACGCTCTAGGCTATTCGGGGCAATCCACAGCCTGAGCGTTGCGCACTTCATTCGCCTCTCGGGCGGACTCGTATTTGATGCCAGACATCCGTACATCAGCGACGGGCAAACGTTCGTCGCCAAGGATCCGATACACGTATCCCACCTCTCCGACCCGAATATTCTCAACCCGCACAGACTCGATGCGAGTCATACGCTTTTCATAGGTAGGCACCAGATCGCGCCACTGGAAGAGCACATCCGTATCGATTCCTAGGATACCCTTTCTAAGATCTCCAGCTTCGATATCCCGCATCCACACGTTGCGCACCCACCCGCCACGACGCTCGTTGGTCTTGATATAAAGGAGATGCCCGACCTCGCCGATCGACTTGTCGAGACGGCAATTCTCCACCAGCACATTCTCCACTCCCGCCGACAGCTCCGTGCCCACCGCCAAGAGCTGATGGGCATTCTTCACCTCGCAATTGCGGATCACCACATTGCGAGTCGGCACCCCGATCCGCCAAGCGTCCCGATTTCGCCCTGACTTGATGGCAATCGCGTCATCACCCTGGTCGAACACGCAATCCTCGATCAATAGGTTCTGGCACATCTCCGGATCAACGCCGTCGTTGTTGTGCCCGTGGGCTTTCACGGAAACCCTGCGGATCACCACGTCTTCGCAAAGAAACGGATGCAGCACCCAAAACGGGCTGTTCACGATGGATACGCCTTCGATCAGTACATGCCGACAGCGGTTAAACTGCACGAACTGCGGACGGAGATTGGCATCGCCCTCCGTCATGTCGCGCATATCAAGCGGCCAGTCTTTCGAGCCCATCTCGTAAAGCCGCTTCAAGCCCTCCATGTGAGCTGGCGGCCGGGCGAACCACTCTTCCCAAACCTCCATCTCCGCCACCAGAGTCCCCTCGCCACTGATCGCAACGTTCTCGCACTCGTATCCATAAATCAACGGCGCATAGTTGAGACACTCGAAACCTTCCCAGCTCGAAGAAACCGCCGGCAGGTAGTCCTCTGGGGCTCCCGAAAACGAAAGCCGTGCCCCACGCTCCAGGTGCAAATTGACGTTGCTCTTGAATCGAATGCCCGAGCAAAGCCATTTGCCCTCGGGAACGACCACCACGCCACCTCCAGCGGCACTGGCGTTCGCAATGGCAAGCGCCAAAGCGTGTGTCGTTGCGGCACGATCCTCCGGCAAAGCGCCAAATTCCACGATCGATCGCCTCGGGCACTTCTTGAAATCCGCAATCCGGATACACGGCATTTCAAAAGGAGCCTCCACCTCTACCCTCTCGTAACCAAGACTATTCTCTTTTTCGTTCAGCATATTAAATTGTGGAAAGTGGCTTCGTGCCACGATTTTTCGTATCCTTGTATCTACAAAAAAGTGGCCACGCCGTCTTTCGGCGCAGCCACTGATGAATCAATTGCCTAAATTCTTAGGACCCTAGAAGATGAACGAGTTAGTGAGCGACCAAGTGAGGCCGTCTGTTGGACGCCACTTGTAGTCTTGCCACTCGAATGTCGATGGGTCCGTACCAATGCTGCGCTTTTCGATGACGTAAGGATCGTCGTCGTCGAAGACGTTCTTCACGTTGAACTGTACGCGCCAATCAACTTTGTCGTTGATCGGACGTCCGTAAGTCGCGAAGAAGTCGACGGTGGTACGCTCTTCTCCCTTGGCAGCACGGGAGACGTCGAAGTTGCCATCAGCATCCTCGAAGTAACCGATGATGGGAGCGCTTGCCCAGCTGAAGCTGGAGCCGACAGATGCGCCCTTCAAGGCAGAGTCGCCCTGGAAGCTGTACTTAACCACACCGTTCATACGATACTCGGAGGACGGGAAGTTCTGGTTGCCCTGCAAGGCAACAATCTTTGCAGCCTCGTAGTCAGCTGTGTTCAGGTAGCTTCCCAAAGTCGTCGAACCGCTTTCAGTCGTCAGGTTCGCGTAGTCTGGATTTGCATACACGGAGCGACGTCCTGCGAAGTAGTCTAGCATGTCTGTACCTGCTTCGTTGATAATCGTCTCGTTTTGGCGACCGGAAAGGCGGAAAGTCCAACCATTGCCGAAGCGACCATTAACGATGAGTTCGACACCTTCCGCCACCTCGTCGGAGCGAGAGTGAGAGCCTCCCCCTTCGAGCAGGTCTTCGGTCGAGCCAGTCACATCTGGATTGCTGTAGAGGATCGTTTCGATCGCCTTCAGGTCCTGAATGAAGGCAGAGAACTGACGCGTCTGTTGTGCCACTGTCTCGTATGCATTGAGCGAGATATTCAAGCGATCTTCCCAAAGGTTGAAGCGCACTCCGTACTCATCAGTTACCCCGTCGGTCGCGCCGAGAAGCTCACCGTAGATGTCTTCACTCTCCGAAGGCAAACCAATGCTATTGGCCTTGCTGTAGGAGAAGCTGATCCAATCGGTAGCGTGGAAGACGACGCCATGGTTGCGAGAGATACCAGAGTTGAAACCGGTGCTCTGCTCTGGAAGCGCGGCATTGCGGAAAGAGATGTCACCAGCGGGCGTTCCTTCTACATAACCGAACTCAGGAACAACGATGGTGTAGGGATTGCTACGATCTCCCGTCACTGCCTGGGCCAGCCACTCTTCACGGGACTCGTCACGATAGCCGATAGAGGTTACGATGCGATCGTTCCAGAAACGGCTCTGCAAGACGTACAGCTTTGTATCCAACTTGTAAGTCTGGTTCTTGTTGGCCCATCCGTCAGTCTTGGTCCACTCGAAAGTGTAACCGTCGATGTTCATCGTCTCCTTATCCCAGTAGCTGTCTCTCCAATCCGAGGAGTAGTACTCGCCAGCGCTCGGGTCGAAGTATTCCTTGAAGAGCGGACGCAAGCTGCTAGCTGCGAAGTTCGAAGTCGTGATCGGACCATCAGGAGTGCCGGTGGTCACCATACGCCATTGGTCCCAAACTTCGTTCTTTTCATTTTCTTCGACCATCGCCGCCAAACGGTGCGTGCCGAAAATGTCACTACGCTCACCGAAGTCGAAGTCATAGGATAGCGACAGACGATAGTCTTCGATATCCCAGTAGCGACGCAGTTGCATTGGACGCGAAGTCGCAGTGTAGTACTCGCCGAAGTGCTCACCGGCTTCCGGCTCGATGCGGAGAGCGGTGTTTACGGAGTGAGTTGAGAGCTTTTGCTGCTCAGCCTTACCGTAAGAGAAGTCCAAATACAGATCCTCAGTCAGCTTCTGCTGAAGATTAAACTCCGTCACATTGAAGCGAGTATCGGACAGCGTATTCGTACCTGCAGGCTGGTAGTTAAGTGGGTAACCAGCATCGATCAGGTTCTGCGGATTGTCGACAGACAGACCGTTTTCCGTGGCTCGCTCGGCCAGCAGCCAGCGAGAACGAGTGGCCGACTCGCGGTCACTCACGATGTAGGCAGTACCGATGATTCTCAAATCGTAGTCCCGTCGATCAACCGCTGTATCCGAACCTGCAAGCAAAATTGCGTTGCCTTGCGATATACCATTCGGGTTACGGGGATCGTCTTCTGCAATATAGAAGTCGACGACCTCTGGACTTCCCGCATCGAGGAAAGTAGAGTATTGGTCAGCGCTGAACACCTTCCTTGGATACGCACGGTCTACATTATTATACTCGTGGCTCAAAGTGAGCGTGGTCTTTTCCGTCGGCTTCCAACGCAAGGAAGCATGCAAGGCATCCGACACCGTGTAGCCTGGCTTGTGGAAGTACTCCCAATCCTGGCTCAATGCGTTTACGCGAAGGGCAAGCTTGTCTTCGATGAGAACCTTGTTGATGTCAGCGGTCGCGCGCTGTCCACCTTCGCTGCCGATTTTATAAGAAACCTTATTTTCGTCCGTGAAGAAAGGTACTTTGGTGGAGTAGTTGTAGGATCCACCTGGATCGCCGAGACCGAAGAGAACCGCGTTCGGACCCTTGGAAAAGTCTACGCTCTGTGCGTTGTAGGCTTCTACCGAAGTCTCCAAGTTCATGAAGTTGCGAGTCGCCGTGCCTACCTTGAATCCGCGGATCGTCAGGTAGTTGAAATTCCATGCTTCGCGCTCTTCACCGTTACCGTTCGCGAAACCAACTTCCGCCGGCTCCACATTGTTGGCGATGGCTGCCATGTCCTGCACGTCGGTAATCGCCAAGTCCTCCATGAGATCCTTAGTGATAACATCGACCGAGTTGGCGATGTCCTTCATGCCGGTAGACGTACGACCACCCAGCAAAGAGCTGGTGGCACGGTAACCTTGTTCTTCGCCGGCTGAAACTTCGAAAGGACTGAGCTCAAAGACCTCGTCGTCCATTTCTTCCATGGATTGAGCAAGTCCACCGCTTGCGCCCACCATGGCCAGGCAAGCCGCAACGCCAAAGGTCGGCCGCCAATTCGGTTTTGTATCTATTTTTCTCATAGGGATAGAAGGGTATTCAGTTTTGTAGGTTTGAAAGGGGGCTCCCCCATTAGATTTTGAGCCACCTTGGTATGATCGACTACTAAGCAAGAGACGGTTCCAACCAGCAACCGCCCTAGCTATGACTAAACAACCATCGTAAACATATTCATAAACAGCTTGGCCGCTTTGATAAAGCCGGCCAAGCGGAGTTCCCAAACCCTATTACTGAGACGTCTCCCAGAGCTTCTTCCAAGCTTCGAAATCCGCTAGCTCGACTTCCCCGGTCCAGCCGAAGCCACTGCGAAAACGAAACTCTCCGTTCTCGTCCGTCTTGCCGACTATTAGCTCTTGTCCCGCGTCCGCCGAGGCAAACGCGGTGAAACTCTCTTTGTCCACGAGCTGTACCGCCGTGCCAAGCGCCCCCCCATGGAACGCATCCCAAATACCGACAGACGCATTTTCCTCATCCGTCCAAATCTCCGGCTTTTCCGACTGGGCAACCAAACCGACCGCCACCGGCAAGTCCTTTACGAGGTTCCAGGTTCCCGTATAATAGAACCGCGAAACCGCTTCGTAGTAACGATCGCCCAAGTGCAACGTGATCGTCTTCTTTTCCGTAACCTTACCGTACTCGGTTTCCGGATACTCGTACTCAACCGTGATAGATGCCGTATCCCTCGCGCTCCAATTGACGAAGCCCCGATCGTAGACGTTGGCTTGCAACAGCGATCCGTTCACCCAGAGCCCGGTGCCGCCCGCGCCGACCGTGGGGCCGACCTTGTATCCATCGAATCCCTCTCCCGTATCCTGATGATAGCTCTTTCCATGCTTGAGATCGCCTTCGTACCACTTGTTGATAATCGGGTAGTCCACCTTCTTCGTCCAAGCATCCACACCGCTCCGCTCCTGGGAATCGCGCAAGGCAGGCCCATAGACGCGGAAAGCGACCACGTCGTTCTCAAACGCAATATCGTCCTTGCGCTCGGGCACCAAGCGGGCAAACCCACGTGGCTTGCCTTCATCCTTGGCGAGCAGCGCCTCCGCCTTGCCCAGTAGTTCTCCGCTCAAGGCTTGCTCGGACTCGCCGAGCACGCGCAGGTATTCAGCCCCGGCCAACAAAACCGCGCCCACGCCATAGTCTTCCGTTTCCTTAGCCGTCAGAGTATCGGGAGCGGAACCGATCCGTTGCACGTATCCCACGCGACCGCTTTCCTCCACGCGAGTGAGCAAGCCCTCCCAAGCTGCCTCCAAGCGAGGCAAGTAGGTCTCGCGATCAAGATATCCGTTGTTGATGCCCCAAGCCAAACCGAAGGCAAAAAAGCCGGAGCCGCTGGTTTCGCCCACTGCGATCTGCTCGGGATCACGCAAGGACGGACGCCAGAGTCCGTCCTCTTGCTGCGCCTGCAAAACGCCTTCGGTCATTTCCACAAAGAGCTCTTCCAAGAACGTTCGGTAAGCGTAGGACTCAGGCAAATACTCCAGAGTCAGAGCCAAGCCGCCGTAAACCCAACCGTTGCCCCGACTCCAAAAAATCTTCTTCCCATTTTCCGTGCGACGATCGAGGAAACGCGTGTCGCGGAAAAAGAGTTTCTCCTCTTCGTCGTACAATTCCTCGTAGGTGAAAGTGAACTCTCGCTCCAAAAACTCGAGGTAGCGCTCGTCGCCTGTCGCCGCATGCAAGCGGGCCAGCGTCGGCGGGGCCATGTAGAGGGCGTCGCACCATGTCCAGCGATCACTGACGTCGACATCTGGATACTTCTTCTTGTCGCGGTAGTCGAGTTCCTCCAAGCGAGGTTCCGCAAAGATCTCCTCAAAGCGTTCCACGAACGGATTCAATCGCTCCTTGCGTTCAGAATCCATAAAATAGATATCCAGCCATGCGTGCCCCACTGCGTGGTCATCGGCATGGTAGCGACGCGGGCCCGGCAACCAAACCGATTGCTCTCCGAGTTCCACGACAGTCGCCAAATAGCGCTCGTCGCCCGTCGCATGAGCCGCTCGCAAAAGCCCATCGTAGAGCGGAGCGATCACCCAGTGACGCGTGTCCCGCCCGCTCGGATTGTCCAGTATCCAATCCGCCACGCGACGCACTTCCGCCTCCACAGCTGCCGCCTCATTCTCTTCCGAGCTGGGGCTGCACCCCACTGCAAACAGTGCCGCGACTGCCATAGCCGCCGCTCCTCCAATCGAACGCTTCGCTAGTTTCTCTATCTTCATAATCTTAAACTTTTCTCTTTTCTTACTCTTCGACTTTAATTCTCAAACTCGCGGAATCGCCTCCTCGCATCGACGAGCGAGGCAAATGAAAGACCGCCTCAGCCTGCCTTCCTTCGGCATCTCCAAGGCTCACCACAAGCTCTCCACCGCGTCGCGAAGGATCCGCAGCGGTCAGCACAAACTCGCCTTCGCCATCCTGCGAGACAAGCAGCACGCAGCGCTCGCTCGCCGCAACCCAAGCACCGTCAGCCAGCTCGCAACGCCCCGCTTGGTGAAAAACGAACTGGCGATGCCGGCCTTCCGTATCGGCGACCGCTTGCACTTGCTTCGTATTAGCCAGAACGCGATAGGGAACCGTTTCCACCAACTGCTCTCCCTGCTCTCTCTTCGCCGCGCTAAGCACCGCGTATTCATAATTCCCTGACTGTGGCTTCACCCCATGGGCAAGCGTAAGCGAAAAGACATTACCCTCGACTTCCATTGGGCTTCCGGTCTGACGCAGCTCTCGCCACGATCCTTTTTGAACTTGGCTCCCCGCAGAGAAACGCTGCCCCTCCGGCAAATAATACAGGGCTCCGTCATGCCATACGCCCAGCGGCTCCGACGCCTTGCCCAGCTCGCGTATCCCCTCCAGAACTTCCACTCGAGACGCGCCTTTCCGCAAAAGATAAGCGCTTCCCTCCGCGAAGCGCTGCTCCACGGACGTTTGCAGCGGCTCTTCGCGGTCCGACTCGATTCCCGCGCCGAGCATCACCATGCCCCAGTCGAAAGCGAAATAGCTTTTCAAAGCCTTCACCCCTTCGCGCTGGTAGTCGTACACCGCCGCTCCTCGCCAACCGTCACTAGCGCCACCCACGAAGTCCGTATTCCCTTTGGTCCGTACCACCCTGTGATTGAGTTCCGGTATTGGCTCCTCCGATACAACTCCGGTTACGCCGGGTATACGTCTCCAATCCCAAATGGCTTGAATGTTCTTATACTCCTCGCCGTCCTGTACGAAAAATGTGGAACCATCGGGAAGGTAATAGCTTTTCAGCCCTTGACGGTTTATTGACTCCGTTCCTGTCAGGAATTTCGAATACGCCTTTACCGATGCATAAAACGCTTTCCGCCGATGTACCATAAATTCGGAGCGATAAAAGTAGCGGTTGCCCTCCAAAAGATCAGGCCCCTTTCCTTGCGTAGAAGCAATAAGTCGCTCCAGCTCCCGCTCGCGTCCATCTTCCATCTCCAGCCAAAGCTGGGCCACCGGCGCCAAATAGCCGGAGTCCTTGTCCTCCACCGAAACCATGCGCCCGAGCGCTCCGAAGTCGGCAAAGGTGCCTCGCACCATCCAGCGGTTGCCATCCAAGAGCATTCCGAGAACCAACTCCCGCTTCTCCTCCGAGAACTGGAAGCGACCGCCATGTGCCATGTACATCACCTCCGTCAGATCGGCCACGAATTTGGCTCCGTAACCGTGCGAGTAAAGCTGAGCTCCGTGCTGGTGAAAACTGAAGTCCGCCTGCAAGCCTTCCCCTTCCTCCACTTGCACCGTTTCCGCAATCCGCTGGATCGCTCTCTCCACCAAGGCCGGATTCTCCTCTAACAAGCCGCGGATCATGGTGATCTTGTTGATCCAGATCAGGTTCTGCCCCGTCATGGGACGCTTGGCTCGCCGCATGACATTCAGAACCGATTCCCGGCGTTCACCTTCAAGATCGTCTCTCAGATAGAGCCCAATACGAGCGAACTCCAAAGGATAGCCAATTTCATTGTAGTACCAATTCCGATGCCAAAGATCCTCCGCTATGGTGTAGTCTATACCTCGATACACAGCCTTGAGAATCTTTCTTCGCTTGCCCGCGGACAGACCCATTTTCTCGCGTGCGTAAGCTAGCTTCCGTAAGCGATAGAGATGATACATGCGACTGGTTGCGCTCACCGAGTCGGTATGGCCGTACTCGAACTCTGGCCACCGTCCGTCAGGCAACTGCCTCGCAATCCATTCGTCGATTTCTGACTCGCTGACCTCTTCCTCCTGCAATTCGATGAAGCGGTTCGCCAATCGCTGCAAGTCCTGCCGCGTCTTCTCGTCGATACGCTCCGGCTTGGCTGGATCGGCTTGGTGATTCCGATAACGCTCCGCCATCTCCGCTTGCTGGTCGAGTACTCGGCGCCTGGCTTCAGAGCTGAGCTGGCCGTCCTCTCCCACCATCGCCAAATCACCCCAAAGAATCGGCATCAAGAACGGTCCCGGACCCGAGTCCGCCAGGCGTCGCTCGATGCGAAATCCGATAGACTGCCCATTTCTCAAGCGCCCTCCTCCAAGCTGCTCGAGCGACACGGACAGCTCCCATTGGTAGCTCGTAGCGGTCCGCTTGCCCGCCACATCAATCACCTCTATCGTTTCAACCGATGCCGCTCCAGTTCGTATCAATGAAACAGATACTTGTTCGTCTTCATCCGGAGCCCCTACCAAAAAGTGGAAGTCGTCAGCCTCGTAGCTAAAGTCGCTGTCGTTGCCCAGGTCGATGCCGAAATTGAAAAAGTCATTGGCATGGGCCTGCCAAAAATCGACGCCGCCCTCCGCTCGGGCCCTCAGGTAAAGCTCCGCCCCTTGCCAGGCAGCTTGGAAGTGAAAACCGCCTTCTTCCGTCGGCGATCCTGCAAGCTGTTCCCAATCGGAAAAGTCTCCATCGATCGCGATGGCACTCTCCGCAGCCACCCACAACTCCCTCGTATTCTCAGCTGCTGCAAGCGTTCCCGCCAAAGCCGAGCCGACCGCGACAAGCATCCCTCTTTGCAAAATCCCCATATCCCTATCGCTCTATCGGAAAGTATCCCGGCAAGGGCTTTCCCGACTCGATGGCGCCCATGTCCGGGCCATTCCCAAAGTAATCGTCGTTAAAGTTCGGCAGCCGAGCTCCTGCATCGTAGCCGGGGCTTTCTTCCGCCAGCGGCATTGCCCAGATGGCTCCTTCACGTAATGACGCGGCAAATACAGGAACTCCATGGATCCCCTCGCTCTCGCTCGACGGATGGGCCTGTACCCGCCCGTTGTAGAGGTCGTAGTTGAAGTCGTTCAACTCGGTGGATTGCCCGTCGTAAACTGCGTGGCCATTGTCGTGCCGCAACCACAAGATGTTGTTCCGGCTCTGAACGTTGACCTGCACCTTTCGCTGCGTGCTGAACTTCAAACCGGCCTGAGCCCCGGAAGTCTCGTCCGTTCCCTCCCACGGTGCGGGCTGCAAAATCGTGTTATGAAAAACGTAGATTCGGCCCTTGGTGTAAGCCTCGCTCCTCGGCTCCCCTCCGAGCTTGAGGAAAAACTGCCCGCGATAGGCATCGGGGCCCTTGCGCGAACGCAGGTAGATGTTGCGAAAAACATAGCAGGGTCCCACCGAGGTGCCAGCCGTCGCAATCGCTCCGAAGGTGCTGTCGATCACGTTGCCCCAAACCCGCACGTTCTGGTTCGCGCCCTCGATCTCCAGCCCATCGTCCCAACAGTGGGAAATCCAATTCCCGTAAATATCGGAATCACGCACCGGAAACCCTCCGTATCCAAAATTATGCCACTCGCCCATGGCATCGTTGAACATATGCTCCCAATCGGAGTAGATGCGATTGTGACGCACCACGATTTCGCCTTCCGCATTGATAAACGAGATGCCTTGCGGGCCGATCGGGTGGCGGCTACCGTTGCGGCTCTCGCGCGCCTGCGTCCAGGAGTTCGAGTTGGCCCGCGGGTGATGCATTGAGTTGTTCTGGATCACGATTCGCTTCAGGGTCTTTTCTTCTCCCTCCGCCGTTTCATGAAAGACAGCCGAGTCGAAGTTGCGTCCCCAACCGTCGTCCAAGTCCTGTCCCCAACCTGAAATATCGCAGTCCTCGATCACCACGTCCTGGACCTTGCCCAACTCGATGCCATGCTGCGACGCGTTCACGAGCGTAAGCCCGCGAATGATCACGAAATCCGCTTCTACCAAAACGTTCACCCGGTCGCTGTTGCGACCATCGACGACCGTTCCCTTCTCGCCTGCTTGATACAGCACGTATCCATCCTTCGGATTTCCACCTTCGCTGATCGCAATCGTCTCTTCAATACGCTCCGGCAAGGTAACGACTCGAGCGATCTTGAAGTCGGAACTTCTGGTTTCCACCGTCACCGTTTGGCTCGCAAGCCCTCCCGCCAAACTCAGCTCGACCTCGTAGCGAACGCCTTCCCGCAAGCCGACAATGCTGCCGCGATACTCGTTGCTAAACTGCGGAGCTTCTTCGTGCGCATAATCGTCAAACCACAGCGGCAGAGCCTCTTTCCATTCGCCTTCGCCTTGCGCGCGATAGCGTACCGAGCACTCGATCTCGCTCGCCCCCTGTTCGGGAGCCCAACGTAAACCGATGCATTCGAAGGTCGCCACGGCCTGCACGGCAGAAGTCCTCGCGCAGGAGCTGCTACCAAAACAAGCAGCGGCGAGACATAGGATAAGGGCATAAAGTCTCATAATAAAAACCTCCATTTAGCAACGCTTCGCATTCGCAAACAATCCCTCCTTGAATGACTAAACAGAACCGGCCTTCCCTGCCAATTTCGCGATCATGGCCGCCAAGCGTTGCGCTTCCTCCCAATCGCCGCTCGCGCTCGCCTTCGCCCGCGCCTGCCGCAAGCAGCCAATTCCCTCTTCGATGCGACCGAGCTGCAACAGAGCAGCTCCTTCCATCTTGTACACGTGAAGGCTCTCGCTCAGATGCGCTCTGGCGTCGCTGGCCAGTTGACTCAACTCCAGCCACTCCCCGTTTCCTGCCAAACGAGAGGCCACCTGCCGAAACAATGGCTCGCTCGCGGCATCGCTCTCATAGGCCGACCGCAACGCCGACAGCCACGCCTCCCGCTCTTCCGATTCCTCGAACTCGAGGGCCCGGGCCAACCAGTATTGAGATTTCAAGCGCCGCAGCGACCCCTCCTGCGGCATCCGGGCAGCCAGCAGCTGCAAACTTCGCTCCGCAGCCAGCCAAGCCCTCTCCGCAATCGCCGTCGCCAGCAGCTTCGCATAGAGCGCCGCCGCCATCGGCCGCATTTGCAGGGCCGACTCGTAATGCCGCAAAGCCAGCTCAGCTCGCCCTTCTTCTCGGGCCAAGTCCCCGCTCGCTTCCAATAAATCCGAATCGTAGCGAAAATCTGCCAAGCCGCGATCCAAGGCGTCTCGCGTCGCCTCCAAGTCTCCCAACTCCCGCCAGCACCGCGCTTCGAGCAACGCCGTTCGAGCGGTAAGCAATCCCGCCCCTCTCGCCGCGTCACAAATCTCCAAGGCACCTTGCCTGTCACCGTCCCGATAGCGTTCGTCGGCGAAAATAAAGTACGCCTGTCCCGTGGCATCCGGACTGGAAACGGCCCGCTGCAAAGCCGCGAAAGCCTCCCTTCGGCGATCCGAGGCGAACTCTAGCTTCGCCAATCCCAGCCACAGGTCACCGCTTTTCGGATACAGTTTCAATCCCCGCTCAAAAACAGCCCTCGCCTCCTCGAACCGCAAAGCCGTGAAAAGCTCGTCCGCATCGCAAGCCAGTCGGTATTCGCCAAATCGATACTCTTGCAAGGCCTCCAACCATGGATCCCGGTCCGCGGTATGACGCGGATTGGCTTGCCCGATCTCTAAAAAACGTTCCGCTAGGGCTTGCTCTCCGTCCGCTGCGTAAATATTCGCCAAGAGCAAAGCCGCGTCCCCGCACTCCGGCTCTCGGCGCAGGCACTCCCGCAAGCGCCGCTTCGCAGCCTCCATGTCTCCGCCCCGCATCGCCCTTTTGGCCAAGGCAATCGAGGCCCCCGCAAAGCTCGCCTCTCGCGACAAGCATGCCTCGTACAACGCTTCCGCATCGCCACCGTTCGCCGCCCGCAGATCCGCCAAACGTAGGAGCCCCATCGGAGTCTCTACTCCCTCCTCCCGCAGCCGCTGTAAAATATCCTCCGCTTCCGCGAAATTTCCCCGAGCCTCTTCTACGACAGACAAGAGGTAGCGAGCCCGTGCCCCCAACTGGCCGCCTGCCGCGCCTGCGACCTGCCGATAGCAAGTCGCCGCCTCCTCCAGAAAAGCGTTGGCCTGATAGAATTGCCCCAGCCGAAAAACCTCCTCCAGCGAATCGAGCCCCGCCTCCCGCAGCTCCCTGTAGGCCTTCGCAAACGCAGCGTCCTCCAGCAGCTCGGCTTCACCCATTTCGGGAGCCACCCATTCCGCCGCATCCCCCCGAGCCGCGGCCTGACCCATGCCCGCCGCTAGCAGCCAAATTCCCAGCCGCAAGGAGGGACGGCTTCTCCGAAGACGTCCAAGTCCCCTTCCGAGGAAGCTATCCAACAACTCCCGCTTCAGGTACGCCCTCAGCCTTCCTTCAATAAGGAAGGAAGCGAAAAAACGCAGTCGGGATAACACGAAACTCATCTAAATCGGGGGTGAATGGGACGCAAAACCGACTCTCTCACCTTTACACCGCACAGGCCTAGCGGAAAATCCGTCTCCCACGCTGATTCGCCATGACTAAATATTCATCGCTTTAAAAATCTCCGTAGTCCCAGCAGGCTGGCCGCACTCCTACGCACCCCGCGATGCCCCGAATACCAAGCAAACTTCGACCTATTCCCTTCCTTGCCGCGGCTCTGGCATCCCAGCTGACACTTCCTGCCGCCCCATCCGCCGACAGCCCAACGCCCACCCGCACCTACACCCCACAGCCCATCGGCGAGCTAGCCCAAAGCGAGGCCTGGATCACCGACCTCTGCATTGCCGACCTCGACGGGGACGGCCATCTCGACGTCATTTTCGCCGACGGCCGCCTGCACCGCATCTCCGCCCTCTTTGGCGACGGCGCCCTCGGCTTCACCGAGCGCTCCCTCAACGAGCAAACCGCCGGCCCCGCCCACGTGGAAGCCAGCGACTTCGACCAAGACGGCGACCTCGACATCCTTGTCGCCTGCATGGGCGTCATCTTTCCCAGCAATCAAAAAATCGGCTCCATCGAAATTCTCGAGCAGACCGACCCGCTCGTCTTCGAGCGACGCGTCATCGGCAGCCAGCTCGCCCGCGTCACCGATCTGCAAGCGGGAGACCTCGACGGCGACGGTGACCTCGACCTCGCCGTAGGGCAATTTGGATACGAGCAAGGCGAAGTGCGTTGGTTGGAAAACAAGGGCAACTGGCAATTCGCCAGCCACCCGCTGCTCGCGCTGCCCGGAGCCATCCACACCCCCATCGCCGACCTCGACGGCGACGGCCATCTCGACATCGTCGCCCTTATTTCCCAACAGTGGGAAGAAGTCCACTTCTTCAAGGGCAACGGAAAAGGCGACTTCCGAAACCAAGTCATCTTCGCCTCCAGCAACCAAGACTTCGGCAGCAGTGGACTCTCCCTCGCTGACATCGACGCCGACGGCGATCTCGACGTTCTCTACACCAACGGCGACGGCTTCGACTACGCCCGCCCCGGCCCCCGCCCGCACCACGGCCTGCAAATCCTCTTCAACGAAAGCGGCCGCTTCCGCACCCGACGCATCGCCGACTTCCCCGGCGCTTTCAGCCCGCATGCCGCCGACCTCAACGACGACGGACGCCTCGACATTCTCCTTACCAGTTGCTTCAACCATTGGGAAAACAAGCCCACCTCGCTCGCCGCCTACTTCGCCCAGCCGGACGGCAGCTACCAGCTTCATCCCCTCGCTCGGGAGCCCACCCACCTCGTCGTAGTCGATTCCGCCGACTTTGACCATGACGGCACCCTCGAGCTCGTCACCGGCGCCTTCCAAGCCTACCCACCCTTCGAGAATCTCAGCCGCATCACCCTTTGGACCCGCGATGACCACAACAAGATCAACTCAAATTCCCCCTGAGAACTTCGATCTGATTTCTTAAACAAGCTGTAGGGCTGGCGCTCGTCATGGATCTTGAGCGAAGCCGAAAGGCGCCACGCCGCGTCCGTTCGATCCTAATTCTGCAGTGCTGCGATGAACGCCGCCCCTTCAACTTTAACCGACCCAATCATCAAATAAAGTAGAGTTAACCAACTGCACAAATATGAAACACGCCCTGAACACACTCCTCTTCGCGTGCCTGAGCCTTGCATTCATTGCCAAAGCCCAAGCCGAGAACCCAACCTTCCTGCAAATTCCCGAGCTGACGGTCGCTCCCGACCGAGCCGACTGGACCTACGCCGTAGGCGACCCCATCTCATTCACCGTCTCCCTCAACGCCCACGGCAACCCGCTCAACGACGTCGAGCTCAGCTACCGCGTCGGACCAGAGTTCTACGAGGGCAACAGCCAAACCGCCACCTTGAGCGACGGGCGCTTCACTTTCCAAGCCGATCCCCTCGACCAGCCTGGCTTCCTCCGCTGCATCGCCACCGTGACGATCGACGGAAAAAGCTACTCCGCCAAGGCCACCGCGGCTTTCAGTCCCGAGAAGATCCGTCCCACTCAAACCGAACCCGCCGACTTCGATTCCTTCTGGAACGGTCAACTAGAGTCCCTCAAAAAGATAGACCTGCGCCCCCTCAAAACCCCGTATTCGGAACTCAATACACCGGGAGCAAACGTCTACAAGGTCCGCTACCAATCATGGGGTAAGCTCAACGGTGAAGCTCCTTTCTACGGCGTGCTCACCGAACCGAACAAGGAAGGAAAATTCCCCGCCGTGCTGCAAGTCCCAGGAGCCGGCGTACGCTCCTACTCGGGAAATGTCGAACTCGCCGAAGCCGGCTTCATCGCCTTCCAAATCGGCATCCACAGCATCCCCATCGACCTTGAAGGTGACGTGTATCCCAATCTCAGATACGCTGGTCTGCACAACTACTGGGCCTACAATCTCAACGACCGCGAGGAGTACTACTTCCGCCGCGTTTTCCTCGGCTGCGTCAAGGCCCTCGACGTGCTTACCTCGCATCCGAATTGGGACGGCGAAACCCTCATCGTCTACGGCGGTAGCCAAGGCGGATTCCTCAGTATCGTAACTGCTGCTCTCGACAAGCGGGTCACCGGACTCGTCGCCAACTACCCGGCCTACTGCGACGTCACTGGCACCCTGCACGACCGTGCCGGAGGCTGGCCCAAGATGTTCAACTACGAGCGCTACCGCCACGAGGACATGATCGCCACCACCGCCTACTACGACGGCGTAAATTTCGCCAAACGCCTCACCGTGCCCGGCAGCTTCGCCTTCGGCTACAACGACACCGTCTGCCCACCCACCAGCATGTATTCAGCTTACAACGTCATCACCGCGCCCAAGGACCTCACCATCCAAGTCGACATGGGCCACGGCCCCTCCGACGCATTCCGCGATGAGACATTCCAGCGCATCCTGCGGATCGCCGGACAAAAGTAGCGGCTCGTAGGAAGCGGCCTTGCGCCGCCCCCTGTCAATCGCGACAGAAGATCGCTTCCCACGGATACCTATTTCCGCAGCGGCAGTGGCTTGCCTGCATCCCAGCGAACGCCGACTTCGCTGAACAGGGCGCCGCGCTCAAAGGCATTGACCGCAGCCTCTTCCAAGCCTTTCACAACTCGAAAGCGCCCCTCAGCGGTCTCAATCTCTTCGATAAACTCTTCGGCTACCGTTTGCGTTTCCACCTCGCGGTACAGCGTTTCCACCACTTCCGTGTGCGGAATGGCTTGCTCGGGCTCGCAGAGGTCGGCAGCCGTTCCCTCTATCCGACAAACGATCGCCTCGATCATAGCGCGAACCTCTTCCTCGTCGCCGCTCAGAGCGACCGTTCGCTCCGCTTCGCCATCGACGCGGTAGTAGGCTGCTTCGTCCTTGATCCACTCGATCTCGCCCTTGCTCCCCACAATGCGGATCGTCGGGTTTACCGTCTGCCGGCACGCATGCGAGGCGACAAAGGTCACCGGTACGCCTTCCTTGGTGGTTCCGCGCAAACAGGCTGTATCGAAATTTTCAATATCGTTGGCC
The DNA here is from genome assembly GCF_014803405.1 of Pelagicoccus enzymogenes. Taxonomy (NCBI): domain Bacteria; kingdom Pseudomonadati; phylum Verrucomicrobiota; class Opitutia; order Puniceicoccales; family Pelagicoccaceae; genus Pelagicoccus; species Pelagicoccus enzymogenes. The sequence goes on from NZ_JACYFG010000006.1 coordinate 261,188, forward strand.
CGGAAGGTCTCGGCGCGCAGGGTTTCGGCGATGGAGGCGACTTCATTCAAATCCGCCCCCGCCCAATAGAGCATCAAATGCAAGAAATGGGCGGCCGCATTGCTCACTGGAGAATCGAGCACAAGCGAGTCGCCCGCCCGAAGGCGTCCTGCCCAAGCGTTGCGGGAGAAATAGTCCAAGCCGCGAGGCCAGAGCGTAATACCGCGAATCTCCCGCAACTCGCCCAAGACGCCTGATAGAAGGTCTCGCTTGATGCGGCGAGTCGCCGGGCAATGCATCTTCTGGAAGCCGACCGCAACGAAACGCCCCCGTTTCTCCGCCCGCTCAGCGATCCTTCGGCAAGCGCTTAGCTCCGGAGCAAGCGGCTTCTCGATCAAAACGTTCGCGCCTGCGTCCAAAGCGTCCAGCGTCATATCCTCGTGCAAAAAGATCGGAGTCGGAATCATGCACAGGTCCAGACGCCCGTTCCACGCCGCCAGCATCTCCTTGTAATCCCGAAACAGCTGGCAACCGCCCGCCTCCAGCTTTGCGCAAAGTTCAGCCTCCTCCTCTTGGTTGATTACCGTAGCCGCTACCAGCTCGAGCCTTCCCTTCGCCACCATGTGGTCGATCATTCTCAAGTGCACGCGACCGTAACTCGAGACGCCGATCAAAGCTGCTTTTATCATGTAACTAGGACTCTTGTTGGTAGTTAAAGAAATTCGGGGTACCCTTGGCGAGGGCACGGAGCCAAGCGCGAGCGGCCTGTACCGGGTGAGAATCGCACGCAAAGCGACGACCGCTAACCAAAAGCCCATTTTGCCCCCCTTACTTCAACGCTCCCCCTGTGACTAAATAACCATAAAGCCAACGCTTGCTCCGCCAACCAGCCTCCCCAAGCTCGTACATCACCCTCCCGAAGGGACTTCGCCGCTCGCTGCCCCTTTGACCCCGACGCCCACTCGCGCATACTAGAACAAACGCCCAACCTCTCCAACAGCCATCACTCCCCCCTTCGCTTCGTCTCCCTTCCGTGCAAAATCTCCCCCCAATCGATCGATGAACCAGAACTTCCGCGTCACCCAAGCCGATATCGCCCGCAAAGTCGGCTGCAGCCAAGTCACCGTTTCCAGAGCCTTGAACGACGACCACCGCGTGGCCGAGGACCTGAAAAACACCATCAAGCAGACGGCTGACCAGTTGGGCTACCGCCCCGACCCCATGCTCCGCGCCTTGGTCACTTCCCGACGTTACCTCAACGCCAAAAGCGCCAACGCCAGCATCGCCTTCGTCTACGTCGGCAACAAGCCCGACCCCAACACCCCCTTCAGCAACTTCGAGTACTACAAGGGCGTGAAGGACAAGTCCGAGGCCCTCGGCTTCAATCTCGAAGCCCTCAAGTTCGACTCTGGCGAGATCTCCTCCGAACGCTTTGCCAGCATCCTGCGCCATCGCGGCGTCAAGGGCGTCGTCTTCGCCCTAGCCAGCGGACACTGGATATTCACCCAACCCATCTTCGAACTGCCCGAATTCGCCTACGTATCACTCGGCTACAATTTCGCCCACACGCCGGTCAACTGCATCATGCCGGACAACTACCACTCCATCACTGTCGCCTTCCGTACCGCCCTCGATCGCGGCCACAAGCGAATCGGCCTCGCCGTCTCCAAAACGCAAAACGAACGCATCGACTACGCCTTCACCGACAGCTTCCGCCGTATCGCTTTGGAAAACGGAATCGATCCGGACGCAATGATCCACCTCTTCCGCCACGAAACCGAAGAAGAGCGTGCCTGTATCGACGAGAAAATGACCGCATGGATGCAGCAAGCCCAACCCGACGTCGTTATCGGCGAACTCGGAACCCGCCCGCACCTGCAAAAGATACTGGATCGCGAAGGCAAGACCATCGGCAAAGACCTCCCCTTCATCTGCCTCGACATCCGGGCCCGCCTCAACGGCGACGACAGCGGACTCATCGGCAACCGCGAACTCATGGGCCAACGGGCCGTGGAGAACATCGCTTCCCAAATCACACGCAACCACGCCGGCCTCCCCCGCACCTACGAACGCCTGCTCGTGCAGTCCACCTGGCACGACGGAGAAACCTTCTAGTTGTAGGAAGCGACCTCGTGTCGCGATTGCAGAGAGGCTGATCGCGACGCATGCTCGCTCCCCCAAAACAATTGCGGCCTAGAATTCTCCGGAGAACTTAGCTTACGGTAAACGAGAGCCGACGCCTCGATGCTTATGCATAATTAAGCATCCTTCCAACCGTTGCGAAACACCGCCCTTCCCGACTGTGCTGGGATCCTCCCAAAACCATGAAGCCAGAAAACCCCGAGACACCCAGCGCCAACGCACCCGCGTCCTCAAGCGACGCCCAAACGCCCGCCAACGAGGGCGAGTACCGCACCTCCCTCAAGGAAAAGCTCTCCTACGCCATCGGGACCATCCCCTTCATGCTCGGCTCCAGCGGGGTCATGCAAATCGCCAACCCGCTCTACAACCTAACCCTCGGTCTCAGCCCCTCCTTCGTCGGAACCGTCATGGCCATCGTACGCCTATGGGACGGCTTCACCGACCCCCTCATGGGCTCCCTCAGCGACAACACCCGCACCCGCTGGGGACGCCGCCGCCCCTTCATCGCCCTCGGAGCCATCCTCTGCGCCATCACCTTTCCCGTGATGTGGCTCGTACCCGTCGACTGGGGACAAACCGCCACCTTCATCTACTTCCTCGTCACCTGCCTGATGTTCTTCACCGCGTTCACGGTCTACGGCGTACCGTACTTGACGCTCGGATACGAACTCAGCTCCGACACCAACGAGCGCCTGCGGATCCAAACCTACCGGGCCATGTGTACGAAGATCATAAACTTCATCGCCCCCTGGATCTTCGTCATCGCCCAACTCGACTTCTTCGAAAGCACCATCTCCGGCTTCCGCGCTGTAGGCCTCATCATCGGCGGACTCTTCATCCTACTCGCCATCCCCGCCGTGTTCAACACTCGCGAACGCTTCGAGAAACGAGCCGCCAAACAGCAAAAGGTAAAGCTCGTCAAAGCAGTCAAACTTACGCTCGTCAACCGCCCTTTCCGCTGCCTCGTCTCCATCGTGGTCGGCATGCTCATAGGCACCAGCATGGTCAACATTCTGGGCATCTACGTGAACAGCTACTACGTCTTCCCCGGAGACACCGAACAGGGCGCCAAGTACCACGCCCTCGCCATGACCCTCTACGGCGTGGCCGGCCTCGTCGCCGTTCCCATCGTCAGCAAGATCGCCAACCGCGTGGGCAAGCTCAAGGTCCTGCAATGGTGCCTCTTCATCGGTATCATCGCCTCCGCCTCCAAGTTCTTCAGCTACACGCCCCACGCCCCTTGGCTGCAATTCGTGACCATGCTGGCCCTCTCGCCCGCATTCTCCGGCTTCTGGGTCCTGATCGATCCCATGAAGGCCGACACCGCCGACTACGACGAGCTCAGCACCGGCATGCGCCGCGAAGGCATGTACGCAGCCGTGGCCAACTGGATCGAAAAGGTCGCCCTCACCGGCACCCTGCTCGTCTCCAACTCCATGCTCGATATCACCGGTTTCGACGTCTCCAAAGGCGCCGACCAAGGCGACGGAGCCATCCTCTCCATCCGCCTCTGCTACTCGCTCATTCCCGCCGCCCTGCTCACAGTCGCCTACATCATTGCCCGCAAGTATCCACTTACCGACGACGGCGTCATAAAGCTCAAGAGCGACCTGGAAGACCGCCGCGGCAAAGTCGTCTAAGCGAAGAGTGGGAAGCGTGCTCTCGGCGAGGCGTAGCTCGATTGCCGAGCAAAGACTGTTGTCACGCGATTTCCAGCAACGCAATCGCGACACAAGGTCGCTTCCCACAAAGAGCACCTAACAAGCTGGCACCAACCAGGCCAAGCCAAGCACCTCTGCACAGAGCTAGCCTAAACAAGGAGCAAGACAGGACCTCACTGCAGTACCAGCCACTCCCTCAAATCCAACCGTATCCAACATCTGTGACGATCCGCGGCATTTGTGGTTGTCTAAAGGCACACCCAATTATCCCATCCCCATTCCTGCTCATTGCTTCGCCATCTCCGCGTCGCTCCGTCGTGGGCAAAAGAACACAAGCCACCTATTCGGGCCTAACGCTTCGCCTCCCCTTTCACCCAAGCACGAAAAAGCCCACGCTCCCCCGAGCGTGGGCTTACTCATCTAACTTAGAACTACACTACAAACAAATGAAGAAACGCTAGGCCTTAACCGACACCACGCTTTCCTCGAAGTATTCCATCGCCATCAGCTCTTCCTCGATACTTGCGATCTGCGTACGAATCAGTTCCGGGCTATAAAGCGATTTCAGCTCCACGAGACCAACCGTTACGATAACATTCTCGAGAACCGTGTTCGCCTCCTTGAGATCGGCGATCGACTCCTTCACGTTAAAGCGGCCAGGGGTTGTCGGAAGCGGCGGCCAGCGGCTATCGGAAACCCACGCGTTCGTCAGCAAACGGCGAGCCTCTTGCAAGTCGTCACGCATGGTGCCGAAGTCCGTGCCCAAGCGCTGGCTCACGCGGCGCAAGCCGTCATGGATGTCGCGGCAAACCGGATCCATGATTCGGGAATAAACCGTATTGGCCCAAGCCTTGGCAGTTCCCCCGTGCCAGGCGATCCCGTTGTCGACCTTGTACACTTGGTCAGACTTGATGATCTCTTGACTGGACTCGATGACCTCCGCGGGTGTTCCCAGCTCGTATCCAAGGTCCAGTGACACATCGAGAAGCTCCTTGAATCGGTCCACGCTCTCGGGCATCGGCTCGAAGAAGCGGGCTTCATTGAACTGCTTGACGTAAAAGTAAGCGCTGGTGCCGATGTATTCAGCATCCTCCGCGTAGGGCATGATAAAGCTGCCGGTCTCTTCGACACGTTGGGACCAACGCTCGAGGCTTTCGCGAATTTCCTCTAGCTGAACTGGCGTCTCGCGATTGCCTTCCGTCGCTCCCATCAGGTACCAAAGCATTGGATTCGCCATCATGTCGGAACGGAAGATCAAGCGCAGTCCATTGGAAAGCTCCGTGGGGTTCGTCAACAGTCGCAGGAAGTCTGGCTTGTCCTTGATGTAGTCTTCGATGCGGAAGAGCTTGTTCTTGTTGCTGTGGCTGCGCACGTCGTAGCTCAGGCCCGTCGCCTCGCGGATCTCGTCGAAGGACAAGAAAAGGCTGTCCGCGTCGCCAATCAAATTCTTGAACCCCGCCTCGCGGTAGATCGACGGCAGGTACTCCGCCCAACTGCACTCGGGATTCCAACCCGTTTCCGGACGCACTCCCACATAGCGCTCCCAGGAATCCAGGCCATCGAGCAAGCTATGGAAACCGATCTCCGGATCGATATTGGACAGCATGATATGGGTGTGCGGCGAAGCGACACCCTCGATACGGCCTTCTTTTACAAGGGCCTTCAGCTTGTCGAGAGACTTTGGATACTGTTCGGCCATGATCTCGAGCGTCTTTCCGCTCGCCTCGAATCCTATCCGATAGCGGTCGTCGGATGCCACGAGATCGAACAGCGGTTCGTACGACTGCTGAGCGACCCAACCACGCTTCTCGGGGTCGAGCTGGGAATATTGCAAGTTGCCGTGAGGCAAAAAGAGGATCTTACGTTTTTTCATAGGTTAAAATAGAGATTGGGGAGGCTAGCACTCTCGCTCGAATGCGGACTCGACGAAAGCCAAGCGACTATGACTAACTATTCACCCCCGTAGACTTAGTCACAGGTCCATGCCTCTCGCGCCATCAAGCTAAAGCCACGTGCCTCAAGTGCCTCGATCCGAGCGAATAAGCAGCTTATTTATACATGAAGAGCGGGGTTGGCAGCCCCTATCACCGTAGGCAACACAAAGGGGTTCGACCGTGCCACATCTGGCTGTACCGAAAGTGTTTCGCTAGATGAAACGGTCACGCTACCTCGCAATGCGTCCTTTTCGGGCGCCCTAGCAAACCTACCTGTGCTGCAAGCACCCAACCCCCTGACACCCAAAACTATGAAAAGGTCGTCCCCGACGTTTCTACTAAAACTGCTGGCTGCGCTGTCGTTGCTGGCACTCCCGGCGCTTTTGCACGCCGTCGACTACTATGTCACTCCCTCCGGCGCCGGAACCCAAGACGGTTCCGACTGGGCCAATGCCTACGATCAAAACCAAATCGACTCCCTGGTCGATTCCACCCTTCCCGGAGACCGAGTGCTCCTCGGCAGCGGCACCTACACTATCCCCTCTTTAAGCATCAACTCTAGCGGAACCGCCGGCAGCCCGAAAGGACTGATCGGGGTCGATACCGGAGGCGGGCTTCCGCTCTTCCAGGGAACCTTCGACGTCAACAACAACGCAAGCTCCCACTTTATAAGGATCCCCGGCGCCGCACACTACTGGGAGATCAAGAACCTGCGTTTCAAGGACCAGCCCTTCGTCATCACTTTGACTCGTAATGGAACTACCGATACGCTGCGCACAAATCTCGTTTTCGAAAACCTCCACTTCGACACAATCGAGGACGCCATCCGGCTCTACAACGCTAGCGACATCCTCGTCAAGGATTGCACCGTAATCCGCCACACCAAGAAAGCTTTCCGTATCGGCGACCACTCCAGCTTCGTCACCTTCGATTCCTGCTTCACCGACTGTAACGGCGGCGACCTATCCTTCCCTTCTCGCTCCATTCCCAACGGATTCGCGGCAGACGACACAGACGGCGAGCCCATCATCCACGACATCACTTTCCGCGACTGCGTCGCCATCAACAACGGATACAGCCAATCCAGCGGTAGCTACTGGAACGGTGACGGCTTCAGCACCGAACGCGGAGCCTACAACATTTTCTACATCCGCTGTAAAGCTTACGGCAACAACGACGCCGGCTTCGACAACAAGGCATCCTATATCACTTACCAAGACTGCGTATCCGCTGGCAACTCGCGCGGCTACCGCCACTGGGCCGACAACGGACAAATGTTCAACTGCGTGGCATCTTTCAACAGTAAGAAAGGTGGTACCGGCTCTTCCTACGGCCTCTGGGTGAGCGGCAACGGAGGAGAAATCACCGTCGACTTCTCCACCATGCACGGAGCCGGTCACGGCGTCACAGTGGAAAACGGTGGCACCGCTACAATCTCCGATTCGATCCTCTCTACCACCAGTTCAAGCTCGGTCTTCGCATCTTCCATCGCCAACTTGATCGACACCGCCACCTACCGCCCGGGCGAAGGAACCGATCCTCAATACATTGCCGCCGACCCCGCATGGCAGGGCGTCCCTCTCGACGCCATGGACAGCCTAACTTACGGCTTGACCAAGGGCTACAGCAGCGAACGAGTGGACGAAACGCCCAACGTCGCTCCTACCCTATCCATCACCTCTTCAAGCACAGGGGGAGTCTCACCGACCACAATCGACTTCACCTCGACTGCAGCCGACTCGGATGGAAACATCATAAGCACCCTTTGGGACTTCGGCGACGGAAACGTGACGAACGAGCCGAACCCCTCGCACACCTACAACGTACCCGGAAGCTACGAGGCCGAATGCACCGTTACCGACAACCGTGGAGCAAAGGCCTCGCAAAGTATCAACATTGTCATTACGTTTCCCACCACACCGGTAGCTTCTCGTATCGAATCTGGCGGTACTGACGACTTCACCGATTCCAACGGAAACGTCTGGGCAGCCGACCACAGCAGCGACACCGGCGGCGGACTCGCCGATCGCGGCGCCATCGAAATCGCCGGCACCGTCGACGACCGCATCTACCAAACCGAGCGCTGGGGCATCTCCGACTACCGCATCATCCTGGCCAACGGCCTCTACGAAGTGAAACTCCACTTCGCCGAAACCTACTCCGGCATCACCGCATCTGGCCAACGCGTATTCACTGTCTCCGGTGAAGACAGCTACCCCGCTGGATGGGTCGACATCGACGTCTTTGCCGAAGCGGGCGGATCCAACGCTGCCCTCGTCAAAACCGGCTTCGTCGAAGTTGAAGACAATATCCTCGATCTCGTCTTCACTGCTTCCGCCGACAATCCTATGATCAGCGGCATCGAAATTTTGCCAGCCACTTCCGGCGATCTTCCGCCCGAACCATCGTCCAACTTCTACGCATCCAACATCCAGACCGAGGGCTTCACCGTCTCATGGGACGCGGCCACGGACGAAACAGGAGTAGCAAGCTACGACGTGTACTTAAACGGTCAATACGAAGGTACCACCAGCGCCACCTCCTACACCTTCACCGGCTTGGCCCCCTATACCTCCTACTTCGTCAGCCTCCGCGCTCGCGACGTAAGCGGAAACCTCTCCGCCCTCAGCGAGGAAGCTATCGTTAAAACGCTCGACGACGGTACAGTCGGCAACGAAATCATCCTCGACAACGACGCCCCGCTCGGCGTGAGCTTCGTAGGAGAATGGCCCACCAGCAGCGCCACTTCCGGGTATTGGGGTGACAACTACCAGCACAACAACGATTCCGACCAAGGCAACAAGTCCGTCACCTATACGCCAGACCTGCCAGCCGCTCGGACCTACGATATCTACCTTCGCTGGACCAGCGCCAGCAATCGAGCCAGCAACCTACCGATCGACATTGTTCACGCCAACGGCACCGACACCCTCAGCGTCAACCAACGCAGCGACGGCGGCCAATGGAACCTGCTCGGCACCTACGAGCTCGCAGCTGGCAGCGCCAACAGCGTAACGCTCCGCACCGACAGCGTAAACGGATACGTTATCGCCGACGCCGTGCGCTTCCTCGCCAACGACGGTCCCGCACCCGACACGGAAGCCCCCAGCACACCTGCCAATCTCCAAAGCAACGCCATCGGTGAAAATAGTTTCTCCTTCTCTTGGGACGCTTCCACCGACAATGAAGGGGTCACAGGCTACGAAGTCTACCTCAATGGCTCACTCTACAACACAGCCACCGAGACTTCACAGACAATCACCGGACTCTCTCCAGAAACCGCCTACGACGTGCACGTGATCGCTTTCGATGCGGCAGGCAATAGCTCCGCAGCAAGCGATACCCTCACCGTTACGACTCTCACGGAGACCACCGGAGGCGGAGGCGGAACCTCAAGCGACGGCATCATCAGCTTCAACGTCACCAACCCAGGCCTCGAGCTCGCGGCTACGGACAGTCTCGGCGCCGTAGCGGCAACCAACTGGCACAACTCCACCGTGAACAACGAGTCCTTCACCGACGTTAGCGATAGCGAGGGCATCGCCACCACGCTCGACTTCCGTTTCTCGAACACGCCGTTCTTTTACCCGAACGACACTCCGGAGTACCCAGCCCCGCTCGCCGACGATGCATCTATGATGCGTACCCAGCGAGCCAACAGCAGTTCAACCAGAACCGCCGCCTACGCAGAACAAATCCCCTACGATAACTTCGACGTCTACATCTACTGGGGCGGTATTCGCTCTGCCGATACTCCTCCCGAGACGATGATGGTCGAGTACCAAGTCTTCGACGGCTCCAACTGGGTGACTCAAGAAACCAAATACATTCGCGACGACGATCGCATGTGGGACGGAAGCTACAACGAATCCTCCGCTCTTACGGCAGCCGACGCCACCGACGGAAACGAATACGTCGTCTTCCGCGGACGCTCGGATGTGGAATTCAAGATCCTCACGACCTCGGGGCGCCGCGTCGGCATGAGCGGCCTGCAGATCGTCTCTCGCGACATCACTCCACCAAGCGTACCCACGAACCTGCAAAGCAGCAACATCGTGACAGATAGCTTCACGCTCTCTTGGGATGCCTCGACCGACAATGTAGCCGTCACCGCCTACGAAGTCTATCTCGACGGCACCCTCTACGGAACAGTCACCGACACGACCGCAGATATCACTGGCTTGTCGCCAGAATCCACCTACAGCGTTACGGTCCTCGCCCTCGACGAAGCAGGCAACGCCTCGCTTGAGAGCGATGTTCTCTCCGTCACCACTGCCTCCGCCGGAGGAGGAACGTCGAGCAACGGGATCGTAAGCTTCAACGTCACCAACCCCGGGCTCGAGCTCGCGGCAACGGACAGTCTCGGAGCCGTACCGGCAAGCAACTGGCACAACTCCACCGCGAACAACGAGTCCTTCACCGACGCGACCGATAGCGAGGGAGTCGCCACCACACTAGATCTCCGTTTCTCGAATACTCCCTTCTTCTACCCGAACGACACGCCAGAGTACCCTGCTCCGCTCGCCGATGACGCATCCATGATGCGTACCCAGCGAGCCAACAGCAGCTCCAGCAAGGTCGCCGTTTACGCAGAGGAAGTCCCCTACAACACCTACGACGTCTACATCTACTGGGGCGGGGTCCGGACTTCCGATTCCACGCCAAAGACCATGAGCGTCGAATTCCAGCAATGGGACGGTTCCGCCTGGGTAACGCAGGAAACGAAGTACATCCGCGACGACGATCGGGCTTGGGACGGCACCTACGACGAGTCCACCGCCCTCACCGCCGCGGACGCCGTTGACGGAAACGAGTACATTGTCTTCCGCTCCCGTTCGGACCTTGAGTTCAAGATCCTCGCCGACGCTGGCCGCCGCATCGGAATTAGCGGCATCCAAATCGTATCTCGCGATACGAACGGCAACTCCAACGGCTCAGGGGGAACCGGAGAGCCTGCCGGCTCCAGTCCGGAAATTACCAGCGATTCAACAACGGCTGGCACCTATGGCGACACCTTCAGCTACAGCATCCTCGCTTCGGATACGCCAAGCAGCTACGCCGCTACAGGCCTGCCAGCAGACTTGACGATCGACACTGCCACCGGAGAGATCACCGGTACGCTCATCGAAACAGGAAGCTTCAGCATCGAACTGACCGCGACCAACCAGTACGGCAGCGGTTCCGCTACGCTCGTTCTCGACGTTGCTCCCGCGAGCCAAGCGATCACCCTCGAAGCTATCGCCAACAAAACATTCGGCGACGCGGCCTTCCCTGTGAACGCGACCGCAAGCTCCGGCCTGCCAGTCGCCCTTGCGGTGATCAGCGGTCCCGCCGAAATCTCTGGCAACACCGTCACCCTCACCGGAGCCGGCACCGTAACCGTGGAGGCCACCCAATCCGGCAACGCCAACTACACTGCAGCCCCCGCCCAGCAAGCAAGCTTCGAGGTCGCTCGCGCAACAGCCAACATCAGCCTCGACGGCCTCTGGCAAGTCTACGACGGAGCCCCCGCGGACCTATCAGCTGCAGCGGATCCCGACTCGCTAGAGGTAAGCCTGCTCTTCGACGGATCCCCAGTCGCTCCCACGTATCCAGGATCCTACGACGTCACCGCCATTATCGACGATGCGAACTACCAAGGCGAGACCAATGGCACGCTCACCATCGTCGCAACCGCGCTCGTCCGCTACGCCCCCACTCTCAACGGCGGGGTTATCGGTTCCGTACAGGTGGCTGAGGCTGGATCCTTCAAACTAAATGGAGGGACCTCCCTCTCTGGGGACTTACTCCTTCCCGGTACTCCCCAAATTCGAGTGAACGGGCAACCGAGATTCTCCGGTGAAGTCACGGCCGACGGGGACGCCTCTCCGGAGGGCTACCGAATAACCCTAAATGGAGGTGCCTCGCTCCGCAACATCGTACGCAGAGTAAACGCTCCAGCATTCCCAGAGGCAGTATCAGAAGCCACTCCATCCGGAATCCGAAGCCTAAGCCTCAATCTTCCCACCGATAGCATAGGAGATCCAACGACGCTTCTAGACCTGACGCTTAACAGCGAAGCCGGAGCTCATGCCTTGCCCGCTGGCACTTACGGCAAACTGACCGCCAACGGTAGCAGCGGCTTTATCCTGGGAACTGCCGGAGCCACCGAGCCTGAAGTGTACAACCTGCAAGGCATCACCTTGAACGGCGCTGCAACCAGTATCCAAATATTGGGGCCAGTCGTAATCAACATCGCAGGCGAGGTCGTTCTCAATGACGCGACCATCGGCGACGAAACGACTCCCGAGTCCCTCTGGCTCCGTTTCGCCGACGGTGACCTAACCCTCAACGGCTCCGCAAGCTTGCACGGCTTCGTGGAAGCTCCCCACAGCAAGATCACCCTCAACGGCTCCTCTACGCTGCAAGGCTGCATCGCTAGCGAACAGCTCGTCATCAACGGAAACGCCCTGCTCAGCTGGGACGACGCTCCGTAAGAAAATCCAAGCACGGCGAACGTGGACTCTCGATCGTTCGCCGTATTTTCCAACTAACTTTGGCGTGGCTCGCACTTTCGAGCCACGCCTTTTCTCTTTGCAATACCAACCATACGACAATGCCAACTCTTAGCCGCTGTCTCACGTCAGCCATCCTTGTATCCGCAGCATACCTACAAGCTGAAACACCTCCCGACCTTTCAACCGATTTCGAGGAATGGCAGCTCGCCGAAAAGGGAATAATCGAAAGCATGCCGGACGACTATCAGCTCGTCGGACGACTCACTCCCCGCGACGCCACGCAAATAAGCAGTTCCCTGCTCGGCATCGGTGGCGAAACAATGGACCGCGACTTCACTCGCTTCGAAGCCTGGTCCCCCTACCTCGAGCCCCTCGGAGCCAAACGCATTCGCTTGCAAAGCGGCTGGGCCAAAACCGAAACCCAAAAGGGCAAATACGACTTCGCTTGGCTCGACCGCATCGTCAACGGCTGCCTCGCAGCCGGAGTCCAACCCTGGCTGAGCCTCAGCTACGGAAACCCCATTTACGAAGGCGCCGGCGGCACCGGCCTCGGTGGCGGACTACCTCATTCTGCGGAAGCCTTGCAAGCCTGGGAAAACTACGTTCGCGCCTCCATCCAACACTTCGGCGACCGCGTCGAAACCTACGAAATCTGGAACGAGGCCGACCTGAAGCACAACCAGAGCCAAGCCGGCGCCTACCCACGCCTCTACGAACGCACCGCCCGAATCATCCGCGAGGAACAACCCGACGCGACCATCCTTGCCCTCGCCCTCGCCTACGTACACGCCCGCCCCGATTCCGGACTCGTCGACTTCGTTGAAACACTCGCTGCCCACGACACGCTTCACCTCGTCGACGGCATCACGGTGCACGGTTATCCCGCCAACCCCGACCACGGCTTCGAGCGCCACGCCGAGGTCCAAGCCTACCTTTCCCAACACCTTCCCCACGCCGTCATCTGGCAAGGCGAAACCGGAGCCCCCTCCGAACGCGCCCCAAAGTTCGCCCTCAAAAATCTCGATTGGACCGAACTCAGCCAGGCCAAGTGGGACCTCCGCCGCGCCCTTGCCCATTGGTCCCGCGAGATTCCCTTCTCCCTCTTTTCCATCTCCGAAATGAACTACGATCAGCAGCACTTCGACATTTTGAATACAAAAGGAAAACTCAAAATCCGCCCGAACGACCTCTCCATCGAACGACCCAAAATCTCCTACTTCTCCTACCGCAACGCCTGCAGCCTATTCGCCGACCAGCGCGTCCCCCAAAAACGCGACACCGCCATCGCCAACCACAGCAGCCTCTACAGCTTCAAAATCCACGACCGAGCAAACGGCAAGCAAGGCTTCGTCTTCTGGGACGCCGCCAGCCAACCCGGCGACCGCTTCGAGGCCCAACGCACCGATATCGTCGCCACCGACCTAAGCCTGCAAAACCCCGTCCTGCTTGACCTCCTAAGCGGACTCGTCTGGTCCCTCCCTGAGGCAACGCTCGCCCAGTTTGGTCCCAGCCTCAGCCTCTACGACATGCCCGTCTGGGACAGCCCCCGCGTCATCGCCGACGCCCAACTCTTCGACTGGACCCCACTAAACCAACCGTAGGGCGCGGGCTTTACTGCCCGTCCCGCACTGCCCAACATCCCCCTCTCAGACCCTTTGACTATTTATAAACAGCGCCCACGCTTCTTCCCGCCACCCAGCGGTGTCTACACTTTACGCCCTCATGCAATCGCGTCCTCCCAACATCCTGTACCTGCACTGCCACGACGCTGGCCGCTATATCCAGCCCTACGGCTACCCCGTAGTGACGCCAAACCTACAGCGACTCGCCGAGGAAGGCATCCTCTACCGCAACGCCCACTGCGCCAACCCGACCTGCTCGCCCAGCCGCGCCTGCCTGCTCACCGGACAATACGCCCACAACAACGGCATGCTCGGCCTCGCCCATCGCGGCTTCCGGCTCAACGACTACCAGCACCACCTGGCCAACCAACTGCGAGCCGCCGGCTACACTTCCGCCCTCGCCGGCACCCAGCACATCGCCGCCGCTCCCCTTTCCCGCATCGAAGACATCGGCTACGACCAGATCCTCACTACCGAGGAAGACTTCGAGACACCCACCGCCGCCGCCGAAAACTACTTCGCCAAGCCTCCGGAAAAACCTTTCTTCCTCTCCCTCGGCTACTTCGCGCCGCATCGCACCGACGACGGGGCCTTCCCTCGCCAAGTCGATCCGCCCAACCCCGATTACCTGCGCCCCCCCGCTCCCATTCCAGACAGCCCGGAAACGCGAGCCGACTTCGCCAACTACGCCGCCAGTATCCAAAGCTTGGATATCAGCATCGGACGCGTCCTCGACGCCCTCGACCGCAGCGGTCTAGCGGACAACACGCTCGTCATCGCCACCACCGACCACGGTATCGCCTTCCCCGCCATGAAGTGCAACCTCACCGACCACGGCACCGGCGTCATGCTCATCCTGCGCGGCCCCGGAGGCTTCAGAGGCGGACAAGTCGTGGAATCGCTCGTCTCCCAAATCGACCTCGCCCCCACCGTGCTCGAATTGGCAGGCCTCCCCCTTCCCGAGCGCCTGCAAGGCCAGAGTCTCCTACCGAACGCCGAAGGCAAGGTAACCCAACGCGACTGCGTCTTCGCCGAGATCAACTACCACGCCACCGAGGAACCCTCCCGCTCCGTCCGCACCCAGCGCTGGAAATACATCCGCCGCTTCAAGGACTACGGCTACCAGCCGCTGCCCAACTGCGACGACGGCCCCAGCAAGGATTATTGGATACAAAACGGTTGGCTCGAGAACGGCTACGAGCAAGAGCTGCTCTTCGACCTCACCTTTGACCCCAACGAGTCTCGCAACCTCGCCCCATCGCCCGCCCACGCGGAAGCCCTCCACGAAATGCGGGCCCGTCTCGACCAGTGGATGCGCGAAACGGACGACCCCCTCCTCAAAGGCCCTCTGCCCCGCAACGAGCACACCGTCATCACCGCCCCCACCGAACGCTCCCCCAAAGGCAAGCGACTCGGCTGAAGCTCTCCACTAGGGCGAAGCCTAGCCCTTTTGCATCGACTTTCTCGGCAAGCGTGAAAATCTGCCTCCCCCGCGTGGGAAACCCGTCGGCTCGCCGACGCAGCTTCCCCACGCCCTAACTGCATATTTCACAACGAGAAAGAACCATGCCACAGTACCGATCAAAGACCTCCACCGCAGGCCGCAATATGGCGGGCGCTCGTGCCTTGTGGCGAGCGACCGGCATGAAGGACGAGGACTTCCGCAAGCCGATCATCGCCATCGCCAACTCCTTCACCCAATTCGTGCCCGGACACGTGCACCTCAAGGACCTCGGCCAACTGGTCGCTCGCGAAATCGAAAAGTCCGGCGGCGTGGCCAAGGAATTCAACACCATCGCCGTCGACGACGGCATCGCCATGGGACACGACGGCATGCTCTACAGCCTCCCCTCCCGCGACATCATCGCCGACTCCGTCGAGTACATGGTCAACGCCCACTGCGCCGACGCCCTCGTCTGCATTTCCAATTGCGACAAGATCACTCCCGGCATGCTCATGGCGGCCCTCCGCCTCAACATCCCCGTTGTCTTCGTCTCCGGCGGCCCCATGGAAGCAGGCAAGACCAAGCTCATCGACCACGGACTCGACCTCGTTGACGCCATGGTCATGGCAGCCGACGACAGCGTGGACGACGCCACCGTCGCCGAAGTCGAACGCAACGCGTGCCCGACCTGCGGCTCCTGCTCCGGCATGTTCACGGCCAACTCCATGAACTGCCTCACCGAAGCCCTCGGCCTTTCCCTGCCCGGCAACGGCACCGTACTCGCCACCCACGAGGACCGCAAGGAGCTCTTCCTGCAAGCCGGCCGCACCATCGTGGAAATCACCAAACGCTACTACGAGCAAGACGACGACAGCGTCCTGCCCCTCAGCATCGCCAGCTTCAAGGCCTTCGAAAACGCCATGACGCTCGACATCGCCATGGGCGGTTCCACCAACACCATTCTTCACCTCCTGGCCGCCGCCCAGGAAGGCAAGGTCGACTTCACCATGGAAGACATCGACCGCCTCTCCCGCAAGGTTCCGCAGCTCTGCAAAGTCGCGCCCAATACCCAGAAGTACCACATGGAAGACGTGCACCGGGCCGGCGGCATCATGAGCATCCTCGCCGAGCTCAACCGCGGCGGCCTGCTCCACAACGACATCCCCACCGTACACAGCAAGACCATGCAGGAAGCGCTGGACAAGTGGGATATCGCCACCAGCAACGACGAAGCGGTGCACACCTTCTACAAAGCTGGCCCGGGCGGCATCCCCACCCAAGTCGCCTTCAGCCAGGGAGCCCGCTGGCCAAGCCTCGACATCGACCGCGAAGACGGTTGTATCCGCAGCGTGGAACATGCGTTCACCGTCGAAGGCGGCCTCGCCGTCCTCACTGGCAACATCGCTCCGCAAGGCTGTGTCGTCAAAACCTCAGGCGTCGACGAAAGCATTTGGGTCTTCGAAGGTCCTGCTCACGTCGTAGAGAGCCAAGAAGAAGCCGTATCCAATGTTCTGGGTGGCAAGGTCAAAGCCGGCGACGTCGTCATCGTCCGCTACGAAGGCCCACGCGGCGGCCCCGGCATGCAGGAGATGCTCTACCCGACCAGCTACATCAAGTCCAAGGGACTGGGCAAGGTCTGCGCCCTCGCCACAGACGGACGCTTCTCCGGCGGTACCTCCGGCCTCTCCATCGGTCACGTTTCTCCCGAAGCGGCAGCCGGCGGCCCCATCGGCCTCATCGAAAACGGCGACATCATCCGCATCGACATTCCCAACCGCAGCATCGACGTAAAGCTCAGCGACGAAGAGCTCGCCGCCCGTAGGGAAAAGATGGATGCGCTGGGCGACGCCGCCTGGAAGCCCAAGGAGCCGCGCCCCCGCAAGGTCAGCGCCGCCCTCAAGGCCTACGCCCTGCTCGCCACCAGCGCCGACCAAGGAGCAGTCCGCGACCTCTCCAAGCTCGGCTAACAAGCAAACACAGCTTTCAAAAACCCAAAAGACCATTGCCCAACGGCAATGGTCTTTTTGTTTTCCGTAGCGCTGAGCTTTAGCCAGCGTCAACTTTGCAAGATCAATCCATAGAAAAACGCTGGCTAAAGCTCAGACCTACCTCCCTACACCAGCGCTCGATACCGGAAATCGCTCAATCGCACCGTCCCCGTACCCAAAGAACAAATACCGATCCGCAAACTCAAGAATCCGCCAAACACGTTGTGGTGCATGCCCGAAACTTCCATACGCGTCGGATGCAGCCTCCATGTTTTCCCGCCATCGATCGAGTAATGGTAGGTGATCACGTTTCGATCGTTCGTTAGCCGCGCCCGGACCTTGCGCCCTCCAGCGGCGCGCTCGCCCAGTCGTGGGATTCGGCGTACTGGTAGGTCCTCACCTTTTCCCCTGTGAATCCAAGTCCCACGTAAGCCTTCGGGTTGTAGAACAAGAAAATCCCGCCCTCCGCGTCGCCTTCCATCTCCAGGCTGAGCTCCACCTCGTACGCCTGATCGACCACGATGCAGGTCAAGGGCGAGCTGTTCGCCGGAGAGCTGCCCGAGCCTGCCAACTCCAAGAACGCCTTTCCATAGCGCACCCGTTCCATCTCCTTGGGCCCCGGGTTGTCGAAGGACCACTGCACGCCAAACTTGTTGCTTGTGAAATCGTCGGACAACGGAAATCCATGCGGCACCGCTTCTCCGCCCCTAGGCATCGGCAAAGGCTTTCTCAGCTCTCCGCCTTTGGCCACAAACCAGCCGTCGTCCGTCCACTCGATCGGTTCCAGCAAGGTCTGCCGCCCGAGCGTGCGGAACCCGTTTTCGTAACCATGGTAAATCATCCGCCAGTCTCCGCTGGGGCCTTCCACCAGCGTGGCATGCCCTTTCGCCCACCACGTGGCCGGGGTCGATGCAACCGTCGATCTTTAGATCGATCGGGTCACTCCAGGGTCCCTCGATATTGTCCGCCCAGATCACGTAGGTGCCGAACGGCTTGCCCGGAGCAAAAGCCGGAATGTAGACATAGTAGCGGTCCCCGTGCTTGCAGAGGTCGAGCGCCCATACGGTGCCGATGCTCTTGCGCAAGGCCGGCCCCACCGGTCTCCAGTTCACCAAATCCCGCGAGTGCCAAATCACGATGCCGGGATAGGAATTGAAGGACGAAAAGGTCATGTAGTAGTCCTCTCCATCCTTCAGCACCGTCGGGTCCGGGTGGTCTCCCGACAGGATGGGATTCAAGAAAGTCCCGTTGCCCAAATCCGCCTTGCGCTGTCCCTCGATCCCTCGCGCCCAAGGCGAAGCAGCACGGGCCGGCCCCTGTCCTCCCTGGGCCAAGCTGCTAGCCATCGGAGCGAGCATCGCGCCGGCGAGGCAGCCTTTGATTAGATTGCGGCGAGACTGGCTTGTGGGACCATCGGATTCTGAACAAGGACGGGGCAACTGTGAATCATCCAAAAGTAATCGAGAACCTACCCTAAAATCGAAAAGCGTCACTGGCAATCCGCTCAGCCAAGTGGGTGAAAGCTTTTATTCCAAATAAGAACCGCGAAGCGTAGTATTCTCCCATTTTCCGATGCCTGAAAATAGTAATTGCAGGCCAACTACAGGCGACAAGCCGTAAGATTACGACATCAGGAGGCTGCAGCCGCGACTCTCCATACGTATCGATCAATTATCCGAATGGGTTCCACGATCGCCTCCGCCCCCGCCCACTGCAGTGGTCGCACTCCACCGGCAATGCACGCCCCGACGGAAACAGGCATTCGGGAAAACGGAAAGCCGAATCCGACGCCCGAACATAGCTCGCCCCAATGCTTTACTGTCAACAATTCAACCCGGCGCCATCTGCGAATTGCCGTTGAGTTCTCTCGCAAGAGCGCTTCTTTGTCTAACGCGACGGATAACTCCGTCTTATACAACGCCTAACCCCTACCTTGGAACCTCCCCCTTCCGCTCGTGAAAAAAATACTTGTTGCTAATCGTAGCGAGATTGCCGTGCGCATCTTCCGCTCCGCCACCGAACTTGGACTCCGTACCGTAGCCATCTACTCCCATGACGACCGCTTCGGCGTACACCGCTTCAAGGCGGACGAGGCTTACCTCGTGGGAGAGGGCAAAGGCCCCGTCGCCGCTTACCTCGACATCGACTCCATTATCAAGGTCGCCAAGGAAGCGGGAGCCGACGCCATCCACCCCGGATACGGTTTCCTCTCCGAAAACCCAACTTTCGCTCGGGCCTGCCGCGACGCTGGCATCACCTTCATCGGCCCCGACGCCGAGCTCATCGACAAGATGGGCGATAAGGTCGCCGCCCGCGCCGCTGCGGAGGCCGCTAAGGTCCCCACCCTGCCCGGCACCCAAGACGCCATCTCCAATCCCAAGGAAGCCGCCCGCCTCGCCAAGAAGATCGGCTTCCCTCTCATCATAAAAGCTGCCTTCGGCGGCGGCGGCCGCGGCATGCGCGTCGTCAAGAAGGAGAAAGACCTCCTGCCCTTGCTCGAAGAAGCCCAGAACGAAGCCCAGATCGCCTTCGGCAACAACGCCGTCTTCCTCGAGCGCTACATCGAACGCGCCAAGCACATCGAAGTGCAAGTGCTCGGCGACCGCCACGGCAACGTAGTCCACCTCTACGAACGCGATTGTTCCGTGCAACGCCGCCATCAAAAGGTGGTTGAGATCGCCCCCTCCATCGGCCTCGACCCAAAGATGCGCCAAGCTCTCTGCGACGCCGCCGTACGCCTTGCCACCGAGATCGGCTACCAAAACGCGGGCACCGTGGAGTACCTCTACGATTGCGATACTGACGACTGGTTCTTCATCGAGATGAACCCGCGTATCCAAGTTGAACATACGGTCACCGAAATCGTCACCAGTGTCGATATCGTGCGCTCCCAAATCCTCGTCGCCCAAGGCAAGAAACTGCACGGGCCGGAGATCCACATTCCCGAGCAAGACAAGATTCCTTGCCACGGCTTCGCCATCCAAAGCCGCATCACCACCGAGGACCCAGCAAACGGCTTTACTCCTGACTATGGGCGTATCGTCAACTACCGTTCCGCGGCCGGCTTCGGCGTGCGTCTCGACGGCGCCATGGGCGACACCGGAGCCGTCATCACGCCTTTCTTCGACTCGCTCCTCGTCAAAGTGACCGCCTTCGCGTCCACCTTCGAGAACGCGATCGCCCGTATGGACCGGGCCCTGCGCGAATTCCGTATCCGCGGAGTAAAGACGAACATTCCGTTTATCGAGAACGTCATCCACCACCAGCAGTTCAAGTCGGGGCAAGCCACCACGACCATGATCGACACCTCGCCCGAGCTGTTCGAGTTCAAGCCGCGCAAGGACCGGGCCACCAAGCTGCTCAACTTCCTGGGCGACACCATCGTCAACGGAAACGAACAGGTCAAAGGTCGCCCCGTTCCCGCGATGCAGCTGCCCTTGCTCCGTCCCGCTTACGATCCCAGCAAGCCCAAGCCGAAAGGCACTCGCGACCGCTTGCTGGAGCTCGGAGCCGACGGATTCTCCCAATGGCTGCTCAAGCAAAAGCGACTCATGGTCACGGATACCACTTTCCGCGACGCCCATCAGTCGCTCTTCGCCGCCCGCATGCGCACCGCCGACATGCTCAACTGCGCCGATGCGGTTTCGCAAAACCTCTCCAACCTCTTCTCCTTGGAAATGTGGGGCGGCGCCACCTACGACACCTCCATGCGCTTCCTCAAGGAGTGCCCCTACGAGCGCCTCCGCGCCTTCCGAGAAAAGACGCCTAACATCCTTTTCCAGATGCTTCTGCGCGGAGCCAACGCCGTCGGGTATTCAAATTACCCTGACAACGTCGTCAGCTCCTTCGTCAAGCACGCCGCCGAGGCAGGCATGGACGTATTTCGCGTCTTCGACTCGCTCAACTACCTGCCCAACCTCAAGGTTGCCATGCAGGCGGTGCGCAAGACCCACGCGCTCTGCGAGGGCACCCTTTGCTACACCGGCGACATCGACGACCCCAAGCGCGACAAGTATTCACTCAAATACTACGTCGAGCTCGCCAAGGAACTCGAGAAAATGGGAGCTCATATGCTCGCGATCAAGGACATGGCTGGGCTCTGCAAGCCCTTCGCCATTCCCAAACTGGTCAAGGCCCTCAAGCAGGAAGTCGGCATCCCTATCCACTTCCACACGCACGATTCCTCAGGCATCGCCTCCGCCTCCGTCATCAAGGCCGCCGAAGCAGGCGTGGACGTAGTCGACCTCGCCGTCTCTTCCATGTCGGGGCTCACCTCCCAACCCAACCTCAACTCTATCGTGGCCGCCCTTGCAGGCCACCCACGTGACACCAAGCTGGACCAAAGCGTGCTCAACGAGCTTTCCCTCTATTGGGAAGCCGTTCGCCAGTACTACGAACCCTTCGACACCGGTCCTAAGTTCGGTTCCGCCGAAGTCTACGAACACGAGATGCCGGGCGGACAATACACCAACCTACGCGAGCAAGCCTTCTCGCTGGGCCTCGGCAAACGCTGGCCGGAAGTCGTACACGCCTACGAGGAAGTCAACCAACTCCTAGGAGACATCGTGAAAGTGACGCCGTCCAGCAAGTGCGTGGGCGACCTCGCCATCTTCCTCGTCACCCGCGGCATCAAGGTTTCCGACGTGGTTAACCTCGAGCCCGGCTCCAGCTTCCCCGCCTCTATCGTCGACATGCTTTCCGGCGGACTGGGCCAACCGAAAGGCGGCTGGCCCAAGGCGGTACAAAAAGTGGTGCTCGGCGACGTCAAGCCACGCAAGGGGCGACCCGGAAGCTACGCGAAGAAGATCGACCTCACCCAGGAACAAGCCGCTCTCGGCAAAAAGCTCGGACGGAAGGCGACAGAGGACGACCTCTTCCGCCACCTCATGTATCCCGACGTCTTCGCGCAATTCTGCGAATTCGAAAAGAGCTACGGCGACGTATCCGTCCTGCCTACCCCCGCCTACTTCTACGGCCTCAAACCAAACGAGGAAATCGAAGTCGAAATCGAGAAAGGCAAGGTCCTCTACATAAAGTTGATCAACGTGGGCGACGCCAACGACGAAGGCTACCGTCACATTACCTTCGAGCTCAACGGCCGGGCCCGCGACATCTCTGTACTGGACAAGTCGATACAGTCTACCGCTCAACCCAAAGAACAGGCCGACCCCAACAACGAGAAACAAGTGGGCGCCCCGATTCCGGGAATGATCTGCAACATCTCGACCAGCGTCGGCACTAAGGTGAAGAAGGGAGACAAGCTCCTCGCCATCGAAGCCATGAAGATGCAAACCACCGTCTACGCTCCCGCGAACGGCACCGTGGATCGCATCACAGTGGACGTCGGCGAAAGCATCGAGGCGAAGGACTTGCTCGTCGTCCTCCGCTAACAATGGCCGCCAAGCTCTGAGCTCTCATTCTGCTGAGCCCGTGACTCATAGCGGGCTCAGCAAGGCATCGGAAAACGAATCGTATGATATCTTCTTTCCGTTGGCGCGAATCTGCCCATCCATCACCGGAAAGACCAAGCGCCCTACCGAGAAATATTCCATGAAGAGCAGTTTCTCGGGGCGCATTTTGCTGGACCTAAGACGCTCGACCATCGCGTCGATCGCTGCGTCGTGCTCCACCAAAACCTCCCCGTCCGGCAAAGCCTTTTTGGGGCTGTAACGCTTGCGAAATCGGACCGGTTCCTCGCTCTCCCAATCGAGCTCGACTACCGTGGCGAATCGCGAACGGCGAAACAGCGTCTTCATGTCCATCACCGTACTAGCTCTCGCAACCAGTGACTGGTCCCGCAAGTGAGACTCGTAGGAATCATGGTTGTAGACCCTTAAGTTGTAGGCATTCCCCAAGGCCTTGAGGTCAGGATCGCTACCGCTTCGCTCCACATCGCTCACCTCGATCCATATCCGCGGGATGTCGACAAGCGAGCCGACGATCACGCAGAGAAAAGGCTTTTCGTAGCGGACATCCTTTACCCCTTCTAACGCGCGCAGTCGCGGGAAGTCCTCCGCCTTTCCAATGGGGCAGAAAATCGTTAAAAGAAGCAGGAAGACAAGAGCGGGGCGGAACATAACCTGAAATCAAAATGCGAACGAGTTCTAGAGGCGAACACTCTTTTTCTCACACAATTGACAAGCGCTCTTGCCCCTCCCGTTCTGGCTAGGTTTCCTGACCCACTCTGCCGCGACGTCGCTCCAGCTCCCTGCGAACTTCCAACGCTCGAGCCTCTGTAAGACGATAGCTGGCCATGATCCAAATCGCGATCCCCGAGGTAAGCATCGGTACCAGAATATCGAATACACGCAGCAGAAACAAGGTCCGCTCCGCCTGCCCGCCCCCCAGCTCCGCGTCGAAGCCAGTCACGTTCAACAGGAAGCCCGAAAGGGCCAAAGCCAAAGCCATGCCGAGCTTGACCACCCACCAGAAGATGGAGCCAAACATCCCCTCTCTCCTCTCCCCAGTCTCCAGCTCGTCCAAATCGCAAACGTCCGCTACCATAGACCCCATCAAGGTAAACAAGGCGCCTAGGCCAAATGCGATCAAGGGAGCAGGCAGGAGCAACAACTGAGGCTGCTGCGGATCGTAGCAAAACCACTTCAGGCCGTAGCCGACGATCGAAATCCCCGTCGCGACAAAAAAAGTACGCCGCTTGCCCAGCCTCGCCGAAACCCAAGTCACGAGGAGGATGACGCAGAAAGTGCTCACCGACGATACGGTGCCGAACCAGCCGATGTAGCGCGCGCCGCCATCCTGATCCCCTCCGAAAACGTAGTAAATGATCACGAAGGACGAAAAGGAGGACACCAGCATGAAGCCGTTGAAGACCAGGAACGTCGCCCCACACAATTTAAGGAACGGGAGAAAACGAATCGTCGCCCAGAACCCTTTGGCGAAACCGACCGCGTTGCGCTTCAAGCCTTCGAGGAAAGAAGAAGCCCCTTCGTATCCAGCCTCTGGCGACAAGTCGCTCTCCGAGAACCGTTCCCGACAAAAAACAGCTGGAACGATTCCGACCAAGGCAACGAATATGCCGATCGCGATCGCCAATCCACGAGCTCCCGCCACCGAATCCTCGAACAAAGCGTCGTTTTCCATGATCGCGTAAAACCAGGGGACTGCCACCCAAGCGAATTGCCCGATGAAATTCGCCACCCCCATCAGCCGCGTCCGCTCGTTGTAGTCAGGCGTCAGCTCGTAGCCCATCGCCACCCAAGGGGTGGCAAACACCGTGTAAGCAAGATAGAACACGATCGACCCCAGCAAGAAATACCAAAAATAGAAGCTATCGCTGTATCCAGCCGGCAATTGCCAAAGAAAGGCGAAAACCACTCCCGCAACCAGTGCTCCCACAAAGATGTAGGGCCGACGGCGGCCCCATCTCGATCGCGTGTGATCCGAAACATATCCCATCATCGGATCCGTCAACGCGTCCGTAAGTCGCGGTATCGCCATCAACAATCCAACCACCGCCGGATTCAGCTTCAGCCCCGTCACCAGCACGATCGACATCATCCCGATCGCCGCTCCCAGCAAGTTGTTGGCTAGAGCGCCCGCCCCGTAAGCGAGCTTGCGCGGGAACGGAATACGCTCTTGGGAAGCAGTTGAATACTCGGGCATGGGGTGGATAGCAAAAAGCGGAAGGCGCGAAAGTCCAACGAAAGCTCAACTTGGCAAGAACCTCGTTTCGGGACGACGTGACAGGTCGCCACCTCACTGCTACCTGCCAAAAGGCCGCGGAAAAGACAAGCCGCGATACCAGTTCAAGCGATCGTTCGCAAGCTTCAGCTCATTCTTTCTGCACCGCTCGTTTGGGCTCCCTGTCGATTGTATAGAGCCCCCAGTGCTTCTCGGCCCCCAACGGATCGGCATTGCCCTTCCAATCTTCGTCGAAGGCTTCGAACCAAAAGATCGTGATATTGTTGGCCCTGCCAAACTCCATCAATTCTCGATAGTGGCGGGCTTGCGATTCCTCGCTTGCCCGATCGCCGAACTCAGACGCCACGCTAGCCCAGCCAGCTTCCGACACCACTATCGGCATATCCGGCAAAACCGCCCGAATTTCCTGCAAGTTCTCGATCGTGTAAGGCAGCGCTTCATCTATCGTCTTTTCCTCCCAAGCTGGGTAAGTATGCACGGCCAGAAAATCGAGATGGTCCGCCAATTCCGCTCCATACTGGGAAAAAACCTTGTAATTGTCAGCTGTTGTAACCGGCTGCTGGATACGGCTTCGAACGGATTTCAGGTGGCGGATCATCGACTCGAGAGAGACAAGATGGTCATTCCAAGTGACCAACGACTCGTTTCCCACGTTCACAGCGACAACGATATCTGAATACTCGTTCGCCAAGCGTACACCGGCTTCAATTTCCCGCAAATTTTTGGCAGCCTTTCGCTCTAGTTCCGCTTCCGGCACCGGTTCCAAAACCCACGCGCAGCCTTCGTGATTACTCAATTCTCCATCCAGCCAGATTCCCAACATGACTTTGAGAGGAATACCGTGCTCACGGATGATACGCAGCACATCCTCCGAATTCCGCTGGCTGTCATAAAGCCGGATCAGCTCAAACCCTTCTTCGAAAGCGATAATCTTCAGGTCCTCCAAAATCTGCTCATCGGTCGGAAGCACCGCTCCCTCCCCTCGATCCGGATGCTGGCCGTGGCGAAATCCCGAATAGGCGACGCCCCGTTGCATGCCTGCCAGCAAAGATTCCTGCGGCTGCCGCAAATCCTCGCCAGACACGTGTCCGCCACAGGCGAGTGACAGGACCGATAGAACAAATGTGATCGCTCGGGGTAAGTGATTCATACTGCAGTGCATGAATCATTAAGATGCACTTTAAT
Source organism: Pelagicoccus enzymogenes (assembly GCF_014803405.1). Lineage (NCBI taxonomy): Bacteria > Pseudomonadati > Verrucomicrobiota > Opitutia > Puniceicoccales > Pelagicoccaceae > Pelagicoccus > Pelagicoccus enzymogenes. Next base: position 287,302 of record NZ_JACYFG010000006.1, read on the forward strand.
GCAATGCTTTATTTGTTTCGCGACGGTTTTTCCGCGATTCCGGGCCATCAGCACCCGAGACCGCTCTTGACCCTTACAACGGGCCACAAATAGTCCCTCCAAAAGAGAAATGCGACTTCCCCAGCACACAAAGCTCCTTTTCATCGGCGACTCGATCACCGACGCCGGACGCGACCCCTCCGGCGAGCCCACGCCTTGGACCAACGACATCGGTCTCGGCCGCGGCTACGTGAATCTCGTCAACGCCCTGCTGCATATAAGCACTCCCGAATCCAAAATCCGGATACTCAACCAAGGGATCAGCGGCAATACCATCCGAGACCTATCCCAACGATGGCAGGAGGACGTCTTGGACCATAAGCCCGATTGGCTCTCGATCAAAATCGGCATCAACGACGTCTGGAGACAATTCGACCAACCTCACCGCAAGGAGACCCATGTCAGTCCGGAGGAATTCGCGGCGACCTACCGCCAACTCCTCGACCAAACCCGCCCCCAACTGCAGGGGCTGGTGCTTATCTCCCCGTACTTCATCGAACCCAATCGTGACGATCCCATGCGAGCGCTCATGGATCGCTACGGAGCCATCGCCCATAAAATCGCTCAGGAGTACGACGCGGTCTTCGTGGACGCCCAGGCCGCCATGGACCGCCTCACCCAACACACCCACCCCGCCGAAATCGCATGGGACCGCATCCACCCCTCGTCCGTGGGGCACATGGCCATCGCCCAAGCCTTCGTCGATGCCATCTCATAATTCGGCTTACCCTAATTCCTATGAAAATCGAACACTTCGCAATCAACGTCAGCGACCCCAACGCCTTCGCTGACTGGTACGTCAAAAACTGCGGCATGAGCGTCGCCCGTAAATTGGAGAAAGCTCCCTTCACCCACTTCCTCGCCGACTCCAGCGGATCCGTCATGGTTGAGGTCTACAACAATCCCGTCGACCAGGTTCCAGACTACGCCAGCATGAATCCGCTCATCCTGCACCTCGCCTTCGTCTCTAAGGATCCGGATGCTGACCGCTCCCGCCTCGAAGCAGCAGGAGCCAGCTTCGTGGTCGACGAGACCACGCCTTTGGGCGACCGCTTGGTCATGCTGCGCGACCCCTGGGGCTTCGCCATCCAACTCTGCCAGCGCGGCACCCCGATGCTCTAGCGCGTCAAGGCATCCAAGATCGTGTCTGGCCGATTGGTGGTAATCGAATCAACCCCGCGGCCGACAAGGGCCAAGGCGAACTCAGGATCGTCGACGGTCCAGACATGATAGCCCCAGCCTTTCTCCTTGAAGCGGGCCACGAATGACGAATCGACCACTTCGTTGGCTCGCGTGCTGATGCCGTCGGCCTTACTTTTCCGCAAGACGCGCATCAGCTTTCCCGTGTGCGGCCGCAATCGCCCCTTTTCGTCCTGCTTGACGGAGACGAGCCAGTTCGCCCGATAACGAGGCGCCTCCCGCTTCAATCGGCGAACCACCTTTTCGTTGAAGGAGATGAAAGTCAGCTGTTCATCCTTCAACTCCGAGGCCTCGACCTGCTTCAACAGTTCAGGAACGATCTCCGGCCCGCACTTGATCTCCACGAACATGGTCTTGCCCTCTGGGACCGTCCCCAAGACCTCACGCAAAGTCGGAATCGCAGTTCCCACCCACTGTTCGCCAACCCAACGCCCAAAGTCATAAGCGCGCAATTCCTCTAGCGTCAGATCCTCAACTCTCTTGTCTACCCCCGTGTATTTCTGGATCGAGAAGTCGTGCACGCAGACAATCTCACCATCAGCTGTGAGGTGAAAATCGCCTTCGATCGCGTCGGCATCGAGCTCCCAAGCAAGTTCGAACGCGGGCAGCGTATTTTCGGGGGCGTAAGCCGATGCCCCACGATGCGCGATCACAAAGCTTTCGCGGGCGCTCGCGTTCGCCGCGAACAGCAGTAACAAAAAAATTCCATATTTCATAAGCAAAAAGTGTTTAGGCCCTCGCCATAGGCATCTCGCCTCAGGAGCAGGAACCACAATGCCGGTCCCCCGCCTCGACCGGCGCTCTCCAATCGGGGACGATATGGTGCAGTTCCATCCTGCTTTCCGAACCGGGCAGTTTTTCCAATCTTAGAAGCTGTATCGCCCTTTCAATGACAAGGCGGTCTCCGCAACAGAAACCCACGATTTCATCGCATTGCGATTCGTCGTCCGATTTCAAAGTTAAAAAGCTGCTTCGGTCGGCGACTCGTCCCTCCAGCGTCTGGAAAACGCTGTAACTGTCGCTCACTATAGACTCAGGCTCGTATTCGTCATACCAAGACAAGAGCACATTATCATCCGTCCCTAAGTTACCCGAGAAAACAGGCAACACTTGATACTTGAACGAGAAAAGCTCCTCGAAACGATCCTTCAGAATTCGAGATTCCCGATTTTCGGAAGCAGTAAGCACCAGCCCTATCTTGCGTATGCCGCGTCGTTGAAAGTGGTCCACTCCCAGTCCGAGCATGCGCCTCCAGTCCAAGTCGACCGAGCAAACAGATTGCTCAAGGATAGAGCAACAGTTGACGATCTGGAAACGCTTGAGCAAGAGCGGATCCAAGCGATCACCCTCCAGCAAGCCAAGGGATAGGATCTTCTCGGCCCCTCTGAACTCGAGGCTACGGCGCAACGATTCCGCGCTCACGAAATCAGACGCGTAGACAATGTCGGCATCGTATCCATACTTCTCGCACAACTGACGACTCAATGCGACGAGACGCAGTACCCGCTTTGTTCGCCGCCACAAAAGAAGCGTTAGGACTTCGCGACTTCGTCCACCTCCACTTCGCCACCGTTGGGCCGCCAAGCGGGAAATGGTCGGGTCCGGGCGGTAGCCGAGCGCCTCTGCTGCCTTCAACACTTTGGCACGAGTGGCGTGGCCCACGTGCGAGCAATCCCTCAGAGCCCGCGAAACGGTTGACTTGTTGACTCCCGCTAGCTGAGCCACATCTGCCAATGTCACGATTCTCCGATTCGTCTTTTCCATTTACGCTTCAGCGTCGAAACTGAAGGAGCCCTTCCGGCATATCCAGAAGAAGAAGAGCCCGTAAACAGAACGTAACAGGGCCATCGGTAGGCCCTGCTACGCCGCTTAAAATCTTCCCCTAGAACTGGGGCGATGCTCCTAGCCAGGTCAAAGCTTTGCCCTAAAAATACGGGGCAAGCGAAGCGAGGTCGCTGCTCACTCCCGTTCGACGCGATAAAAACTGCCTGCGCCGGGAACCGCGTCGTCCCGATTCCAGCTTGGCTTCCAGAAAATTCTGGCAACCGCGTCTTTCTCCAAGTCCTTGTCGTTCAATGTAACATTCAAACGGATACCGTCCCAATCGCCGCCTCCCTGCTCGTCCAGATAAGCGAAGGGCACCGAGATTTCGAGCGCATACCCGAGAGCGGTCTTGCGAGCGACGTAAGTCGATCCCTCCGGATAGGATCCAGCTCCTCGAGCGCGGGTGTCACCGTTCGGACCGGGCGCGATATTGAAAAAGAGAGGACGGCGATCCGCCTTGTTGGAGCCACGCACCCGTTGCGGTCTGGCGTCGATCAGAACTCCTACACTGTCCTGCGCCCAAAGGGCGTCTTCCTCGGACAGGGCAAGGCTGTCGTCGAAAACCTTTACCGCCACGAGCAAGTTCTCCCCGTCCTCAGCGACGTCGAATTCGAAACGGCTGTCTTTCTCGCCCTCCCATCGACGATGGTAGTGCCAGTCCGCGACCTCGGGGGATCGATAGGACAAGGATCCCCACTCCTTCAGATCTCCATCCACGAGAAAGTCTGCTTCGGTTCTGATCGGAAGTTCGCGCACCACGGACAGCGATTCCGAATCCTCGAACCGGATTGCCTCCCCATCGCGATCAAAGGCAAGTTTCCACTGCATCTCCGCAGCGATTCCCTCGCTGAAATCGTCGCTGGCGTTGGCGACGTCGAAATCAAGCGTCAACACCTCGTTGGGCGGCAATCTCCAGCTGCCCGAGCGTTTCCCCTTGATGACGACGTTTTCCAGTTGCTTGAACTGCATCTCGAAGTCTACCGGATAATCGGAATCGTTGGTAAACCTGAATGCCAGCTGACCGCGATCGAAACGTCCTTCTCGAAACAGGATCGGCTGCAGGGCGAGCGATCCGTCATCGATCAACGCGCTTTGCACCTGGCGAACCTCTTCATCCCTCACGTTCTCGTCCCAGATTCCTTCAAGAATGAGGTTGGCGAGAATCGGCCCCTCGTCCGTCATCGTCACCCAAACGACATGGTCGAATTCGCCGAATCGCGGACCGCGCAAACCGCTATTCCCCCCGGTAGTCGCCAAGGTGAAGAATTCCTTCCCCTTGCGGCTATGCTTGACGTAACGATGATGATGCCCCGCGAAGACAGTGAAATCCCGCCCCTGCAAGGCCTCCTCGATTTGCGGCCACTTCCCCGTCGGGTCATTGCGATCCCAAAGCGGCGTGTGGATAAATACCATGGTCCAGCGCGGGTCGGGATGCTTCTCGATTTCCGCCACGGCCCAATCCACTTGCTCCTGCGTCATCGCATGCGGGCGCGCTTCGTCATTGGAATTCAAGACCAGGCAAAACACGTCGTGATAAACGAACGAGTAGTAGCTGGCTCCGTAACGCTCCTTCCACACCTCGGCCATCACTGGATTCGTGTAGTCGTGATTCCCCGCCACGTAGAAGAACGGCATCTCCAGCTTCTCCACGAAGCCCTCAAATTCGTCCCATTCATATTCCAGCTGCTTGCGGTCCGTCGTGTAGCCTTGGATGAGGTCACCCACCGACATTACGAATTCAGGCTGCAGCCAATTCAACTTGCAGAAGGCGTCCTCCAGCACTCCCTCCCGACCTCCCGTCGTGTTGTCGGTAATAATGGCAAACTGGAAATTGCTGGGATCATTGTTTAGATCCAAGCCGGTCCAAGGATTTACCGTATCCGATTCTTGGATAACTACACGGGGCAAGTCCTTCACGTTGCTCGCGGAAGAATGGTCGTGACCCGAATGAGCGCTAACGCTGCTCGCCATGGAGAAAGCTCCTATAGCGAAGGCGAAAATTGGTTTCGATAACTTCATTATTCTCGTAATTGATATTCTTATACAAGGCAACCGGCGGATATCCCCGCCGGTTGCCCCCTTTTTAATTCATCCAGCGAAAGGCTTAGTTCGCCGATTCCGGATCGCTCTCCAAGAACTGGTTAAGATCGAAGAGTTCGAGCAATACGCTGCCGCCAGCATCTCCCTCGGCTTCGGCTGTGAACGCGCCCTCTGCCGCATCGACGAAAAGCGCCGCATCCAAACTGCCTGCTGAGAGAGCACCACTGCCAACCATGGCAGAATACGCAGCAGCATCGCCGCTTTGCCAATCGTCGTTGCGAGCGATCTCCTTGTCAGACTCGTCGTAAACGACGAGCTGCGGATCAGCGGCGACCGGATTGACGCGCCAAGCCGCGAGGCCTGGACCAATCGCCCTCACAAGGGAGCGGCTGCGGTTTCCGTCTGCAGCTACGAATCCGAGCTTAGCGGTTTCTCCATTCGGACCGATACGGGTCAAGCTGGATACGTTCGCAAGCGCTGCAAGCTGGTCCGCCGACGCGGAGAGATAGACTTCGCCGACAACCTGACCAGCGCCCGATTGGGAAGCGACGACCGCCGTGTAAACGCCGGGCTCTAGGGTGACGATCAACGCTGCGTCCAATCCTGACTCAGCGTTCACCTCAGCACCAAAAGCCTCAATCGCCTGAGCCGAATCGAGATCCCAATTGTCGTTCGACCCGACGCTCTCGTAGGTTCCGTACTCAGTCTGTCGATACAGGTCAATCTTCGCATCGCGTTCGCTGGAAGCCCTCAGCAGCGTCGTTACGCCCTGCTCGCCGAGCAACTCGAAACCGAGTACGAGCGAGCTGGCTATCGACTCCGATACATAGCCCTCCGCCGCAGCATAGACGAGACGCGTTGGCAATGGAGCCCCTACCTCGCTCGGCGTGCTTTGAGCCTGAGCTTCGCTGGCCTTGGCCGCTTCCGTGACAGCTTCCGTGGGCAGTTCCGCATCCCCGTTGCCCGCATAGGCTTCGCCCAAGAAGGTCAATCCCGGAGAGTAAACGATGAACTCCCCTTGAGTCGCCTCGAGGTGCAAGGTAAGCTCACCGCTCAATTCAGGAGCGCGGGTGATCGCCATTGCCTGGTTCGCGATGTCGGACTCGTACACGGCTACCGCCACTTGGAAGCCTTCGGCGTTAAGAAGCTCAATCGTCGTGTCCTGATTTCTCTGGATAGACAATCCGTTGGCTCGGTTCGAACCATCAGGATTCAAGGCGCCTTGGATGACAGCGTTTCCAAACGCAGTTTCCCGAGCTGCCAAGGTTTCTTCGGTCACACGTCCGAAAACAACCAAAGCGCCTTGGTCGTTTAGATGAGTGTCGGCCGGGAAGGTATGAACGATTTCCGGAGCAGAGGCTCCACCGGTTTCAGACACGCGGATCTGCCACCCCGACATGTCCGTTACGAACCCGGACAGGTTTACGAATTCGATGAACTTGTCTCCAACGGCCTCTTCCAGAACTCCATTGCGGTTAATGTCCGCTCCGGTTCCCAAGATCATAGGCATAACCTCGCTGATAACGATATTGTACGGATTCGGCTCGATATCCTCTACCTTCAAAATCGCCAGCGCGGGCAAGATGTCGGGACCGGACCGGACCACGATCCGCACGTCTCTGGTTCCATCCAGCAGTTCGTCGTCGTATCCACTTATTGGAAACGTGACTTGAGTTTGCCCTTCGGGAATCGTAACCGTCGTGGACTCGAGCGTGATTTCGTCAGGCTCGATCGCCCCTTCGCTGTCGAGCGTGTAACCGTTGCTTTCGATCGTCACCTCCAGGCCACCGGCAGGAGCTGGCGACTCAAGCCCGACCGTCGCGATCGTAGCGGCCCCTGATTCGTCTTCCCGAATCGAGCTTTTGCTCAAGGAGAGAGACAGCACGTTCTCAGGAGTGAAGTATGGTTGGCCATTCGGCAAAGTACCTGGCGAATAAAGCGAGCCGCCAGAGCCGTTGATCTGAGAGTGGATCGTGAAGTCCGCACCCGCAACGCCTTGGCTACGGTGGATGGAGCCTCCGTTTGGCTCCACCGGATAGATGTCGCCGTCGATCAGAAGATCTACCGTTTCGACCAAGCCACCCAGTCGAGCCACCAAGCTCGCGATTTCAGGACGGTTCGAGTTGAAGGCCAAAAGTCCAGATGACGACTTCTGGATGGTCGCCCCGCCGAATACACCAGTTGGATTTCCTCCGCCGAATACCACGATCGCTCGGCCTGCCCCGATGACGGAGCCTTCTTCAAATTCGTGGCGAATGCCCAAATCGTCCGAAATCGTCCAACCGCTGATGTCGACCGGGAAATCCTCGAAGTTCACGATTTCCACGAAATCGTCCGCGCTTCCATTGCGAATTCCGTCGCCGTTCGAATCTCCAATCAAGTCGAGTTCCGTAACGCCGGGATTCACGTTCAGCAGTTCCATCATGACGACGCGTGGTTGAGGCGTCGAATTCTCCACCCGAAAGCGAAGGCGCTCCGTAGAATAGCCCTCCGCCTCGAAATCGATCTCGATCACCTTGACGCCGGTGAACTGTCCATCTTGGCGGATCTCGAAGGGGACCTCCAATCGTGTCTGCCCCGCGGGCACTTGCAGCGTTGCAGGCAGGTTTACGGTGTTGAGGGCAATGTCCGTCAAGCCGAGAGCGACGTCCAATCCTCCAACAGGCGCGGGAGTGGACAAATCGATCACCAAGCTCGTGCCCAAGGCCGCGTCAGCTGGCTCCTGGAAGACCTCTTGCTCCAGGTTCAATCCGAAGAAGGACACCGCATCGTCACCCGTTACCCGAACGTTATCGAGGTAGTAGTCTTCGGCCGAGGCGTTGGAGTTGAAGGTGACCCGCAGGTCCAAGCTCGATCCCGACATGTTGATCGGCCAATCGAAGTCCACGAACTCGGGTACCAGTCGTGGGCTGTCGACCCCCGTCAAGGTAGAGGCGCCGCCCACGAAGTAGCGAGCCGGCGCGTTCGTTCCACGGCTGCGGAAACCGCCGATGTTTATCCACTCGCCCGAATCAACGCGCACTTCGATCAAGAGCGTGTTGTTCGGCTCGAACCCTTCGCCGCCTTCGGCGACCGCCATGGTAAGCTGCAAATTCCCCAAGCCGGAGATATCGATTCCACTCCAAGTCAGGCGTCCTTCCTGGGCCAACAGGTCTTCCGTGCTGGAGGTGAAATTGGTCGCGTTATCGATGTCGCGAGCTCCAAACAACCAGTCGCCGTCGATGGTACCCCCGGCCGCCACCGTTCCGTTGGAAAATTCCTGACGGCGAGCAAAGAAGTCCGCCTCCCCGTCGTCGGCACCGTTCTCCACTAGGTAACGAGTGCCCGCTCCATCTGTTTCAAAACTTTCCTGCAAGGCCGACACGGTAGCGCCGCACGCCGCACTCGCGGCAGCGAGAATCGCCGCGCCCATGAAACAGCGGCGAAAATATGAAGATTGTATTCTATTTTTCATGACAAATATTTTCAAAACTCAGGTTAGTAGTTCAGCTTGAGGCCAAGCGTATAGATCGGGTTCGAGTAGCGAACCGAGGTGGCCCGCGTCTCGTCGCCTTGGTACTGAACAAGCGGCTCGTTGGTCAGGTTGGTCCCCTCGAAGAAGAGGTTCAGCCCATCCCGCAGCTTGTAGCGGGCGATCAAGTCAACCCGCTCGCTCTCGCCCACGTAGGTGTCCAGGGCATTGGCCGGCTCATCGAGCAGGGCAAGCTCGTCGATCACTCCCCCGCCGCGAACGCTGTTCAGGTAAGCTCCACGCAAGTTGTAACTGGCGCGAACGAACAGGCGGTCGTCTTCGTAGGAGAGCGAGAAGTTGGCAGTCTCGTCAGGCTGGCGGAACAGGGGAACCTCTTCCCCCAATCGTTCGTAAGTCACAAGCTCGACGCTGGAATCGAAGGTAGCGTAGTTCGCGTCGATCGCCATCTTCTCGAAGAAGCCCGGAAGCATGTTCAAGCTGCGGTTGAAGGAAAACTCGATTCCACTCAACTCCCCTTCGCCTCCGTTCACGCGGCGCGTGAAGGTGTAGGGAGAAACGTTGCGGCCGGTGCTGTTGTAGATTTCCGCGTAGTAGGCAGTCTCCTCGTTCGGCCCCACATCGTCGCGGCGCTCAACGTAGATCGGACCGTCCAGCTCTTTCTCGAAGATACCGATCGATGCCGTTCCCAAGGGCTCAAAGTAGTACTCGACCGAAAGGTCGTAGTTGCGCGATTCCCAGGGACGCAGCTCGAAATTCGGCAGCTCCATCACGTTCGTAAAGAGCGCCCCGCTGATCCCTGGAACCTCGCGGGGGACAAGGTCCGTAAACGTAGGCCGGGAAATCGTCTCCGTTACCGACGCCCTGAGCACTAAGGAATCGTTGACATCGTAGCGGGCGTGCACAGCTGGCAGCCAGTAATCGTATTCCCGCTCGGTCCGGACCAAGCTCGAGTAGACGCCCTCGTCGAGGAAGCGCCAGTAGGCGGGGGAGATGAATTGCCCATCGCCGGTACGCGTCGTAATGGACAAGTTCTCGAAGCTGTTCTCCGTGTTTTCATAGCGAACTCCAGCGATCACCTGCAAGTTTCCGCGCCGAGCGGTTTGCATGAAGTATCCGCCCAGAATGTCTTCGGTGGCGACGTAGTCAGTGGTCACAGACGCGGTGAAGTTCGCGTTGATCTCACTTGGGAGCTGTCCAAATTCCGCTCCGTAGGAGCTGGGGTCCCTCAGGAAGGCGAGCGTGCTGTCTACGTTAAAAGTAGGACCATAGAGAAAGTCCGACCCGAAGTTTTCCACGAAACTGTCGCTGTCTCCTCCATAGAATACGTCGTCCGAGAGACGTATCCGGTTCAGTGGATACAAGGTGTCGTCGAAGGCGCCTAGCGGACTGCTGTAGTTGTTGTTGTTAACCTTGAACGTCTTGTCTCGGAAATCGAAAGAACCTCCGACTTCCGTTTCCATCCGGAACCCGAACAAGTCGTAGTTTTTGGTCGCTTTCAGCTCAAATCCGTCGCGCTTGTCCTCGCTGTCCGCTAGGTTGTGGTAAGGACCCGCAGCAGTGTCTTCCGAAATTTGGAAAAGCGTGGGATCGTAAAACGCCCCCACGGAAAGCGATTCGATGATCGGCCGGTTTGGGTCGCCACCAGAAAGGGATTCGACCTGCACCCCCGAGCCCGCCAGAACCATTCCCCGCGAAACTCGATTCTGCTCCGCGTCCGATTGGTAGTACTTCCACTCCAAATCGACATCGTCAAAGAAGCGATGGTCCCCACCGAACTGGAAGGTGAAGATCTTGTCTTCCGTAATGATGTTTCGAAACTCGTTCGAAACGGTGCCGCCCCAGCGCGAGTAAGTGTACTGCTTCAAATCCGCATCATAGACCAAGTCGCCGAGCTGTATCGCTTCCGCATAAGTCAACGAACCTTGCGTGGGGTCGATGGTGTTGATTCTGTCGATGTTGAAGGGATCGCTCAGGTCCAAGCCCAACTGCCCGGCAATTTCGGGAGTCAATCGACGGGCTCCCGCATAGGTGTTGCTGTCTCCGGTGCGGGCTCCTCGTCCCGACTCGCGATTCGTTTCCTCGTCGTCAAACTCGTTATGGGAAAACGAGAGAAACACTTCTTGATCCTCGGCCAGCTCCAGCTCCAAGCGACCGCTGAAGCCCTTACGTTCGCGTACAATCTTGAAGTCGCGAAAGTTCGTCTCGTTCAGCACGTATCCAAGAATCGGATCGCCCTGCAAAAGAGGCGCCGGCGACGGGTCCCAACCCGCGGTCAAAGTTTCAGTCGCTCGCTGGTCTTCAGACATGTTAACCGAAAACTGCACCCCTAAGCGCTTGTTTCCGAGAAAGGACAACTCCTTGTCAGTCAGTACGTCGCCAAAAGTCAGGTTGAGACGATGGCTTGAATCGTCAGCGAGATCGTACTGGGTAAACGCCGCCTCCACTGAGCCAAACATCCTGCCGCGGTCCAAGGCGCTACGCGTAATCAGGTTAACCGTACCACCGATAACGCCGCCCTTCTGATTGGGTAGCCAGGTTTTGGATACCTCCAATCTTTCAAGTTGGTCAACCGTCACGATATTCAATCCGGTTTGGCGACCGTTTTCCTCGGGCGTAGCGACCTCGATGCCATCCAGCATGATGTTACTGAGCTGAGGATCAGCCCCTCGGATAATCACGAACTTACCTTCCCCCTGGCTGTCCTGCACCGTGACCCCCGGAACTCGCTGCAGAGCTTCCGCGGCATTCCTGTCCACAAATTGGCCGAGAGCGTCCGACGATACCGCGTTCACCAGATTCTGAGCGGACTTCTGGATATTTTGCGCCTTCGCTTCTCCAATCAGCGAACCTTTGACCGTAAAGCCCTCAAGCTCCACCACGTCGGTGCTTAAGATAAAGTTCGCCGTGGCTACGTCCGCTGCCGAATCCACCGAGACGCTCAACGCCTGCACCGGATACCCCTGGGCCTTCATTACCAGCGTGTAGTTTCCTTCGGCAATATCGTTAAGGACATAGCGCCCACCGCGTTCGGTGTAGACGGACGCGCCTGTCTCCTGCACGACCACGCTCGCTCCTTCGATAAAAAGGGATTGATCGTCATCCCGCACGTGACCTTCAATCGTCGCTGCATGGACCTGTCCCCCGAGTAGGGAGAGCATCCCGGCTCCTGCAAACGACGCGAATAGATTCTGTAAGTTCATAGTTGTTTAGGCTCCTTCTCAAAAAAATTGAAGGCCGCAAAGTTCGCGATCCGGTCGGATCTGACGAGAGGCGATGTCCACAACACGTTGCAGTAACGAACTTGTCACAAAAGGCGCAAACCTGTATCCTTCTAACAACTACATTATCGTTGAAATCAGATCCAGACGCCAAAAGCCTGCAAGGTTCATGCGTATCGATTTTCTAACTTCACTGAGAGGACTCACCGTCATAGCGGCTGTCATTTTTCAAAGCGCCCTATTCGCCGCATCAAACAATGAGCACTGGTACCGGCTCCCTTCTTCAGCCGAGCTTCCCCTCTCAGCAGGAAACCTATCCCCGGAGGCATCTGGATACTCGCTTTCAGGATTAAGTGCTTTCAAGACCTCGGAGAGTAACCTCGTCGAAACGCAAAGCTACGGACGCGTCGATCCATCCGGTTCTCTGCAGTGGGCCTTTTCCACCGAGGATGCCACCTTTCAGCTCCACTCCGACCCTTCCAGCCAAGATCACGCCTTCGCATACCGAATCGGCGAGGCCTACCTGGACGTCCTCCGCATCAACGGAAACAATCGCTCAAAAACCTTTTCCTTCCGCTATCCCCTCGCGCCCTCGAACATCGGCTCCGATCTGAGCTTCCTAGCAAACTCGCGCATCGGCTTCCTACAAAACGTGGGGACGTCCCAGCGGCTCGCCGTTTTTGACGCGAACGGGTCCCCAGTCTTCGAAAACAGTTATTCCTCGGCCGGCTTCATGCCAACTAGCCCAACCGAAGATGTCACCCAATCGACTAGGATTCACCGAATCAGCGGAAGTCCAGAAATCTACCTGACAGTCCTCAAATCGATACGCAACCAAAGCAAGTCCACCTTCAACAACACCTTCTTCGTTCTCCGCATCAACGCCAACGGGCAACTGCAATGGTCGAGATCCTTTGCGATCGAAACCGTTAGCCGCACTAGCGACCAGGCAGGCGTCGTCGACGGCAAGCTCCTCATCGCGCTTCCGGATACCACCGTGGGAATCCCCGGACAGCCTTTCAGCAGCGTTCCCTCCACCCATCTGGCGCTCGTCGACAGCAACGGCGCCCTAAACTTCGCCAGAACTCTGGAGAATTTCACCTATAACGGCACCTCCGCGCTGACGGACGAGAACGCCTACTACATCGCCGGCTCAACCCCCAATCCAAACACCCTCTTCGCTACCAATCCTGCTTTGCTCAGCATATCGTCCACGAGCGGAACCATCGAATTCCAAACAAGCTTCGCTTCAGATAAAACCGCGACCCTCCAGCTGGCAGGAATAGCAGGGGCCAATATCTTCGCCTCAATTCCCCAAGACTCCCAGAATCTGTTGCTGAGTCTCAACAAGCGCCTGCAAGTCATCGCCTCAAAGCGATCATCAAATACGAACCTGCGGGTCGATTCCCAATCGACTCCCTACTTCAGTTCCTACCTGCCCTCCAAAGCCGCAATAGGATTTCTCGAGACTGATTCCGAACTCACTGTCTCGCTCGATAGCTCGATCAAACTGGTCGAGGAGCAACAGACGGTCGTCGCCCCCCAAGTATCCGCCCCCACCCTTGACTTGAATCTGCTCGGTCTGAGCGTAAGCACTTCCCCCGCGAGCAACGACAAAAGCTCCATCGACATCGACTACGAATTCGTCAGCATCGAGCGCTACAAGGCTTCCTCGCAAAAGATAGCGGACCCGATTCCCGCAAGCCTGTCCGTCAAGAGTAGCGGTATTGCAACCCTGTCTTTCGATTCCGAATACGGATGGGATTACCAGCTCCAAAAAAGCCATCCCACAACAGGCGAGTTCAGCACCATCGACTCCCTCTCCGGAACCGGCCAAACCACAAGCTTCAGTTTGACAGTGTCTCACGGCAGTGCTGCCCTCTTCCGCATCGTAAAAGTCACGGCGGCGACACAAGAGTGAGGGCTCCGTCTAAAATGCGACCAAACAGGGCGCGCGCCCCAGCATGAACGGGTTGCGCCAAGCGGAAGTCCCTGCCACAGTCTAGCTTTACTCGTGAAGGTCGCCCTTTTGGCGACCCACCTCAATTTGACCGACCAGTCCATGCCCCTGAGAACCCTCACGCTTATATCCCTTCTGGCAGCTTCACTTTGCCCGAGTTTGCCCGCAGACGTCACCCTTCCCAGCATCGTCAGCGACGGCATGATTTTGCAACGGGACAGCGACCTGACCGTCTGGGGTTGGGCAGATCCCGACGAAAAGGTCAGCGTCCACTTCCTCGGCAAATCGCTATCCACCACCGCCGACGCAGCGGGCAATTGGCAGGTATCGCTTCCGCCCTCCCCTGCCGGCGGTCCTCATCAGATGCGAATTGCGGGCAAAAACGAGATCACCCTGCGAAACATCCTCATGGGAGACGTCTGGCTCTGCTCCGGCCAGTCGAACATGACCCATGCCTTCGACCGCTGGCAGGAAGAGTACGCCGCCGAAATCGCCGCGTCCAAAAACGCCCAAATCCGCCAATTTCGCGTACCCACAAATCCGATACTCACCGGACCGCAAAAAGACTTCCCAGGCCTCAGCTGGCAAGAGGCCGATCCTCAGTCCCTGCTCGAGTTCACCGTCGTCGGCTACTTCCACGCAAAGAAACTCTTCGACAAGTACCAAGTGCCTCAGGGCATTATCATGTCTTGCGTCGGCGGCACCCGCATCGAAGCCTGGACCAGCGAAGCAGGATTCAAAAACTTTCCTGACATTCTGGATACAATCGAACGCAACAAAGACACCGAATACGTCAACCGCATCAACGCGGAAGCCAAAGCCGACCGCGAATCCGATACGCCGCCTCCTAGCGAGGATCGCGGCCTCGCCAGCGCTCCCAAGTGGTACGACCCCGCCCACCAGCCCCTCAATTGGAAATCCATCAACATTCCCGGCTACTGGGAAGACCAAGGCCTACGCAATCTCGACGGCGTCGTCTGGTACCGACGCGAGATCGAAATCCCCGCCGCCCTCGCCGGACAGGAAATAAAGGTCAAGCTCGGCCGCATCCGCAACGCCGACGAACTCTACGTGAACGGACAAAAAGTAGGGAACACCACCTATGAGTACCCACAACGTCGATACACGATCCCCACAGACCTGACCAAGCCCGGCAAGAACCTCTTCGTTATCCGCGTGACCAACTACGCCGGCAGCGGCGGCTTCATCCACGACAAGCCCTACCAACTCGAAGTCGCCGGCCAGACCATCGACCTCAAGGGCACCTGGCACTACAAGGTAGGCGAAGTCTACCGCCCAACTCGCTCCTACAAGCAAGGGATCTCCGCCCAATCACAGCCCAGCGGCTTGTACAACGGCATGATCGCGCCCTTCACCCGCTACGGCCTACGCGGGATGCTCTGGTACCAAGGCGAAAGCAACGCCGGCAACCCAGCGAGCTACCGGGAGTTCCTACCAAACCTCATCGCCGATTGGCGCCAGCAATGGAACGCCCCCAACGCCACATTCCTCATCGCCCAATTGCCAAACTTCATGGACATCGACTTCCTACCGCCGTCCCATAGCAACTGGGCAGAGATGCGCGAAGTCCAACTTCAGACCGCTCTCGAGACACCCAATACCGGTCTCGGTATCGCCATCGATCTGGGCGAATGGAACGACATCCACCCCGGCAACAAGAAGCAGGTCGGCGAACGTCTCGCCCTGCAAGCCATGCAGCACGCCTACGGCGAAACCGACCTCGTCACCTCCGGGCCCCTTTTCCGCTCCCAGGAAATCGTCGACGATACGATCGTGCTCCACTTCGACCATACCGGCAGCGGCCTCGTATCCAGCAACGGCGAACAACTCGCCCACTTCGCCATAGCGGGGGAGGACAAAAAATTCGTCTGGGGCGACGCCGTCATCAAAGGCGACGCCGTCGTTGTATCCAGCGACGAAGTCCCGGCGCCCCGCTATGTCCGCTACGCTTGGGCCGACAACCCCGACTTCGCCAACCTCGGCAACGCCGAAGGCCTCCCCGCAAGCCCCTTCCGCACCGATCGGTAAAACGCGAAAGCCAGCTTTCTGGCCGCGCCCCATCAGCCGCACCAGCACTTCAGCAATACCACTTAATAAATCTTGCGTGTGCCTCCCTGCGAAGCAAACTCACGGCCGCACCTCCGACGCTGGAGGCAATCAATCCAAATTCGGAACCCTAAACGCTCTCTCTCGCAAGGCACTCAACGCAACCCGATTCCGGAACAAGCTAGGCTGCTCTTGTGAATCCCTCGATCAATCCATGAACTTAAGATCCTTCTCGATCCTCACCTCACTCGCAGCAATCGTCTTCCTATCGGGTTGCGCAACCCCGAGCCGCGTAAGCCAAATGACTATTCTGGCAACCGATGCGATCGGCTACACCGGCGAAACGCCCCTAAAGGAAAACGTCTCCGTGGACGAGTCGACTGGAGGACACAATACCAATCCGCTCTGGACCTCCCAAGTGAGCAGCGACGACTTCAAGCAAGCGCTGGAGGACTCGCTCGCTTCCGCGCAACTGCTACATCCACAAAAAAGCGGCAAGTACCGCCTCTCCCTCGAGCTCCAAAAGCTGAAGCAACCCTTCGTCGGTATCAACATGACGGTTACAGCTAGCGTGAACTACAAGCTAACGCATTCCGAGACCAACCAAGTCCTCTTCGAGGAAACGATTGAGACGCCCTTCACCGCAACCGTATCCGATGCCTTCATTGGCGTCGAAAGACTGAAAATCGCCAACGAAGGAGCCGTGAGGGAAAACATCAAGATGCTCATCGGCAAGCTCTACGAACTGGAGGTTTCAGAGTCCCAAGTTACGGTAGAGTAAGTCCCCGCCTCGCCTTGCACACGCTCCCTCGCCTTCAGGAGCGCGCGCCCAGCAACCTCAAGGCGACTTCGTCCTACCAATCCGCGGTTGAAATCCGTCAGCGCTGTTCCATGCTGCCGGACTTTCACCGCCTATGAAGTTTCTCCACACCGCTGACTGGCACCTCGGCCGCATCTTCCACCAACTCCATCTCACCGAGGAACAATCGTTCGTTCTCGATCAGATAGTGGAGATCGCCGCCAAAGAGGAGGTGGACGCAGTGGTGGTCGCCGGAGATCTATACGACCGTGCGGTGCCTCCACCGGAAGCAGTCGCTCTGCTAGATCGCACCTGGCAACGAATCATCGAAGAACTCAGCGTACCCATAATCACCATACCGGGTAACCACGACAGCGCCACACGTATCGGTTACGGCTCCCACCTCCTGGAAAAGGCTGGACTGCACATCGTAGCAAACTTCGATCGAGCCCTCCGCCCCATCCCCGTCGGCGGCGTCGACTTTTTTGCCCTCCCTTTCGCCGAACCGGCCGAAGTACGAGCGTGGTCGGGCGATCCTAAAGTGCGAGATCATGACACAGCCATGATTCGCTGCATCGAGCGCATGCGAGAAAACTTCACTCCCGATCGCCCGAGGGTACTTGTCGCCCACGCCTTCGTAGCAGGGGCCCGCACCGAGTCCGATTCCGAGCGCCCGCTTTCCGTGGGTGGAGCGGGCACCGTACCAGTGGATACCTTTGACGACTTCCATTACACGGCTCTCGGCCATCTTCACGCCGCCCAAAGCGTTTCCGACCGCTGCCTCTATTCTGGATCCCCCATGAAATACTCTTTCTCGGAAGCGAAACACCAAAAGTCAGTTACTATCGTAGAGGTCGAAGATTCGGGTTCCGTATCGACATTCCAGATACCGATCGCCGCCCGACGCGATGTGCGAAATGTAGAGGGCAAACTAGCTGAGCTGGTGGCCGCCGCTCCTGTCGACCCCAAGCGGGACGACTACCTGAGAGTTGTCCTGACCGACGAAGGGGCGCTCTTGAACGCGATCGGGCGTCTACGCGAGGTTTACCCAAATGTGCTGCAACTGGAGCGACGTTTCCTGACCTCCGGTTCAAACAAACAAGCCTCCCAAGTCGCCCAGCGCCAGCAAGCCACCGAGACTGAACTCTTCGCCAGCTTTTTCGGCGAAGTTCTGGAGAGCGATCCCAGCCTCGCTGAGACAAGCCTTTTCCAAGAGACGCTGGAGGAACTTCGCCGCTTTGAATCCGAAAAAGAGGCGGCTTCCCAATGAGACCGCTACGCCTCACCCTCGAAGCATTTGGCCCCTACGCCCAAGGCCAAACCCTCGACTTCACGGAACTCGGGCAGCACGAGTTCTTCCTCATCCATGGCACCACCGGTTCGGGCAAGACAACCTTGCTCGACGCCATCACTTACGCGCTCTACGGGGAAACCTCCGGAGCCGGCCGTACCGCCGCCCAAATGCGTAGCCAACAAGCAAGCCCCGAGTCTGACACGCGGGTCCGCTTCGATTTCCGCATCGGATCTGCTTGCTACCGCGTAGAGCGCCTACCCGAGCAAGAGGTCGCCAAAAAGCGAGGCACCGGCACCACCAAGCGTCCTGCCGAAGCTAGGCTGTGGCGTTCCCAAATTACGGATACAGATGCCGGACCAAGCGAGGACGGATGGACTCCCATCGCCACCAAGGCTGGACAAGTCAACAGCGAGGTATCTCGCCTGCTCGGCTTCTCCGCAGAGCAATTCCGCCAAGTCATCCTCATCCCTCAAGGCCGCTTTCGCGAGGTGCTGGAAGCCGACTCCAAGAAGCGCGAGGAGATTCTCGAAACCTTATTCGGAACAGGCCTCTACTCCCAACTCGCCGAACGCCTAAAAAGTAAGGCCAGGGGGATCGAGGAAGCAGCAAAAGAAGGAGAGCGCAAAAAGGAAGCGCTGCTGCAGGCCCAGCAGGTCGAGTCGACCGAGGCGCTGCACGAAAGGCGTGAGGACTTAAACAAACGATGCTCCGACCTAGCCTCAGCCCTCAAGCCCCTCCAAGAGCAAAGGGATAAGGCTGCTGAAGGACTTGCAACAGCGAGACGCTTGAACGAACAGTTCCAAGAAGCGGATGCGGCAAGCAAAGAACTCAAATCGCTTGTCGCTCGAAAGAACGAGATCGATCAGTCTAGGCAGCAACTCACCTCCGCACGAAAAGCGTCTTCAATTCGTTCTGAAAGGGAAATTTGGATACGTTCTCAAAAGCAGGTTTCGGATATAAAATCTGATCTAGCGAGGGAGCAGAAACGAGTTCCTGAACTGGAGAAATCCCTAAACCAGGCTAAGGCGCAACGGGAAGAACAAGACCAACGTGCCAAGCGAAAGGAAACGCTGCAACGCGAGCAGTCGCAACTCCAACCGCTCGTTGCAAAACTTGCCACCTGGACAAAAACGAAAAGCGAGCTCGAAGCAAAATCCAAGGAACTGAGAGAGCAAACCTCCGAAGCGGAACGACTCAAAAACGCAGCAAACGAGAGTTCAAAACAGTTACCTGAGGTTGAAAAACACCGCGACGAAGCCATGCAGGCAAAAGCGGCCCTACCTGCACTTGAGGCAACCCAGAAGACCGTCCAAGAGCAGCTTGAAACCCTAGGGAGGAAAAAGACGCTCGAAAAGCAGCTGCAACCCAAGCAAACCGATCTCGCCAAGAAGGAAGCAACTGGCCGACAGCTCGCTGAGGAGCTAAAAGCGAAACAAAAGAGACTGCAAGAGGAGCAGGCCCTCTGGGACTCGGGGCAAGCCGCCCTACTTGCCAGTCAACTTACTGAGGACACTCCGTGCCCGGTCTGCGGCTCTCTCCACCACCCCGCTCCTCACCAAAGCCTGAAGGACACGCTTCCTTCGCAAGAAAAGCTCAAGGCCGCTCGCGAGGCTGTCGCAAACATCGAGAAGAAACTCGAAACCGCTCGCGAAGAGTGGCAGGCCGCCAAAGCGGAGGTCGTAGAGCTCAACTCCCAACTCAAAGCCCTGGACAAAGTCGAAACCACAACGGAAGCTCTCGCGAAACAAGCCAGTACGCTTGCCGAGAAAATCGAAGCAACCAGGAAGCTCGTCGCCGCCTATCCAGAAACCGCACTCGAAAAAGCCAAGAGGCGAAACGAAGAAACACGAAAGGCTTTCGAAACAGCAGACGCTAAACGCATAGCCACCCAGAACCAGCTGACCCAAATTCAGACATCTCTCGAGCACCTCGCCCGCGACATTCCAGATGCCTTGCGAGCACCGCAAGCCCTTCCCAATCGACTCGATCAGCTCGAAAAAGAAATCGAAAAGATCGACCACGAGATGAAGCGTATCGAAGCATCGTATCAGAAATCCCTGACAGACTACCAAAACGCGCAAACTCGCATCGAGTCGCTCAACAAACAACTCCTTCAATCCGAGAAGAACCTGCAAGAATCCACCCAAACATGGCAGTCCGCGCTTCAACGAGAGGCTTTCCGAGACGACTCAGCCTGGCAAGCGGCCCAACTCCCGCCCGAGGAACTGCAAAGCCTCCTGACACAAATCGAAGCGTACGATAAGCAGCTAGCCGCCGCCACCGACCGGCACGAGCGAGCGCGCGAGACGCTCGCCAAATCGAAAGCCGACAAACCACCCGAGCTCGAGACCTACGCCACCAAAGCCCGCGCAGCAGACGAGGCACTCCAAGAGAAGCGAGACGAGCGAACCGGAATCGCCAAGGAACTGGAGGGCGTCGAAACCGCCCTGAGAAATTTAGCGAAGCTCGAGAAGGAGTTCGGGGTCCTGCAACAAACCTACGCCGTCGCCGGTCGGGTTGCCGACGCCGTCAACGGCAAGAATCCGCTCGGCATGACCCTGCAACGCTTCGTGCTCACCGCCTTCCTCGACGACACCCTCATCGCCGCCACCGCCCGCCTCGAACGCATGAGCCGGGGGCGTTACCGCCTCGAGCGACGTCGCGAACGCGACGACATGCGGCGCGCCTCCGGACTGGACCTAGACGTCTTCGACGAATTCACCGGCCAAGCTCGCAGCGTCAATACGCTCTCCGGCGGCGAGTCCTTCCTCGCCTCCCTCTCGCTCGCCCTTGGCCTGGCGGACGTGGTGCAAAGCTACGCCGGCGGCATTCGCATGGAAGCGCTTTTCATCGACGAAGGATTTGGCACGCTCGACCAAGAAGCCCTCGACGAAGCCCTAAAAGCCCTCATGGACCTGCGCGAAAAAGGCCGCCTCGTAGGAATCATTTCTCATGTTCCCGAGCTGAAAGAGCGTATCGACGTCCGCCTCGAGGTAACCGCAACAAGAGAAGGTTCCCGGGCAAAGTTCCATATAGTCGGCGAATAGAGCGAGGCGCACCCAGCGAACAAAAAGCGCTCCCCCCTTAACAAGGAGAGCGCCAAACTCAGATATGAAACAAACGACTAAAATGTGCCTTTGACTCCGAGCTTCCAAATGGTACCGGTTTTAAGGATACGCACAAAATTAGATTCGTGCCCGCGGTAGGTGTATTGCGAATCTTCGTTGGTCAAATTGCGGGCATCGAGGAAGAGGCGAAGCTTGTCGGACAACTTGTAGTCTAGGTTCAAGTCGAAGAACATGCGTTCCTTCTGGAACTCGTCGGGCTGAGCCGAATCGGACCAAACACCAGTTGACTCGTTGTAGGATGAAGAAGTGCCCGTGAGGATGGTTCCGATGTAGTTCATATTCAAACGAGCGCTGAAACGATCGATACTAGCGTTCACTCCAGCATTCGCCGTACGCTTCGGGGAACCACGGAAGAATCGATCGTCCTCGTAGTCGAGCATCGTGTAGTTGCCAAACACTCCAAGTCCCGTCAAAGGTTTCGGCAAGTTCTTGAATTGCTTGGAGAAGTCAATTTCAAGACCGCTGAGATCTACATCACGCGTTGCGTTTGTGCGAGTGAGCAGCGTGTATCCAGCGAAAGAGGAGTCTCCACCATATCCATCCGGACCGAGTACCGTTTCGCCACCTGTAATCTGGCGATCCGACCAAATACGATGAAACGCCGAAACCGACAGCAAGCCCACCGGCTCGAAGTACTTTTCCAAAGTGAAGTAATAGGTTTTGGCATTCTCCTCGCTTAGGTTCGGGTTATTCGCGCTCATCTCGCGATCAGTTTCATTTATACTGGAGATTCCTGGAACCAAGTTGGCAATGTCAGCACGCGTGATCGACTCGTGGTACGAAAAACGACCGACGAGATCGTAAGCAAACTCGTAGTTGGCGTGTAGATACGGCAACAAGACTTCAGTCCAATCGCCTTCTGCGGTAACGGGGCGACCGTTCACCGAATCCCACCCGGTGCCCTGAGGCTTGGAGCGTTCGTATCTTAAACCGGGAGCAATGTCTAACTTCCCGATCTTGATCTGGTCGGTCACGTAGGCCGACATGATCTCCTCTTCGAAGTACCAATTGTTGCGGCGACGCTGATCACCGTTGCGATCTGTGTTCTCTACAAACTCGCCGGGATTCTCGAGATAATAATCCCAAATTTTCCACGGGCTGTACGGCCGAATTCCGTTGAGGTTGCTCCCGCTGTCGTAGTCCATCACGAAATTGCTGTCCACGAAGTCGCCGGGATTTGGATCGTCATCAGTCCCCAGTACTCCATCCGGTCCCGTAAACGTAGTCCACATCGAACCATAACGGTGCACTTCCAGGTCTCGAGTGTTGAACATAACACCAAACTTCAGGAGGTGAGTCTGGTCCTTCTGCTTCAGGTCTCGGGTGAAGTCCACACGAAGCGTCGTTTGCTCGTCTCGAGAATTTCTCTCGTACCACTTCATCGCATTATCCACAAAGCTGTAATTGCTCGGGTTTCTCCAATCAGGCCCGGACAGCTGGGTGAACTGCAAATCCGTAGATCCTTCAGATGGGCGTGTCCAATTCCAGGATACATCACTGATATCAGCCCGATAATCGGCGAAGTGGTTATTTTCCAGGTTCTCGTACCAATTTCGAGCGACACCACGGTTTAAACGAGTGGAAATAGTCAAGTCACCCATTTGATAATCGCTTCCCATCGTGTAGATAGTAGTATCTCCGAGCTTCTCCATGAACTGGTTAGATTCATTGGACACCGTACCGCTCGCCACGGTCTGGTTGGTCTTAGAAACTTCCTTAGTCAGGTCCAAGCTACTTGGACGCAGGCTCATGGTTCTATTGTAGAACTTTGCTTTGTAGGTACTATGGTCCACACGAGCAAAGAGCTTGAGATTGTCATTCGCCAAGAAATCCACCCGAGCGAAGTAGTTTTCGCGGGTAGTCGGCTTGGGGCCATCCTGAAACCACATCCACCAGTAAGTCGGCACTTCCGTGTCGTTGTTGTCAGGATTATCATCGTAGCCGTTGTGCCACAGCCATGTGTGCTTCTGAGCTGCGATCGTCTCGTGGTGCGACAAGCCAAAGATAACGCCTACCTTCCCTTCATTGAAGACATTCGAGTACTTGAAGGTATAATTCGGATACAGTTTTCTGCCTTCCTGGTCATCCCACCCGGGTGACTTGTGAAGTCCCGCATAGTAAGAATTCGTCGCCAAACCGAAAGAATAGTCGATGTTCTGACCATCGTGATCGAGGGCGCTTTCCGTCACCAAGTCCACGGTTCCGGACAAGGCCGAAGGTTGGTCCGGAGTTGGGGTTTTCGTCAATTGGACTAGTTCGACGCTGTCCATAGACAACTGCTCGAACTCAAAAGTTCTCCCCGTACCGATGTTGGAAGACCCTGCGCTAGGAACGAAGAGCCCTTCCAGCAGCACGTTACCGTACTGAGGTGCCAATCCGCTGATACGCACTGAACGGGCATCCGCTTCTACGTAATCTAGAGATACGCCAGGCATCAGCTTAAGAAATTCGCCCGCGTTTCCTTCTGAAACGTTTCCAAGCGAGTCAGCAGCAACGACCTTTACAGGATTTATGGCGACCTTCTGCTCATTAACCGCGCGCGAAGCTGCGTTATAAGACTCAGCCTGAACTTCAAAGGCACCCAAGGTATATACATTACCTTCGTCCATGAAGGAGCTACGTAGCTTGATCGTAGGGCGAACAGTCCCGTCTTCCGGTACGGTAACGGTCTGTTCGATAGTGTCGTAACCACTAAAACTCACGCGTAAGGTCACTTCGCCCGCGGATACATCCGGAAAATAAAAGCTCCCCCCTTGTTCGGTCAGCACGCGGTTGCTAGATCCGGCTATCGTTACCTGGGCGTTTCGCAGGTTATTGCCTAAATCAGAGTCAACGACTCGCCCTCGAATCTCGCCTGCCCAGGATTGCGTGGCAACGCTCAGCGCTAAAACGGGAAGAGCTAGGCCCAAGAGCCCCCTCCCCAATGAGTTGCATCGTATCTTATTTGTTTTTTTCATATTTAGCTTTGGAGTTTTGACAAAAAGTCTTCCTGCATTCGTTTTACGGATACATTCCATATTGACCTGAAACGCCGCTTCCCAATCGCAGGCACGCAAGCTCCGCCAAACGGCTCTCAAGCCGTTCAAATAATGGAGCACGAAGGCCTCATAAAGACCCTCTCAGCATATGGGTTTCTCAGAAACGAACCGCTGGCAAACAAGGCTCAGCCGGACCGTCTTCGATAAAGTGTCGTCTCAATCATTGTGGGGTAATTCAGAAGCATTATATAATTCTCCCATGCAAGAAACGGGAAACAGGTGCATTCAACGCCAAGACACCTATCACCATATTTCTGTCTAAAAGAATTTCGTTCTTTTTCTAAAAGACTGCCCAATGAAACATACTAGCCCCTACTGCATTGGGTTACAGTTGGCTGCAGACCGCAGTGCAATTCCGTTTCACAGCACGACAAGGTCTGGCCCTCGGTCCAGACCCACAAAAAATCGATTTATTGGACAGGATCTGAGAGGATCCTGAAGCGATTCACTCGTACGAGCAGCAGCACTAAAAAGAAAGAGTAGTCGTAAAGTAGAACTGTCGTGGATCGATGATGCGGAATGCAGACTCTTCACCATCAGGATTAACAGCAATCGCCTCCAAGCCTCCGCTTTCAAAAGCGTCTCGAATGTTAAGCTGAAACTTGAGCTCTAACTTGTCCTTAAATGCCGGCATCGTGTAGCTGGCCCAAAAATCGACGTGAAAGTCTTCACTGTTGTACACTGGCTTGTCCGCATCCAGCTTGCGTACAATCCCATCTTCATCAGGTAAACCAGCGAGATAGCCGATGATCGCTGAATCCTCCCACCGTACACTGCCCCCTATTCCGAGGCCCTTCAGGGCGCCGTCCGTAATGAGATAATTTGAGATAGCATTCCAACGCCACTCCCGCTGCCCTGAGGTTTTCTTTCCCGACAAGGTTTGCTGCAGCCCCATGTTCGCATCGATATTTATTTCGAACCACTTTTCAGGTGTATTCAAAGTTCCATGCAAAACGTTGCGCTTGGCTCCAATGTCGAAAGGGGCCTTATCGTTGTCGTAGTCCCAAAAACGCTGAAACCCTTCCGGCAAAGCCTCTGAATACGCCGCTTGCCAGACGGGAAGACGCACCGCTTTCCACGCCGTGTACTCAGGGGCAATCTCACTAAAAACAGTCTTTTGTTGGGCTAGGTTAAATTTGAAGTTCCAGTTCCTCGACGGATTGAAGACCATCTGAAATTCGATTCCTTCCCCCTTTAAGGTACTGGTTCCGAGGACTGAATTATTGTAGGTGGCGAAGTTCTCCGGAAATTGCGTAATTTCCGCGACTCGGGCTTCGGCTGCTGCCCCTGTCAAGCCTTCGGCGCTTGCAGCATATCTGGCCCAATCACCAAAGAAATCCTCATCGAAGTAACCCATCCGCCAAATAGAAGTTCCGGTGCCACCCACCCGAGAATTCAACTGAGCTACATCGAAGAAATTCAATTTCGCATAAAGTTTCCCGTCAAACAGATGAAGGCCCATCCCCCAATCTCTACCTTCGCCGGTGGGCAATGGCAACGGCTCACCTGTTCCAATATCATAGACGACTCCTGCTGGCGTGAAATTGTCAGATTCGTTGTAGTGGAAATTCAACCACTCCATCGGCTTCAGGACAATGCCAGCAGTGCTGGTCATTCCTGAAACCCGTTGCCAATCCTCAAACTCTTTCGCTACGTCCGATGGATCAGCGATGCCCGTCTCCGGATCGATCTCCGGATTGAGACCTTGACGCCCCAGGTTACGATCCTCCCGCAAGCCAAGAGTCGTCACGACCTTCTCCTTTAAGAAGCTGCTCTGCAGCACAAAGGCTAGCGAATCCGTCTCCTGTTGCTCGCCTGAAGAAACGATATGCAGCGTACGCCCCAGGTCGACCGTTTCTTCCTCCCAGGCAAACGAATCCAAACTCGCATCAGACGCTACCACGCTCGTTGGATACCCCACGGACATTGTCACCGATTCCGCTCCGTTGAAGACATACCCGGGATCGTTAACCACGAGGCCATCTTGGCCGCCGAGATAAATCCTTTTGTATACCGCCCCGCCAACACCGCCAATCCGCCGCCTTTGGTTCACCCAAGCATTATCGGAAAGCACAACCTGCCTCCACCGATAAAACGCGCTGTCATATTCTCGCGAACTCACCAAGGCCATCGCCCGATGCCTTCCGAGCGACCGCATCCAGCCATCGCTATTATCGAAATCCAGTTCATAGGCTAGAGTCGCGCGAAAACTGGAATTGTTCTCAAACTGATCAAAATCGTCTGGCTCCCTGATCTCAATAAAAGGGCGTCCAAAATACGGATTGGGACTGCCATCTAGCAGATGCGTATTCGGATCGATCTCGATGGTAGCCCCAGTCTGCTGGCCAATGAAGTAACTGTTTTCCGCCTCGTAACTCTCATCTATGTATCCTATATTAAGATACAGGTTCGAGAGAATTCTCTGATCCCACTCAAACGTTTCGATTTTGGCGGCGGAGCTCCCAACGTTACTGGACAAGATATTCAGATGTTCCCAGTCGTACGAATCGGAGTCGGAGACCCCTGGGTAAATAAAAAGCGGATCCAGATTCTCGCCGTTAGTCTTCATCATGCGATAAACGGTTCCGCCCGCAACAAGCCCCGGAGCATTGCCCAAACTCCTCTGGGTCCCACCGAGAAACTCGCCCTGATCGAAATGAAACACCGGTCCAAACGCTCGGGCGGCCAAGCCAGAAGGCAGGTCGCTGTCGGAATCTACGGGACCAAAGACCTGGCCATTTAAGGCATACCTTCTAGTCGATGGATTCCATGTAGGGCTCCCAGCAGCTTTCCAGGGGGTGATCAGATCTCGAGGAGTCACATTGTTGGGGCGACGATTTTTGTTTTCGTAGTTTTCAAAGGTCCCTCTAAACGTTGTGTTATCCGAAGGCTTGTAGGTGAGAGCCAAATACTGCCGCTTGGTTTCATCATAGGAGGGTTTTCGGCGGAACCCCTTCTCCTCTCTTAGCACCGAGACGTTCACCGCAAGCACATCTTCAACCAATGTTCTATTGAAGCTTCCACTCGCGCGAAAATCGTCCCAACTGCCCCACCGTACCTTAACCTCTCCGGACTCTGCTCCAACCACCGCCTTTTCCAAACTTTGGTTTACGATTCCCGCGGCGCTTCCAAGTCCAAACAAGATCGAATTCGGCCCCCTATTGATCTCGACCGAGCGAGTATTATAAGTGTCAAACGGAATACGGGCAATACTCGGGAAATAATCCCTCGCCGTATCCGCTGGAGCAATACCGCGAACCCGGTTCACAGTGGAAGGACCATTGGCAACCAATCCATTGCTCCAACCTGCAGGATTGTCGCGAACGGCTCCATCCTTATCGATTTCGTAGGAAGTGTAGTTGCCCAAGCCTTCAGTGTTAGCCTCGTAAAGAAAGACATCGTTGATGTCGACCGCAGCCGTATCTTCCAGTTGTCGGCTCGTGACAACCGTAATGGAAGAAGCAAGGTCTGAAATGTTACTATTCAAACGACTCCCCGCCAAAGTGTTTTCCGCGTAGTAGCCAATGTCGTTATCGGAACTCGACACCTCGAAAGGAGAAAGTTCGTAGATGTCGGCATCCTCGATACGACTCGCCGACGAGGCAGGAGTCCGCGCATCGGGGACCGCAATCGCCAACACTCCCCTTAAAAACCGATTGAGCTTCCGCCTGTCCCCCGGTTCTTCATTCTGCGGTTTCGATTCCGTCGCGATACCAGCCCCTCCAGGTTCGGAAGTAGCTCCGTCGCCGCCCCTCTTTAAGATGCCAAAAGCTCTACCGTCACTGACGGAGACCGCCGTGAGAGGCGTGCCATCCAACATTTTCGCAAGGGCTTGAGCGACTTGGAAGCGCCCTCGTATCGGGTTTGTAACCACTTCCGAAGAAGACCCAACAGAAATCAAGATCTCTACATTGGCTTGAAGGGCCGCAACTTTAAGCGTTTCGCCCGCTGGACCTGCTTCTACATCAAAGAAGAACTCGTTTGAATTAGCCCGCAGAATACAAGTCCACGTAAGCGCAAGCGTTACGCAGATCAACCAAGCGTTGCGATGGCAACGATAGAAAATCATGCAGACAAAAACGAGGTAATTGGGACGAAGGCATACTAGTCAGTATTTACACCTTCTTAGACACACGATGCAGTTATATTAACTAAAAATAAAGTTAGAGACAGGCAATATATCGCTCCTTTCACTTTTCTTTATGGAGAATGATCTTCGAACCATCCACACGCTCCACTCGTACGTTATTAGTCAAAGCAAGGAGCTCCACAAACTCACCCAGGCGGTTCGGGCGAAACGCAGCGGTTATGGGCAAAGCGTTAAGTTCCGCGTCGGCGATGACCAGCTGCGTGTGATTGCGACGATTGAATTCGAGGATCACTTCAGAAAGCGGTGCATTCGTGAAGTCTAAGGTTTCGTTTTTCCAAGCCAAACGACTTTCGATCACCTCGGGAGTCACTAACTCGACCACGGGGAGCGCCAAAGCAGCGTTGAGGTTTACCACGGTTCGTTGTCCTGCGATCAACTTCTGCACGAGCGGCTCCAACTCTTCGACGACACTGTCGCGCGTGGTCGCGATGGAAGGATTCATGAGGACCTTTCCTTCAGTCACCAAAACCTCTACCTCGTCGGGATTCAAAGACACATTGAACGCAGTGCCAACCGCCTGAACCACGGTGCCTCGAGCCCGAACGACAAAAGGCCTATCGGGATCTTTGGATACCGTGAAATAGGCTTCGCCAGAGAGAAGGTCGATCAAGCGCTTGTCCTGAGAAAAACGAACCGAAACCTGCGCCCCTCGGTTGAGCTCCACCACCGAGCCATCTTGCAAGACATGGTGCTCGTAGAAACGCGCCGACTCGCCCGAGGCAAGCAAAGTGACAGACGCCCCCTCCTCTTTCCCCAGAAGTATCCACAGCGCCAATCCCAAGACCAACAAAGCAGCCAAGCTAGAGTAGCGTTTCACCCACCCAATCCATGAGTGGCCGGCGGAAACAGCCAGCAAGTCGGGGTTGGGCTCCACACTGTGCTCAGGCCTCCACTCCGCGAGTAGATCCATAGAACGCCAGACCCGTTCCCGCGTCGCGTAAGACTCGGAGTGCTCAGGATCTTTGGCCAACCAATCGAAAAAAGCATCCTGCTCCTCCGCGGTAAGACCTCGATCATGCCTTGCCAGCCAATCAGAAGCTTCTCTGCTTATACGCTCTTCCCGCGAAGAATCACTTGGTTCCATATGCTCGCTCATGACTCACCGGTCTCACAAAATCGTCCCACAAACTCAGCGCACTTGTTAACGCCAATTGATATCTGGGCGTTCACCGTACTAGAGGAAATATTCAGCTTTTTGGCAATTTCCCGCTGCGGCATCCCATAGACCTTGCGCAGAGTAAATATCTGGCGGCACCGGTCTGGCAGGGATTGGATCGCCTTGGTTAAAATTTCCAGCTCCTGATTCCGAGCCACCGTCTCGTGGACCCCCTCGCTTTCGTCCAAATAGTCCACGTCATCGGAAACGAACTCGAGATTCTCTCCACGAACCTTGGCATGGCGCACTGCGTTGAGCGCCAGGTTCCGGGCCGTGGCAAAAAGAAAAGCTTTCGGCGCATGCACTGGCTTCTCGGAATGCGCTCGCATAACCTTGAGGTAAGACTCCTGGACCACGTCGTCCACGTCGATGCCAGAGGAGAACCTGCTCTTCAGCCAAGCTCGCAACATGCCTTCGTGCGGCAGCAAGCGTTCTTTGAACCAACGACTCTCGTCTTTTTCGTCTCGGGGCATCAAGGGGTAGCTTTTCGTTTACGGAATTACGAGGCAGAGACACGTGAGCGGAGCTAATTAACTAAGAGAAAAGCCGATTTAGCTTCAAGTCGGTCACCACGCCTCAAGCCACCAGAGTGCCTCTCGCAGCGAACCTCGCCAAAACCGCATCCATCGGACAGTAAGACGCCGTGACTGAAAGTGCCCCGGAGGCACCGTGTTCCTTGGCCAAGCCGACATGCGGGCAAAGCGAAGCATCAATACCAATCGATGGCAGGGTCGAGCGGGAAACAGGCAAGCTGACCCGCCCAGCAAATCGAAACACCTCCCCGAATCCATCCACTAGGGCCACCGGGAATCGAACCCAGATCTAAGGTTTAGGAAACCCTTGTTCTATCCGTTGAACTATGACCCCAGGAATGCCAGCCGTCAAAATGGCTGGAGAGGCAAATTTCTGCAGGAAGCCCCTCTCGCTGTAAAGAAATAGCTGCCTAGAAATTCTCGCTTTCCGTTGTTGACAAGGGGTACCGAAGGCCTAGTTTCCGCCGTTCCTTATGAGCACAGAGAAAAAATCACAAAGCCTCACGCCACAAGAGCTGGACCACAACCATGCTCACATCCTTGCACGCTACGTAACAGAAACTGGCAAGATCATCCCAGGCAAGATGAACCGCATCAACTCGAAGCAGCAGCGTAAGATCACCAAGGCAATCAAGCGCGCTCGCAACTTGCGCTTGATGAAGTAGTCGACGCCTCGAGCGTTTATACTGCCACACACACGCGGGACCTGGTTGGCCCGCTCGCTCCACACGCACATGGCGAACATACTCCAACCTACCGAGGAAAACTTACGCGATCTGCGTAAGTTTTTGCTTTTTGGGGGACTGGTCGGCGTCCCCACCGAGACTGTCTACGGACTGGCCGCCAACGCCTTTGACGCTCAAGCCTGCGCCAAGATCTTCGAAGCGAAGCAACGTCCGGCCAACGACCCCTTGATCTGCCACATCTCCGGCGTCGAGGCGCTCGAACAAATTTGCTACGCCAACCCGCTGGCAATCCGCCTTGCGGAACGCTTCTGGCCCGGCCCCCTCACCTTCGTCCTGCCCAAGAAGGACAAGATACCCGGCATCGTCACAGCAGGACTTGACTCAGTGGGCGTGCGCTGCTCCGCCCACCCGGAATTCCAGAGACTAGTCGCCCAGTGCGACTTTCCTCTCGCCGCCCCCAGCGCCAACCCCTTCGCCTACATCAGCCCCACCACCGCCCAGCACGTGGAAGCAGGTCTCGGCTCGAAAATCCAATTCATCCTCGACGGCGGCCCCTGCGCCTTCGGCGTGGAGTCGACCATCCTCGACCTGCGCGACGAGTCCCAGCCGCGCATCCTGCGCTACGGAGCCCTGCCCGCCGAGGAAATCGAGGCGGAGCTGGGCCGCTCCATCGAAAAGCCGGCCGCCACTTCCGCCGACGAATCCGTGCAGCACCTCGCCCCCGGCTCCCTGCCCAAGCACTACAGCCCCCGCACGCCGCTCGACCTGCGAGGCGGAATCGCAACGAGCGAGCTTGAAACGCTGCCACCCAAAACCGCCGCACTGCTGCTGGCCAAGCCGCAGCAAGATCGCGGCAAAAACGTGCATTGGCTCTCCGAAGACGGAAAACTCTCCGAAATCGCGGCCAACCTCTTCGCCAAGCTGCGAGAGCTCGACGAAGCCGGCTACTCGCGAATCATCGCCGAAGAAGCCCCCGAACTGGGACTCGGACTGGCCATCAACGACCGCCTGCGCCGCGCTTCGTTTCGGTAGGAAAGAGGTAGGAGCGAGCTTGCTCGCGATCATCCAAGAGGCCACGCCAGATTGAACTGGCGCAATTTCAAATCGTGCCACAAGGGCACTTCCCACGCAGGATTTGGAACTACTTCTCCAGCTCCACGTTCCAGTAGGCGATATCGAGGAAGTGCTTCCAGGCCTCCTGCTTCTTTCCGCGGGCCACGAGATTGATGACCGGGCGCCACTTGGGAGCGGACGGCTTGCGGATCAGGCGCATCTTCGCCTCGTGCGGCAAACGGTTGGCCTTCCGCGAATTACAGTCGATGCAGGAGCAAACGATATTCTGCCAGGTCGTCTTGCCGCCGTAGTGACGCGGGATCACATGATCCAGATTCAGGTCCTCCGACGGCAGCTTCTTCGAGCAGTACTGGCAAGTGTACTTGTCGCGCTCGAAAACATTGTGACGCGTGAGCTTCACTTCCTTGCGCGGCATGCGATCGAAGACCGAAAGCAGGATCACTCGAGGGACGCGGATCGGATACTTCACGGTATGCACGAGCTCCAGCTCGCCTGCAGGTGGATTGTGCCGAGAAAAATCGACCCAATCCATCATGTTGAAGACTTCAAAACTTTCGTCTTCCGCATGGACAATCTGAGCGTGTCCGCTCGCGAGGAGCGAAAAGGCACGCTTGGCGGCGATTACATTCACCGCCTGCCATAACCGGTTCAATACCAAGACCGGCTCCATAAGGGCAGCTTCCATGGAGAAGTACTTTCTACCCACTAGGGTGAAACTGTCAAGGTACGATGAAACGCTCCGGCAGGATGTCACCGGAGCGTCACGTATTCAAAAAACGGATCGCGCGTAGCGCGAAGCCTTAGCCAGCGTCCACGAACGGATCCGCGCTACGGTCCCCCTACTCGCCGTCGAACACGCGAACCTGAGCGAAGAACTGCTTCTGGTTCGCGATGAAGGCATGATGAGTGGGGTGATCCTGATAGATATCGTGGTCTGCCACGTTCTCGACGATCACCGTCAGCATGTAGTCCCAATCCGTCTGCACCACCGGGCGCTTAGCCGTGTCGGCAACCTTGCCGATGTAGCAAGCCTTCGCCACGTCAATGGTAGCGAGGGAATTCAAATCCTTCTCAAATGCAGCGACCTGTTCGTCGCTCATGCCGGGAGTGAGGTTAAAGAGAACTGTGTGAACGAGCATAATAAAATGGGTTACGTGAACGACTATTGTTCGCCAATGCTGGTGAATCGGTCAAGCGCCGCCTCGATCCGGGCTTGGTTTTCCTGGTAGAACTGAAAGGATCCCGCTTCTCGGTTAACCGCAATTACGCCGATGATCATGCGCAGCGAGTCCGCCGTCTCAAAGAGCGCAGCATCCGCCCCCTCGCCCTCAAGACGCTGCTCCAACCAAGCCAAGTTTTCCCTCATGTCCCGCTCCATGCCCTCCTCCGCGGAAGCAAACTCGCTGAGAAAGGTGAGCTTCAAATTCACCGCGATCACATCTCGGCCCAGCAGCCCCGCATCGCTCCATACCCGACTTTGAGCAGCAACTACCGACGGATCCTCTTCGTAGGCAATTTCAGACCAGATAGCCGGATGCTTTCGGGCAGCCTGCTCCAGCAAAGGCAAAGCGTCCTCGAAATAAGCGAGTTCGTCCTCAGTTAACGGATACGCGAGCACATCATACATGTTACCGCCCTGGGCGGCATCCAACCATTTGGCTCCAGAAACCTGGCTCTCCGGCTCTGGTTCGGGTTGCGACGAGCAGGCTCCAATAAGGAGAGAAGCGAGAACGAAAACAGGAAGTAGCAATTTATTCATATTGGAGGCTCCTATCCTGTCCGCCGGGACAGAGGACGCTACCCTAATCTAGAAGAATCGCAGAGCTGGCGCCGCATTGCAGAAGCAAAAACAAGGCAGATCGAGCGGCGGCCGTACCTACTGCCCAAATAAAAGCCGCAGCCCTTTCGAGCTACGGCTTTGAAAGCTTTTTTCGGCAGGGCTAGAGCTACTTCTTGAGTTGAACCTTACCGGTCCCCTTGGTCGCTTGGCCAATCTTCACGGCCTTGCAACCGTTGGCATGACAGAACTCGAGAATCGCATCCGCCTGCTTGCCATCGACCATAAGCGTCATGCCGATACCCATGTTGAACACTTCGTACATCTCGTCGAAGTCGATACCGCCTTTTTCTTCGATAAGCTTGAAGATAGGCAGCGGCTCCCAAGTGGACGTTTCGATTTCCACGTCAACCTTCTCGGGCAGAATACGAGGAATGTTTCCGGTGAAGCCTCCGCCCGTGATGTGAGCGATGCCGAAGACTGCGTTGCCCTTGCGGACCTTGGAAGAGGTGCCTTGGTTAAACTTCGCAAGCAATGGCTGCAGCAACGGCGCATAGTTAGTATGCGGAGCCATCAAGGCCTTTTCGATACTTTGACGCGTGCCAGGCACCTTATCTTTCAAAGTCAGCTTGGCCTTGTCGAAGATCACCTTGCGAGCGAGCGTGTACCCGTTGGTGTGCAATCCGCTGGAAGGCAGGCCGATGACCACGTCGCCGGGACGAATGGTAGAGCCGGAGAGCATCTTCTTCTTTTCGGCAATGCCCACGATCACTCCGGCGATATCGTATTCTCCCTTTGAATACATATCCGGCAACTGAGCGGTTTCACCGCCAATTAACGCGCAGTTTGCTCCTGCGCACGCTTCGGAAATACCAGCGAGGATTTGCTTGAAAACCTTTGGTTCGAGCTTCCCGAGACCGAGGTAGTCGAGGAAGAAAAGCGGCTCCGCTCCGATGACTGAAATGTCGTCGATGCAGTGATTCACGATGTCGAGACCAACACTCTTATGCTTGCCTGACTCAAAGGCGATCTTGAGCTTCGTACCCACTCCGTCGATACTGCTAACGAGGACCGGCTCCTTGTACTTGGATTTGGAGAGGTCGAACAACCCACCGAAGCCACCTACCGCCCCGAGAACTTCCGGACGGGACGCGCTTTTGAGCGATTGCTTGAGGCCGCCCTTCATGCGGTCGGCCAAATCGATGTTAACGCCTACTTCAGCGTACGCTTTTGTTTTTTTCTTAGCAGCCATCTTTGAGTGAGGGATTAGAGACAGAGTTTGTTAGAGCGGGTCTAGTAGGCACGCCCCTTGGCCTTTTCGTAGTAGTTGATGAAAGCGCGGTTCACGACTTGGAAACCGCCAAGGGTCGGGTAGTTGCCCGTGAAGTACCAGTCGCCATCGTGACCATCGAGGGCCTTGTGAAGATTTTCGACCGTTTGATAAATAACCTGCAATTCCCCCTTCCAGTCAGTATCGTATGGATACACGAGCTGAGCAATCTTGGCGGAAATCTCGTCGTCGGAGAAAGGCTTGTAGATCTCCTGCACGTAATTGACCGTGCTGGGAGCTTCCCCGTTTTCCGCGTCGAGACACTTGCGGTAGACTTCGGAAATGACATCCTTCTTGCCGCGTTCCTTGAGCAATTCGATGGCTGCCTCGAAGGCGATGAACTTGCCTAGCTCCGACATGTCGATGCCGTAGCAATCCGGGTAGCGGATTTGCGGAGCGGTGGAGGCGATGATGATCTTCTTCGGCTCCAAGCTACTGAGAATCTTGAGAACCGACTTACGCAAAGTCGTGCCGCGAACGATAGAGTCGTCGACGCAGACCAGATTGTCGTTGGGAGTGACGATTCCGTAGGTCACGTCGTAAACGTGAGATGCCATTTCGTTGCGCGAATCCTCGGAGGAAATGAAGGTTCGCAGCTTCTGGTCCTTGTGGGCGATTTTCTCGCCACGCGGCCAGTTGCGCATCACCAGATCATCCAACTTATCAGCGTCGAGCTCGCCCTTTTCGGCCGCCTCCAAGATCTGGGCCTTCACCTCGCGGCGACGGATGAGACGCAGCTCCTCAAGCACGCCAAAGTAGGCAACTTCAGAAGTGTTAGGCACGAAACTGATGACGGTATTCTCCAAGTCACGGTCGATGCCGTCCATGATCTGCTCGCAAAGTCCTCCGCCAAGCGCCTTACGCTCCTTGTAGATGTCGGCGTCGTTGCCGCGGGAGAAATAGATGCGCTCGAAAGAACATTGCTTGGGCTCGGGATCCGGCTCCCTGAAAACTTCGCGGGTTACCTCACCTGCCTTGTTGATGACGATGATGTTGCCCGGCGGCACCTCGTGGATGTCTTCCAACTTCTTGTCGAAAATAGTCATGAGCGGTGCCCGCTCGGATGCCGCCGCAAAGACCTCGTCGTCCTCGAAATAGTGGGCCGGACGTATGCCCAGCGGATCGCGCAGGATGAAGCTGTCGCCATTTCCAATGCCACCGATCAAAGCGTAGCCACCGTCCCAAGATTCGGCCGACTTCCGGAAAATCTTGGGGATGTCGATGCCAGTAAGGATCTTTTCGGCGATTTCGTCGTTGGTATGCCCTTCGTCCCGCAGGTAGCGGTAGAGGTTGTCATGCGCCTCGTCGAGATGGAAGCCCACTTTCTCCAGCAAGGCCTGAGTATCGGTGGCGAAAATGGGATGCTGACCGATAGCGATGAGGCTGTCGTTGAGCTCCTTCGTGTTGGTCATGTTGAAGTTGCCCGCCAGGATAAGGTTCTTGGTTGGCCAACTGCTGCGACGGAAGAAGGGATGGCAAACGCTGAGCGAATAGCCGCCGGAAGTGCCGTAACGGAGGTGCCCCATGTAGAGTTCCGCCGCGAAGTCGAAATTCTTCTTGATGGAGGGAACGTAGTCCGGAAGGACCTCCCCATTGCGAATCAGCTTTTGGTAGCCCTTAAGCGTGCCCTTGAAGATGCGGTCCAAGGCGTTCGACTTGACGCTACGTTCGCGAAACATGTAAGGCTCGCCCGCCGGCATATCGAACTTTACCGCTGCAACCCCTGCCCCATCTTGGCCCCGGTTGCGCTGCTTCTCCATGAGAAGGAAGAGCTTATAGAATCCCCAGAGCGGGGTGCCATACTTTTCCTGATAGTACTCAAGCGGCTTCTTGAGACGCACTTGGGCGATACCGCACTCGTGTTTAATCGGGTCGCTCATCGATTAGGCAAAGGGTTTTAGGTCAGTCCAGTCGGGAGACTGGAAGAAATCCGGAACGGTCTTCGTCGGCATGGCAAAGATGAATTTGTCTGGGAGCGTGTGATGTTTTCTGTCGACGTGGTTGTCAGTCCTTCGGACCGAGGCTTGATTGAAAAGCCACCACCTACGGCGATATTTCTAACCCTTGCAACAAATCATTGCTTCTTTTCGCCAGAGATTGTCGTTTCAGCGATAACCCTAGTCCGAAACACTCCCGTGACCGCGAGTTTGCACCATTGACACAGGAGGAATAATCCCAGCTATGGCCCGGCCAGAACCAATCCCCAGCATCCCCAGCCTCCCCGCTCCCGAAGCAGGTATGAATTGGCGTTCGCTCAATCGCTTTCGGGGCGACGAACGCAGCGCCGCCTTCTACCTGACCTGCCTCAAGTACGCGCAACACCTTTGGCTGCAGCGCCTTCCAGCTCGCGCGATCCTCTGCCTAGACCGTGCATGGGGAGCCGACCTGAAAGGAAGCGAACCGATCCTCGCAGACTGGCCCTTACCATACGAGGCCCTCGTCTTTCTCCTGCAACACGCTCCCGAGGGAGCCTTTCTGGGCAATCCACGCGTTCACTTCCAGCACTACGCCGACCGTCTGGGCGAACCGCGGCGCGAGCAACGCAAGTGGCGATCTTGGGCCTGCTGGGCACTGACGCGAGCCGCGAGGCCCGAGCTTCCAGGCGATTCCAAACATTCGGTGGAAGAGCCCAACATCCGACGGATCGATCAAGAGCTTCGCCTGCACGGGCATCCAGGCGAAGTCGATCTCTGGAGGGCCGCCTTCCCCCTATAACAAAGCGATTTCGCAGGTCACATCTCCCGGAGCGATCCATTGAAGCGCCTCGCCAAACGTTCCAAGCCTTCCCTCTCGACCTCACCGAGCTCGAAGCCCACTACGTGAAGCCGCGGCTTCACCCCCCTTTGCATCACCTGCCGATCAGCGAAGTCCATCAACTCCGCAAAACTGATCTTGGGATAGGAGTAGCCTCCCCCTGGTTTCGCTGTCCGGCGATTCAAGGACCCATCCGTCACCAGAAAAATCAAATCAGGCTGCAACGCCATGGCGGCCGCCACGGCTGCCTCGTGGCCCACCAGGGAGCCAGGCAAGACCTTGGGATTTCCTTTCAATTCGGACCTCACCCACTCTGCAGCAGCCACCTTGTTCTTCACCAAGGCCGGCGCCATAAATTCAGAGAACGATTTCGTGCCTTGGCTGAATTGGACGATTCCAAAAAGCGTTCCCGATCCCAGTCCTTCCACCAATGCGATCGCCTCTTGCTGCAAGCGCTCGATACTCACGCCTCGAGCCGATGCCTTGCGTACGACCGAGGCAGATGTATTCACCACGATCACAATCCGCCGACCGCTATCCCTCACTCCGAAAAATTCCGCCGCCGACTCCTTGCCCGCCAGGGAACTCGCCAGATCCATCAGACCAGAACCCGACAGAGAGGCGTGCGCGTCCGCCAGCATAGAATCCTCCACACTGTTCAAATCCAAGGCATCCTGCGGCAATGCCGGCATCGAGGGCAGCTCGTTCTGAAACGCTTGCTCCACCGCCAATCGCTGAAAGCTACGCGGCTTCGAAATACGTCGGCTCATCTCCCGCACCCGATCGAGACGCTTCTCCTCCGGCCTCGCCACGCTGACCACTCGCTCGCCAGAAAACGCGGGCGGCTCCACCAAGGCATCTTCCCGCACCATTATGAATACAGACACCAAGACGACCGCAACCTGCACCGCCAAGGCGATGAACAAGGTACTGCGGCTGCGCGACCGTGGATTCAATGGGGCAGCAGAACGGGTGGGTAACAAAACGGAACGAGACTGAGTCCAGGCCACCAACCTCGCAACTTCAAAAATGGCATCCGCTCCCCTGCCAATCGGCCAAGGTAGGGCTGTCTGGCCCAGACAGCCGCAGCGCCTAAATCATGCAACGCAGCGGACGGGGCCCGTCCGCCCTACCCGGACCTGCAGTCAATTGCCCCCATCACGCGAATTTCTCGTTTGCGGGAAGCGGCCTTGTGCCGCGACTAGACAGCGCACTCACAATGAGTATCACCTCCCACAGTGGATCCCTCTGCTGGCGATCTTAAGCGCATCACCAGGCGAGCTACCCTCCCAAAGCCGCGCCTGTCTCCGAGCGTTCGCAGTTCGCCATCCCGTCCACAAAACCTGAATACACGATTTCACCACCGCGGCTTCCGCCACCGGGCCCGAGATCGATCGCCCAATCGGCAAGCTTGATGAAGTCCAGCTGATGCTCGATCACCACCACCGTGTTCCCCTGGTCACGCAATCGAAAAAGCAAATCGCTCAATCGCTGAATGTCCGCCCAATGCAGGCCGGTGGTCGGCTCGTCGAGAATGTATAGGTTTTTACCGCTGTTACGCTTGGAGAGTTCTAGCGAAAGCTTCAATCGTTGAGCCTCGCCACCGCTCAAGGTATTCGCCGCCTGACCTAGCTTGAGGTAGCCTAGCCCCACCTGCTCCAGCGTATTCAACTTCTCGATAATGCGAGGCACGTTCTTGAACTTCTCGCAAGCCTCGTCGACGGAAAGGTCCAGCGCTTCCGCT
Source organism: Pelagicoccus enzymogenes (assembly GCF_014803405.1). Lineage (NCBI taxonomy): Bacteria > Pseudomonadati > Verrucomicrobiota > Opitutia > Puniceicoccales > Pelagicoccaceae > Pelagicoccus > Pelagicoccus enzymogenes. The sequence continues at coordinate 326,585 of NZ_JACYFG010000006.1, forward strand.
ATGTTAATTCCCCCGTAACGAGCCTCCAAGGTTTCACGATTATAGCGCTGGCCGTTGCAGCTGGGACACTCGACGTATGCGTCGCTCATGAAAAGCATGTCCAGCTTGATCGCTCCTTGCCCTTGGCAACGTTCGCAACGGCCTCCTCGTGCGTTGAAGCTAAAGCGACCGGCCTTGTATCCACGGGTCCGCGACAACGGAACCTTCGTATACAAATCTCGCAATGCATCGAAAAGCTTCGTGTAAGTCGCAGGATTGGAACGCGGACTTTGGCCGATAGGCTCTTGGCTGACCCGCACAACTCGCTCGAAATGCTCCAAGCCGTCGATGCCCTTGTGTCCCCCCGGGATATCCTTGGACCGGTTCAACTTGCGAGCTGCGGCCTTCGCCAGAATCTGATTCACCAAGGTCGACTTTCCCGACCCTGAAACGCCTGTCACGCAAGTGAGCAAACCCACCGGAATTTCCGCAGTCACCCCCTTTAAGTTATGGTGCGAAGCCTCCTTTATCACAATCCAACGATCGTTCGGCTTCAAACGCTCCGCGGAGCGCGTCAACGACTGCTCGCCCGACAAGTACGCTCCTGTCGAGCGACCGGAGTCTCCGGTCGGCTTGCAGTCTTGCGGCGCCCCTTCGTAAAGCACCTCTCCTCCATACAGGCCAGCCCCCGGACCAATTTCGATCAGATGGTCCGCCGCACGCATCATTTCCTCGTCGTGCTCGACTACCACCACAGAGTTCCCCACGTCCCGCAATTCCTTGAGCGTCTCTACCAGCTTCTTGTTGTCCTTGGCATGCAAACCGATACTCGGCTCATCCAAAACGTAGATAACCCCCATCAAGCTCATGCCGAGCTGCGTGGCCAACCGCACGCGCTGAGACTCTCCACCGGAGAGCGTTCCGTATCCACGATTCAACGTCAGGTAATCGAGCCCGACTTCCTTAAGGAAACGCAGTCGAAACTCAATGCCTTCGATTACCTCCCCATAGGTCGAAACATCACTCCCCGCCCGGTCTAGGCCAGAGACAAAGTCATAGGCCTTCTCGATATCCATGGCCAAAAACTCCGGCATGCTCACGCCGTCCACGAATACGTTGGCGCTGCGCGGGCTGAACCGATGCCCCCCGCAACACGGACAATCTTGCTCAGTCTGGTAGGTCATCAACCGCGCCCGATACCCGTCGCTCTTGGTCTCGCGAGCCGCTTTCGTGAGGAGCGGAACGATCCCCTCGAAGGGCGCAGGCGGCACCTTCGTCTTGCGGCGCGTCAGCTTGAACGAGAACTCCCGATCCGGCACGCCATGCAGCAACTGCTGCTGCGTTTGTTCGGGCAAATCCTTCCACGGCACCGTCGGATCGAAGGGCAACTGCTCCGCCAACTGCCGCAACAAGGCGTTGTGCCGAATGATCAATTGCTTACCGCCAATTCGCAGCGGCTTCAACGCCCCGCCTTTTACGCTCTTGCTGGGATCTGGAACGATCAGTTCGTCAAGGAAACGTCGCGTTTCACCCAAGCCACCGCACTCCGGGCATGATCCCTCTGCTGTATTGAAAGAAAAATGACGCGGCGTCACCGGCTCGTAGACTGTGCCGCATTCGCCGCAAGAAAAGTTGCGACTTAAAGAAAGCTCGTCCCAATCCCCGTCACGACTTTCCTGATACAGAACGAGAGCCCGATCCTTTCCCTCGCTGAAAGCGAGCTCCAGCGAGTCCGCCAAACGGCTTCGCTGATCAGGGCCAATCACCAAGCGGTCCACCACGATGTCCATCTGCACCGCGCTACGCCCCTTGGCCGCCGCATCCGGGCTGTCCACATCCACGATCTCGCCATCGATGCGCACCCGCTGAAAGCCCTTCTGTCGCAAGCGAGGCAACTCCTCGCGCAACACCGCAGGCTTGGCATTCATGTAGGGAGCCAGGATCATCGCCCGAGCGCGATCCGGGAGCCTCAAAGCCTGGTCCACCGCACCGTCCAAGGTCTGCCGTTGAATGATTCCGCCGTCCTTGGGACAACGCTGTTCCCCGCGAATCACCCACAAGAGCCGGGCGTAGTCCGCAATCTCCGTGACGGTGGCCACCGTGCTGCGAGGCGAGGCGTTCGAGGCGCGTTGCTCGATCGCCAGCACCGGCGAGAGCCCGTGGATAAAATCTACGTCCGGACGTTTCAGCTGGTCCATCGCCTGGCGAGCTTGCGTGGAAAGCGACTCCACATACTTGCGATGTCCCTCCGCATACAAGGTATCGAAAGCCAAAGACGACTTTCCCGAACCGGACACGCCTGTGATGACCACCAGCTTGTTGCGGGGAATCTTAAGCTCGATGTTTTTGAGGTTATGCTCCCGCGCCCCCTTGATGTGTATGTATTCGCTCTGACTCAAACCGGCGAAAGTGAAAGGGACCCAACGAAAATAGCAATCCCAGTTGTAGGAGCGAGCTTGCTCGCAAATCCACGTCCAATCGCGAGCAAGCTCGCTCCTACCTTTTGAACTTCAACTATAAATCGAACTCCGCGATTCCCGGCATGGCAGCGCTGCGGGAGGCGTATTCGCTGGCGAGCTTCGCTGCCTCAAGCAGGGCGTAGTTGGATTTGTTATACAGGCAATCGATCAAGGTCGCGAAAACGATGTCGCCACAACCGACCGGCGAGACACATTTCACCTTTCGCGGTTCGAAGCTCACCGCCTCGCCCTCCCCGTCCAAAACCCAAATCGCTTCCGCGCCGTTGGTAACAACCCAACGGTCGCAGGAAAACCGTAAGCGGGCCTTCCGCAACAATTCCGGCGTTTCCTGCTTTCGTTCCTCACCCTCGAACAGCAACTCCAGTTCGTCGCGGTTGAACTTAACCAAATCCGGCTTCTGGCGGGCGAACCAAGGCAAACTTGGGCCGTAGTTGTCCACGACAAAAGTCACTTCCTCCCCTCGCTTTTCCACCCAATTTCGCAAGCAGTCCCAAATCGGATCCTCCCAGCCCTGCACCGAGCCGCAAACGGCGAAAACGAAAGGCCCTTCAATCGCGTCCAATTCCGCCACCGCCTCCCGAATCGCGTCTTCCGAGACCACCGAGTCCACCCCCAAAAACGTCGTCTCGTCCTGGCCGCCGGAGCGGACTACGCTGCCGGAACGCGTCACGCAACCTTCGTGGAAGGCCAAAGTCTCGATCCCTTGCTCCGCCAGCCAACGCTCGCAGGCCGGCCCGAAGTCGCCACCTGGAAAACAGAGCGCTTGGTTGTCCGCCCCCAGCTTGTTGAGCATCTTGCTGACGTTGATTCCCTTGCCTCCCACTTGGAACGACTCGGCCTTCGCTCGCTGTGTCTTCCCTTCGTTCCAGCGGGAAAATTCATAGGTTGTTTCGGCCAACAAGTTAGCGGTGAAAGTCACGGTTTTGAGCATGGGCGGAAGCTTGAGCGCTCCCCAAGGGCCAAGCAACGATTGCCTTTGCCCACCGCTCACATTTTTCTGGCAGCCCAATGAGCCGCGTCCTACGCCCCGAAACCTTCAACTCGCGCCAAACCGTGCGCCTCGCCCGCGAACTTTTGGGCAAGACCCTCGCGGTGGAGCAAGAAAACGGGAAAGTGTCTCGCGTTAGGATCACCGAGACGGAAGCATACGACGGACCGGACGACTTGGCTTGCCACGCCAGCAAGGGACGCACCGCCCGCACTGAAGTGATGTTCGGCCCGGCCGGGCGTTGGTACGTCTACCTCATCTACGGCATGCATGAGATGCTGAATCTCGTGACCGGCCCGCAAGACTATCCGGCGGCCATTCTGATACGAGCCGTGGAGGGAATTTCCGGCCCGGGGCGCTTGACCAAACGCCTCGGCGTGGACCGCCGCTTCAACACTCTCCCCGCTGTCCCGGAGAACGCCCTTTGGCTGGAATCCGGCCCCAGCCTCCCGGACGCGCACGTGGAGGCGACGCCGAGAGTCGGAGTGGGCTACGCCGGTCCCGATTGGTCACAGCGGCCGTATCGATTCGTAGTTAAAAAGTGAGGACAAAGGCCCTAGCGAGCGTACTTGATGCCGCAGCCATAAGGTTTGGCCTTGGTCTTTTCCACCGGCTTGCCGGCCAATACGGCGTCCAAAGCCGCGACAACGTAATTCTCGGCTCGCTCGATATCGCTCACACGCCCCGATGGAATGCTGTCAATGGCACCGTCGTAAACTAGCGTTCCCTCGGCGTTGATAACGTACATGTGAGGAGTGACCTTGGCGCCGTAAAGACGCCCCACCTCCCCGGACTCGTCGATCAACACGGCCGACGACTTGACGCCTTTTTCAGCGATGGCCGCTTGCCACTCCGAGGCGGTCATGTGCCCTTGGGTGCCGGGAGCGGAGGAGCAGATCGAAAGCCAAACCACTTCCTTGCCCTTAGCCATGTCCTGCAGGGACTGCATGTTGCCGGAACCGTAATGCTTCTTGACGAAGGGGCAGCCGTAGTTGGTCCATTCGAGCACAACCACTTTGCCCGCGTAGTCGGACAGCGACCGCGTCTGACCGTTAATGTCTACAAGAGAAAACTGAGGAGCTGCCTCCCCGATGTTGGCCGCGGTGGTCGCAGCAATGAAAACGCAAGCAGCCAGAGCTGCGCCGAGATTTCTAAGTTTCGCAATCATGGTATCTGTCAGGGCTAGGTTGAACAAGGAGAGCGCGTCGCAAAGGCGCGACGACCCGTCTCACGAAAAACGGGCCACCATTCGCTTAGATTTCGTCGAGCGATTCCAAAAAAGCATCTGGGCTCAGGACTTGGGGTAAGACCTTCGGTTCAGACCCTGGCTTCCCGTCGTACAACAAGTAGAGCGGCACGCTGGAGCGACCGTACTTAGCCAAGGCTTCGGTGATCACTGCGTCCTTCTTGGTCCAATCTCCCTGAACCAGCTGGACGCCTCGCTTCTCGATCTCCTCCAACACCTTGTCCGAACCGAAGAGGCGCACCTCGTTCGCCTTGCAAGTCAGGCACCAGTCAGCGGTAAAATCGACGAAGACCGGCTTGCCCGACGCGCTCAATTCTTCCACCAGAGCGGGCGAATACGCCTGCCAGGCAATCTTCTCCTCGCTGGCATCCATGTGCTTGGGCATCATCATCCAGATGCCGCCTGCAACCGTTAAGAGAGCAAGGCCCGAGGCCAACCGTCGGGTCGCCTTCTTGCGGGCCGGCGTGGACCAGCGTCCGTAGATCCAAGCCCCTATCGAGACGACCAGAAGCCCCCCTAGAACAAAGAGCAAGCCGTCGTTGCCCATGTGGGCCCCCAGCAACCAAATCAGCCAAATGCATGTCGCGAACATGGGAAAGGACATCACTTGCTTGAACGTCTCCATCCAAGCTCCCGGACGAGGCAACTTGTTGATCAATGCCGGATTCGCCGACAAGACCAGATAGGGGGTCGCCATTCCCAGTGCCAGAAATGTGAATACAGTGAGGGACTGAAAGGCGGAAAGCGTCAACGCATAGCCGAGAGCTTGCCCCATGAAAGGTCCGGTACAGGGAGTCGCAACCGCTGTTGCGATCACTCCCGAGAAAAACGACCCTCCAAAACCTTCGCCCTTAACCTTGCCCTGCAAGCTAATCGCCGAAGTCCCCATCTCGAAAACGCCCGCCATGCTCAGGCCGAAGAGGAACATAACCACCAGCATCACGACCACGAACTCCGGTTGCTGCAACTGGAAGCCCCAGCCTAAACTTTCGCCTGCCGATCGAAGGGCAATCAAAGTTCCCGCGAGAACCCAGAAGGAAACCAGCACCCCCACTGTGAACGCGAGTCCGTGCTGCAGAACCTTGCCCTTGTCTTCGCCGGACTGCTGCACGAATCCCAGAACCTTTATCGAGAGCACCGGAAAAACGCAGGGCATCAGGTTAAGGATCATACCACCCAGGAAGGCGTACAGCAAAGCTTGGCCAAACCCGATCTCGAACCCGGCCCCCTCGCTCAACTTCGCGGGCGTAGCTCCCAAAGCCGCAAGGTCGCTTTGAACCGAAAACCGAACCGCCTGCACGCCACCCGCCGAATCGAATCCATTTTTCGAATACAACAGTCCTGTGTATCCAGATTCCACCTGTTCGAAGTAATCTGCCTTCGGAACCGCCACGCGCAGCAGATTGCCCACCAAGTCGAAGCTTTGGGCCTTGGCCGAATTCGAAACCGACTCCTGCTCGACGTAAAAGTAAGGCTCTTCGAGCTCCGCCCCCTGCAAGCCGTCCCACTGCAGGTTGAAGACCAGCGTGTCGCCCAAGTCCTCAACCGCGACTTTTCCGCCCTCGGCCTCCACCGGCAAGGCCTCCCGCGTCTGGGCGATTTCGTCCGCGTACTCCGCCGGAGCCAGCGTCTCTCCCGAATCCGTCACCGGCAACTCGATAGCCAAATTGGCATTCCCCGGGATGCAGGCTTCCTCGCAAACCAGCCAGTTAGCAGCCGCGTTGATCCGGACCTCCCGGCCCGCTTGCAAGGACTCCGGAGCCTTGGCCTTGGCGATTAGAAAGATCTCGCCTTCGTAGCCGTACGACACCAACGGCTCGAAAGGAATGCGTTCCGGCACCGGAAACTCCAACGGCCCCACCTCGAAGCCTTCCGGCAATTCCCATTCCACTTCCGGCCTAAAGCCAACGTCGCCAGGATTGATCCAATAGACGTGCCAGTGCGGGTCCATCTTCAGGCGCAAAGCCAGCTGGAACTCCTGTCCTGGGCGGATCGCCGCCACGTCTGCGACGAGTTCAGCTTCGACCTCGCCAGTGTCGACCGGTCCCACGCTGTAGGAGAGTTGAGCATTCAGGGTCGCGCTCAGTAAAAAGGCGCAGGCCAGTAAGAGCTTTACTCGAAAAAATAGGTTCATAGTCACAATATACTGAGCGATAAAGATTTAAGAATATTCCAACAATCCGAAAAACAATGCTCCTCAAAACGACCAAACAGGAACGACGCGTACTCTGCATTATCGCAGCGCTGATCCTGATCGGGATTGCCGGCGCTATCCTTCTGTAGCGCTTCAAACAGCTAGAACGCCCTGTCCACTACCCCGATTGCGTAACAAGTAGGCCTCACGCAGGCCTAGCCTTCATCCCTCTTCCCTGAAAAACAATCTGGCCTTGCCCACCAAACTCCGGCAAACACAGCCCTTTTCCCTCGAGCGGAACCGCGTAACCCAATTCACTTCTTCCATGATTGTACAACCGAGAATCAAAGGCTTCATCTGCATCACAGCCCACCCGACCGGCTGCGCCGCTAACGTCAAAGAGCAAATCGACTACGTCAAAAGCCAGCCCGCCGTCGAGAACGGCCCCAAGAACGTGCTGGTGGTCGGCGCCTCCCAAGGCTACGGCCTCGCCTCCCGCATCTCCGCCGCCTTCGGTTCCGGCGCCAACACCCTCGGCGTCTTCTTCGAGCGCCCCTCCGAGCGCGGCCGCTGCGCCTCCGCCGGTTGGTACAACTCCGTCGCCTTCGAGAAGGAAGCCAAAGCAGCCGGCCTCTACGCCAAGTCCCTCAACGGCGACGCCTTCTCCGACGAGCTCAAGGCCCAAGCCATCGAGCGCATCAAGGAAGACATGGGCGGCAAGATCGACCTGCTCGTCTACTCCATCGGCGCCCCTCGCCGTACCGACCCCAAGACCGGCGAGGTCTACAAGTCAGCCATCAAGCCCATCGGCAAGCCCTTCTCCAACAAGTACCTCGATACCGACAAGAAGACCATCCAAGTCGCCACCCTCGAACCCGGCACCGAAGAGGAAATCCAAGGCACCGTGAAGGTAATGGGCGGCGAAGACTGGGAGCTCTGGATCGACGCCCTCACCGAAGCCGGCGTACTTGCCGAGGGCTTCAAGACAGTCGCCTACGACTACATCGGACCCAAATTCACCTGGCCGATCTACAAGGACGGCGCCCTCGGGCAAGCCAAGCTCGACGTGCGCCGCGCCAAGGCTGCCATCAACGAGAAGGTAGCCTCCATCGGCGGCAAAGCCTACGTCTCGGTCAACAAGGCCCTCGTCACCCAATCCTCCTCCGCCATCCCCGGCGTCAACCTCTACATTACGGCCCTCTACAAGGTCATGAAGGAAAAGGGCAACCACGAGGGCTGCATCGAGCAAATGTACCGCCTCTTCTCCGACCGCCTCTACAACGGCGGCGAGGTTCCCACCGACGATCTCGATCTCATCCGCCTCGACGATTGGGAAATGCAGCCAGAGATCCAAGACGAGATCGCGGAAAACTGGCCCAAGATCGAAACCGATACCATCGACCAGTACACCGATTTCGAAGGCTACCAGGACGAGTTCCTCAAGCTCTTCGGCTTCGGAGTCAAGGGCGTCGACTACGACGCCGACGTCGAAATCGACATCAACTTCGAATAGGCAACCCGTAGGAGCGACCTTGGTCGCGATTTTCAAGCAAGGCGAGTCACCCGACTCGCCTTTTTCACACCCATTCAAATCCATCCGCGTCTATCCGCGTCCATCCGTGGTTTCAAGCCATGCACCCATGAAAGCCGTCATCCAACGCGTCACTCGGGCCTCCGTCACCATCGGCGGAAAACTGCACTCGTCCATCGGTCCCGGTTCCCTCGTCCTTCTCGGTATCCACAAGGACGATACCGCTGAGGACGTCGAATGGATCGCACGCAAGATCGCCAACCTACGCATCTTCGAGGACCCCGAAGGCCGCATGAACCAATCCCTCGCCGACATCGACGGCGAGCTGCTCGTCATCAGCCAATTCACCCTCATCGCCTCCAACAAGAAAGGCAACCGCCCCAGCTTCAACGACGCCGCTCCGCCCGAGAAAGGAAAGGCCGACTACGAAGCCGTTTGCCAAGCCCTGAATCAAATCACCGGCAAAAACGTACAAACAGGAGTCTTCGCCGCCGACATGAAAGTAGACCTCCTCAACGACGGCCCCGTCACCATCCTCTTCGACACCCGAAACAAAGAATAATCTCCGTGGGAAGCGGCCTTGCGCCGCGATAACCAACGAACCGCACTCTTTATGAAACTCCGACTCCCTACCGAAAAACTCGCCGACGTCTACCACCTCGCCCGCTTCATCGACAAAGTCCGCCTGCAACAGGCCGAGAAGCTGCCCGAGGACTACCAATCTTCCTACTGCAATCCAGCGGGACTCGACGGGCTCTTCTTCAAGGCTTTCCAGATGGAAGCCAAAACACTTGTGCAAAAGATCGCTTCCTCCCGGGACGATCAGGAAATCGCGGAATGGTTCAGGTCCCAAACCTCCTCGGAGCAACGCGAAAAATGGAATGCATTCGCCGTCGACCTCGGACGACCGGGCACCGCCCTCGGCGAACGTTTCAAGCAAGTCCGAGCCGTCAAGTATCCAGATCTGCCCGACGACTGGGAAGGCACCGTTTTCGAAGCCATCGCCCACGACGAAAGGGCCTAGACAGGAGGGGCGACTGCCACGTCGCCCGAGCTGCAGGATCAAACCGTAGCGCTATCCTCTGTGAGGCTCCGCACTGCTTGGTAGGGTCGGCGCTTGCGCCGCACCGCAGTGCAAGGGAATGAGGATCCCGTAGCGGCACGTCGCAAGCGACGGCCCTACCAGACTAGTAAAAACTACCCGTGAAACAAGGCCTCCGCGAGCGCGGTTTCCGGATCCAGCAGACGCACGCCCGTGGTGAGCGACTGCTTCCCATTTCCAAGGTCACCTTCCACGTGAGCCTCGCTTTTCGCTAGGTCGATCGTAAAGGTTACGTAGTTGTCGTTGGAATACACGAAGCTCATTATCGGCATCGCATCGTCGTCGCCTGCTTCCTGCTGCTCGAAGCGTAAAGCCTTCTTGGCCTCCTCGGGAGACGGGTAGCACTTGGTCAAGGCACTCGCCACCCAGCTCATCAAAGCGCGGCCTTCGCACTTGAAGCTCGGGCTGGAGCTCAAGCTCACCTCCGCCAGTCCGTCAACGATAGCTTCCTTCGGGAAGGCGCTGAGGAACTGACCCACGCTCTGACGAATCGGCAGCAGACGCGAATACGCCAAGTCATGCACTTTTTCCGGCTGAGGAACATCCACTTGATCAATGAGGAAACACTCCCGCGATGAATCGAAAATGACGCGCTCTGCCTGCTTGAAGAAAAACTTGTAGTCCGACAGCAACTCTGCCGAGCCGAAACGCGTCGGCCAATAATAAGTCGGCAAATCCGCCTCCAGGAAAACCGAAGTTTGGTTTTCCAAGTACTGGCGATCGCTGAGCGTGTATCCAAGAATCAGTACCTCGCAGCAGCTCATGCCGCCTGCTCCTTCTCCAAAAACGCACTCGGAGAATATCTTGCATCCCATGTCCTTCTCCGACTCCCAGGAGTCAGGCTGCGGACAAAGCACGATCATGCGGCATGGATACTTGTGCGAAAAGCTGATCACGGTCTGGAAAAGCTCCTTCGCCTCATCGAGGCTCGCTTCGAAACCGATGTGCACGATCAGGTTCATGCGCGAGGCGCGATACTCGTTGTCCTTGCGCTTGCCGGACTCGTCCACCGGCGACCACATCGCGGTGAGCTCCTTGAGAGCGCTACCGAGAGGCACGCTCAAGCCTGGCAGCGCCTCGTAAACTGTACTCGTTTTGCTCATAGCTCGTACGGTAATTCGCGTATCCAGAGATTAAGGACGACGCCACTCATGGTTCTTTTCCCAGAGCATGCGGTCCGCAGCGTTCGGTCCCCAGGAACCGGAAGCGTAGGTCTCCATTCCGCGCTGTCCTTCGGCTTTCCAGAATTCGTGCAAGGGAGTGATCAGGTTCCACGAGGCTTCCGTTTCGTCGCCGCGGATAAAGAGCGTTCCGTCCCCGATCATCGCGTCGAGCACCAGGCGCTCGTATGCTTCCGGAGTGTTCGAACCGAAGGTCGTGGAATAGCGGAAGTGCATCTTGACCGGCTGGGTGCGCGTCTGCAGGCCGGGAATCTTTCCATTCAGCAAAATGGTCGAACCTTCGTCCGGCTGGATCTGGAAAACGAGAGAGTTGTTAGCCAGATTTATCATCTCGTTCTCGCTGAAGAGCGAGGACGGCGGGCGCTTGAACTGGATCGCGATTTCCGTGACGCGGCGCGCCATGCGCTTGCCGGAACGGAGGTAGAACGGTACGCCTTCCCAACGCCAATTGTTGATCGCGAGCTTCAGCGCCGCATACGTTTCCGTCTCGGACTGTGGCGAAACGCCTTCTTCGTCGCGGTAGCCCTTCACCTTTTGTCCGTCGATGAGGCCTTCGGCATATTGAGCGCGGACCACTTCCGGATTTTCGTATCCAAGTTTCAATGGCTTGATTGCCTTGAGCAGCTTCACCTTCTCGTCGCGAATCGCCTCCGCGTCGAGCGAAGCCGGAGCCTCCATCGCCATGAGCGCCAAGAGCTGCATGGTATGGTTCTGGATCATGTCGCGGGTGGCCCCGCTCTGCTCGTAGTAGCCGCCACGCGTTCCCACTCCGAGGCTTTCCGCCACCGTGATCTGCACGTTGTCCACGTAGTTGCGATTCCAGAGCGGCTCGAAAATGGTGTTCGCAAAACGCTGCACGAGCAAGTCCTGCACCGTCTCTTTGCCCAAGTAGTGGTCGATACGATACACTTGGCGCTCTTGGAAGACGCCTTGGATGGCTCGGTTGAGGGCTTGGGCCGACTCCAGATCCTTGCCGAAGGGCTTTTCGATCACCACCTTGGTGTGCTTGTCCGAATCCTGGTACTTGGTCGCCAAACCAACTTCCCCTAGGTTCTTGACGATCGGGTCGAAGACCGACGGCGGCGTGGACACGTAAAATACGCTTTGCATCTCGCGCCCGGCATCCTTCTCGATGGAGCTGATCTTGTCGTTGAGCTTCTGGAAGCCCTCCAGCTCGTCGTAGCCGCCGGAGCAGTAATAGGTATTTTTCTCGATCCGATTCCAAATCTCCTTGTTGAGCGGACGGCGGGAGAACTTGGAAATCGATTCCGCCGCGATCTCGCGGAACTCGGCGTCCGGAATCGGCTTCCGCCCGAATCCGATCAGGTAAAAGTCAGCCGGCAACAGGTTGTCCACGGCAAGGTTGTAGATCGCTGGCACGAGCTTGCGGGCGCAGAGGTCTCCCGACGCTCCGAAGATCGTGATGATCGTGGGCTGCACCCCACGGTGCTTGCTGAGACCTTGAAGGAATGGGTGTCTTTTATCCTGTGACATGATACGTGTAAGCCGTTGGTAGGAAACGAAGAAATTGACGGCCTCCAGACCTATGTAAAGGGCGGAACCGGACTAATTTGGTCAACGAACGGCGACCTATGAATCCTGCTGGACCAATACTGAAACGGATTTTATGGAAAGCCCCTACTCGTGGGGCAAAAGGTCTCAGCGCCCGCGATTGGCCGCTTTTGAGAAAAGCGGCACGTCCGCGAAGTGACGGGCTTGAGTGACCGTGCCTTCCTCGTGCTCGACTTCCACCACGTCGAAACGCAGGGTCAGCGGCTTGGGCTTCATGATGCTGAAGTAGGAGCGGCACACTCGCTTCAAGGCCTCCCGCTTCCGTCGGTTGATCGAGTCGTAGCCGCTCACCAGCGCCCCGGCCGCGCGAGTGCGAACCTCCACGAAAATCACCGTCTTGCCTTGCAGGCAAATGAGGTCGATCTCGTCGCGACCGCTGCGAAAGTTCCGAGCCAGAACTTGGTAGCCCTTCTTCTTCAGCAGCTTCTCCGCCTCACGCTCACCGCGGCGCCCGATGGCCGCGGACTCCGGCTCGTCGCGGCCGAACATGCGTTTGAGGAAAGAAAACATGCCACGTTACAAGCGAGTTACAGGAAGCGGTCAAGGGGGGAAAGCAATGGCGGGCGATCGCCAGCAGGAGAGACTTGCCTACAGGAACTACTTAAGCTCAGATTTGCCGGTAACCACGAATTCCAACCCTTTTGATTAAAGCAAGAATCGCTCCCCTCCTGGCCGGTCTGGCCTTGGGTCAAATCGCCTCAGCGGACCCCATCCGCCCGTCCATTGTCGGAGGCGATGACGTAGCCGCGGGAGACTTTCCTTGGATGGCAGCCTTCTTGCGACCTGATCCCGACGCCAGCGCCGACGAACGGCAATTTTGCGGCGGAGCCCTCATCGCCCCAAACTGGATTATCACCGCAGCCCACTGCGTGGAGGACCAAACGAGGGATTTCGAAATCATGGTGGGCAACATCGACCTCGATGAGCACTACGTTCCCATCTTTCCCGTTTCCATCCATACCCATCCTTCCTTCCTGGGGAGGCGGCTCTCGCGCGGAGCGGATCTAGCCCTCATACAAATCGACCCACCGCTGGAGGACTACCCCACCGTATCCATTAACCGGGCCCTGAACCGTCTCGTTCCCGGACGTAAAGTCACAGCCCTGGGCTGGGGACTTACCGACTACGAGACCAACGACGACAGCCCTATCCTGAAAAAGGTTGAGCTTAATCTGCGAGAGATCGACGAATACGAGGACAACCACCCCGCCTACGACTACTTCTTGTCCACGGAAAGCAACGTCATCGACAAGGGCATCTACTCCGGTGACAGCGGTGGGCCGCTCCTGCTGCGGGACGAAGACGGCCATAGCTGGAGCATCGCAGGAGTCACCAGCAACTCGGTTCGCAATCTCGAGCACAACCTCAACGTCCCCTTCTTCACGAGCATCGCCGCAGAGAAAGACTGGATCGACACTGTTTTGTCTTCAACGGACACCGTCGCGGAAGCGCTTCCAAACCACCGCAGGGTCAAGCTCTTCACCGACGCAGAGGGCCGCACCTACGCAGGCTACAAGTTTTGGCCCTTCGCCGGACAGAGGACCGAGACCCTCCGGATCCACTGGCGGAATCCGCTTTCCCACTACTACAAAGAATATCCCTATATCGAAGAGGGTAACTTCTACGACGACACGGATGGCTCCTTCTACTTCATCGACTCCGACTACCAAATAGCGCCCCAGACTGCATCCACCCAAGCATCCCTCGCGACTCTTTCGATCGAGAATACGCCAAACTTCAAGAACCCCCTCTTCGACGTACGGCCATTCGAAACGGTCTTTTTCAAGGAAAACGCGTACGGGACCGGCATCAGATTTACGGGCCTAGAGGAAGACAAAGACTACCGGGTGCCCAATAGCTACGGAGCTGCGATCATGCATCAAAATGCGAACAGCGGCAAGATCGAGAGCCGAAGCTATACCAGGTTCCAATCGTCACCAGATTACAACTACTGGATGGTTGATACGGTTGGTCACCGGGGCCAATCAGTCACCATCCTACCTGTAGCTGACGAATCATTCCCATTCTCCGAGGACAAGAGCTTCGAGCTGAGCAACAGCGACACTCCCTATGTTCGCGAGCAGACCTACATCAAGCTCTTGAGGCTCGACTCCGGATACCTATCGGGAGAGGCAAAGATCACAGTGCTTCCGGAATTCGACGCCGAACTCATAGTGTTCAATACTCATGACGGCTCAACCTTCGCCTACGCGGACCAAGGAGCCGAAAACGAGGTCGACGAATTGATATTGGACGGGTCTAGCCTGAGCGGGAAAATGATCGGCGTCTACAACTTCGACAAAGGAGTGACAGGGCGTTTCGAAATCAAAGTGGAATCGTACAGCTCCGAGAACCTTGGTTTCGACAACGAGCAGACTCGGGCCATCACCCGCTCGGATCGCCAGTTCACCTCATCAAATGGTGACCAAATCAACTACGAACGCCTCTCCATCCGAAACAACAGGAACTACCGCTCTTTCACTTTCAAAGTACGAGGACGCTTCTTCAGGCCGGGGGTGGCTATCTTCGACGGCGAGGGCGAAATACTGGAGTTCCTCACCAATCGTCAGAGCTACGAAATTACAGTGCCCGTTTCCATCGGGGAGAACATCACCATCGACGTGATAAACTACGAAAAGACCGAGGTCGAAAACTACGAAATATCGGTCTCCGGATCAAGCTCCCACCCCTAGAATCGCCTGAGCGAATCCAGCTAGCGAATACAAATCCTTAAGCCGAAACCGCGGCCGGCTTATCAAGGTCGAGCTTCACCATGTCGGGGTCCTCGTGCTCGCTGTGGAACTTCATGCTCACCACCTTGGATACGCCCTTCTCTTCCATGGTCACGCCGTAGATGGCCTGAGCCGCCGCGATGGTGCGCTTGTTGTGGGTGATGATGATGAACTGTGACTGCTTCGTGAACTGCTTGAGCAAGGTCGTGAAACGGCCGATGTTCGATTCGTCGAGAGGAGCGTCGAGCTCGTCGAGCAAACAGAAGGGGGACGGCTTCACCATGTAGATCGCGAAGAGCAAACCGACCGCCGTCATGGTCTTCTGACCACCGGACAGCAGGCTGACGCCCTTGAGCTTAGTGCCTGGCGGTTGGGCGACGATTTCGATCCCGCTCTCCAAAACGTCATCCGTTTCGATGAGCTGCAAGTCGGCCTTGCCGCCGTGGAAAAGCGTGGAGAACGTGTGCTTAAAGTTCTCCCGGATCTTCACGAAAGTATCCGTAAATTGCTCACGCGACTTGGTGTTGATCTCGTCGATAGCCTCCTCGAGCTTTTCCTTGGAGGAAACGAGGTCGTCGTATTGCCCCTTCAGGAATCCATGACGCTCGCGCAACTCGCCGTATTCAGCGATCGCGTCCGTATTAACGGTCCCCATGCTCTGGATACGTTTACGTAGATTTTCGACCTCCCGCTTTACAGCGTTCCAGTTCGTCTTCTCCAGCTCTTCGCGCTCCTCTTCCGTAGGAGCCCGCTGCTTGGAGAGAGGCTCTACGGCTTCCGGCTCCTCTTCGTCGGACGCTTCTTCCGCCGCTTCCGGCTCCTCGGATTCAGCATCATCCTGAGCTTCCGATTCGTTTGCCTCCGCACTTTCAGCTTCGGTTTCCGCTTCCGCATCGGGATCCGGGAGAGCTACAACGGACGGAGTGTCCTCCTCCTCGTCTTCATCATCCAGCACGGGCAAGTCTTCCACCGGCTGGCGAGCCTTCCAAAGCTGCCACTTCCAATCCGTCTTGGTCAGGTCCTGTCCGTATTCCCGAGTAATTTCTTCTTGAATGAACTCCAGGCGCGAACGCTTTTCGGCGATCTGCACCTGCTGGCTACCGAGGCTGTTGCGAAGCTCGTCCACACGGAGACGCAATCCGTTTTGATCCTTCTCCAGCACGCCAATTTTCTCCTCGATCGCCACCAGCGACTCGCGGGTGGTATTCACCAAAATCTTGGCTTCCTCGAGTTCCGCATCCACAGAACCACTACGCTCTTCCGCTTGGGCTATTTCGCTCTTAAGCGATTCGGATTGCTCCTCCCAATTCTCGATGTCACGCGTCTTGGTTTCGATCAAGCGAGTCAGTTCGTTGCGACGCTGCTCCATCTCCACCATGCCGCGAGTGATCACGTCGAGTTTGGCCTTCTTCTCCTGCAGATCGTACTTCGCTTGGCTCAAGCTCTCGCGCTTTTCGTCCCGCTCGGCTCGAATATCGCCGATGCCCTCTTCGGTCTCTTCCAATTGGCGGCGGCTGCTCTCGAGCCGTTCCAACTCCTTGGCTAAAGTGGCCTTTGCAGCTTCCAGACGTTCGGTGGAAGCGGCTTGCACTTCCTCTAAGCCGATGCGCTCCCGCTCCAAGCGTTCCGCGCGCATTTTCTGCTCCTGCACCAGCTTCTGGGCGTTGCGCTCTTCCGCTTGCAAGGAAGACAACTCGTGGTTCGTTTCCGCGATCTCGTGACGTTTGCTCTCAACCGCTTCTTCCGCGGCTTCGAGTTCCTTGTTCACTTTATCCGCTTCAGCGCGAGCCGCTTCAAGAGCTTCTTGCTCTTCGACGAGTTCCTTCTGCGTCTGCTTGAGCTCTACTTCCCGCTGCAAGATACTGCTGTTCTTGACCTTGCCCTTGAAGCCACCGGTGACAAGGCCCCGGGCGTCCAAGGTCTCGCCTTTTTTGGATACGATTTGCAAGAAACGAAAAGCGCTCTGCCCTTCTCGCCACTTCAAGAAAGCTCCCATGTCTTCCACGATGTAGCTGGAGGCTAGCACCGCACGCAGGGAGTCATGACTTGCATCATCCTTGAGGGATACGAAATCCGTAGCCGGCTTGATCCAATCCGGCAAGTCGCTCGCCGGGGCGTCGGCAATCGCCGCGCTATTTTGCAACTGGATGCACGCCCGGCCAATCTTCCCGTCCTCGAGCTGCTGAAAAATCTCGATAGCAGTGTCAGCGTCGTCGACCGCAACCGCTTCCATCGCGGCCCCGAGCAAAGCCTCGACCGCAGGGCCGTATCCATCCTTCACTGACAGATCGCTTGTGAGTGGAGCAAAGGACTTTCCTTCCAAGGAACCTCGGAGCTTGCCCTTGAGCAGAGCCTTGGCGCCCTCTCCGTAGCCTTCCAGCTTTTCCTGAAGCTGCTGCAGCAGCTTCACCCGAGCAGACTTCTGGGCAACGTTGCGATCGATTTCCTGGATACGGATTTGAGCCGCCTTGAAAGCGTCGCGTTTTTCGGAAACCCCATCACGGGCCGCTTCCAAATCGACTTGTAATTGCTCCTGCATGCTGCGGGTCGCGAGCAAGCGCTCTTGAAACTCGCTAAGGGCCTGGCTGGCTTCGGCTTGCCCTTCGCTTTGCTCCGCCAACTCCTCTTCAAGGCGCATCAGGCGATTTCGGCTCGTGCCCGCCTCCACTTCGATCGCGGACAGCGCTTCACGACAGCGGGAGCTCGCTCGCTCCGCGTCTTGAGCTGCTACACGTAGCTGCTGTATTTGCGTTTCCGATACGCGGAGCCGTTCCTCGATTTCCTCAAGATCTCGATTACGCTCCTGGAAGATTTCGTCGGAGTTTCCGAGCACGTCCAGATGCATCTGCTTGTCGGAGTTGTGCTCGTCGACCTTGCTGGCGATCTCGCCGAGCTGGGCCTGGAAGGAGGCGATCTCCTGATTTGCCTGTTCCATGCGTTCGGCGAGAGAGGCGATCTTGATCTGAGCCATGTCGGCCGCGTTGCTGGCCTGCTCCTTCATGCTGCGCAGGTCGAAAACGGACTGCTGGGAATCTTGCACCTTTTGGATGAGCGTCTGCCGCTCTTCCTTGTAAACGATGAGGCTGCCTTCCTTGTTCTCCAAGTCCTTGGCCAGACCATCGAGCTCAGTCTGCAGCTCGGTGGAGGACTGGTCCACCGTGTCGAGCGAGGCGCTCATGGTCTGGTACTGGTAGGCGCTGTAGCCGATGTCGAGGTGCCGCAGCTTGTGGCTGATCTTCTTGTAGCGGATCGCCTTGGTGGCTTGACGTTTGAGGCTGCCGATCTGGCGGCTGATTTCGGAAACGACGTCCGTCACGCGAGCGAGGTTGGCCTCGACGTGGGCAAGCTTGTTGAGGGTCTCCTTGCGCTGGGCCTTGTAGCGGGAGATTCCGGCCGCTTCCTCGAACACCGCGCGACGCTCTTCCGGCTTGGAGGAGAGGATCTGGTCGATCTGGCCCTGGGCCATGATCGAGTAAGACGTCCGGCCGATACCGGTGTCCATGAAAAGACGCTGGATGTCCTTCAGGCGACAGGCCTTGCCGTTGATGTAATAGTTGCTGCCGCCGTCGCGATGCACCTTGCGGGCAATTTCGACTTCGTTGAAGTCGCTGCCGAGCTCGTTTTCGCAATCGGTAAGGGTGATCGACACTTCGCAGATGTTCAGCGGCTTGCGCTTGTCAGACCCCTCGAAAATGACGTCCTGCATCTTGCCGCCGCGCAAGGCCTTGGCGCTCTGCTCTCCCAATACCCAACGAATGGAGTCGGCAATGTTGCTCTTGCCGCAGCCATTGGGCCCAACAACCGCGGTGACGCCTCTGTTGAATTTCAGATGGGTGTGGTCGGCAAAGCTTTTGAAGCCGTTAACTTTGAGGGCACTGAGATACATAAAAGCCGGAAATTCAAAGGCGACCCCACCGGCTGACAACTCCAAACCCCGAATGTGAATAAGTCGAAGAACAAGAAGTGAACAACTTTGGGAATAAGTGGAGCCCCCTGCTGGCCTCGCATCCCGCAGCGGCGAACCCTCTAATAGTAGTAGGGATCGTAACCTCCCTCCAAAGCGCCCAGGAAGGCCAGGCATCCTACGAGGAGGAACCAGAGAGCGAAAGAGGCGCAACTCACCCAAACCCAGCGCTTGCCCGCCTTTTTCTTAGACCCTTCGGACTGGACCATGAAATAGATGCCCGCGATCAAGCCCACCAAGGGCATGAAAAGGGCCAGCAACACCATGACCAAGTTGAGTTGGGCGCTCACCCCCTCGTCCTTGGGCCGGGGAGACGCCGGGCGTTGGGGAGCGGGCCGCGCGTTTTGCGAGGCCGGAGGAACCGCAGCTTTGGAGGGTGTCGCCACCGCCTGTCGCGGAGCCGCTTGCACGCCTTGGGAGTCGCAGTGCTTCACAAAGGTATCGACCGAGACGTGCCCGGCAATCATGGCATTCATCAGCTCGATGGTGGCTCTCTCGTCTGGGCTCAGCTGCTCGCTTGGCTTCTCGATCAGGAGATTTGCCCGGTTGTGTGCGCGAGCCGGTATGGAATTCTCCTTCTCGAAATTGTAGAGACGTTCGCGGGCCTCCTGGATGCGCTTTCGCTCCGCTTCCGCCTTTTCCTCCGCTTCCCGGGCGAGTCCGGCGATGCGCTCCGGATTGATGGTGAGCACAATATCTTCCGACATGTCCGCCTTGAACACCGGCGTCTGCTCAGCTCCGCCGAGCTTCCGGGCGCTTTCCGGAACCTTGCGCTTCAGGTAGTCGAACACCTCGGTCATGGTGATCCGGCCATCGCCATCCGCATCCGCTTCGCCACGCAAGGCTTCCAGCAAGTGATGCGTGAAAATGCCGTGCCCCAGCGACTTGTCCTCCCATGATAGTTGATTCGGAGCCGCGGCAGCGATAACGGTGCTGCCCGCTCCTTCGGCGAGGGAGCTGTACATGTCCTTGCTGTAACCCACGCTCATCTTGCGGCTCCCCGCGGTAGCCACTCCGCCGGAATGGCACGCGTCCATCAATATTACGCTGCGCTTGCAACGCACCGTACGCACCAATCCCTGAAACTCCTCCTTGGAGAGGGCGGACGCGTAGAGGTTCGCGGAACTCGTGTCGTAGGGCAGCAGGTAGTTGGCGATCGCGTCTTGCGACTGCTGCGTGCGGTCCGGCTCCACGTCTCCGTGGCCGGCGTAAAAGATGATAGCGGTCGAATCTGCTCCCGCATTGCGCGAAAGCCAGCCGCTGATCGAGTCCTTGATGGCGAACAGAGTCGCCTCCTCGTCGACCAACAAGCGCACATTTTCCTTGGGAATACCGCAAATCGACTCGTCCGTCAGCAAATCGGCGAAGGCTCGCGCATCCGCATTGGTGAAGTTCAAAGGCGTGATGGCTTCGTCGCGATAACGACCGATCCCGATGACAAGGGCGTATGCATTCTGTCGTGACATATTCGATACAGCTTAAATTTTCTTTACCTCAAACTGGGTCGATGCCGCTGCCCAATCTCGGTCTTGGCGCTTTTCTACGCTGGCAGCGACTACACGCATCGCTCGCGGCGTAGCGGAGGACGGCACGGAATGGAAGAACTCCCCATCCGGGTCGAATTGAGTTTCCAACAGGGGCTTCGGATCCAGAGTCGCAATCGCCTTCAGTCGATCCACCCCTACCGGTTCCTCCAACACGATATTGAAGCCATAGCCATCCGATGGAATTTCGTGCGTAATTCCACCTTGGATACGGTTGTTCTGATTGTGTCGATTCGGAAAGAGGATGGTCAGCTCCCCATCGCTCGCCAGATTCAGCAGTGTCAGGTAACAGTCCCGACTGGCCCGCACGCAAACCCGCACCTGATCCCCAATCCGATAAACATGCTCAGGCTTGGAAGGATCCACATGCTTCATCCAAACCTGAAGCTCCAGCTCCTCTCCCTTTGAGTCGGGGACTGCGTCCAGAGAGCGAGCGACCGGTCCCTGGTCTTTCTCCACGAAAGAATAAACGATAGCTCCTACGAAAAAGACGATAAGAATTGCTCCGATCGGCAGGGCCGCGTCCACGCCAGCGGTCTGTATCACCGTTACAATGACAAGGGCGATAGCGATACAGAAGAGCAGGAACTGACTGCGGATCTTCTTCGCGATCAGCTGCAGCGTGCTATCGCTGGAGGCAGCACCAGAATCGGAGGACATGACGAGGAGTGGTTACAAGGAAGAGAAGGACCCCACCACTCTAGGGCAAGCGCTCCAGCCCGCAAGTTTCAAGCCGCCCGAAACAGCTAGGGCTTACACTGAAACGCCCCGCCTAAATGCCCTCAAAAAGACGAGCTAGCTCGTCACTACCCGGCTTGGAAGCATCGCGGCATCTTCCATACCGTGGATGATCTTCTTGTCCGGCGGGCAAAAAGTCGCCAAGGCGCCAGCGAGCTTCACCGTTTCGCCATCCATGAAGTAGTAGGGATTCAATCGCAGGCGACCACTCGCCTCGTAGGCAGTCCCGTCCTCCGCGTAGAGCGGATGCTTGAGCTGGACCGACTTGCTGAACTCCTGCAAGACATGCGGATGCGTCGCAGCCATATCGACCGCTTCCTGCAACGCCTCCTTCCAATCCTCCTTGGATACGTCATTGCCGATCACCACGCTGCGCGAGCCCCACGCCGTCTCGTGGAAACCTGAAATCTTGAGAACGAGGTTTCGCTCCTTCTGGCTCGCCTCCGCCAAATCCATCCACGAATGCAAGGGCTTGCCTTGAGCAACAGGCCCGTCGATCACCGCTCCAGGCGGCAAGGGAGCTGGATCCACGATCCAAGACATCGGTATCAATTGCTTCAATACCTTCAGAGATTTCTTTCCGATGTTCTCCTTCCAGAAATCTCGGAGCAAATGATGATGAAAGAGCGCCATGCCCATCTTTTCCTCGAGAAAAGGCTTAGCGGGCGGCGTCATGGCGACTTCTCCATTCTCGACCGCTTCGAGGATAAACTCCGCCTCAGGCAGATTCGGCAAGTCAAACAGTTCAAAAAAGCGGTACACGACGTCGATCTTCTCCGGAGAGCCGTCCATATCAAAGTACACGGCGCCTCCGAGAGGAAAGACCTGCTGTACCCACAAGCTGTATACACGATAGCCGCGACGTTGCAGTCGCTCCGCCAGCCAGTCCATTTCCGGCTTATAGGTGCCCGCCTCCTCGCTCACCGCCAGCACGATGACCGGATGATCCTCGTCCGGAGCCAGAGCGGCAATCGAACGGTAGAACGCCTCTTCCATCGCCCCACCCGCTCCCAGGATGCCATCGGCCCCGGAAGCTTCGTATAAGCTATTCAAATACGCCGTCAGCCCGATACCACCTGGAACCGAGTCGAGCTCGGAAAGCGAGAAGCCTTCCCGCGTCACCAGCAAGTCCGGACGGATCACTGGAGGCAGCGCTCCTTTGTTGGCCACGCTACGACAAGCCTCCACCAGGCTCTTGGCCTTGCCTCGATCCAAGTACTCCGCCACCCAAGGGGCATACAGCTCCCTGTTGCGAAGCAACTTTTTGCCCTCGTAAGAGCGACGATAGAGCAGCTCCAATGCTTGGTAGAACTCAAGGCTCGCCTGCCCGATCTCCTCGAGCTTCGCCACGATCTCGGGCGTCAATCGCCAAGGTTCCGGCGACATGCGCCAGGACTTCCCCTCGAAGAGCTCCTGTTCCGAAAATGCTGACTGTAGTGCGGCGAGTTCCATTGCTTGTAGCGATTTCCTATACGAACGAGGTCCCACTCTGATTGTTTAAGAGGGGAAAGCGCCCAACCAAGCTCGGCCCGAACTCATCCGTATCCGAAAGCCCATTCAATCCTCGATTTGAATCTCCTTGTTGCGGGAGCGAGGCGAGCCTGCCCGTAGCCAACCCGAAACGAAACGGTCGATATCGCCATCCATCACCGCTTGGATATTTCCAGTCTCCACGCCCGTGCGGAGGTCCTTCACCATCTGGTACGGCTGGAATACGTAGCTGCGGATCTGGTTGCCCCAGCCGATTTCACCCTTTTCACCGTACATCTTTTCCATAGCGCTGCGCTTCTCGTCCTCCTGTCGTTCGTAGAGGCGAGCTTTCAACATCTTCATGGCGGTGGAGCGGTTCTTGTGCTGCGAACGGTCGTTTTGGCACTGCACCACGATGCCGGTCGGCAAGTGGGTAAGGCGAATGGCAGAGTCCGTCTTGTTGACGTGCTGGCCCCCCTTGCCGCTGGCTCGGTAAGTGTCCTCGCGGATGTCCTTGGCCTCGACCTCTATCTCGATGTCGTCCTCGATTTCGGCCACCACGTCCACCGCGCAAAAGGAGGTGTGGCGCCGCTTTTGCGAATCGAAGGGGCTGATACGCACAAGTCGGTGCACCCCGCGTTCCGCGTTGGCATAGCCAAAAGCGTTTTCGCCCACGATCCGCAGGGTAACCTTGTCCAAGCCTGCCTCTTCGCCCGGCAACATGTCGATGACCTCGACCTTGAAGCCCCGGCGCTCCGCCCAGCGTGTGTACATGCGGTAGAGCAAGTCCGCCCAATCGCAACTCTCCGTACCGCCCGCTCCCGCATTGATGCTGAGCAATGCGTTGCAGCGGTCGTGCGGCTTGTTGAGGTAGCACTGGATCTCCAGCTCGTCGAGCTCTTCCTTGAGGGCTTCGGCCGCCTTGTGCAGTTCCTCCGCCTCGTCCGAAAGCTCGTCCACGCCCTCTTCCTCGAGCAACTCTTCCATGGCCCGAGCGTCTTCCAGCTTGGACATGAATTCGCTCATCCCATTGACCACGCCCTTCGCCAAGTTGGCTTGGGCAATCACCTTTTGAGCCGCCTTCTGGTCGTTCCAGAACGACTCCGCGCTCATCTGCTCCTCGAGCTCCTTGATTTCGATCTTCTTCTTATCGACGTCAAAGATACCTCCAGAGGTATCCGGCTCTCTTTTCAATCTGGTCGTGAAGGTCCTTGGTCTCGGGCTTGATCATAAGGCCGGAACATTACCCATCCCCCATTTCCCAAATCAAGCACCAACAATCCCAATCTGGAGGGACCGCATCCCCCCGTCCGCCTCAATCTCCTCCCCCGCCACGTGCCCCACCCATGACATTTTCCTGACAATTCTTTTGCTACCCCCTGACAAAACCAAAGCGCGAACCTGCTTATATAGGCGGCAGTCCGAATTCCGTCTCCGGCGGCAATTCCTCCGAAAAAACCAAAACCAAAGCTCTCGCATGAAAAATCGACACCTACTCGCCTTCCTGCTCGGACTCGCTCCGATCCTGGCCCATCTTCTCACACCCTCCGCCACTGCGGCCACCCCTAGCGACCCCACCGTCACTCTCACCGCCGAGCTCGACTACGCCCAGCTGTCAGCCGAGGGCAACGACACCGCCATCCTCAAGGTCAGCCTCCTGCCAGCCCACCTCCGCTACAACAACGATCGCCCGCCCCTCAATCTCGCCATCGTGCTGGATCGTTCCGGCTCCATGGGCGGCGAGAAGATCGAGATGGCGAAACGGGCCGTGCGCCGCGCCTTCCAGACCCTTCAACCCAACGACTACGTATCCATCGTGGCATACAACAACACCGCTAGGACGCTGCTTCCTCTCACTCAAGTCCGCCATATCCACAACCCGCGAGCCTACATCGATCGCCTGCACGCCGACGGCGGCACCGCCATCTACGCCGGCGTGAACCTCGGAGCCGCCCAACTGCGACCCGCCCTCGACGACAGCTCCGGCATCAATCGCATCTTGCTCCTCTCCGATGGGCTCGCCAACGAAGGCCCCTCCGACGTAAGGGATTTCCAACTACTCGGCAAGTCCCTCTCTCGCGAAGGCATCACCGTATCAACCATCGGTCTCGGCCTCGGATACAACGAAGACCTCATGGCCGGCCTCTCCGCAGCAGGACAAGGAAACGTCTACTTCGTAGAAACCGCCAACGACCTGCCACGCATCTTCGACTCCGAGCTCGGCGACGCCTCCAGCATCGTGGCCCAAAACGCCGTCATCGAAATCGAGTGCCTCCATGGCTTCGAGCCAATCCGCATCATCGGCCGCGACGGTCAAGTGCGAGGCAACCGCGTCACGCTAGACATCAAGCATCTCTACGCCGGCCAGGAAAAGTTCGCCCTCATCGAAGTCCGCAATCCAGGCGGAGCCGCCCACAGCACCCAGGACATCGCCACCATCACCACCCGCTACCAGGACATAGACTCCGACAAGACCTACGCCGTCAACAAAACCGCTACCACCACCTTCGCCCCCAATCGCGAACAGAAGGAAAAGTCCGTCAACATCGAGGTGCAGCGCCAAGTGGTCTATAACTTCATCGCCGAAGCGCAGGACGAAGCCGTCGCCCTCGCCGACCAGGGTAAACTCCCCGCCGCCACCGCAGCTCTCAGCGAGCTCGACGACTGGATCGCCACCCACAATACCGTCTGGCAAGACGCCGAAATCGAGCGCAAACGCAGCGAACTCGAGTCCACCACCAGCACGCTCGAGAAACAAGGCCTCGACAACAAGTCCCGCAAGGAGATGAGATCCTCCTCCTACCAAACCCGCTCCCAACAAAAGTCGTACTAAACCTGGAGGGACGAGTTCCACCTCGTCCGCAACCTCCAGATCCAACAAAACGAAGTAGGGCGAGCGCCATGCAGCATTGCAGGATCTAGGAAATGCGCTCCAAAACAGCGAGCGACAGCCCAACGCTCCCTCCCACAAAAAACGCTCTTCACACAGAGTGCCTCTCCCGCCAGCCTTGCACCATGCCGAAGAAGCCCCGCGTCGTCCTACCCTTGCTCCTGCTGGCGAGCACCACGCTCGCCATCGGAGCAATCGTCTACGGACTGCTCTGGCGCGAAGCCAATCGCTTGCATGAGGCCAATCTCCTAGCCGCCAACAACCAAGCCGCTACCGTCGTCGAAAACGTGGCCCTGACCGTGGGAGAAATAAAGACCGCCGTCATGGAGTCCCTGCTCTCCTTCGAGGGCCCGAACTTCTCTCCCCAGCTCTCCGCTTGGCAGCAGCGCGATCCCTTCGTGACCTTTGCCTTCTCCTGGAGTAACGCCAACCCCGAAAACGTAAGCCTCCTTCCTCAGGACAAACAGCTCGAACCTCACTTCGGCAGCCTCATCCGTCCCGAAGCCAAAAGCTGGATTTGGGAGGCCCCTGTTCCCAGCAGATTCGCCGACGCAGAAACAGCCAGCGATGAAGCCGACGACCCATTGGCCCCAGCGCCAAGCTCCTATAATTTCTCCTCCAACAGCACCCTGCGCCAAGAAATCCGTTCCCAATCCCAGCGAACCGCCCAAGTCGCCAAAAGCTCATTTGGCAAAGCGAAAGAAGTTTGGATATCCGACTCCACGCAATGGATACACAGCAGCAAGGACGGCGAAAGCTACTGGATCGGCATCGCGAGCTGGAACAAGCAGCAAGCAATCACCGGCGCCGCCATCCGAATGGGAGACCTCGCATCCGTCCTGCAAAGGTCCTTTCCTAACGAGCTCGCCCCCAACATCGAAAGCTTCGTTCTCCGCGATCCGTCCGGCAAGACGGTTGCCTCCACCCCCAACCGCAAGTCCTCCTACCTAAGATCTGAATACATCGGACGCGGTTCTAGCAACGCGTTCTCCCTAGGCTCCGAGCTCCCCGGTTGGACGCTCCACCTCTACACCCAGCTCGACGGCAGCCTAACCAGAGTGATCACCAGCGCCGCAGGCATCGGCACCAGCGCCATCTTGCTTACTCTCGCATGCACCGGCCTTTGGCTCGTCTGGCAATCTCGGGCCAGCCAACTCGACGCAGCCCGCAAGGTGTCCTTCGTATCCAACGTTTCCCACGAGCTCAAGACTCCCTTAACCACCATACGCATGTACTCCGAGCTCCTCCAGAGCGGACGCGTCAAGGAAGACGAGAAACGTATCAGATACCTCGATACAATATCCGGGGAGAGCCAGCGCCTTACACGTCTCGTCAACAACGTGCTCGACTTCTCACGTCTCGATCGGAGAAAAGCCAAGCTCAACCTCGCCGCCCAAGCCATCGACCCCGTGCTTCAATCCTACCTTGACCTCCGCCAAGGCGACCTTTCCCGAGCAGGCTTCGCCCTCGAAACCGAATTGCAGCTCGGAGAGACGCCGCTCGTGTTCGATCGCGACGCCCTCTGCCAAATCGTGGGCAACCTCGTCGATAACTCGCTAAAGTACGCCAAGCAAGGAGCTTGGATCCGCATTCGCTCGCATCGAAACGCGAGCCACGCCTTCATCGAATTTTCAGACCAAGGCCCCGGACTGCCAAAGCACCTGCGAAAGAAAACCTTCCAAGCCTTCAAGCGCGGCGACGACTCCCTTACCGCGGAGAGCTCCGGCTTCGGTCTCGGCCTCAGCATCGCCCAAACCTTGGCCAATGAAATGGGCGCCAAACTCACATACCAACACCCAAAGACGAATCGCCTTCACCCCACCTTCGTCTTGGAGTTCCCTATCTCAGATTTCGAAAAATGAGCCAAAAACGAATCTTAGTCGCAGAGGACGATCCGCATATCCGTACCGGACTCGTGGATACACTCGAGAGCGAAGGCTATAAAGTCACGAGCGCTCACGACGGCAAGCAAGCCAGCAGCCTCCTCTCACAAGAGACATTCGACCTCGCCCTGCTTGACATCATGATGCCCGGCAAAGACGGCTACGCCCTCTGCCAAGAAGTTCGCGCCAAGTCCCCGCAAACCGCCATCGTTCTGCTCACTGCCAAAAGCCAAGAGATCGACAAAGTGCTCGGACTCAAGCTCGGGGCCGACGACTACATCACCAAACCCTTTGGCGTACAGGAACTGCTCGCCCGCCTCGAAGCCATTTTTCGACGCCTCGCAGCGCGCATCCCCGCCGATGACAAGACCTCCCTTCCAACTCAGCTAACCATCGGCCAAGCCGCCGCAAACCGTTCGACCTATAAACTTGAATACGAAGGCCGCGAAGCGCCCCTCACCGAGCGAGAGCTCAAGCTGCTCGAGCAATTCTACCTCCACCCCGGCGAAGTCCTCAACCGTAACACCCTACTCGATCGCGTATGGGGAATTGAATACTACGGCACTACCCGCACCCTCGACCAACACATTGCCCAGCTGCGGAAAAAGTTCGCCAAACTCGGCGCCGACGATCCCATCGAAACCGTGCACGGAGTCGGCTACCGCTCCAAGCGCTAGCCAACCTTCACTCTTCATCCTCGTAAAATGCTCATCCTCATAGCCGCCCAGTCCCTCGACGGTTTCATCGCTCGCCCTGATCGGGCTGGCACCGACTTCTGCAGCGAAGCGGATGCGAGCTTCCTGCGCGACACGCTCAAAAAATTCGATTCGCTCATCATGGGTCGCAAGACTTTCGAGACCCTTCGCGAACGCATCCTGAATTCGGATACTAAACGCTACCTTCGCAAAATCATAACGCGATCTCCCGCCGCCTACGCGGCCGACACCCGGCCGGACTTGGTCGAGTTCACCGACCAGCCCCCGATCGAAACGCTCTCAGAACTCGCTGGCCGCGGACGCAAAAAAACCGCCCTACTCGGCGGCGGCGAGATCTATACCCAATACCTGGAGGCCGGCGTGGTCGACGAGCTTTGGATCACCATCGAGCCCCTGCTTTTCGGAGGCGGTACCCCACTTCTCGGCAAAGCAAACGAGCGCCCTCTCAAGCTCCTCTCCCACCATCGGCTAAGCGACGAGACCCTGCTGCTTAAATACAAGCCCCTGTAGTCCACGGCGCTCGTTGTAAACCTTGAGCCAAGCCGAAAGGCGCCGTCCCGCGTCAATCGGATCAAAGAAAGTAACGGATTGTCTCGTCAGCAAGTTCCTCGAAACGCCGGGGCCTCGGAGATCCGATTTTCCGCGGACCTACTCGTCCATGTTATGCGTGTGAAACTCGTCGGAAAACATGCGCAGCAAGCTATCGAGCTCCTCGGTGATCTTCTCTGGACGATTCGCGACGCCCATCATTTTGCGCTCCCAAGTCGCCAGCGACATGGAAACCGTACGGTCCTTGGGACGTTCCAGCTGAGCCATCTCGCGCAACTCCAGCTTCACCATGTACAAATGGCTCGGCCCCTGCACATGGGCCACGTCGATCGCAACTTCCAGATAGGGCTGCCCCGGCATCACGTCCAACTCCATGGAGGAGAGCAGCCGCACGTCGAAATCCTCCAAAGACTTGAGGGCCTGCTTCTCAACGTCGTCGTAAGTCAGCTCAAAAACGTCCGACTGGATGTTCAGCTGGCGAATCTCCAATCCCACTCCCTGAAGGTTCGTGAGAACGCTGTCCATGTAGTCAGACGCTGCGCAAAAAAACGGGCTCGCTACGGCCACTGCCAAGATTTGGAAAATTCTCATAACACGTACCTTAATCGACGAGACAGCACGCTAGCTGAAATTCTCCCCAGCGCAGCAAAAAACAACACAAACCCTCGGGTATTCCCTAGGGCGCAATCAAGCGCCATCCTTGCATTCAGGCCATCGGATACGGCTTTACCCGCACCTTCGGCGGCAAATTCGCTTCCAATCCAGCCACCTTCCCCTTCTCTCACAGTTCGCATCCATGCAAATCGACGCCCGCAACCGCCAAGCTACCCTCAGCGTAGGAGAATTCTCCGCTTTCACGCCCTACGCGACTCCGGGCTTCGGCGGCGTTTCGGCCGCCTGGCGAGCCCAGCTCGGAACTGAATGGCATCAACGTATCCAAAGAGAATCCGCTGACGCCGGCGAAGGGATGCAAGACGAAGTCTCCCTTTCCGGAGCCCTCGCTTGGAGAAACTGGACCCTGCACCTCAGCGGCCGCATCGACCAGTTCAAGGCCTCCCCGACCGCGCCGCACCTTCGCGAAATCAAGACCCTTTCCGAGCCCGTTCCCCTCGACCGCGAGGCCATCCTCGAACGCTACCCCGCCTACCCGCTCCAGCTCCTCACCTACCGAGAGCTTCTCATCCAAGCAGGTAGGAGCGACCTGGGTCGCGACCCCGCTGCCGAGACTTTCCGACTTGAGCTCCTCTTCGTAGAAATCGGATCCGGCCTCACCCAATCCCTCGTTCTCGACAAAACCTACGACGGGCTCTTCGTCGACCATCTCGACACCCTTGTCGACTACCTCGAGGCCAAACAAGAACGTCTCGCCCGACTCCGCTCCCTCTCAGTGCGCCCCGCCTACGACACTCCACGTCCCGGCCAAGAGCACATCCAAACAGAGCTGGCCGAGGCCTTTTCCCAATCCCAGATCACTTTGCTGGAAGCTCCCACCGGTTACGGAAAAACGGGGGTTGCCTGGGAATACGCCGCTCGCCGCCTCGCCGCCGGCCAATGCGATCGCGTGCTCTACCTCACCTCCAAAAGCACCGGCCAAACCGAGGCCCTCACCCGCCTCAAAGCCCTTCTTTCCAAAGCCACCCTTTCAAAAAGCCCGGAAAGCGACTCCCGCAGTTCCGCCTCCCCCCCGGCCACTTTCTGGCACATTCGCAACAAGCAGGAACACTGCATCCACCACGAATTCCGCTGCTCCCGGCAAACCTGCCCCTACCTCGCCGAGCTGCACGAAAAATGGAAGCGCTCAGGCCTGCAGCGCCTCTACCTGCTCTCCCAAGACGAGCTCGACCTCGAGACCCTGCGGGCCGAAGGACGCGTCACCGGCATCTGCCCCTACGAGATCATGAGAGCCGGCCTCGGCCAGCGCGACATCTGGGTCGGCGACTACAATTACCTTTTCTCGCCCTCCTCCGCCCGTTTGCTCGCCGACCAAGCCGACTTCGACCCCGCCCGCACCTTCCTGATTGTCGACGAAGCCCACAACCTGCCGTCCCGAGTCGCCTCCGCCTACACCCACGAGTTCTCCGTCCACCCCGTCTACGCCGCCCTCGACGACCTCAACGCCAACAAGGCTCCCGCCGCCCTGCGCAACCACTTCAAAATCCTCGCCAACCTGCTCACCGCTGGAGGGAACAGCCCGACCCGGTCCGCAACAAGCGATTCAGAAGTCGATCCGGCCACCGAAGCCGATTTCCGCCACTCCATCGGCAAGGTCAGCGAATTGCTCAACAGCGAACCGCTTGCCTACGAGGAGTTGCAACCCGATACCCTCGAACTGCTTTTCCAAATCAGCTCCGCCCACGCCGGCCAGCTGCGAGGCGAACTCAAGCATCAACTTTGGTCACCCCATCCCGGGACCTTCCGCCTCGAGTGCATCGACGCCTCCAAGCTCATCCAGTCCCAGCTTTCCCAATACAACGGAGCCCTCTTCCTTTCCGCCACCCTCACCCCCCTAGAGTCCTACCTCGACGAAATCGGCCTAGAGCCGGGAGGTGGGACGGCCGCTCCGCGGGCGTCAACTCACCCCCAAATCAGCCACCTCACTCCGCCCGCTCCCTGGCGCAGCGAAGCCTACGACGTCGCCATCGACCTCCGCGTCGACACCCGCTTCAAATCGCGCCGTAACCACTTGCCCACTACCGCTGCTACAATCGCCCAAGCCGCAGAGTTCGCCGGCCCCACTATCGCCTTCTTCCCCAGCTACGCTTACGCCAAACAAGCTTACGAGCACCTGCAACTGAAGCACTCCGAGCTACGCGTCGCCCTGCAACCGAGAGCAGGCGGTAGCCTCGCCGACCGCAATGCGTACCTAGAGGAGACACTCGCCTTCCACGACGTGCTCATCCTCATCCTCGGCTCCTCCTACGCCGAAGGGGTCGACACCCTTGGCGGAAAAGCCGGAACTGCCATCGTAGTAAGCCCTGCCTTGCCCGAGATGAACTTCATCCAAGAAGCGAAACGCGAGCACCACGACAACCTGGGCCACAGCGGTTTCGAACGAGCCTACCTGCACCCCGGTATCCAAAAAGTGAATCAAGCCCTCGGCCGCCTCGTCCGCTCGCCCGAGCACAAGGTCAAAGCCCTCCTCCATTGCCAACGCTTCGCCGATCCCAAAACCAAGAGATTACTCGATCCCCTGTACCAGTCGAAAAGCTACATCCACGAAGAGAGCGACTTGAGGGAGTGGCTAAACAAGTAGGGCTGGCGCTCGCGCCACGCCGCGAAGCCTGAATCGGCACGTTGCGGCGCGGAGCAAGCGCCGACCCTACGATCCTTACAGACCTCGCTCTTCCACTTCCTCCTCGTCCCAGCCGAAATGGTGGCCGAGCTCGTGCAGGTAAGTCTTGCGGATTTCGTCCTCGTAATCGAGGCCCTCGTCTTCGCAATACCAGGCGATGGCGCCCATGTAGATAGCGATTACTCCGCTTTCATCCACGCTCCCGGAGTCGTCGCCGTAAGCGATGTATTCGCCTAACATATACATCGCTTCCGGATCGATATGCGGGGCGTTCGGATGGTAGCGCTTGAAGAGGCAAGGAACCTTCTCTGCCGCGGGACGGATTTCGTCCGGCAGCTCCGACATACACTCCGTCACCACGTCACGGGCGACGCGCTCTAGTTCTGGCCAATCGTATCGAGGAAGTTTCATGGAAAGGAAAGCAGGTAGGAGCGAGTTTACTCGCGATTCAATCGCTTTTTTCGCGACCAAGGTCGCTCCTACGAAACCAAAGCCTTAGTCCACGAAAATATCGCTGATCTGAACCTGGCGCAGCTCGCCATGCTGCTTGAGCGCTTCCATGTCGATGGCCGTCGAAGGGCCGAGAATGGAAATCATCTTGGGCTGCCCCTGAATCTCAGCATCGTAGAACTCGAAGAGGTCCTCCAATTCGCCCGCCATGATTCGTTCGTAGCGCGTTTCACGCGGGTCACCTTCGAGCCCCACCCGCTCCCAAGCCTTGACGGCGCCGAGAACGTCGCGGAAGCCGATCTTGGAAACGCGGAACTGGTTATCGAGCGACTCCTTCACCACACCAAAGCGGTCCTCGGATCGTGGCATATTATTCCAAAGATCGAGGTAGGCAGCCAGCGAATCGACCGTCTTGTCAGCCTGAGTACCGATAAAGCCCATCACCAGATTTTCTCCACCCTCGAAGCTGGAAACCAAGAAATGAGCCCAAACGGAGTAAGCCAAGGCCCGCGCTTCGCGCATTTCCTGGAAGACGATTCCGCCCATTCCGCCATAGAAATACTCGTTGAAGGTCTCGATCATGGGTCGCTCCGACTCGTCGTAAATGCCACCCGGAAACTCGATGCGAATCTGCGACTGGGCCGTCTCCCAGTCGACGTAAACGATCTCGTTCGACTTCGGCTCATGAAGCTTCGGCAAGACCGGAGCCGGGGCCGGCTTCAGGGCTCGCTTGGTCTTGGAAAGCTTCTTCAACTTTTTGGCAACGTCCTTGATCGGCATCTTTCCGACGTACAAATAATCGTGTTGGTATCCAGAAAGTAGATGCAACTGACTCATCAAATCTTCCACGCTTAGGGCCTTGATTTCCGTGGAGGAGAGCCCTGTCAAAAAGGGCGATTCTTCGCCGTAGCGCGTGTAGTTGCGCAACGCGTTGAAGATCATGCTCGGCTCCTTCATGGCATCTTGCTTCTGCTTCAGCTGGATTGCGACCAACTCTTTCAAAACATCTGCATTCCCTTGGGAATCCAGTAGCACTTCCTGGAACAGCGAAAGCGACTCGTCGAAATTTTGCTCCAAACCGCTCACGCTCAAAGTCGTGTTGTGGTCGCCAACCGAGAAACCGAAGTCCGCCCCTAAGGCATACCACGCTTTTTTAAGTTCCGGCGGGGAGAGCCTCGACGTACCGGACTTGTCCAACAAGGCGGCCGTCATTGGCAGCTCACGCATTTCTCGACTGCCCAGTTCGTAGACCTTGGACAATGCAAACAGATCGTTGGCTGGGTTCTCAACGTAGAAGAGACGCACTCCGTTGCCCAGCTTCATCACCTGATAGTCGTCGCCCTTCTTCAGAAACTCCGGCTCGATCGGGTCCGACTCCATTGCAAGCAACTCAGCCGCGAATTCCGAGCGCTTGCTGCGGTCGATGTCGATGGGATCGAATTCTGGCTTCGGCACCGTCGGCGGCGTGTAGTCTCCATCTTTTCGATACGCGGCTACATAGGGCTTGGAGAAATACTTGTTGGCCACGCGAACCAGGTCTTCCTTCGTCAACGCCGCCATGCGGTCGATCTCGTTGACCACATCCGCCCACTCTTTCTTCTCGCCGAAGGCGGTGCTGATGAGCCTCAACCTTCCCGCGTTAGTCTCCATGGCCAGCTTTTCGTTCTTCTCGAAATCCGTCACGATGGCCGAAAGGATCCATTCCTCGAATTCCCCATTCTTGAGGATTTCCAGCTGCTCCAGCAAAAGCGCTTCCACTTCCTCCAAGCTCTGCCCTTCCTTGGGAGCGCCGTAGAGGAACTGGCTGCCTGCGTCGTTGCGAATGTAAGGGAACGAGCCCGCTTGAGCCACGCGTTGCTGCTGGTTGAGGTTCAAATTGATCAAGCCCGCGTTCGCGTTGTCCAAGATCATATCGACCAGCTTAAGGGCCGGCTCGTCTTCATGGCCGGTGGGAGCTGTGTCGAATCCGATGATCACATTCTCCTGCCCGGGATAGGTAACGGTGACGGTCTTCTTTTCGGTGATGGGGGCAGGCATCGGACGGGTAAACTCTGGGATGTCTCCAGATTTCCACGACGAGAAATACTTATCGACTACCTCAATCGCCTCTTCCGCTTGGAAATCGCCGGAAAGCGCCACTGCCATGTTGTTGGCCACGTAGTGAGCATTGAAAAACTCATGGATCTTCTTGAGCGACGGCTTCTTGAGGTGCTCAACAGAGCCGAGAGCGGTTTGCGAACCGTAGGGATGTTCGCCATAGAGCAGCGAAAAGAGAGCTTCCTGGATCAAACGGTCCTTATTGTCCATGGAACGGTTCTTTTCCTCGTAAACGATTTCGAGCTCCGGCTGGAAGAGGCGGAAGACCGGATCCTTGAAACGATTCGACTCGAGCTTCGCCCATTGCTCGAGGCGGTTGGACGGCAATTCTTCGAGGTAGACTGTGCGGTCGGGAGCGGTGTAGGCGTTAATGCCCTGCCCGCCCAAGCTGGAGATCAACGTATCGAACTCGCTGGGGATCGCGTACTGGGCAGCCAGCTGCGACTCCTTGTTGATTTCCTGGTAAATGCGAGCCCTCTCTTCCGGGTCTTCTTCATGGAAGTGCTCCTCGTACAGCTCGGTGATACGTTCGATGTGCGGCTTCTCCTTCTCCCAGTCCGAGGTGCCGTATTCGGTGTTGCCCTTGAAAAGCAAATGTTCGAGGTAGTGGGCCAAGCCTGTCGCGTCCGCCGGATCGTCCTTGGAGCCCGCTCGCACCGTGATTTCGGAGCGGAAGGTCGGAGTTTCGTGATTCTCGGTCAGGTAAACCGTTAGCCCATTGTCCAACTCGTAGATGTGAACCTGCATGAGGTCGTCTTCGAGCGGCGCCTGCACCAGCTTGTAGCCGGCATGCAAGGAAAAGAGGGGAAGGAAGAGAAGAAGGGATAGGTAGGCGCTAAGGTGCTTTGATTTCATTCCTCGTTGGGTTGGCGTTTCAGTTTTTAAAATTAGCCTTTTCGGATTGAGAGTCGACTGTCCTCACTGCCAGGGACAGGTACGGCTGCGAGCAGTTTCTGAGAATACTCACTTTGCGGGTTGCCGATCACGTCTTTGGTCAATCCGTATTCGACGATCTTGCCACGACGCATGACAGCAGTTCGTTCCGCGATACGCTTTACCACGCTGAGATCATGCGAGATAAAGAGGTATGACAAGTTATGGCGTTCCTGAAGCTCCATCAACAGGTCAATGACCTGCGCCTGGATCGTTACGTCCAGAGCGCTGACTGCCTCATCCAGGATGATCAGCTGCGGGCGCAAAGACATGGCTCGAGCGATACAGATCCGTTGTCGCTGCCCTCCGCTGAACTCATGTGGATAGCGATAGATTTGGTCCGCGGAAAGTCCGACTTCTTCCATCAGGCGCACTGCGACATCCGCCTTCGACTTCCCCTCCAGCAATCGATGCTCCTCCATCCCCTCCGTTAGGATATCCAAAATCGTCATACGCGGATTCAAGGAGGAGAAAGGATCTTGAAACACGATCTGCATATCGCGGCGCAGGGTCTTGAGCTCCGCCATCTTCATGCCCACCAATTGCTGCCCTCGAAACGTCACCTTGCCGGAGAGAGCCTTTTCCAGCCCTAGGATCGTTCGCCCCAAAGTGCTTTTGCCGCTGCCCGATTCTCCTACCACAGCGAGAGTCTCCCCTTCCATGATCTCTAGGCTAACGTCATCGACCGCCTTGATGTGCCCCACCGTCCTAGAAAAGATCCCTTTCTTGATAGGGAACCAAGTCTTCAGATTTTCTACAGTCAAAATCGGTAGACTCAGGCCTTCACGGGCGATTGGCTCATCGGTAAGCCGCGGAACAGAGGAAAGCAACTTACGCGTGTATCCTTCTTTTGGCGACGCAAAAAGGTCTCTCAGCTTCCCTTCTTCGACCTTGCGAGATCTCTCCATGACCATCACCCGGTCACAGAGCTGCCAGATTACCCCCATGTCGTGAGTAATAAAGATGATCGAGCTGTCTTCGCTTTTGACCTGTAAAATCAATTCGAAGATTTGGCGCTGAGTCGTCACGTCAAGGGCCGTCGTCGGCTCGTCGGCGATGATGATCTTGGGATCCAGCATGAGGACGGAGGCAATCATCACGCGTTGCCTCATGCCCCCCGAAAACTCGAACGGGTAGGCTCCCATTCGCTCCTCTGGAGATGGAATTCCAACCTTTGCTAGCCACTCAATCGCTCTCTCTCGAGCTTCCTTCTTCGTGATGTCGAAATGCAGTTGCAGGGTCTCGACGAATTGATCCCCTATCGTCATCAAGGGCGAGAGAGCCGTCATCGGTTCCTGGAAAATGATGCCAATCTCCCGACCACGAATCTTGATTAGCTCGCTTATCGGCATCGACATCAAGTCACGTCCGTCGTAAACGGCAGAACCTCTGACTATTTTACCGACTGGAGCAGGGACCAAGCGCAGCAAGCTGAGGCCCGTAACCGATTTTCCACTACCAGACTCCCCAACAATCCCAAGTATCTCGTTCTTGTGCAGATCGAACGAGAGATCGTCGACAGCTCTCACCGTCGATTCATCTGTCTGGAATTCGATGGTCAAGTTTCTGACCGCGAGCATGACTTCTTGGCTAGCACTCATGACTCGTAATGCGTGTTGGCTCTTGGGTCGAAGGCGGAGCGAACGCCTTCTCCAATGAAGACACCCAGCAAACCGACTAGGAACAATGCAAGGAAAGGAAATAGCACAAGCCACCAAGCGTAGCTAAACTCTTGGGCTTGCGCGAACATCTCTCCCCAACTCGGCGTCGGAGCCGGCAAACCGAACCCCAAGTAATCCAAGGCGGAAAGGGCTCCGATCGCTGACACCAAGGAGAAGGGGAAAAAGGTAATCACGGGAACCATCGAATTCGGCAAAATGTGCCGCAGAATAATCTTTCTCGAGGGGAGTCCTAAACAAGTCGCTGCTTCGACGAAGGGTTGTTTGCGGAGCTTCAGGAATTCGCCGCGGATGTAGTAGGATATTCCGATCCAGCTGAAGAGGGCATAAACGACCAGCAGGAGCCCAAAGCTCTGCCCAAACACAGAGCCGAGTAAAATCATAACGTAAAGGAACGGCAGCGCCTCCCATATCTCGATCGAACGCTGGCCAAGCAAATCGACCTTGCCGCCATAGTATCCTTGAACGGCTCCCGCGGCGATCCCGAGGAGCATCGAAGCCGCCACCAGCAAAATACCAAAATTCATGGAGATGCGCATCGCATGTATCAAACGAGAGAATACATCCCTTCCAGAGCTATCGAGACCCATCCAATGATTCTCGGTCGGGCGAAACGGGAAGAAGACATCCTCCTTTTCGAAATCGACCTCGTAGCTCTTCCCTTCGATATCCAGCGATATCGGTTGAATGCGACGCGTCATCCGCTCGTTGGCCTTCTCCTCGATAAGGTTGCGCGTCTCGTCATTCAGTTTGCTCCATAGCGTACTCGATCTCTCGATACGCCCCTCACCCTCGTGATCGACGTAACGCAGCACCTCTCGCTTCGACACGTTCACTTCCTCTCTCAAAGTTACCCTGACCGTTCGCGGGGGTCGCGAGCGCGGTTCGTAGGGCGAAAGCGCAAGCTCAACTACAATGCCGGATGCGAGCTCAACCTTCTCGCTAAATGCCGGTAGAACACTTTCGTTGGCAAGCCGCCCTTTGACAGCAGACTCGAACCCGGGCGAGACCGCGAACTGCTCGCTCGCTTCGACGCCGCGCAAATCTCGATCGGACTCCACCCCAAACATGGCAGCGCTGGCGACCGACCTCCGAATCGATAGCGACTCATCCAGTTCTAGGTTTCCGACTAACTGCTGGCGGCGGATCACGATGTCCACCGTTTCATCCACATCGATTTGGGCTGCAGTGATGCTCTCGTTCGGGCCGTAAGGGTACGGGGCGAAGACCATGAAATTTCCACTTCCCTCCGCAAAGCGTTCCGACGCGTTTATCGCCTTGTAGTCCGGACGCGTGACCAAGCCGCTATCGGTAAACACGTCATCAGGATAATAGAAGAAAAGCGGCAGGTAAGACTCCCCTTCGTAGCGAACGTACAAGGGCTTTTCGTTGAACAGAACATCGGCCAGCAAGCTGAAAGCATACAGGCCGATCAAAAGCCAAAATGAGCAATAGGAACGCTTCAAAGCCTTGAACCGTTTCCATCGCTTCTGCGTGATCGGATTGAATTTCGGTCGCCTGATCTTCATCCCTTGTTGAAGCTGATACGCGGATCAATCAGCACGTAGCAGAAGTCTGACAGCACACGCCCCAGCAGGGCTACGATAGACGTCAAGGCCAATGTCCCCATGAAGACCATGTAGTCTCGGCCAACGATCGCCTCCAAACTCAAGAGCCCCATGCCCGGGATGTTGAATACACGCTCGATCAAGACCGAGCCCGCAAACATGATCGAAAGCACCCCTCCAAAACCGGTTGCGATCGGGATCAAAGCGTTGCGAAGGGCATGTTTCCAAACCGCGCGTTTCATGCTACCGCCTTTCGCGACGACGGTACGGACGTAGTCCTGGCTGATCTGCTCGAGCAAGGAGTTTTTCATGAGCAGAGTGAGCACCGCAAAGTTTCCGATCACATAGCACATAACGGGGAGAAACATGTGCATGAACTGGTCTTTCACCTTCTCCCAAAAACTCATTTCCTCGAAGAACTCGGAGCGAAAGCCTCCGATGGGAAAGATATCGAAGAAATGCTCCGAAGTACCGCTGAAAACGGTTTTCAACAACATGCCGAATGCGAATGCCGGAATCGCGTATCCCGTGAAAACCGCCACGCTGCTAGCGAGGTCAAAAGCCGAACCATTGCGGAGGGCCTTGGCAATCCCCAACGGTATGCATATCAGGTAAGTCAATACAAAGCCAGCGATTCCAAAAGTCAGAGAAACCGGAAAACGCTCTGATATGAGCTGCCAAACGGTCTTGTTCGAATACTTGTACGAGTCCACCGTCATACCCATCTTGTTGACGACCAGCCAATCGTAGTAGCGAATGAGAAAGGGCTTATCGAAACCGAAGTGAGCTCGAATCGCTTCGCGTTGCTCCTCCGAGATGCTTTCGCTCCGCGTGGCCACTCCGGATCCATCGAAACCGCGCATCTGCATCATTGCCTGTTCAACCGGTCCCCCGGGAACGAATTGAGTGAGCAAATACGTCAGGAAGGTGATACCGATAAAAGTCGGAAAGATCAGCAGAATACGCCGAAGAAAATAGGCAGCTCTATCGCTCATGTAATGGGTCAGCTCGAAGGGAAGCGTCCCCTATCCGTCGAACTCTTCGTCGAAGGAGATATCGTACGGCAGAGGAGCAAGGGCCTTGCCCTCCTCCATCGCCTGCTCGAGATCCGCCTTCGCGTCAGGATCAATCCACCAGTAGTTCCAAGCTGAACGCTCGTTTTCAAACTTAGACAGGACAGTGTAAGGCGTGCCGAACTTGTTCCAGTAGAGCATGCGAGTGTAGTCGATATGCCACAACAAAATGTATGGGACCTCCTGATAAACAAGCTGGTCGATCTCGCG
Source organism: Pelagicoccus enzymogenes (assembly GCF_014803405.1). Classification (NCBI taxonomy): domain Bacteria; kingdom Pseudomonadati; phylum Verrucomicrobiota; class Opitutia; order Puniceicoccales; family Pelagicoccaceae; genus Pelagicoccus; species Pelagicoccus enzymogenes. The sequence goes on from NZ_JACYFG010000006.1 coordinate 366,586, forward strand.
CAGGATGTCGTTTCGCTCGGCAATGTCGTAAATGCTCCGCTGCTTCTCAATCAGGGCATCGACCTTCTCGGACTTGAATCCAGTGATGTTCTGTCCCGCCGGGCGATCCGCTTCCTTGGAGTACCACATCGATTCGGGATCCTTGAACAAGCTGGCGCCCCAAGCCGCCCAAGTCATGTCGTAGTTGAATTCGTCCATGTCCTTCATCCACGCAGCCCAATCTTTTCTGACGATCTCCAGATCGATCCCCAAGTCAGCGAGGTCCTCCTTGTACACGACGAGGAACTTGTCCGAGCTCGCCGAACGGGTGAGGAAACGGATCAAAAACTGCTTTCCATCCTTTTCCAGCTTGCCGGTCTGGGGATTCGCTTTCCAGCCCGCTTCCGCCAAGAGGGCTCTCGCCTTCTCCTTGTTGTATTCGTAAAGTGGATTCGGATTTGGATGTTCCTCGTCCCAAAGGTCGGAGGAGAACGAGTTGGAAAGCGTATACTGCTTGAACATCAACTCGTTGTTCATTCGCTCTCGATTGAGCAGGTGAGCCAACGCAAGGCGCACTCGACGATCGCTGAACAGATCGCGACGCGTATTCATGGCAAATCCCTGCCAGCTCGGGGGCTCGTGGTTCGTGATCGCCTGTTTCACGATCCAGTTCTTGTCGAAGGCCTCCCCTTCGGTGTTGTTCACCCAGATGTGAGAGGTGTAGACCGCATGGATGTCGAACTCCCCTTTCTTGAAAGCTTCATAGGCCATCTCGCGCTCGGGATAGAAGCGGAACTCCAGAGTTTGGAAATTCCCAACCCCCTGGAAGCGCTTGGCGTCCTTGAGCCACCAGTCAGCCCTGCGTTCAATGGTAGCGGAGACTCCCTCCTTGACCGTTCCGAAACGGTAGAGGCCGGATACGACAGGAAACTCGAAGTTCGACTTGTTGAAGTCTTTTCCTTCGTAGAAGTGCTTGGGCAATATTTGCAGAGTGGCAATCGTGAGGACATTCCTCCAGTGCGCGACCTTGGCTGTGAATCGGATAGTGAGGTCGTCAACGACCTCCGGGGCTTCGAACTCCTGCAACCCCACCTTGTGCGGGCCGGTGAGGTTTTCCGGCTTCATGATCGTCTCGTAGGTGAAGGCTACGTCCTGGGCCGTGATTGGCTTTCCGTCGCTCCATCTTGCCCGATCATCGATCTTGACCAAAAAACTCAGCTTGTCGTCCGAGACCGTGATGCTTTCGGCGATCAGAGGTTCGAAGGAGGCATCCACAGGATGAATACCCATCAGCGTGTCGAACATCATTCCGTAAATCGTCGCGTTGTAGGCAGTCGTATCCAAATAGTAATTGAACGACTTAGGATACTGGGCGGCGTAAATCCTTACCTTACCGCCGACGAGAGCGTCGGGACTGGCAATCGGATTGTAGTCGTCTTCCCAATCCTCACTTGGAATCACTTGCTCCGCTCGCAGCGACAAACAGCCGAGAAAGAGGGTCGCGCAGGACATGAAGCGGCACAGGAACGAGAAGGTGCGATTTCTTAGGGACATAATTTCTTACCTTGGTTGGAACGAATAGAACGACGGAAACTGTCTAAACCTAACCGGGAAACGAGTCAGACGAAAATCCAAATTCGCAAGCACTAGGAAAAGAGGCTAAACTCGACATGTCCAGACGCTTAGGCACAAAATCTGTTCCATGTACGACCGTTCCGCTGCCTACTACGACTTGATCTATCGGGACCTGAAAGACTATCGGGACGAGGCGGCCAAAATCGACGCGTTGCTGCAGCGCCTCTCCCCAATCCCGCATCGCTTGCTGGACGCGGGTTGCGGCACGGGCGAACACGCAAGGCGGCTCTGCCGCGACCATGGCTATGCCGTCGACGGGCTCGACATCGAGCCGGAATTCGCGTCCATCGCCCAAACCAAGAACCCGAGCGGCTCTTTCCGCGTCGGCGACATGCGGGACTTCGACTTGAAACGCTCCTACGACGCGATCCTCTGCCTCTTCAGCTCCATCGGCTACACGGAGACTTTGCAAGGATTGGCCAACGCCTTCACCTGCTTCGCTCGACACCTGCCTCCCGGAGGCTGGCTCGTCTGCGAACCCTGGATCACCCCTGACGCCTGGAGGGACGGACAAGTAGACTCCGTCACAGCCCTCGACCCTAAATCCGGAGAGACCATCACCCGCACCCGCATGGGGGAAACGGACGGTCTCGTTTCGGTGCTGAAAATCGACTACGACATCGAAGACGACGCCTCCTTTCGCCAATTCAGCGAGATTCATCGACTCGGCCTCTTTACCAGAGAGCAAATGCGCAGCGCCCTCGAGGCCGCAGGCTTCCAGGTTACCTGGCTACCAATGGGCTTGCAGTCGGATTCGCTGATCGTCGCCCAAAAGATGGGCTGAGAGTTGGCTCCCGCACCACGGACTGGATGGAACCGGTCCCTCCCAAACAACGGTCAGGCCTGACGCCTTTCGAGAAATCGCGAGCAAGCTCGCTCCTACCCGACAAAAATAAAGCCCGGCCCCCGAAGAGGCCGGACTTCTCCCAAACAACATAAAGAAATTCGTCGGACGCAGCTCAAGCCCGCGGGAGGCTAGGCAATATCCTTTGGATAGATTCAACCAATAGCCATATCGGGGATTGGAGCAAACGGTTTTGATTTCGGCTTGTAAAAAATTTGATATTTCACAATTTATTTACGCTTTTTAAGCCTCCCTTAAGGGTTAATTTTTTATCGATTAAAAGGTACCCCTATCAGGTTTAGCCGTCGGGTTCGACGGGGCCGTTGCAAAGCCCTATTTTTCCGCCGAAAACGGCAGCGAACCGCCTTCGATATGCACCGTGCGGGTGGGAAACGCGATGGAGGAACCGCGGGCGGCCACCGCCTTCATGATCTTGAGATTGATGCGCTGACGAATGTCCATGTGGGCCAGCCAAGCGGTGGTGGAGGTGAAGTAGTAGACGAGTATCTGCAAAGCGCTGTCCCCAAAGTCCGTGAAGTTAACCAAAATGAAATCCTGGTTCACGCCCTCGTCCTCGTGCAGCAGCTTTCGTATGTCCTCCACCAAGCCTTCCATGTTCTCCGGAGAAGTGCTATAGGTCACTCCCACGTACTGCTTCACGCGACGCTTGGGCATGCGGCTCCAGTTCTCGATGATCTCGTTGGCCAGAACCTTGTTGGGAATCGTCATCAGCGACTTCGACCAAGTGCGGACCTTGGTCGAGCGCAGGCCAATCTCCTCCACGTCGCCGTCGACTTGGCTGCCTACCTGGATCCAGTCCCCTACCTTAAAGGGACGATCCGCCACGATGCTCACCGAACCGAAAAAGTTGGCCAACGACTCCTGAGCCGCCAGAGCGAGGGCCAGGCCACCGATCCCCATGCCCGCCAACAGAGACCCGACCGAGTAGCCTAGGTTTTGCACCACCAGCACCACCGCTACCACGATGAGAAAAATGCGGGCCGTCTTCTTGATCAGCGGGATGAAGTGGTAGACGCCCATGTCCTTCTCCTTGGCCACGTCCACCATGACCTCCGCCATGACGTCGACCGCACGCAGCAGCCCCCAGAACAGCACCGTCATGGTCGATGCCTGGAAGATGCGCAGGATCACGATGTCCATCCCCGGCGACAGGCTCAGCACCGATATGGAAAGGAAGAAACCGATCACATAGGTCATGGCGCCTATCGGGCCGGTCATGGCAGGGATCAACTTGTCGTCGAAGGTCCAAGCCGTCTTTTCGGCAGCCCTGTGAAACCAGCGCGTGTAGATGCCGACAACGATTTTGCGAATGATGAAGGTCGCCAGCAACAAGACGAAAAACACCGCGAAGCGGGCGCCCGAGTTCCCGCCAAAGTCGAGATCCGTCAACTGGCTCAGCTCGTCGATGACTTGGTCTCGGGCCGTCGAGAACTCGCTCGCGCCCGGAACCGCTTCGGCCTCGGGCTCCGGCTCGGCCTCCCCAGCAGATTGCCCCCAGGCGAAAGGGGCAAAACAAAAGGCGAGAGACAAAAACGTCGAAGCTGCGAATTTCCGGATCATTTGCACCAAGCACAAATAGCCCCCCACTCCGGAGACAAGCACGAAAAAGCCGGCCCCGCATAAGCGAGACCGGCTTCCCTCCTTAGTCCATTTGCCTCTTGCGAAACGCTAGCTGATAGCGATCCGCCGAGGCTTCTTTTCCTCTGCTTTTGCAAATGTAAGCTTCAACACGCCGTCTTGCAGCTCCGCGGAGATCTTCTCCGGGTCGATTTCATCGCTCAGCTCAAGCCGCAGCTTGTAGTTCAAGCCATCCTCCACCACTCCAGCCAACGGGCTCCAGTTTTCCCTGTCCGACCAGCTACGCGCTGCCGACAGCTCCAATACTCCGTCCGCAACCGAAAGCTCGACCGCGCCTTTTTGCACGCCCGGCAAATCCACCTCGGCCACATAGCTCGTATCCAATTGTCGGACACGGTACTGAGGGCGAGCGTAACGGATCTGTTGTCCCTGCTTCGCTTCGCAAGACTGGGTCTCGCATTCCGGTTGCTGAGTTTTGGTGATGTTGAGTGAAGTCATTTTAAATCCTAGCTAAATTGATCGTATTGTTTCCTTGGTTACGTTTTCTCAGCCGACGGAGATCTGGCGCGGCTGGACCTTTTCGCTCTTCGGAAGCGTCAAGCTAAGCACCCCGCTTTCGAAGCCAGCTGAGATCTTGCCGGCCTGTACGCCTTCGGGAACGCGGAATGCCTTCGAGTAGGTAAGCTCCTTCGCTTCCTCCCCCTCGCCTTCCGCCTCGAACTTGCGCACCGCAGTCACGGTGACCACTCCGTCTTCCAGCTCGATCTTCAGGTCCTCCTTCTTCACGCCCGGCAGGTCAACCCGTACCAAGTAAGCGTCCGCTTTCTCGTACCAGCGAAGCTTGGCGTCTGCAGCGCGGTCGCGGGGCGATCCGCCCTCTTGGACATCGAAGAATCCGGGCAATCCGGCGAACAGCGTATCGAGCTGCTTTTCAAGGTCCCCCAAGCCAAGCGGCCAAGTGAGAGCGTTAGGACGAATGCGGTTTGTTCTAAGGTATGTCATTGTTTTTTCCTCCTTGTTAAATTCAGGTGAGTTAAGAATGTGCCGCCTATTCTGCACATCTGATACCAAACCGCCAATAACCATAATATCATTATCAATCAACGCTTTACATAATCTGACCCGAAACCTAAGCGTCATCTTGTCACACCTAATCAACCCTTGAGGTGGGACAACAGCGTCCCCGTCTCGCTTGTGCGGGTGAGTTTAGAAGTATGGCCCATGGCATGGAGGGACGACTTCCACGTCGTCCGCAGTGGTTTTGATCCCGCATCGCGTGCAACGTGGAAATCGTCCCTCCAAACAAGTCCTGCCTTGACCCAGAAATTATCAGAAGGTCAGGCGACACTTTAAATCTCCCCCGCACTTGCTGCGACAAGACTTTCCCATTTACAAGCCCACGCCAATCCTCCTCTTTGGCTCACAACTATGAGCAGCGAGCCATCCATCTTCGACACCGTCTACGACCGCACCGAAACCGACAGCCAGAAATGGCAGAAGTACGAAGGCAAGGACATCCTGCCCATGTGGGTAGCCGACATGGACTTCCACGCCCCCGAGGTCGTGCTCGACGCCCTGCACGAGCGCATCGACCACGGGATCTTCGGCTACGCTCGCCCGGAGCCCTCTTGCACGGAAGCGACCGTTGAGATGCTCGAGCGCGAATACGGCTGGAAGATCGACCCCAGCTGGCTGGTTTGGCTGCCCGGTCTCGTGGTCGGAATTAACGTCGCCAGCCGGGCTTTCTGCGAGGAGCAGCACAGCGTGCTGACCACTACCCCCATCTACCCGCCCTTCATCTTCGGGCCGAAGTTCCAGAAGCGCCCTGTCGTGAAAGCCCAAATGGCCCTCGACGGCGACCGCTACGTCATGGACTGGGACGCCCTGGAAGCGGCCGTCACGCCCGATACCAAGCTCTTCCTCTTCTGCAACCCGCACAACCCTTGCGCCCGCGTCTTCGAACGCGAGGAGCTGCTCAAGGTCATCGACTTCTGCGAGCGTCACGATCTGATCTGCTGCTCCGACGAGATCCACTGCGAGCTGGTGCTCGACGGCCGCAAGCACATCCCGCTGGCCTCCGTATCGGAAAAGGCCAAGGAACGCGTCTTCACCTTTATCGCCCCCAGCAAAACCTACAACCTCGCCGGGCTCGGCTGCTCCATCGCCATCATCCCTGACGAAAAACTGCGGGCCCAATTCGTGACCGCCACCCGCGGCATCATGGCAGAGGTCAACAACCTCGGCTACACCGCCTGCGAAGCCGCCTATCGCTACGCCCAGGACTGGCGCGACGAGCTGCAACGCTACCTCGCCGGCAACCGCGATTTCATCCACGACTTCGTCAAACGCGAGATTCCGGAAATCGGACTCTACCAACACGAGGCGACCTACCTCAGCTGGATGGACATTTCCAAGCTCGAGCTGAAGGACCCGGTCGGCCACTTCGAGAACCATGGCATCGGCCTGAGCGACGGCGTTCCCTTCGACAGCAAGCAACACGTACGACTCAACTTCGGATGTCCGCGCTCCACTCTCGAGGAAGGCCTACGTCGCCTAAAGGCCGGCGTGGACGCCCTGCGCTAGCCGCCTATTTCCTGTATCCTCAGAATCGATACTGGATATTCAATTCGTAGGATCGAGGCGCGTCCAAGGAGACTTGGTTCGGATAATTGATGTCGCTCCAGCGGGCGTAGATCTCGTCCGTGAGGTTTCGCACGTGGAAAGACACCCGATAGTTGCTTCCGATCGAGTACGAGGCGAAGAGCTTGACAGTCGTATACTCGCTGAGCGTCACCGTATTCGCAGCGTCCGCAAAACGATCAGCGGCATAAGAAATCCCTCCGCCTAACTCCAAGGGAATGCCAGCCACTCCGTCATAGCTGGCCCACAGGCTTCCCAGCAACTCAGGGGCGTTTGTCGAACGCTTGCCGTTCACGTCCACGCCAAAGATCGGATCGACATAGTCGCCGAACTCCGAACGCGTGTAGGAAAGGTCGCCTCCGATCGTAAAGTGGTCGCTCAATTGAGCCCACGTCGCCAGCTCCACCCCACGGGACCAGCGTTCGTTCAATCCGATCGCCGCCTCAGGTCCGATTTGGCCGCCCACCGTCTTCTCGATATCGAAGTAGGCAAAGGTCAATTCGGTGCGGTCCCCATTGAACAAGGCTTTGAAGCCCAACTCCCACTGCTCGAGGTCGGAGGGAGAAAAGCTGTCCGCGTCGTAGAAGAAGCTGAGGTCGTCTCGCACCGGGTCGTGACGAAAAGCGTAGTGGCCGTAACCGCTAAAACGCTCGCTCAGTCGATAGGCGAAACCTGCCCGATAGCTGCTCTGGTCGAAGCTCCGATCGAGAAAAGCCCGCTCGCGCGGAGCTCCCGAGAACTCGAAACGGCGGTTGGCAAAATCGAGACGTTCCTGCCGCCAGGCCAAATCGATCGAAAGCGCATCCGAAAGATCGATCCTGTCGCTGAGCACGAGGGCCAGCATTTCAATGTCATGCGAGTCCATCCGCTGCGGCACGGAACCAAAGTCACCTCCCATCGGAGCGAGCAGATCCACTCGGTCCACGTATCCAAACGGCCCGTCGATATCGAATCCGACCCAGCGATCGAAATCGCTGCTGCTGTAATCTATCTTCAAGGCCAAAGCGTTTTCCAAATCGCCGACGTAGCCACGGTGCGAGAACTGATACTGAGCGCCCCGAATTCCCCTGTCGTGATCCACCGCAAGCCGATCTCGTTCGACCAAGGCCGCTTCCGGGTCGTAGCTGTAGAACTCCGCATTTCGCCACCTCCGATCCGCTCCGAAACGATAGATCGAAAACGTCATCGCCGTCGCGGAGCCTAACGACCAATTCGCGTCCAGTTTCGTCCAAAGGCTTTCGGAGGAAATCTCCCGATCGTCCACGTTGTAGTTGTTGAAACGAGTGGCGAGGTCCACCACGCGCTCGCCCTCAAGCTCTCCGATGCCCGCAAACGGTTCGAGCGCATCCTCGCGCGGGACCAGCGGCGTTCCCCAGTAGGCGGGCAAGGAGTCATCCAAGTACTTGACCGAAAGCAACAGCTCGAGCGCCACAGCAGGCTTCCACAGCACGCTGCCGTTGAGGCTTAGGGAGTGAGAATCCGTGTCGTCGACCCAACCATCCGAAGCGTTGCGGCTCACATCGATCCGGTAAGCGGCCTTGTCGGCTAGCGGCGCGTTGTATCCTAAGTTCAACGACGACGAATCAAAGCTTCCGTAGGAAACGATTGCCTGACCAAAGGGACGCGAATTGATTTTGGGTCGCTTGCTCACGATGTTCACAGTGCCAGCCGCCGCTCCTTCGCCATGCTGCAATTGAACCGGCCCCTTTACGATCTCCAAACGCTCCAGGTTGTTGGTGGACATCGGCCTCATGTCCAAAATGGAGCTGCCGATCGATACCCCGTCGTAGAGCACCGCAACGCTTCCTCGAGAAAAGCCGCGCATGCTGAAGCTGTAGGGCTCGCCTGGCGACTCGCCCGAAAGCACACCCACCATGCTGGAAACCGTTTCCGCCACGTCCTTTAAGCCTCGCATTTCGATCGTTTCGCGACCGATTACCTCCACCGAGTAAGGCGTCTCGAAGATAGACCGCTCGTGAGGGTTTTCGGCTAGGGACACCCCCTCTAGATCCAGCCCTCGAACCGCTGAATTCGAGACGCTTAGCTGCAGTAGCTCCTCCAAGGAAAGATCCTGAAGATCCAGCGACTCCTCTCCTTCCTCCTTCGACGCTCCGTCAGAAGCGCTACCGAGACAGCAAAGTGCAGCGAAGCAGGCCAGCGAACGAAACAGGCTCCAACTGGCGCCTGGTCGCTGAAAGCAATTTGTGATAGGAACAGACATCTTAGCTGGCCTCTTAAACGTTTTGAGCGCGAACTCAACACGAGTGTGCCCCAACAATCCCCCAAAATGACCGCTTCGCAAGCTCGCGGTCCCGGGATCACTCAGCCTTCCCTCACGGCCGGGAGCGGACTCCGTCAAACCGGTCTGCCTGCGAACCGCTCGATCTCCCGCTGCAAGACGTTGATTTCTACCGGCTTGATCAAGAGCCCGTCCATTTCTTGCGCCACCCGGCGCTCCAGTTGCGGAGTCGAAAGGTTCGAGGTCAGCGCGACAATCGGGGTGGAGCGCCCCAGCGACAGCTGCCGCTCGCGAATCGCCCGGGCCGTCTCCCAACCATCGAGCTCGGGCATCTGCAGATCCATGAAAATCACGTCGAAGCGAGTCTCCGCCACAGCATTGATCGCGCTCGCTCCATCTCCCACGCAGGTCACCTCATGCTTCATTTTTCTCAAGGCGGCCTCGATTGTTTGGAGGTTCAGGGAATTGTCGTCGACTACCAAGATTTTACGGGCCAGCGACATTTCTTCGGAAACACTTGCTTCGGGTACGGGTTCGGATGCGGTCCCTTCATTTTTAACTCTCAGCAACGGTAAGAAAACACTGAATACAGACCCGCGCCCCTCGATGCTTTCAACATGAACCTCGCCTCCCAAGAGATTTGCCAAGTGACGAGAAATCGTCAACCCAACACCTGCACCACCATAAAAACGCGTCTTCGACGTATCCACTTGATCGAAGGCTTCGAAGATCTCGGCCAACTTAGCTTCTGGAATACCGATACCGGTATCCGAAACGTCAAAGAGCAAGCACTCGCCTCCGTCAGTCTGTACCACATCGATGGATACACGGACACGCCCTTTAGCGGTAAACTTGACCGCGTTTCCTACGAGGTTGAAAAGAATCTGTCGCAATCGGGCAATGTCGCTACGAATTGACTTCGGACAACGAGGACTGAGGTAGGTCTCGAAGGTGATTCCCTTCTGGGCGGCGATTACCTTGAAGAGAGAAGTCGAGGTCCGCAGGACATCCTCCAACTCCAAGTTTTCGAGCTCCACGCTCAGACGCCCAGATTCCATTTTGGAAAGCTCGAGGATGTCATTCACCAAAGTCAGCATCGCCTCCCCCGAACGCAGTACAATATCCAGCAGTTCCTCCCGTTCTTCTTGCGAGGCGCTCATCTGAGCCAATTGGGTCATGCCCATGATACCATTCAGCGGGGTGCGAAACTCGTGACTCATGTTCGCCAGAAACTCGTTCTTCGCCTTGTTAGCAGCGAAGGCCTTTTCGCGAGACCTGCGCAGCACGAAAGCCATCACCGCCAGAATCAAAATGAAGGCGAGCAGGACGAAAGCGGCGACCGTAAGCGTGGTCGCCTTCCTTTCCAGATCATCCAACCAAAAGAAGGAACTGATCTCGTTCTCCGGATCGAGGTAGTAGCGGAAGTAAACGGTTTGCACGTACCCTTCGCTCACGAGCTTGCCTATTTCATCGCGCATCCGATCCGCAGCCTCAACCGCGCGAGCGTTGCTCCGATCCGCAGCTATACCGCAGGACAGCTTCGCGTCGGGAAATACGTAAAAGTAGATCGGCACTTCCGGATACCGATCAACCGCCGCCTTGAACATCAGCGAATTCGCCTTCGTGCTCCACAAAAAGGCTCCCTCATTTTCCCCTCTCAAAACCGATTCGATAGCGTCGACATGATTCGGCAAGGGAACGGGAATGGCTCGCGGCAGCAACTCGGGCACCAAGGTGTAGCTCGGCTCCCGGTCGTAGTAGGCGATCCGTCGGTTCGCCGTTTCCTTGGGATCGCGGATCGGATTCTCTGCTCTCGAGAGAATACCGATCGAATTCTGGTAAATCGGCTTGCTTATATGAAACCGCTGACGACGTTCAGGAAGATCGGTGACGATCGGCCACAAGTCGACTTCACCCTCGGCAAAATGATGATCCGGCGACTCCGGCGAGAACACCCACTCCAACTCGATATCGAGCCGCCGCGCCGCAGTCCGCACAAGGTCTATGGCAATTCCGCCCACGCTGCCGTCCTCGCCAACGATCTGGTACGGCGGCGAGCTTTGATAGCCGATTCGCAAGGCCGTAGCCTCCTCGCTGGCGCGGCAAAATAGTGCGTGACCAGCTAGCAACAGGACCGAGAAAACGACGCGATAAATCCTCGCGAAGCCGAAAGTGCGGAAATGGGAACAGATTTCGATCACGAACCGTTGGGGTAGAACTTCAAGGATCAAACCTTGGTCGCAGCACAGCTATTTTCAAAGCCCTTTTCGAAAATAATGGTCGGACATAAGACGGAAACGAGAATGCAATCAGCACTGCTTAGGGGAAAAATCGAAAAGCCAATCGCTAGAAAGCCGGCGTTCTGGAGCTACTGGGCGACAAGAACTCGCCTATCGCTCATGTAAAGCGAAAGCGCATCGCATAAACTGGCCAACAAGAGAATGGCTTCCTGGAAACGTAGGCGCTGAGCCTCCTCTTCCATCTGCCCGACTTCGCGATACTCGAGGAACCCCTTCGAGAGACGTATCGCCCCACAACGCTTCTGCTGGGACAGGTACTTGAAACGTTTTGCCACTGACGCATCATTGCAAACACGTCCGAGGTCTTCAGAGGCGGAAACACGAACCTCGTCTACCTGCCAAGAAAATCCCAAACCATCGAACGCATCAAACCTAGCCTCCCCATCCGTACCCTCAAATTCGATACAGAATTCCAAATCTTCCGTAAAGAGGGCTTCGAAGACCAACGACGTCCATTCCTGTCGCAGCTTACCTCGTTGCACAAAGTGACTGTATAAGGATAGCGGATACCCTCGACTCTCCCCATGCAGCGAAAACCGTTCGCCAATTCCCTTGCCCCAACGACTTTGCGAAACCCGCCGCGTCAAGCCAAAGCGCTTTTCCAACACATCGTACTGCCCAAGCATGCGTTCCTGGCGTCGCCCCAGAAAACGGGGCAGCAAGATGAGCGAGACGGCTGCCACAAGGCCTGCAATTAGTATAAGCATCTAATAGTTCTCGAAAGCCTCGGGACCTCCGCTTCTTTCGGATAGCGAATCTCGCCAAGGATCCAACCGACGGCATTCCCTCGCGTCTCAGCGACAGTTTGCCACGAACATACGGCTGTTGGTGCCTCCTGCCCCGACGCGCACCGCGAAGGACGTGTAGCACTTCGGGCAGCGGCCAACGTAAGCTCCACCGTCGTCGTTTAGATAGAGCCGTCCGTAGCAGTTGCAGCTCGCAAAGCGAACCCCGAGGAACTTCTTGTGCTTTTGTGTCGTTTTGAAGGATGGTTGCATTGTTAAGTTCTTCCTTATTGAATCGCGTATTCGTACTGGCTGGAGAGCACCTGCATCGCCCCAATAACGGTAGACCAGGAGTAGTCTTCGCGCGAATACGGTTCGTAGCACTCTACAACTCCCGTCTCACCATCCCGTTGCCAAAGCATGAGGTAGTAATCCAAGCCTGCTCGGCCGTCGCTGTAGTTGTCGCATGACTTCAGCGTATCTGGAAGCAGGTAGTCGAGAGCTGGATGATCAGCAGCCACCTGAGCCTGCAAGGCATCCAATTCCGGCTTGCTCGCGCCTTCCTTGCCAAAGGTTTCCACCACTTCCCAAACCGCGCTTTTGTAGGCGGCAACGGTCAGGATGGGCTGAACTTTGTCCAAAACGAGCGAATACACCTTTTCTGGACCGACAGCGGGCACATGTATGAGCGCGATGTAGTCTCGAGTGAAGCGATTCGCCGCGTTGCGGGGCACAAAGGTGAGAAGTGTCTGAAGGTACTGGTCGACTGCAGATATCATAATGCTGTGGGGATTTAAGCTACGAGTTTCGGTCGACGTTTTAGTTCAACAGACGAAGAACGGTTTCAGGGAGCGAGTTTGCTTGCGTCAGCATGGAAGTGCCGGACTGAACCAAGATTTGGTACTTGGCCAAACGGGTAGACTCTTCCGCGACATCCACGTCTCGAATACGGGAGTTCGCAGACTCAAGGTTTTGGCTTTGCGTTACCAGCTGCGTATCCACGAACTCGAGACGAGACTGCAAGGAACCGATTTCCGATCGGTTCTCAGCGATCTCCTGAATCGTGGCTGTCAGGTGGGCGATGGTCGAGGAACCGGCGACAGACAATCCGTTTCCGTCTGTAAGCAACTGGGCGAAGTAGGAAGCGCTGTCCTTGAGGTTCATCTCCGGAATGTTCATGAACTGGTCGCCAGTGGCGCCCACCACCGTCGGCAGATCGCCGCGATCGCCAAAGAGACTGATGCCGTTGAAAGTGCCGATGGGCTCGCCATCGATAGTCCAGTCTGGTTCGTTAGCCCCAACAACGCTACGAAGCTGGTCCTTGAGCTGCTCAAACTCTTGCTTGTAGAGCGCTTTGTCGCTGTCGTTCTTGGTAACGTCTCGAGTCATCATCGAGAGCTCACTCATACGGTTCAAGGTCTGCATCATCCCCTGCAGAAAGCCATCGGTGGTATGCAGCATGGACATGGCGTTTTGCGTGTTTGTCCTTGCCGCCAAGACTCGCGCGTTTTGCGCTTCGAGCTTTTCGGATACCGCTAGTCCGGCAGCATCGTCGGACGGGTTGATGATTTTGGATCCAGAGCTGAGACGAGCTAGGCTCTTGCTGAGCATTGCAGAACTTCTTTGAAGACTGCTAGCTGCCTCAACTGCATTCGAGTTAGTATTGATAACCATATTACGACCTCTTCCATTAGGTTAGTTGGGTTGACTGAGTGTAGCGGAACGTCTCGCGAACGCATCATGCGTCCTGGTTGTGCGAGAGGCCTGCCGTTTGTTTTGATTGCTTCTTCGAAGCGAGGCTCTTGGCCAGACCGGAAAGCTTTGGCTTGGCAGGCGTTTCGCCCGCTGCCGCAGCGACCGTCTTGGCGATCGCTTCCTGGTTGGCCTTTTGCATCTCTTCGAAAAGCTCCTTGCGAACGATCGGTACGGAACGCGGGGCGTCTATGCCGATCTTCACGGTATCCCCGTCGATGCGGGTAATCTTGATTTCGATGTTCTCGGCGATAACGATCGCCTCGTTCACTTTGCGGGAAAGTATTAGCATGTCGGTCCTTCCTTGGGTGCTGCAGTTTCGGTTAGGATGCCAAGGCGCTCTCTGACAGCAGCGGATGGCGGGCAGAGAACTTCGTGTAGTTGGCGGCGATCAACTGCTTCCCTTGAAGGGTCCGGCGATTGAGCACGATGGGCCCAACGAGATTTACGGTAGCTGACTCGATGTTGTCATCCTTGAGAGTGACAATGTTCAGTATGAGCGCGTCTTCGGCACAGTGGATGTCCAGCTTGTCCGCGTCGTCATCTGCGATCTCGACATCGTAGTCGCTGAGGATCTGGGCGGGTTCGATGACCACGAAGGCGAGCTCGTGCTGGTCGACCGCACGTATCCACATAAAGGGCTCTTCTTCTTCGTTGATCAGGAGTTCGAAACGCTTGGCATCTTCTAGGCCGATCAAACCGCCAGGGAGGTCGAACTCCATGGGTTTGGTCCAAACCTGTTTTTCCGTCTGTGATTCGGGTGCGACTTTCATGATTCTTGTGGTATCGGTGAGGGTTAGGCGCCTTGGCTATCAGAGATAGTCGAGCAGCGATCTGTTGAGTACCTGGCCCGCGCTCTTGAGCGAGGCTTGGTAGGCGTTCTGCACTTGGGTCAGCCTAACCACAGTTTGTGCAATGTCCACGTCCGCCTCGGCAGAGATGTTCTCCTCGAGGTCCGTGTAGCGTTGTTGGTTGAGAGTGAGATCGAATTCGATGCGCATCTGCACGGAGCCTTGGCGACTGAGGGCGAAGATCAGATCGTCTTCCGACGATTCGAGATTCTTGCGCATCGCCGGCGTCACCGCATCGACCGCACCCGTCTCGAGGGCGTCGCGCAGCTCGATCATCTTGCCGATGAATTCGGAGAATTGCTCGTTGGTGGCTCCATCGGTGTAAGGACGAATCTTACCTGTTTCGGAAAGGTGGAACTCCGCGCCTTCGGCTGCGCCTTCATAGGATACCGCAGTGATCTTGCCATCGACTACAGTGGAGGCGAAAGGCTCGGATCCGGTGTTGATTCCACCGAAGATGTACTCGCCATTAAACTTCGCGTTGGCGCTCTGCATGGCGTGCTCGATGAGTTCGTCCACTTCCTCGGCGTAGGCTTTCATCCCATCCGGCCCCTTCAAGCCGTCCGCCAAGGTAGCCAGCTCGGTGATGCGGTCGGAAATTTGGATGAAGTTCTGCAGCTGGGAAATGGTGGTATTGTTGATGTTTTGAGCGCGAGCTGCGTTCTTGGAGAACTGTGTGATGCGCCCCTTTTCCTCCTGCATGTCCAGGATACGGTTAGCGGAAGCCGAGTCTTCCGAAACCTTAGAGATGCGCTGTCCAGTCGACACCTGCTCGTTGAGCATGTTCATGTCCTTGGTCGTGCGCTGCAGGTGACCGAGAAGGGTGTCGGGATAGGTGTTAGAGGTGACTCTCATCTTTGTGGGAAAACTGAGATTACTGCGTATTCAAAATTTGGTTTAAACGAGCCGGTTCACGATAACGTCGAGCATCTCGTCAATGGCCCGGATCAGCTTGCCTGTCGCTTCGAACGCTCGCTGGTACTTCATCATATCCGTCATTTCCTCGTCGAGGGAAACGCCTGAAACAGCGTCTTGCTGCTGCTTGAGCATCTCGAAGACAATGGTCTCGTCCTCGAGCCGCGCATCGACCTTGGCCACGCCTTCACCGAGGTCTGTGACGATGGAGCGATAGAAGGTTGCGAAATCCCGGTTGCCCAATCCGGCGAGCCGGTCGTCGTCGAGCTCGGCAATAGCGAGCGTGAGAGAGTTGTCGCCGAGATTCTGGTCAGCGTGGTTGGTGGTGCGGAGCGTGCCGGAGTTAAGGTCGGCCGCCAACTTGATACCTGCAGCCGTGAATTCGGCTGCGTCTCCGGTGTCCGCAAAAAAGTTGGTATTGCTGACCGCGGTGCCTTCGTTGTAGAGGCCGTTGATCTGAGTGACCAATTCCTTAGCCAGGCCGTCAAGGCCGCGGCGATACTCTGCGATCACTCCATCGCGAGCTGTAAGGGCGCCTTCGACGCTGCCGCTCTTGATATCGATCTGTACTTGGTTGTCACCTACAACGAATTTGTAGTTGGGATTCGACGCGGTAGAATCGATGAAAGCGATGCTCTGGAAACGGCCGCGCTCCACCAAATCGAGCTGAGGAGAGTCTCCCCCAACCGTAGGAACGTACACGCGAACCTGCCCCGAGCTGTCTGGAATTTCTTCCACCTTGACCTGCATGATCTCGGAAAGGTCTTCCAGAACTCCCTGGCGCTGGTCGCGCAAGCTGAGGGCCTGCCCTGCCCGATTGGACTCGGCGCGAGCGATCTCGGAATTGAGGCGGGCGATTTCCTCGATCATCTGGTTAGCTGATCCGAGATCCGTGCGAACTTGCAAACCGATGTCTTCGTGCAAGTCGCTGAAGCGTTCCGCAGTAACGTTGAGCTTTTCGGTCAGGATATCTGCCTTCTGCAGCAGCGACTCCTTTTCCGCGTCCGAACCAGGATTGGCGGAAAGGGAGTGGAATGCGTTGAAGAAATTGTTGAGCGTCTCGGCGATACCGCCACTGCCGCCACCGTTAGCAGTGGCGCCGTCGATGAAAGGGGAATCCCCCGAGCGGGTGATCTCTTGGCCCAGGCTGGACTCCGCCTTGGCGAGAGCCGACTGCTGAGCGGTCAGCGAAGCGTTGAGGCTCGTTTCGCGGAGGACTTCGCGGTCGAGCACGGCGTCGCGCATGTGCTCGAAGCCCTGCACCTCGACTCCTAGGCCGCGTGGACCGCCAACCGTTTGCACAAAACCATCTTCCCCGATCACCACGCGCTGGCGAGCGTAGTCTGGGTTGTTGACGTTCGCCATATTGTTGCCAGCAGTGGTGACGCCGAACCGGTGAGCGGTGAGCGCTTTGCTAGCGTTGGCGAGTTCGCCTATGATGTTTCCGGCCATGTGGTGTGGGTATCCAGATTTTGGTTTCGAGTCGCTGAAACAGTCTTACACGAAAGCTTGGTAGCGAGTCGGCAGCTTGGTCTTCACTCCGACCCGTCCTTTCTTGGTGTAGGTACGGTTGTAGTTTTCCGGCTGCAGCTTCTGCATGGTCTCATGGTTGATCTCCATGGTACGGGAGAGCAGCATGAAGTTCTGGCGAGCCTTCTGACGGGTGCGGCGGATCATGTGGTTGATCTCGTCCACCAGCGCCTGCAGCATCGGTTGCATGAAATCGGGAAAGTGGACGATCAGCTTGGAAAGCGGTTCTTCCTCGTCCGCCCCGCATCCGCGAGCCATGTCGCGCACGACCGCCTCGCGCTGCTCGCGGAGGCCGCCCATCTCGGACATGTAGCTTTCGATCTCGGAATTCGTCTTGAGCACGAGCTCTGGGTCGCGGCTGAAGATTTCATCTTGCTGGCGTTCCAGTAGGTTGTACAAGCCGCCGTATTCCTGCACCTCGTTGCGGAGCAGCTCTACCAGTGGGTTCCAGTCCTTTTCTTCAAAGTTGTTACTCATGGGAATTCGTTCCCTTTCCATCGTTCAATTCTTGAGGAAACAGTTGAGCCTGCAGAACCGAAGAGAATCCGAGAGATCCGCTCTTGGTGATGCTAGAGGCCAAGGAGTCCTTGATTAAGTGTTCGTACATGGGGGTCGATCCTGATCCAAAGTATCCATTTTCTGGATCCATTGGCTTAAGAGCTTCGTCGAGAAATTGACGTAAAAGTATCCCTTCGAACTCGCCGCCGAGCTGTTGCATCTGCTCCGCTCGCGAAGTATCCCCGGTGAGCATCTGCTCTTTCCAGGAACTGCCAGTGAGGCCTGACATCGCTGTACTTGTTACGTCCATATTCGTTTGTTTCGTTTATTTAAAAGGTTTGGCGTGAAGGGGCTTACTTGATGATCAGCTCCGCTTGCAGCGCTCCCGCGCTTTTCATGGCTTGCAGGATAGACATCATTTCCCGGGTCGAGACTCCCATCGCGTTCAAGGCGTTCGTCACCTGCTGGATGGTCGGATAGTCGGGAATCATGTGGAAGGCGCCCAACTCTTCGGTCACCTCGACCTCGGTGCCTTCCGCTACAGCGGTCTGGCCGGCCTGGGCGAAGGGGCCTGGCTGGGAGATGTTTTGCGATCGAGCAATCGTGAGGCTCAGGGAACCGTGGCTGACTGCGACAGTGGAAACGCGTACCCCAGCAGTCGCTACGATGGTACCGGTGCGTTCGTTAATGATAATGCGGGCGGGAGTGTCGGGCTCGATCGAGATGCCACCAATCGATGAAATGAAGTCGACTTCGCGGCCCAAGTACATTTCCGGAATCGTCACCTGAACAGCTGCCGCATCCACCGCGATGGTACTGGACGGGAAGATGACGTTGATGCCTTCCGCCAACTTGGAAGCCGTGTTGTAGTCTGGATTGCGCAGCAAGAGCTTCACGCGTCCACCCTTGCCGATCTCCATTTCGATCTCGCGCTCCACGATAGCGCCATTGGCGATTTGGCCGACTGTTGGATGGTTCTTTTGCACGGTCGCGCCCCCTGCTCCACCGTTTCCACCCAAGTAACCGCCGACTGCGATCTGGCCTTGGGCAACTGCGTACACCGTATCGTCCGCACCGAGCAGCGGTGTCTGCAAGAGAACCCCGCCTTGCAAGCTTTCCGCGTCGCCGATGGAGGAAACAGTCACATCAATACGAGTACCCTCGCGAGCGAAAGGAGGAATATCGGCCGTGATCATGACCGCTGCCACGTTCTCCGACTTCAGCTCTTCCGCGTCTACCGTGAGACCGAAGCGACGCAAGGAATTGGCCACTGCATTGATCGTCATGGGCGAGTCGCTGTCGCCGTCGCCCGCGAGACCGATGACCAAGCCGTATCCAACCAGCTGGTTGTCTCGTCCGCCGTCAACGGTAACGAGATCCTTGACCCGAGCAGCCTGTACCGAAACTGCGGATACAGCGAGAAATAGAAGTGTGCGTGCTAGGAATTTCACGGTGCGAATGAGAGTAGGAATGGAGTAGGGATTTGGGTGAGGCTAACGAACGTTAGCTACGTTGATCAGCTTATGCACCCATCCCTTGGTTTGGGCGTCCTTGAGGTCTCCCTCGTTGAAGAGCTCGACGTTTGCGTTGAGCACGTGGGTGGAAAGTACAGTGTTGTTGGCGAGGACGTCGTCTCCCCGAACAACTCCGCGAACTACGAGGTATTGCGCTTCACCCGAGGCCTTGACCTTGCGGGCGCCTTCGACAACCAAGTTTCCGTTGGGCTGAACGTCCACAATGATGACCGCGATCTTGGATTGAAGGAGATTCGATTCAGTAACGGATCCACCACCTGTGTAGGAGTCCAGCGAGCCGGGGAGGCTTACTGAAGGTAGCGTCTTTCCTGTTGTGTCGATCAAGCCAGGGATAACGACGTTTCCGAGGGCCTGACTCAGCGATCCATTCGCAGATGAAGTCTTGGAGGAGCTGCGATTTACAACCGTCTCTTCGTCGACTTGGATCATGAGAATATCTCCTACGCCTGCCGCCGTGCGATCCGCGAACATGCCACGCTCGCTGTTGCGAGGAGATTCCCAAAGGGATTTTCCGAACGCAGAAGCGACTAGGAGTAGAGCAGCTGTAGTGAATAGTTGTATACGCATTTTTGTATCAGAAAAAGTTTACTAGAAGATAACCTCGACACGGCTCTCGCCGATGACGCGGGCGGAGAATTCCTTGGACGAATCGATGTTCCGCAGAACAATCAGGTCGCCATCGCTGCCATCTTCGCGAGCGACCGCACGCATCGTAATGGCTAGCAATCCGGTGACCGCAGAGACCTCGACAACGTCACCCTTGCGAACAAGAGCTCGCTCGGCCAAGTCGCTCCATACAAGGGCTTTGCCTGGTCGAATATCCCGTGCGTACTCGTGACGCAGGAGACTTTCTAATTGGGCTGGAACCGCGTTGGGCTCCGCCAGCAAATCGACGGCGCGGCTTTCGAAGTCCGAAGGGGAGGCCAGCTCGCCACGTCGTAGCTGCGCTCGCGGATACCATACTTCGCTGAACAGGTGCGCTCGAAATGGAACCGTCCACTCGCCGAGCACACCTTTTTCGTTTTCCACTTGGAAACGCAGCAGCAGGTTGCCGCGGGAAAGGCTCGTGGGGGCGTTGTTGAGCTGCACGAGGAAAGGCTGAGAGTATCCCGAAAGATCGGGCAAGTCACGCAAGGCAACCAATGTAAGGTCTCCTGCAATACGCAGGTGAGAGGCCAATTCGTTGGTGATCGCTTGCTGCACGTCGGAAGCGAGAATCGCATCGGCACGATAAGCTTCTTCTTCCGCTGGAGGCGCGCTTTCGAGAAGGCTTTGCATGGTGGACACCGAGCGCAAGGACTTCACCGGCTGAACCGATTGTATCTTTCTGTTGGATACCGAGGCGACTTCCGCCACCGGCAAGGGTGCGAGAATTTCGTCGAGGGAAGCCCGGAGCGCGGAAGCGAAGATGAAGATCGCGATACCGAGTCCGAAAGTGAGGCGTAGGAACAGGGAGATTTTCATGACTAGCGCTTGAGCTGGCTGACTTGCTGCATCATGGAGTCCGAGGTCTGGATGGACTTGGAGTTGATTTCGTAGGCCCGCTGGGCGAGGATCATGTTCACCATCTCTTCAACGATGTTCACGTTCGAGGTTTCCAGATAGCCTTGCTGGAGCGTACCCGTTCCGTTTTCGCCGGGAGCGCCTACCGTTGGAGTGCCGCTAGCTTCCGTTTCGCGGAAAAGATTTCCGCCTAGGCCAAGCAAGCCGGCAGGATTGGCGAAGCGAGTGAGATTGATCTCGCCAGTTCCAAGGATGTCCCCGTTGTCGGATGTGAAGGTCACTCCGCCTGTCGAGTTGATGGAAACGTTATTGAAGCCGGCGGGAGGGGTCGGGAATCCGATAACCGCCATGCCTTGGGAGTTGGTGACCTGCCCGTCGGGCCCCAGCTTGAAGGCTCCATCGCGAGAGTACAGCGTCTCCCCGTCTGGCCCGGTGACCTGGAAGAATCCATCGCCCACGATCGCCACGTCCATGTCCTCGCCGGTCTGCGAAACTTGGCCTTGCGTAAAAACCTTGGAGGTAGAGACCACTTGGGTTCCGGTACCGACTTGGATGCCGGTGGGAACGATGCTGCCGCCTGCGTCGGCGCCAACCGACTTCGGCACTTGGTAGAACATGTCCTGAAACTCGACCTTGCTCTTCTTGAAGCCGGTCGTGCTCACATTCGCTATGTTATTGGAGATGACATTGAGGTTGGTTTGCTGGGCCTCCATGCCGCTCGCTGCGGAGTATAGTGAAATGCTCATGTTCTTGTTTGCTTAGTGTTGGTTTGAAATTAGCTGGTTGGATTAGTGTCCGCCGAGAGATTGGATGGCCTTGCCGAGCACTTCGTCGTGCTGCTGGATCACCTTCTGGTTCACTTGGAAAGCGCGGGAGACGTTGATGAGGTTGATCATCTCGGTGGTGGCGGAGACGTTGCTCTGCTCGAGCGCTCCATGGCGGATGAGGGGTTCGTCGATGTCGCGGTTGTAGCCCGCGTCGTTGGGCCCGATAACGAAACCACCGTGGGAACGGATCATCTGGTCGGGATATTGAATGTCGCGAACGCTCAACTTGGCGAGCGGGGCGCCGCCTTGGCTTATGGTTCCATCGTTGGCCGCCGAAAATTCACCCAAGCCACGGCGCAGCTTGATCGTGTTGCGGGTGTCGTCCATCACGTGGAAGCCCTGCTTGCTGACCAGCTCCCCATCGTCGTTCAACTTGAATTGTCCGTCCCGGGTGTAGACAAGCTGCCCGTCGGGAGCCCTCAGCTCGAAGAACCCCTTGCCTTCAAGAGCGAAGTCGAAATCCGCGTTGGTGGTCACGATCGAGCCTGTGGAAAAATCTACCGCGCCCACTCCCTTGGTCTGGATGGTCGCGTGCTGCAGGATGTTGCCGAAGTCGTTCTTGAGGCCGACCTTGCCCGCTTCCACGCCCTCGAAGGAGAGAACCGCCTTCTTGTAGCCGGGGGTCGACGACTGAGAAATATTCTGGGCAATCGAATTGTTCCAGCTCTCAAGGCCCGTCATGGCCGCTGCGTTTTGGTAGACTCCGTTCAACATTTGGGTGCAACTAAGCAACCCATATGCCAACATCACAAAACGCTACCGTACAACAACTTGCACAACTAACAAACGCTAGGGGAAATTTTTACCCCTCCCCATGGGGAAGTATCTGCAGCGACTACTCGTCGTACTGGCAGTCGATCTCGGTCACTTGTCCGCAATTGCAGGTGACGACGATCTTGGTCACGCGACCGTCTTCGGTAACGTAAGCGACCTTGCTGCCGCCGTCTCCGCAAACCTCGTTTTCCTCGCGACTCTCCGGTTCCGGAGCTGCGAGCTGCCCGAAGCTCTGGGGAGCCGCGGGTAGTTTCATGGAGTCCTTGGACTTTTTATTCCCTCCAAGTTGTTCTCTGCCTGAAAGATAGCTATCCATTTCTAGTCTGGAAACGACGGGGGAGCCCCCTGTGCCTCACGCTCGTCGAGAATGTTGTAGAGCTCCGACAAGACAAGGCTTATCGAGACGCGATCGTTGGACTCCGCGGTTGGATGCATGAAGGGAAGCGGCTCTCGCGTTCCGTGAGCCGTAACCGACTCGAACTGTCCGGCCCTGACTCCGTAGCGCTCCAACAAGCGACGCGTGGAATTGGCCCGATCGCTCGAGAGTTCCCAAGCGGTGTAGTCCCAGCCGTCACCCTCGAAGCCTTCGGAAACGTAGCCGTCTACTCTCACCATGAAGCTGTGCCGTTGCACCAGCCAAGCGAGCGTCTCAATCACGAAGGAGCCCCAAGGCGTGTAGTCGGCGGTATTTTCGACGAAGAATGGATGGGCGTCTCGGTCGTAGAGCGTCACTCGCAGGCCGTCGCTGGTGACATCCAAGTCGACCGGCTTCTGGTCCGGATTCGCGCTCTCGATGTTGAGCAGGCGCATGAACTCCTGGGCCATGTCGTAGAGTACCTTGAAGTCGGAAATCTCCGCCTTGCCCTTGGCCTGCCCTTCCCGATTGGAGACCTGGCCTTCGCTCTTGCTCTCGATCACGCCCATGGAGTTGTCCATGGGAGTATTGTAGGGATCCTGAAAATACTTGGCGAGGTCGCGCTTGAGGTTCTCGTCCTGGGAAGTCAGCCAGAGAACCATGAAAAGCGCCATCATCGCGGTCACGAAGTCCGCGTAGGCAACCTTCCAAGCGCCGCCGTGGTGTGTTCCCATCTGCTTCATAGCCTCAGCGTTTAGCCTCCGGTGGAGGACTTTAGGATGTTCTCCAGATCGTCAGCGCTGGGCACCATGCTGGCCTCGAGGCTGCGGCGGGCGAGCTCGACCGCCATGATGGGAGCAAGGCCGCGAGCAAAGGCGCCGATGGAGCGGGACATACAGATATAGTAGGTCTCCTCCGCCTCGTTGCCGAACTCGATCACGTTGCAAAGCGGATTGATGAAACCGTAGGCCACGAAGATACCGAGGAAGGTACCGGACAGGGCCGCGGAGATCTTGCCGCCGATCACCATTACGCCTTGGTCCAAGACGCTCATGGTCAAAATAATACCCATAACCGCCGCCACGATGCCGATACCGGGGAGCGAGTCTCCGAGGAGGTGCAGCACGTTGATGGGGCCGTGGGCTGCGTGCTTCTTGGCGTCGATCTCAGCCTTGAGCAGGGGCTCGAGCTGGTCGGGCTTGATCTTGCCGTCGATGATAGGACGGAGAGCGGAGCAGAGGAACGTCACCTTTTCCTTGTCCGCGAGAAAGCTGGGATAGTTGGAGAAGATCGAGCTCGATTCGGGGGAGCTGACGTGTTCGTCGAGGGCGAGCAGACCATTGCGACGGCCGAGCATGAAGAGCTCGTACATCACCTTCATGAGGTCGAGGTAATCATCCTTGTTGGGACCGGACCCCTTCAAGGCGCCGATGATGGCCTTGATGGTGTGGACCAGTACGTCCTTGGGAGCGCAAATGGTCGCCACCCCGGCCGTGATGCCGAAGATCGCAAGGAATTCCGGCGGGTGCCAGAGCAACACGAGGCTACCTCCAGACCAGAGGAATGCTCCGACTGTCGCGCCTAGTACGATTAATGCTCCGATGATTACAAACATGACTTGTGGACTCTCCTATCGGTTGCCCGGCGGAGAACTTTACTCACGCAGTGAACAAAACTACTTATGCATCACAGTCGTGATGTAGCTTCTCAAACTGATGATCGCCTGGGAGTGGATCTGGCAGATGCGAGACTCCGTCAGCCCGAAGACTTCCGCGATTTCCGCGAGGCGCATGTCCTGGAAATAGTACATGGCTAGCACCTTGCGCGGCGTTTCGGGGAGCTGGTTGATCCGCTCCGCAACGAGACGCGTGACTTCGTCCTTTTCCATCTTGGAGGTGACGGGCACGACATTGTCGTCGGGGATCACTTCGTAGAGGTCCGCTCCCTCGCCGTCGTCGCCGCCGGCGGCCGCGTTGTCGAGAGGCAAAAAGCTGACCGGGCGGGTTTCCGCCATCAACTGGTCGTATTCCTTGCGGCTGATGCCGAGCTCGGCACGGATTTCCTCTTCCGTCGCGGGACGTCCGAGGCGCTGCTCCACTTCTTCGATCGTGGCGCGCAGCTTCTTGAAATTGGTTCTGGCGTTGCGAGGCATCCAGTCCATGCGACGGAGCTCGTCGAGGATGGAACCGCGAATACGCATCGCCGCATAGGAGCCGAAGGACTTCTTCTGGGCGGGGTCGTACTTCTTGAGGGCCGCGATCAAGCCCGTGATGCCCACGCTGTGCAGGTCTTGCTCGTCGATGTGGGGTGGCAGGTTGATCTTGATACGAGCTACGATGGAGCGCACCAGCGGCATGTACGTCTCGAATAGCTCGGCATTCTGGACAGGAGGTTTCGAGGAATCCCCCACGCCATAGGCCTTTGCCGCCTGCGCCTTCCTCCCCTTTGAACTGTCTTTCCTCTCCTTCACGTTAATGTCATTCATAGTTGGTTGAGTAGTTATACGGGTTTTGAACCGCGCTCTTTAGCGTCTCGCTGTTTTCTTTCATCAGCCTCCGCCATCGCAGCGACGGCGGCTTGACGCTTCTCCATGAGCATTTGCCGGACATTCTTTATCCAAATTTGACCGACCCACAGGAACAGCAGGCCGCACAGGAAGCTGCCGACGCTTGCTTGGCCGAGGGCGCTGAGCGGGTCCTTCCCCACTCCGAGGGCGACGAGGAAGATCGAAACGAAGCCGAGCATTCCTCCCATAAGCATAGTGTACATCATGAGCTATACCTCTCCTCTCCAGATTGCGTGGCGCCTACTGGCTTGCCCCGCTTGGCGGCGGCGGCGAGTTGGCGGCCGTTCGGGAAGGAACGTTCCAACAAGTAGCTGTAGGTTTCCATGGTGTATTCCCCAGCCGGATTCGGGCCTTCGCTGAAAAAGAGCGGCTCCATCCGACGATTTAACAAAAACTTCCAAAGCTTCCCCGCCCGGCGGGTCTCCTCCAAGTGGGTAAAAATTACTTTCGTGGCTCCGATCGACTCGCCGGTGGCCAGCATGTCGGCGATCAGCTCCGCCTCGTAGGCCGCGTTGACCACCACGATGCGCTCGTCGATGCCCAAGGAGTCCAAGGTCTCGCGGCAGGCCTGCACGGACTTCCCGTCCGACAAGGAATAGCCGGGCATGTCCACCAGCAAGGGACGGCTCTGGTCCGTCTCGCCCACCTCCTCCGCAGAGCGGGCCAGTCCGACTCCCATGATTTCGCAAAAGACCTCCAAGCTGTCGCTCGGATTTGGCAGCTCCGAATCGACCTTCAATACGGTAGGGGCCAAGCCGTTTACGAACACGTCCGCCGAGAGCATCTTGCAGAGGGCGGAAGTCTTGCCCACTCCGCTACAGCCGATGAATGCCCGGCGGGGGCCGAGTTCAGGCTTGGACGTATGGGGAAAACGACTACGCAACCAATCGCAAATCTTGGCGTAGAGATCCATGGTCGGCAACGAGCCGATGTCGCGGAAATCCACTTCCGAACGGATGCGCTCGATGAGAGAGCGGTCGAAGCCTACGGACTCGAGCATGGAGATGGCCCGCTGCACCGCTTCCAACGTTCCTCGCTTGACCGGGTTCGCGGCGGAACCGAGGGGCGCTTCCTGTTCTTCCGAATCGACGGCAGGGACCTTCGTCTTGGCAGGAGCGTCGTCCTCGAACTGGGAAAAGTAGCTCCCCGCGTCGTCATCCTCGGAATTGCTTTTTGAATACAGATCCCCGATAGGAGTCTTGTTCAGAGGGGCTTGCTTCTGTTCGCTGGCGGAGGCCGCGGCCTTGGGAGACGGCGTATCCTCTTTTTGAATATTCGGCTTGGGGGTCGCCGCAGCCGCTTGCGCGGGAGGGTTCGCCGCAGGCGCCTTGGCCTTCGATTGCGGCCCCGGGCCCAGAATCTCCACGATCACTTCCAAACGCGGCTTGCTCACCAAACGCTTGAGCCCCCCCGCTTCCACTTGCTTGACGGAGAGGACGCGAGCTTGCTCGCCATACTTTTCGCGTATGACGTTTACCGCCTCGCTCGCGGTGTTCACGAGAAGCTTGATCTGGGTGCCTGCAGGGGTGGAGTCTTGGCTCATGGAAATAGGTTACCTAACTATGGGCGTTTATCAATTAGGCTGGAAGCTCGCAGCCATCGGGCCGTTGGCAGCTGCTTCGGTGGCGCCGTTCGCCTGAGCCCTCGCCTGCATGTCCTGCTGAGCAAAATCCGGGAACAGTATGATGGCGTGGTTCATAATCTCGGTGCTCGACGGAAGCTCCTGGTAACTCAGGATGTTGAGCTTGGGCAGCGAAGGTTCGAAGAATCTCTTGAAGGGCAAGCGTATTTCAGCCGCCGTTACCAGAATAGGTAGCAGACCGTTTTCGATCTGGTCATTAGCCTTTATGGCCAGCTCTCGCAGTAGGTACTGCGCGAGCTTGGGATCTAGGGAAAGCGTGTAGTCGGTATTTGTGCGTTGCACCTTAGAGGCCAGTACCTGCTCGAGGCGCGGATCCATGGTGATCGCCTTCAATACGCCCTTCTCCGACTCATACTCGGCCACGAAGAATTCTCCAGTGCGACGGCGAACGTACTCGGACAGATCGTCTGGATTCTTGGAAATGGGAGCGAAATCCCCTATTCCTTCGAGGATCAAAGTTAGGTTCCGAATGGCCACGCCTTCCTTGAGTAGATTTTGGAAAACGCGATGTATCGTTCCGATGGATACGAGATCCGGCATAAGCTCCTGTACGAGCGCCGGATGAGTCTCCTCGACATGGTCCACCAACTTTTGGGTATCCTGACGGCTGAGCAAATGGTGGGCGTTGTTCTTGAGGCATTCGGAAAGATGCGTGATGAGCACGGATGCCGCATCCACTACGGAGAAGCCGTTGATCTCGGCGCTCTTCTTTTCGTCCTCGTCGACCCAAACCGCCTCGATGCCGAACACCGGTTCCTTGGTCGGAATGCCTGCCAACTCCACGTCGCTGCCGGTCACGTTCATAGCCATCCAGCGGTTTGGCATCACCTCGCCTCGAGCCACTTCCTTGTCGTGCAAGAGGAAACGGTACTCCTGCCCTTCCAGCTCCATGTTGTCGCGCACTGCGATCGGCGGCACCACGATGCCAAGCTCGCGAGCCAAGGTTTTGCGAACTCCCGTCACGCGCTCCAAAAGGTCGCCGCCTTGGGCCTTGTCGGCGAGGGAGAGAAGATTAAATCCAATTTCTAGGGCAAACACATCTACTTCGATTAACTTTTCAAACTCGGCTGGCAGGTGCTTGGAAGCGTTGGGATCCACCGCTTCCCCACCCTGGCCACCGCCGCCTTGGCGAGCCTGAGCCTTTTCTTCGACTTCCTTCCGCTTCTCCTCTTCCTTCTTCTTGCCTTGGACGCGGTTCAGGGCTACTGCCCCAGCTCCGACACCCGCCGCCATGATGAAGAAAGGAATAAACGGCATTCCCGGTATGATTCCGAACAGTCCCAACATGCCTGCTAGCACGCCGAGGGCCTTCGGATAAGCGGCCACCTGACCGCCGATTTGCGAACCAAGGTCTTCGTCTTCACCCGAGTTGCGAGTGACCAAAAGACCGGCCGCGAGAGAGATGACTAGAGCTGGAATCTGCGAAACCAATCCGTCACCAATCGAGAGAAGCGTGAAGCGTTGCAGCGCTTCCTGAAAGCTCATGTCCTGCTGCCACATGCCGATGGCGATACCGCCCAGCACGTTGATAGCTGTGATCAGAATACCTGCGGTCGCGTCACCGCGAACGAACTTGCTGGCACCGTCCATGGAACCGTAGAAGTCCGCCTCCTTCTGCACCTTCTCGCGGCGCTTGGTGGCCTTGACCTCGTCGATGATGCCCGCGTTGAGCTCCGCGTCGATCGCCATCTGCTTACCTGGCATCGCGTCCAAGGTGAAGCGGGCCGCAACTTCCGCGATACGCCCCGCGCCCTTGGTGATAACGATGAAGTTGATCGCGACCAGGATGAGGAAGATAACCGTTCCCACGAGATAGTTGTTTCTCACTACAAAGGAACCGAAAGAGTCGATCACGCTACCGGCATAGCCATCGAGGAGAATCAAGCGAGTCGAGGCCACGTTCAGCCCCAATCGGAACAAAGTTACGCCCAGCAGCACCGTGGGGAAGCCCGAGAACTCGGAAGGTTCCTTCACGTAGACGATGATGAGCAAGATCAGCAAGGACGCTCCCACGCTGGCCGCCAGCAAGACGTCCAGCATCATGGGCGGAAGCGGCAATACCAGCAAGAGGACCGTGCCGAACAAACAGGCCACCAGAGCGGTGTCGCCACGCTTGAGGAAGTCGAGGAGCTTTGCGGGAGAAAAGGACTGTGCTGCGGAATCGCTCATTATTTGGTCTTCTTGAGGGCGGCGCGACGGGCCTTGAGCTTGTGGAAGTAGTAGCGGTGCGTCTTGTAGACGAAGGCGAGAATTTCAGCCACCGACTGAAACATCTCCATCGGGATCGGAGAGCCGACCTGGGAAACCTTGTAGAGCATGCGGGCGACCATCTTGTTTTCCACCACGGGTACGCCATGCTCGGCCGCAACGGCCTTGATGCGCTGGGCAAAGGCGTTTTCGCCCTTGGCCAAAACCATCGGAGCGGAATCGATGCCTCGCTCGTACTTCAAAGCGACCGCATAGTGTGTCGGATTTGTCACTACGACATCCGCCGTGGCCACGTCGTCGAGCATCTGCCCCTGCATCAGGCGCATCGCCATCTGCATGCGAGCCTTGCGCACCTCCGGGCTCATGTCCTGGTCCTTGCGCTCCTGCTTGACCTCTTCCTTGGTCATCTTGAGCCCGTCCATCGTCTTCTTGTGCTGCCAGAGGTAGGATATGATGGCGATGATGCCGACTGCCACCGTCAAGCGAATGAAGACGTAGACCAAGGTATCAGTGATGAAGAGGCCGACGTGCTTGATGTCGATTTCAGCGTAGAAGATCGGGTCCTTGATGATCTTGCGCATCGCTACCCACAGGATCAGTCCCATGGCCGCCATCTTCAACAGGTCGATCCCGAAGCGTACCAGCACGTCCTTGGACATGATGTTCTTGGCGCCGTTGATGGGGTTGAGCTTGTTGAACTTGATGCCCAAGGCCTTGGGAGTCAGGCGGAACTTGGTTTGCAAGCCTCCTGCTATGATACCAGCCACCATGGCGGTGACCAGGAAGGGAGCCGACATCTTGCCCAGCATTACGATGATCTCGTTGAAAAAGTAGCTGATGTTGTCGACCGAGAGATCAACAGAGGAAAGGTTTCCGAACAAGGTGGACGAGACATCGAACACTTGAGTGACCAAGGAACGCCCCATGAACATCACCACCAACAAGCCCGCTAACAAGGTGAAGGTAACGCCCACCTCCTGAGCTTGCGGCATGTTACCCTCGCTGCGCGCTTCGTTCAGCTTCTTGTCTGTGGGCTTCTCTGTCTTTGAATCCTTATCCGTATCAGCCATCTGGTTACGCCTCCGGTCTAAATAGGATGAAGCGGAGCATCATCTCTGGAGTTTCGGATATGTAGTTGACCGCGTAGTGAGCGATCAGGCCTACGGTGAGAGCCAGCACCGTAGTGCCGAGGAAGATGCGAGCAGAGAAGCTCAGGATGAAGACGTTCAACTTTGGAACGACCTTTCCAAGAACGGCGAACACCAGGTTCACCAAAAAGTTTACCGCGATGATGGGAGCTCCCATCAAGATGCCGATTTTGAAGATGTCCGCGGTAGCAAGAATAATGTAGTCTCCCGCGAAAGAATTGAGTCCGAAGAAGCCCAGCGGGGCGACCTCGAAGCTCCGCATGAAAGCGAGGAGGATGTCGTACTCGCTACCCGAGAGCAATATCGCCAAGCCTAGAAAATAGATGATCGTTCCCAACGGATTGCCTTGGGAGGACGCATCCGGATCGAAGGCCTGCCCCGGCTGGAGGCCGATTTCCACCGTGATGACGTGGGACGCGAAATCGAGCACGAAGAAGATCATGCGAATGCCGATCCCCATGAGCGCTCCCACCACCAGCTCCTTGGCGAACCAAAGCGCTAAACTCCACACTTCCGTCGGCATGGCAATGTCCACATCGACCATCGGCAAAGCCATGACGGCAAACGCAGCCGCCAGCGTCACCTTGCCTACGATGGGAATCGACTTGTGTGAGAAGACAGGCGCAGCCATGAAGAGCCCGAGCACCCGCGTCAGGATCAACAAAAAGATAGCGATGTCTTCGATTGTCATCATCTAGTGAATACGTTTCCAGATTGGCCTGTTGCTCAGAAAGGAACCTCCGGAATCTTTTGGTAGATCTCGATGGTGAAGCCCATCAGCGTTTTAAGCAGCCAAGAGGAGCCAATGATCAGAATTCCTCCAACCGCGAAGAGCTTAGGAGCGAAAGACAGGGTCTGTTCCTGAATACTGGTGACGGACTGGATAAGGCTAATCACCAAGCCCACGACGATCGTCGTGATAAGGATCGGGCTAACCAGCATGAGCGCGTTGGTCACGGCCTGACGGAACAGTTCGATTGCGGTTTCGAGGTTCATATATTGAAGCTTTGTACCAGAGATTTAATTACGAGCGTCCAGCCATCGACGAGGACGAAGAGGAGCAGCTTGAAAGGGAGAGAAATGACCACAGGCGGCATCATCATCATACCCATGGCCATCAGCGTTGTGCCGACGAGGAAGTCGACCATGATGAAGGGCAGGAAGATCAGGAAGCCCATCTTGAAAGCCGTACGGATTTCGCTCATTACGAACGCGGGAACCACCACGCGCATCGGCAGCTCGGACGCAGGCGTCGGGCCGTAGTCGGCAAGGTCCAAGAAAAACTCGATATCGGTCACTTGCGTCTGGTTCAGCATGAAGTCGCGCAATGGCCCGGAGCCCGCTTCGAATGCCTCCATGGTCGTAATCTCCTTCGCCATGAGCGGCTGCAGCGCATTGTCGTTCACGTTGCTGAGAACCGGCTGCATGATAAAGAAAGTGATGATCAGGGAAAGGCCCACGATGATCTGGTTGGATGGCGCTTGGTGAACGCCAATGGCGGTGCGCACGAACCCGAGCACGATAATGATACGCGTAAAGCTGGTCATGAGCACGATCATGGAAGGGCCCAAGGTCAGCAAAGTCATGAGCAGGAGCACCTGAATCGCCGCTCCCACATCTTGCGTGCCGCCGTCACCTCCCATGTTGACGCTCAACTGCACCCCCGTTCCTCCGATGCTTCCCGCATCTTGGGCATCCTGCGCAGAGACGCCGTTCGCAAAAACGAAGGCGACCAACAGTATCCAAAAGATGGATAGACGAAGCTTCACGCCTGCCCTCCTAACTTCGCATCGACCTCAGGTGCTTCCACCTCTGGAAACTCGCCTGCGCTGTTCTGCAGCGTGGTGAGGTAATCAATTTTGCCTGGCCCGACCCCTATCAAAATCTTTTGGCTGCCGTACTCCACGACAGAGAGAAACTGGCGGTTCCCCAGCATGCGAGTTTCGGCGATCTTCAGCTTTCCCTCCGACTTGGAGAAGTTCTTGCGGATGATGCCGCTGCGGAAAAGGAACCACACGACCACCGCGAGGGCACCAATGATGACCGCGTAGCCGAGCAAGGTGATGAGAGCGCCGGAGGAAGCGGAATCGCCGGAAAACAGTCCCTGCATGGCCTGCGACGACTGTTCGTTGCCTGCGTCTCCCTCAGGACGGGGACCGCCGATCACCTGGTCTCCGTCGATAGCGGCGGAGACAAGCTGGCAAAGCGTGAGCGCCGCTGTGGTGGAGAACGCGGCAAAGGTGGTGCGGAAGGACATAGGAAATAGGTGGTTGGTGCGACCGTGTCTAAGCAACGCAG
Source organism: Pelagicoccus enzymogenes (assembly GCF_014803405.1). Lineage (NCBI taxonomy): Bacteria > Pseudomonadati > Verrucomicrobiota > Opitutia > Puniceicoccales > Pelagicoccaceae > Pelagicoccus > Pelagicoccus enzymogenes. The sequence goes on from NZ_JACYFG010000006.1 coordinate 398,949, forward strand.
GTGCCAACCGCTCCACACCGAACATAAACCATTAGAAACCAAAGAGATAAAAACCAAAAAAAGATTTAAGTTCTCCCGAAAGATGTCGTCTAGGCAGTTTTTTCCTAGCCCGAAAAACGGGTACTACGTGGAGTCCCGAGCGCGTTGTTTGCCCCCCTCGTAGCGCAGCAAACGTAGGGCTGCGCGCTCGCGCCACGCCGCACTGCAAACAGTTGAACGAGCGAGACGCGGCGTGCCGCAAGCGGCAGCCCCACGACGGTAAAACCCATTCGCAGCGCGACAGCGCCAAACACAAAGAAGCCGCGCCCTTCTTCACAAGGGAGCGGCTTCTTAAACATATCAGTTATACAATCAAAAATCGGGGCGTTCCGGGTGGAGTCCCGCGGAGCGGATTTCTTGCAGGATCCGCTAAAAAGTGGCGTTCGCCTTAGCCGTTGGCCATTTCGGTGATCTTGATGCCGAAGTTGTCTTCCACCACGACCACTTCGCCGTAAGCGATCAACTTGTCGTTGATGTAGAGCCCGACGGGGTCCTTGGCCTCTTGGTTGAGCTGGATGACCGACCCCGGCACTAGCTCCATGACTTCGCGCATCGGCATGCGGCAAGATCCGAGCTGGACCGTGAGCTTGACGCGCACGTCCATCAGGAGGCCTAGGTCTTTGGTTTCTTCGAGCATGTTCATTCTTCGGGTAATTCCTCTTCTACTTTTTTGTTAAGCTTCACGCCGACTCGGTTGTTCTCCAAGCCGATCTCTCCGGTAAATTTGATGGTGTTGGAAAGCCGCACCCGCGTGTTCTTCAGCACGCTCTTGGGGAAGCGAATGACGTCGCCGGGGCGCAGGTTGAGCACTTCCTTGGTGGTGAGACTGTCGCCGTCCCACTCGGCTTGCACGGGGATGTCGATCTGGTTGAAGCTCGCTTGCCAGGCGCTTTCCGACTGGGCGAGGTCCAGCCCGAGGTCCTTTTCCTTGGCCTCGTGCATGCGCTTGATGATGGGCTCCAAAGTGTAATACGGCAGGCCGATCTGGATGGTCTCGGAGCAGTCCCCTACTCCCGCCTCCATGGAAAGCACCAGCATGATAGCGTCCGCCGGAGAGGTCTCCAGGAAGCGACCGTTGCTTTCGTGGCCGATGATGGTGGTGTCGAGCTCCTGCTCGGACTTCCACTGGCGGCACCATTCCTCAAGCACGATGCTGACCACGTCGTCCACGAGGTTCGTCTCGATCTCGGTGAGGTAGCGCTCGCCTTGCACGGAGTGGCCCTTGCCCCCGAGCATGCGGTCCACCATGGTGAGGGCCAGGCGCGGGTTGATGTCGATGACCCCTACTCCGAAAAGCTGCTCGATCTTGAAGAGCACCACGTGGGCTGGATTGGGAATGGTTTCGGTAAACTTGCTGTAGGTCAGCGTCGAGAGACGCGACATCTTGAGCGAGTACTCGAGACGCAGGAAAATCGAGAGTCGGGCCGCCAGGTAGCGGATGAACTCTTCGTGGCGAATACGAACGCGGCGCAGCTCCACTTCCGTGAGGAAGATCGGGTTGCGAAAGTCGTAAGGCTCGATGCGCGTCCCCTTCGGGGTCTTAACCTTATTGCCTTCGGGATCGTAGATGATCTCCTCCGGCTCCTCCATCGCCTCTTGAATAAGAGCGTCGATGTCGGTTTGGTTCAGCAGTTCGCCTTCGTTCTGGTCGTCGTCAGCCATTTTCAGTCTCGATCTCGGGCAGGACTATTGGGTTACGAAAGAGTCGAAGTAGATCTCCTCTACGAGCGGCTTGCCAAGGTGGTGGTTGAAGCCTTCGCGCAGCTGGTTGCGCACGATGTTCTTGATCTCGCGCTTCTCCAGGTCGGCCAAAGTCAGCCCGCCGAGCACGCTGTCCGCATGGTCGCGAAGACGCACCTTCTTAGCCTCGATCAGGGCATTGAAGTCAGGGTGCTTGCCGTAGACGGTAAAAACTGCCTGCACGAAACGCGTCTGGCTGGTGCCGAGAACGTTGGCGATGACGGGCTCGAACGAGTATGCGATCTGTTCCGCCGACTCCTGGTAGCTGATGTTGAGGTCTTCCGCCGTAATGGGCGCAGCCTCGCCCTGCTCGGGCAGCTCGGCCTTGATCATTGGGATGATCATGAACTTGAACATCGCGAAGGAGATTATCGGCATGAGCACGATAACGAGGAGGGCGGGAATCATCCCGCTACCTCCTCCACCTTTCGCGGACTGTTGTGGGGCTTCTGAAGCTTGTTCTTCTGCCATGTTATTCAGTCTTCGAGGGTTATTACTACTATTTTAGGTTAGGTTACCTAGTTGTTGGTTATCGCTTCAGGTTTACGACTTCCTGAAGAATGTCATCGGATACCGTAATGATACGGGATCCTGCCTGGAAACCACGCTGGGTGGTGATCATGTTGGCAAATTCGTTGGTGAGATCCACGTTGGAGAGCTCGAGAGCGCCCTGCTTGATGACGCCGAGGCCGTTGGTGCCAGCCACTTGCAATCCGTCAGGGTTTCCGTTCTGAGCTTCCTTCACGCCCGCCGCTCCGAAGCTGGAGTAGAGGTTCTGGCCTTCGCGAATGAGGGCTGTCTTGTCGTTGAAGTCTACGAGCTGGATTTGGCCACGCTTGAAGCTGTCACCATTGTTGAGGAAGTAGACGATCGAGCCTTGGTCATCGATGGAAAAACGGCTGAGTTCGGGCGTCTTTTCGGCGCGGACCGAGCTCATGAGCGTTTGAGCTTCCGTCAAGCCGGCCGGGAACGTCTCCATAATGGCGGAAACGGTGTCCTGCTCCTTGATGGTCGCGTCCCAAGTCAAATCGCCGTTGTCGATCATGAGGCGCTGCACCGCCTGTCCGTCGATCTTGATAGGGCCGTCGAACATGTTGGAAAGCGTCGCTGGGCTGCTCGGATTTGCGGTGTCCCACGCGGAGATTGCAGCCTGGCCGACAGCGGTACCGTTTCTTAGATCAGCCGCGGTCGCGAGCGTAGCAGGAGCTGGCGTGGTGTTGTTGTAAGCGTCGAGAACTTCCTGCCCCTTGGTGCTGATACCGTAGAGAGTCGGGTTGTTCTGGATGAGGGTCTCGTTCTGAGCGCTCAGATCCGCCCCGAACATCTTGTAGAAAAAGTCGCTACTGACCGCTTGCTCGATTTCAGCGTCCGTCACGACACCGGTGAGGTTGCCTTCGTTACTGACGTTGCGCAGGGTCTTGAGGTTGGTGACGGCATCTTCCATGAAAGCATGCCAACCGGTTACGCCCTCGATCGAGGTAGCTTCCCCGCCGGCATTCAATCCAAAGGTGAAGGCGCCCACGCGGTGGGGAGTCCCTACAGCGTCGCCACCGTAGTTAACGGCCGACATGTCAAAAACTCCGGTGGTCCCGTTAGGCGTAGGCATGCTTCCCCAAACCACATTGCCGCTGGCGTCCTCGCCGAGGAGATCGTTGGTGTACATCACCGAGTTGCGGTTCAAAGTGCCGTTCAAGTGCTGTGCGTTGACCACTTCGGCCGAGCCCTTGTCGTAGTCGAGGCGGATGTCCCCGTAGTTCGCTGGGCTGATCGTACCAGTCTGCGTGTCTTCGTTCGGCACGAAGCTCCAGTTTCCGTCTTCGCCGATATCGACTTCAAATCCCAAAGAGCCTCCGGTCAAACCTTGTACGCGCATGCCACCGCTGGTGACGAGGAAGCCTCGGTCGTCGATACGGAAGTCGCCGCCACGAGTGGCGAACTGCGAGGTCTCATTCTTCGGGTCCTGCACGAGGAAGAAACCTTCTCCTGAAATAGCGAGGTCCGTCAGCTGGTTGGTGGAGGAGAGCCCGCCTTGGTGGAACTGGCCCACGATGCCTTCCACCTGCACGCCCAAGCCGACCTGGGAAGCCTGCACGTTAGAGCGGTCTCCGCTCGATGGCGATGGCGCGGATTGCTTGAGAACTTGGTTAAACGTCTCCGAGTACTTGATACGCGAAGACTTGAACGAGACGGTGTTAACATTCGCGATGTTGTTACCGATGACCTCCATCCCTTTCGAGAAACTGTTGAGGGCGCTGATTCCGCTGCTGAGTGCTCCAAATGCCATGATTAATTAGTGAGTGTTAAAGTGTTACTGGTTGGAAAAGTGATTTGAGAGAAAGTATTGATTAACCGGATACTCCACGATCGGGAGCATCGACTCCGTCCGCATTGCTGCTGCCCGACTTAGATTGCCCGGTCCCGACGAAGGGATCGGTGATGGTCTTGGCGGCCTGGGTGATGGCGTTGGCAATCGTTTCCGAGAGGTCGTTGGAAACTTGCTTGGAGGAACTGACCGTTGCCCCTTCACCTGATCCCGGCGCCACTCGGTAGATGTTATCTACGCTACGGCCGTTGGTGTTGCTGCCATCGAGAAATACGATGGTCTCGCCGTTCTGGCGTTCAACGGAAGTGACGACCCCTTCTTCCCCCGTCGAGAGACTCACCGTCTTGCCGATGTAGCCGTGGGCCGAAGCGAATTGCTGAGTGTCGCTAAGCTTGTCGAAAGCCTTGGTCATTTCAGATGTCATCTCGAGCTGGCTGAAGCTCGCCATCTGGGCGATGAAAGCGGTGTCTTCCATCGGCTCGAGCGGGTCTTGCGATGCGAGCTGGGTCGTGAGCAACTTGAAGAATTCGTCCTGGCCGAGGGCCTTCTGCTCAACACGCTCCTGTCCCGATCCCCCGGAGCGCGTTGTCGATACTCCGTCAAGGGTCTGTGTTGTACTGCCTACTGCGTCTACTGGCATGGGGGTGTGTTCAATATGGAGGTTCTAGTTGTTCGCGTACATTTTTGACTACCCCTCTCTAAGCAACGGCGATGCCAACTCTCGCACAAACCACACAAACCACTGTCAGTAAACGACTTAAAATATAAATTTTATTCTCCCCGTCGCTCGTTTCCTCCTCCGGCAAGAACTGCCCATCCCTCGGGAAAAGCGTGCCGCTAAAACGCAGAAACGGGGACCCCAAATGGGATCCCCGTTCCAGTCTCGAACAATGTACGCGTGTTCGAAAAGTTAGCGTCGAAATCTGTTTCTAAGCGTAGGCCTTCAGCTCCTTGTCGGAAACGACCTGCTGGCGCGGCTCGCTTCCTTGGCCGCGAGCTTCCCCTTGATCAGCGGAGCCATCGGCGAATCCCCTTGGGTTGGAAGCTTGCTTGGCGCCGCGACCGCGGCCGTCGCCCATTCTTCCCTCAGCTTGGCGATCCTGCTTGGAAGCGAAGTCGCTGTGGTTTTCGAATGAGGAGGAAGAATCCTTGCCCATCTCGGAATTTTGGAAATGCGGCGTGGAGAGCTTAACGCCCTTCTGGTTCCAATCGTTGGCCAACTCGCCCCAGTTCGCCTTGATCGCCGCTTCGAGTCCGACCACGTCGGTCTGCATGGATGTCGCAACCTTTCCGCCCTCCATCGAGATGCTCAGCTTGAGGCTGCCTCCCCCTTCGAAAGTGAGCTTCAGGTTCATCGCACCCGACTTGTCGGTAACCAGACGATCGATGCTCTTGGTCAAAGTCGCCACCACTTCCTTCACTTCCGCAGCCGTCTTGCTCACGTAGGATGTTTGACGGGCCTTGCTGGCGGCTTCGGTACGGCGATTGGCCGCCGCTTCTACCTTCGCGTCAAAAGACTGTCCTCCATCGAGCGGCTTGTCGCTGCTCTTGGAAGCGGAAGCTTGTTTCAGCGAGGCTGCAAAATCTTGCTTGGCGGCGGGATCGCCATCCGAGTTTTGCGAACTACCCTGCTGGGCGCCCTGAGCGTTCAAGCTGTTAGCCATGGTCTGGGCTCCGCCTGACACGCCACCAACTGCCGTTGTCGCAGGTGAATTCGTAGGGGCGGCGGCACTGCGAGCTTGCCCGCTAGCGGGCTGAGCACGGGTTGCAGCGGCGGCAACTGACTCGCGAGCGAATTGGTTCGCAGTCACTTTGGCGGAAGTTGTCGCCTGGCCCGTTCTGCCATCCACCACCACGCCCTCTTGAGCGTTGGACTTGCCTTGAGACGAGGCTTCAACTGCAGCCTTGCTGTTGCCAGCCCCACGCTGTTGGGCGCTCGCCAAGCCGTCTCGTTTGCTCATGTCAGCGTTGGAAAATTCCTTGGTTTCGGCCTTTGCGATTTCGCCCAGTCGGGGAGTCGCAGCCACTTCGCTGGCGGGAGCTTTGCTCGCCGCCTCAAGCGGAACGGCTACTCCCTGAGGAGCGGATTGGCTCGACCCGGCAGGCGACTGGGCTGCAGGAGCGCTTGGCTTGGCGGCAGCTGTCTTGGCAAACGCCTCGCTCACCGCTTCCTTGGCCTTCGCCACGTCAAATCCCAATCCTTCCTTCGCCGCAGGCGTGTCCTTGCTCAGACCAAGCGTTTCCTTGGCAGGAACGTGAGTTTCCGAAACAGGCTTGTTCGCTGGAGCCTCAGGCTTGCTGGATCCTACCGAACTCATCTCGGGCTTGGAGGTTTTATCGGCTGCAGGAGTCGCAACCGCTTCGCCTTCCGGTTTCGCTACCGCGAGCGGCTTGGCGGAGGGCACCGGAGTCGCAGGCGCTTCCGCTTTGGCTTCAGCAGGCTTGCTCGCTGCTGGATTCGTCGTCACTGCGGCCTGAGCTTGAGTAGCAGCTTGTGATGGTAGTTGCGTCTTACCGCCTTCCGTAGGAACTTGAGTATTCGGATTTCCATTACCCGATTTCGGTTGAGCAACTGCCGAAGGAACTGCGGCCTGCTGAGGAGCTTGGGCCTTTTCAACAGGCCCCGAAGGATTCGCAGGAGACTGGGTCGTCGCCGGGACTGCTGCAGACTGGGCAACTGTTGCCTGGGCTTCCTGCTGGAGTCCTGGAGCCTGGGCTGGCTGAGCCGCGGCGCCCTGCACAGGCGGGGGCGATACCAGAGCTTGGGCAGGAGTTGACTTCGGAGCGGGCTTGCTGGGCACAGCCTCCATCCGCTTTTCCTTTCCGGTCGACTCGTCCTCGGCGAGGTCTTCCGAAACCGCCTTCCCTTGAGAGGAGGATTCAGAGCTCGGTGCAGGCCCCTTCTCCGCTGCGGGTCGTTCGCTCTGGGAGAACTCGTTTCCTCCCTTCGCCTTGGGCGTATCAAAGCTGGAACCGGCTTGGAATTCGTTCACGCTCGCTTCGGGCGCGGCGCGTGAGGTGGCTACGCTGCCGAAAGTGTTTCCGCCGAAGGCAGCGCCTCCGAAGCTGCCGAAACGGCGGCCGGAAAAGCTCGGGGTGGACTGCACGCCCAATTCGCTGCCGACATTGCGGCCTGTGTTGGAATCTTGGCTTTCTTCCTTTTCTCCCTTTTCTTCAAGAGCTGCGGATCCGGACTTGTCGGAACCAAAAAGCTTCTGGGCGCCGTTGATGGCTTTTTCCCAAAGACTGTTGAGGGGGCGATCCTTGCCTCCGGTAGAGCTTCCTTGCATTGACGTCCAAGACCCAAAGCTGGCGGACGACGATTCGACTTCACGTACCGCTGGCTTGGATACGCTGGTAGGCTCTATTGGCATAATTAATTTTGGGCTAAGTTGTCCTTTGTATTGTCCGAAAAGAGTCGGAGCATATCGGAAATCTTGGCCGCCCGGCGCACCTGTTCCGCTATACCGCCATTCGCAGTCGCCATCTCTTGGAGAACAGCGCCCACAGTGTCGGATTTCATGAAAAACAGGATCTTCACGACTGTGGAGTCGTCGAGGTCCCGGAAAATGTTAACCGTCGCATCGGGAGTGAGCGTGGCATAGACCTTGGCCAGGCGCTTGAGGTTCTCCACTTCGTCGGACTCGAGCTTAACAACGCCTTCCAAGAGATGCTCTCGCATCCGCTCGACCTGGGTTTTGATTTCCTCAATCTCTGCACGATCCGCTCCGAGACGGGCTTCATAAGCGTTCAACTCTTCCTCACGCGCATCCAACATCATGATACGTTCGTGCAGCTCGCGTTCGAGCTGGGTGATGTACTCCGACGCGAATCCCCACTCGAAGGGTTTCGGCTCCTCGCGCTTAATCACCACAGCCGACGCTTCCGGCTCGGGAAAAAGTTCCGACCAATACATCTTCAAAGCGACAAACTGCGTCCCGACCATGAGGACGAGAGCGATCAATGCGATGACCAGGGGTTTAGATAGCATTTGCATAACGACTAGCGAGCGCTCCTCCGCGCGTTGTAGATGTCTTCAATTTCGTTCGCTTCCTGCTTCAGCGCTTCAGCGGTGTACTCTTGAAAGCGTTTTTCCTTGAGGTTCGTGACGACCTTGCGATTGCGGGACGCTTCCTGCAGGGCTTGCATCGCCTTGGCTCGGCGTTCTTGAGCCTTTTTCATAAGCTCGCGGGCTTCTTCCGTCTGGCGTTTCAGTTCCGCCACCTGATTGGCCAAGCCCATCCGATCCATGGGAGAAAAGCGTCGTCCGCTCTCGCCATCCCACGATGCGTAGGTGCCTGACACGGAATCCTCCAACTGGGCGATGTGCTGGTTGATGCGCTCGACTTGGGCATTCACCTCGGACAAGGCCATGCGAGCGTTCTGCTCGTCGCGCTCCCGCAGGACCAGCAAGGGATCTAGAATAAAAGTAAACTTCTTCATCGGATCAGAGCAGCAAGTTTCTGGTAGCTTTCATTCCGAGGAACGCTCTCGGTGTAGCCTTGTTTCAGATAGTTCATCACGCGCTCGTTGGCGATGATAGCAGCGTCGATCCGCTGGTTCGCTCCACGCACGTAAGCGCCCAGATTGACGATGTCCTCATTCTTTCGATACAAGGCAAGGTAGTCGCGAGCGAGACCCGCCGTCGCGAGCTCCTCCTCGCTGGAAATGTCATTACGCAAGCGGCTTATGCTCTCCAGCACGTCAATCGCTGGAAAATGGTTAGCCGTAGCCAGCTGACGAGAAAGCACGATGTGCCCGTCGAGAATACCGCGAACCGCGTCCGCGATGGGCTCGTTCAAGTCGTCCCCTTCTACCAGCACGGTATAGAACGCGGTGATGGACCCCTTGTCCGAATTGCCCGTACGCTCCAACAAGCGCGGCAGCGTCGAAAACACCGACGGGGTATAACCGCGGCTGGCAGGCGGTTCGCCCACAGCCAAGCCCACCTCGCGCTGAGCCATGGCGTAACGCGTGACGGAATCCATCAGGAATAGGACTTTTTTGCCGGCATCCCGGAAATTCTCGGCAATGCTGGTCGCCATGTTGGCGGCTCGCAAACGCATCGGAGCCGACTGGTCGGAAGTAGCCACCACCACCACCGTACGAGCCATGCCCTCAGGACCGAGGTCCTTCTCGATGAACTCGCGCAACTCGCGACCACGCTCACCGACCAGAGCGATTACGTTGACGTCTGCCTTGGAACCGCGGGCAAGCATGCCGAGCAAAGTCGATTTACCCACACCCGATCCGGCAAAAACTCCCATACGCTGCCCTTCCCCCACCGGAGAAAAGAGATCGATGGCCTTCACGCCGGTATTGAAGGGCTCCGAAATACGTTGACGCAAAAGCGGGTTCGGCACCTTGCCGGTCGACGCGCTCGGCTTCTGGTAGTGCATGGGGCCGATCCCATCGATGGGTCGACCGAGGCCATCGACCACGCGACCGAGTACCTCGTTGCCCGCAGGCACCTTGTTGAAACCGCTGCTCAACTTCACGTCGCAGCCGGGATGCACGCCCGCTACGTCGCCAAGCGGCATGAGCAAAATCCGTTGTTCGCGGAAGCCAACAACTTCCGCGTAAACCTTCACCGCAGTGCCTGGGGACGTGATCTCGCAAACCTCGCCCAAGCTCGCTTGAGGCCCTTCTGACTCCACAATCAAACCGGTTACTTGGGCAACCTTACCCAAGTGGCTAAGCGTATCCAAGGCGCCAACACGCGCTCCGATATCGGAAGCCCAATCTGGAAGCAAACGGTTCATGAGGGACGCAAGCTCTCCCCTAGCTTGTGAAGCTTGTTCGCGATCGTTCCGTCGATCTTGCCAAAACGGCTGGAAAGGATGCAGTCGCCGCGACGCAACATGTCGTCGGCCACGAACTCAAGGCCCGGATGCTTCGCTTTCAAATTCGAATCGAGCTCGGTCAGCAAAGCGATATCGGCGGAATGCAGGCGCACTTCCATGCGCTCGTCCTCCAGCCCTGCTTCCTTCACCACGCCTTCGACAACGGCTTCGATCGCCTCTGCAGGCATTTCGAAACCGCCGAGCGTTTGCTTAACGCACTCGTAGGTCAGCGTCATGAGCGCTTCGCGAGCTTCGCCTACGATCGTGGTAAACTTGTTTTCCAACTCCGAGAAAGTCCCTTCTCGCAAAGCGTTGATCTCGGAACGAAAATCGAGGATCTGTTGGTTGTACTGGGAGCTCGCGTCTTCGTATCCAGTCTTGTAGGACGCGTCCACTTCTTGCTTGTGGGCAAGACTGTCCACGCGCGGTTGACCGTCGTAAGCGACTGCCAACGACACCAGCTTGTCCTCCAGAACGAGGCGGTGCTTCTTAGACTGTTTGGCCGCCACCATCGAGTGAGATCTCCTCTTGTTCTTCCAGTCTGCGTACCACTTGGATAACGCGTTCCTGGGCTGCTTCCACTTCGGTCAGCTTGACCGGCCCCATCATTTCGAGCTCTTCCTTCAACGTTTCCGCCGCCCGCTTGGATACCGCGTCCATGACGGCCTCCTTGAGCGAATCGGTCGCCGACTTGAGGGCGATAATGAGGTCGCCCGAATCCACCTCGCGCATGATGCGCTGCAGATCTGGGAGCTCGAGACGGGAAAGGTCTTCGAAGCTGAACATCTTCTTGCGAATCTCCGCCCCGAGGGCTGGGTTGCGCTCTTCGATGTTGGTGAGGATCGACTTGCTGTCCTCCTTTTCCAGAGTGTTGAGCAAGTCTGCCACCATGCGAATGCCGCCGCTCTTGTTGAGCGTGGTCTTCTGCTTCGTATCCAAATTCTTAGAGAGCGCATTAGCGACCTTGTTGATCAGCTCCAGCGAAGTCGGCTCCATGATACCGAGGCGTTCGATAACTTCCTCGCGCACCTCGTGGTTGAACATGCCGAGGATCGGGCCAGCCTTGTCGCGCTCGAGATATGAGAGCACGAAAGCGATGGTCTGAGCCTGTTCGGTCTTGATCATGTTGAAGATCTGACGCGGCTCCATCTGCTCGATTTCCTTGATGACCTCGGCAGAGTTGCTCGTCGGCGCGATGCGTTCCAAGATGCTGGTCGCCTTGAAGTCGCCCTTGGCGATCTCCAATGCGCGACGGGTGTAGAGCGGACCGCCTAACAAGGATCCGTAGCTGGAAAGGATGAAACTGGAGAACTCTTCCACCGCAGCTTTCTGCAGGTCGGTCTCGATGGCGGAGATGTTGGTCATCTCCTTACAGATGATCTCGATGGATTCGTCGTCGAATTCCTTGAGAACGTGGGCCGCGGCTTCAGGACCGATCACCACCAAGAAGGTGGCGAGGCGCTGCACGCGAGAAAGGCTTTTGTAATCGGCAGGCATAGGAACTACTTCTTATTGACTTCCTCTCCAATCCATTCGCGCAGCGAGACGCCTATGTTGGCGGGCTTTTGGCGAATGAGTTCGTTAAGCATTTCGGGAGTGACCTGGCTGGTGTCTTCCATCTTGCGGGTCTCTAGCATCTGCTCTGGCTGGAGCACCTCGATGGAGATCTTCTCAGGCTTGTAGCGCTTGAGCATCTGCATGAAGAAGATGATCACGCCGAGGCCGAGCACCGCGCCGACCGCGTTTTTTCCGATCTCGATGTAGCGCTGGAAGTTCGCCTCCTCCTTGAGCAGGTCGCCATGGTCTTCAAAAGGATCCGCCGCAAAGGCCATTTCCTTAACGGTCACGAAGTCGGCCGCTTGCTGGCCCGGGGCGAGTTGGATGCCGAGGGCAGTCAAAACGATGTCCTCCAGCTCCTGCAGCTCTTCGGTCGTGCGGTTGGCGAGTTCCATGTTCCCGCCTACGTTCTTCATTTGCTTGGCCACTACCAGCGATGCGGTGAGGCGCTTGATCGCCCCTGGATTCTGCACGCTGCTAACCACCCGCTCGTTGATCTCGAAATTTTCCGTGCGGGTCTTGTTCTTGTCCTCACGCTCCTTGATGGTGGAGAAAGAACCGCCCGCTGCCGACCCCGCGCCAGGAGTATTGGCCGAGATTCCAGCGGCCGTGGAAGAGGCATCGCCAGTGGTCTCGCGCTCGATCTGCGAGTCGTCGTCGGTAATAGTGGAGCGCGCCACTTGGCTTTCTGGATCGTAGATCTTTTCGGTGGTCTGAACCGACGAGGTGTCGATATCCACTGCTACGCGAACTTCTGATTGATTGGGGCCGAGAACGCGGTCGAGCATGGACTGTACCTTGTTGGTGAAGTAGCTTTCCATCGACTTGCGGTACTTCATGACGTCGCTGGTCATTCCGCCGCCCAGTCCGTCGCTGCGTAGTTCCTCGCTCAATACAGTTCCCATGCTGTCAACGACTACCACGTCGTTGACGTTGAGACGCTGGATGGCGTTGGCCACCAAGTGGCGGATGGAATTGACGGTGCTGGAAGTCAGTCCGCCGCCGTCGACAAAGACCGATGCGGTGGGGCGGTCTTGGCCTTCGCTGCGAGAGAGCAGACGATTTTCGGGCATGACCACCATGACGCGAGCGGACTCGATCCCGTCAAACTGCGAGATGGTGCGGGAGAGTTCGCCCTGAACCGCACGCAAGAAATTCGTGCGTTGCACGAAATCGCTGATGCCGAAGCTGCCTTCGTCGAAGAGCTCGAAGCCTGGGCCGCTGCCACCCGCTGGGATGCCTTCCGTAGCGAGCTCCATGCGCAGGCGATGCACCTGAGAAGCTTCCACGTAGATGGAGTTTCCGCCAGAACCGGTCTCGAACTTGATTCCCTTCTGCTCCAGCTTGGCCACGATCTTACCCGCTTCTTCTGGAGAAAGCTTTCCGTAGAGCAGCTGCAGATCCGGCTGAGCCGCCCAGATCATCATGCCAATCATGGCGAGGAGAACGAGGCCGGAAGCGAGGATGAGCGAGATGCGTTGGTTTGCTCCCAACGACTGCCAGATTTCTTTAAATTGATTAGCCATAGTAGTTATTTCCTATCGTATCAGTGGCTTAACTACACTGGCATCTTCATCAGTTCCTGATAGGACTGAACGAGCTTGTTGCGAATTTCGACCATCATGTTGAAGGCGACTCCTGCCTCCTGGCTGGCGATCATCGCCTGGTGAACGTTGTCTGCCTCCCCGAGCAAAACCTTGTTGGACTCGGCAGCGGCGACCTTGTGCTTGGCGTCGACTTCATGGATGAACTTGCCGATCACTCCGTCGAAGGCCTTGGCTTCGGAAGCTCTATTGAGCGAGTCGGTCGGGTTCTGGAACTCGACGCTTTGAAGCTTCTTTTGGTGCTCGAGCTGGTTGGTCTTGAAGAGCTGCTGCGCTGCGAGATTGGATACAGAGTCTATCATGGGGAAGTGGCGCTAACGGTGTAGGAAAGTGGTATTCAAGAGTTGGGCCGGCGATTAGTGCTTACCGATCTTCAAGGCTTGCTGAGCCATTTGCTTGGAGGTGCGGACGACTTGCAGGTTCGCTTCGTAAGAGCGGGAGGCGGAAATGAGGTCCACCATCTCATGGGTGAGGTTGACGTTGGGCAGTCGAACCATGCCCTTCTCGTCAGCATCGGGATGCCCTGGGTTGAAGACCAGCGGCCCCGCTGTCTCGTCCGTCACGATGTTGCGAACGTTCACGCCTTGGGCGGTTTGCATCTGGCCGTTCTGGTCGCGGCCAAGCTCGAGGAGCTTCGCCTCGAACTGGACGGTCTGGCGCTGGTAAGGCTTGCCGTCCGGACCCCGCGTGGTGTGGGCGTTGGCGATGTTCTGCCCGATGATGTCCATGCGGAGCTTCTCTGCCTGCAGTGCAGAGGAGGTGGAGTCGATGCCTGGCATTAAGTTCATAGCGGGTGTCTATCTAATAGAGGTGATCCTTTAAACGCGGCCGGAAATGGCAGTCTTCAGGCGGTTGAGCGAAGTAGAGGTGTAGTTCGCCAAAAATTCGTACTGGATCGCGTTCTTCTGCATCGCGAGCATCTCCTGGTCGATCTGGACGTTGTTCCCGTCCGCTCGTTGGTTGGGAGATTCGAGATCGCGTACGGTCCGGAATTCGAGGTTGCGGATCTCGTTGACGTCGTTGGTGGCAGCAGCGCGCTTCAGCTGGGCGTCGAAGCTCGTCTCGATGTCCATGCGCTTGTAGCCAGGGGTCTCCACATTCGCCAAGTTCGAGGCGATCGCGTTCTGCTTGGCGTGGGACACGTCCAACAGCTTTTTGGCCAAGACGTAATTTTCGCGCTGCATGAGATCATCTATCATGCCTCGCACTAAGCAAAGCCTATGCCCGCAAGCTCAACAATGCCTTTTAACTACTACCCATCAATGACTTAAAAATCTAAAAAAGTTCTAAAGCTGAACAAAAAATCGTCGACGGAAGAATTTGCCTAGGCCTCAAATTCCGCCTTTGAGTAATGCTCGATAGCAAAGCTCGGACCGGATTCCGGGAAGACTTCCGTGCGGCCAGCGACCCGATTAGCGGTCCAAACATAGGGGCACTGCTTGGCAAAAGGCGGCACGCTCGGCATCGACAATTCTTGCTGGGCTGGACCCGATTCACCGCCTCGAAGGCATCCGGAAAGGTCCATTCCGTCCACGCCCAATTCACCCTTTCCAACCGCAAGGCCCAGAAGGGTCGGCCCTAGATCGGTCAAACTGACCAGCAGGTCGTCATTCACGCCCCGCAGGCCAACTCCAGCCAGAAGCAATGGCACCCGCACCGCTTCCTCGTGCGGCCAGCCTTTGCGGAATTTTCCGTCGACCCCATGCATGTCGCCATGGACCGAGGAAAACGCGAACAAGCCACCTGTGGGATTCCAAGCCTCCCATAAGCGCCCTATCGCGCGATCCGTGGCCTCGACGTGGGCGTAGTAGCCGGCAAGCTCGCGACGGGCGATGGATCTTTCCTCCCCATTCCGAGTCGTCCCTTTGAGGAGTCGAATGCTCTCCGGATCTTTGGCCTGAATTCTCGAAGCCTCCGCAGCGTAGGGCGGATGCGGCGCATCCAAACTCAAAACAGCGAAAAGCGGCCGCGAGGAAGTTCGCCGTTCGCGAAACCGCAAAAATCGCTCCACCAGAACATCGCTTTGATAGCCTTGAAATCGAGTCGGCTGCGGCAGCTCGCTGCCATGCAACAAGGGATCGTTGAGCAAGAATCCCGATTCGAATCCCTCCCAGTGCCCGAATCCGCCGCGACGCCGCTCCGGCACCACCACCCGCGCGTGCTCCTCCCCGACCACCGGCGCCTTGGGATCCCGCTCGAAAAGCTGCCATTTCCCAAAGAATGCCGTGTCGTAACCGGAATCCGCGAAAGCGTGAGCCAGCGTTCGCGAGTCCGCGGGCAAGGTATCGTAGTAGTCCCGCAACCCGTTGCCAGGACTTCGCGTGCCCGTAAGAAAAGCCGCACGGGCGAAGACCCCAAAGGGATGCGGCGTCACTGCCTGTCTCAACCAGAGCGATCCATCGGCAATCCGGTCCAAACAAGGCGTGCGGGCGTTCGGGTCCCCCGCGAAACCGAAAGCCGATGCCCGCCACTGGGTGGTCAATACGACCAGCACATCGGGGAGCTTCGATAAGGCATCCGTTTTCACAAAGGGCATGGACACCTTCCTGATCCGCCCTTCTCCATTTGCCAAACGCAAAAGCGAAAAAGCCAATTTCGCGCGGCAAGCCGGAACGACCTCGCCTGCCCCCGGCAAATCCCTTTCATCAACCGGCATCCATGCTGGCACGACTCAAATGGCTCACTTTCCTTTCGCTCGACGCACCCCTCGTCGCCACGACTTGGCAAGCCCTCTTCGCTAAGGAACATGCCGTAAACCTGCGTTGGTACCACTCCCTCATCGTATTCCTGTCAGTTTGGCTTGGATACGCTGCCGATCGCTGGTGCGACAACCTCAAGGGCGGACGCCCCGCTAGCGAGCAACACCAGTTCTACGCCAAACACAGGACTTCGGTGCTTGCCATCTGGCTTCTCGCGCTCGCGGTCGCGGTCACCCTCGCCTTCAACTACCTGAGCAAATCAGAATTGGCTCACGGCTTCGCCTTGATGGGGCTCGCCCTCGCCTACACTTTGTTCGCCCAAAAAGGGAGACGCATCAGATACTACGCTTTCCTAAAATCCGTCTTCACCGCCCTGCTCGTTCTCGCCAGCTCCCTGCTCTTCCTCCCAATCGAGTCCAGTCCCTACCTTTCGGCAATCTGCGTTTGGATGCTTTTCGCCAGCAACTGCTTGTTTATCCGATCCTGGACTCACGAGGGGGAAGAAAAGTCCGCCTTGCAGGCCACTGGACTGGCAGCGGCAGTGATCCTCGTTTCGGTATCCGCCCTTTGGGCACGCGATTCGCAGACGGCCATCGCGACCTTGATTGCCCAGTGCGCCATCCTTGCCCTGCATATCGCACGCGGGCGAATCGGATCAATGACACTACGTACCGCAGCGGACATCTGCCTGCTGAGCCCTTGGATCATCCTGCTTTTCCCATGAGAGGATTCGATCGACTCGCCAAGGCCTACCAGCCTCTGGAGCGTCTCAGCTTCGCCAACCGCCTGCAAACGCTGCGCTGCTTTTGCATTCCCTACCTGACGGGTTGCAGAAATGGACTGCTCATCGGCAACGGAGACGGACGTTTTTCAGCGAAACTCCTGCAGGCCAACTCGAGCATCCGAGTCGACAGCATCGACATCAGCCGCCGCATGCTGGAGGTCGCCCAAGCAAATGCGTCAGGCCACTCGGACCGGCTCAATCCTGTCCATGGTGACGCCCTGAAATACACGTATCCGGAAACAGCCTACGACTTCATTGGCCTCCACTTTTGCCTAGACTGCTTTTCCCAAAAGCAAATCGACAGTTTGCTTCCAAAACTAACTGCCTGCCTGCGTCCCGGAGGTGTCATCGCCTACAGCGACTTCCAAGCAAGCAGCTTTTGGCAACGCGCCGTGGTGCGAAGCCTGTACCTATGCTTTCGCGCGGCCACCGGATTGGAAGTCCAGAGGCTCCCCAACGCGGAATGGCCCGGCGCCTTGCGACAAGTCGCTGAGGCGGAGGTGCTGGCAGGACTCGCGTTCAGCCGCGTGCTGCGCAAGTCGTAGAGCAGTCGCTAGCGGAAAGCCCTACCACGAGCGAATTTACTGCAAGGCGTTGGGAAAGCCGTTCAAGGTGCCGTTTAGCAAACGCAGCGTCTTCTGCAGTTCGCCTGTATCGAGCCTGCCGCTGAGATCCAAGGTGGAGACGGGGACGAAGTTGTTGACCAAGGCACAGTAGCGACGGTTTACCATCACCCCCAGCAGCTCACCGGTTTTCGACAAAACCAAGTCCCCAGTCGATGGAGAGAATTCGCCGAAGATCTTGCTGAAGATCTTGTTCTGCATCTTCACGAAACCAGGCGTGTCCGCATCCAGCTTAAACTCCACCTCGCCATAGTAGTCGCCTTGCCGGTTCACGAGTACCGCCTCAGCAAACTTGAACGGCTCGATCGCCGTCAAGTAGGGTTTGCCTCCAAGGTTCTTCGCTTGCTCTGCAGTGAGCGGCACCACCGCGATGCGGGGATCGAGCATGAGAAACTGCATGCGGTCCACAGCCAATTTTTCGCCCTTCCGAGAGAGCGAAAGCTCCATCTGGCGAACCGTGTCGGGAACCGTGCGGAGACCGAAAGGAAGACTGTCGAGATGGGCGATCGCAAAGACGTTTTTCCCATCGCTCACGAGAACGGTCATAGTCGTCTCCTTCGTATTCACGAAGCGGTTACGCATGAGTTCTATCGCAGCGAAGTCCGCTCTAATTTGGTTATTCTTAAAGTCGGCGAAGAGCTGGTTGGCGTTGATCTCGAAGCTGGAACGCAATTCCTGGCGCAGGTCTTGCGAGCTGGCCGCAAGCTCACTCACACCCTGGGCCAGCACCGTGGACTGTTCTTGCAGACGCAAGCGCTCTTCCCTTTCGGCGACCACTTCGCCCTTCAAGGTACTCACCGAATTTTGCAAAAAGGAGTTTTCCTGCTCCTTCATCCGCACCTGCACATCAAGCTCCTGCACCTTTTGCTGGGTGGCGGCGAGGGCTCGATCCTTCTCCGCCAAGGCAGCTTCCTTGGCTGCGATATCGGAAAGCTTTTTCTCGAGCTCTTCCTGAAGCAAGCGCGACTGGGCCTGGTTTTCCAAGGCTTGCTTCTGCGTCTCCGCCAGCTGCTGGCTAACGCTGCTGTACTCGTTGCGGACAGCCGTGACTTGGCTTTCCAGCTCCTGCGTTTCGCGTTGCAGCCTCTCTCGAGCGGCAGCGAGCTCCCGTTCCCGCTTCTCCGCCTCGGTCAGCGTGCTCTCCAGATTTTGGATACGTTGCTGGCGCTGGGCGAGCTCTTCCTCCCGTTTGGCCAGTTCAGCAGCTTTCGCCTCCAGGTCTTCGTTCAGCTCGTTTCGCTCGGCCTGCTCTTCCTCGAGGGAATACTTAAGCGTGTCGAGGAGGTCCTGCTCCATCATCGCCATTGCCGAAACGTTTACGTCCTGCGACTCCGAGCTCGGAGCATCAGAGGGAGGCGGAGCCTCTTCTTCCGTCTTCCACATCGAAAGAATAGTGAGCAACAAGAAGTCGCAGAGTATGAGTAGTAAGGTCTTGTTCATCGCGTTCGCGGTTGGGCGCGTTTACGACTTTTCCGACAGGCTGACGATCTGCCGCTCGCCAGCCATGATGAGCTTGGTCTTGTACGGGCGCACGAGGCGGATCTTCACGATCGCCACGCAAAGGATGCCGAAGAGGTTGGACGAGTACGCCGCCAGCAGGTTGTGGTCGACGAGGTTGATAACCTGCATGACCAACGCAATACACGTCCCGGCAATGCCCACGTAGAGACCGCTGTCGAAAAGGTTTTCCTCGTTCTCCATGAGCTTGAGCTTCACGAGCGGGTCGAGCTCGCGCTTTTCGATCTCTCGCACCTTAAGCATACAGATGAGAAAGACCAATGCCTGAAGCAGGAAGAAGAAGGCGATGGTGAGTAGGGTTGCTGGTTGCATAGATGTTGTGGACGTTGTTTCGACAATTTGAATTTCGCCATCGACCTGAGTCAGGACCGGCATGACAAAGCTGAAGTCGTAGCCGTCGAAGGCTCCAGAAGCGGAAAGGTAAGGTTCGCTCAAGACCGCGAAAATCAGCACGGAAGCGGTCGCTCCGAAAAAGCGCTGGGTAAAAGCCAAGACCGGAGAAATCGTTTCCCGGTAAAAGCGGCCAAACATGCTCACCCCCCAGAGGGCCAGGAACGAGCCGACAAAGAACGAGCTGTACTTGATCGCCAAAGAAAGGCGAGGGTTCTTGAGGCTGAAGGGCGACATGGCCACCTGCAGCTTGGAAACCAAGGAGCCGGAATCCTCCAAAGCCTCGTCCTCGATGGGAAGCTGCTCCCGCAAAGCGAGCAAGTATCCATCAATGCCGGTGGCCAAGGCCGACTCCAGGCGTTCGAAGCCGAGATCTCCAAATGCTTCCAGATAGGAAAACAAGTCGCTCGCGTCCCGAGCGTTCAGCCCCATGGCAAAAACGAGGGGTTGTTGCTCGCTTTTACGGTGAAGCAGGAAACGCATTCGCTTCAAGTGGTCCGCCGATTCTAGCTTGGCGAAGACTTCCTTGAGCTGCCCCCAATCGAAAACCCGCATCAAGGAGAGCGTGTCGAGATAGAAGTCCTCCAGCGTACCGATACTGCCGGTTGCCTTCGCATCCAAGATAAGCCCCCGCAGCTCGCCGCGCAGCGTGTCGCTGAAATGGTCGCCTTGGGCGAGAAGCCCGAGTCCGAGCAAGGTCACCTCCAGAGGCCGCCCGGAGGTGCTGGAAACAGGAAAGAGGCGGCGGTAGGTCGTGAACTCGCCGGTCGCCAGCAAGTCCTGCACAAGCGGATTGCGAGAGTTTTCCAGCAAACCTGAAACCGCAGCGCGGCAAGGCTTGCCAAGCAAGATCCCCAACGCTCCGGGCTCCGAGGAATAGGCGTCCAAGGGAACGTCCTTCAAGGCCGCGTCCAAAAAAGGATCCCAGGCGCCCCAACGGGCAAGCTGAGGATTCGCCTCCAGTTCCCTGCTCACCTGGGACAGCAGCAAGGAAGCCTTGGCTTCCTCTAGCTCCCGCGCAGCCTCCGCCATCAAGCGTGCCGCCCCGAAATTTCCGTCGAGCAAAAGCGCTCTTCCTTTGTCCGAAACGCTGGCTCCCGATTGCCCCGCCTCGCGTACAACCTGGAAGGGCACCGACTTGAAGCGCGAGGGCACCACCCAGCCAAAACCAATGATCAACGCCCCCAGCAGCAGCAAAAAGCTGCCAACAAGGGCATGAGAACGAAAGGGTTTTGCGGAATTTGGCATCGGTTACAGGGCGCGAAGAAAGAAATTGATCTAGATTTGGGCTAAGTGTTGGTTAGGTCAAAAACGAAGACCTATGCTACTACAAATAGTTCAATACGGAGAAAAAGTGCTGCACCAAGCCGGCGAACCAATCACGGAGTTCGACGAAGAACTGCGCACCCTCTTCCAGGATATGGTGGACACGATGTACGAAGCAGAGGGAATCGGTCTCGCCGCTCAACAAGTCGGACTGGCCAAGCAATTCTGCGTCGTCGACCTCACCGGTTGCGATCCGGATTTCGAATACACGCTGGACGGGGCAAAGCCGCCCCTCGACCTCTTCATGCCGATGGGCATGTGCAACCCGAAGGTAGAAGTCCTGAAATCCGAGCCTCTTGTCTACGAGGAAGGCTGCCTATCCTTTCCCAACATCCGCGGAGACGTGGAACGCATCGAGAGCATTCGCTGCGAATACCAGGACATCGACGGCAATCCTCACGTCATCGAAGCGGACGGCTTGCTCGGACGCTGCATCCAGCACGAGGTCGACCACCTCAACGGCATCCTCTTCACCGACCGCATGAAGAAAAAGGTCCTCAAGAAGATCCAACTGCCCGTTAACGCCCTCAAAGCAAAAACGCTCCAGCGACTCAAACGTCGCGGAGCGTAGAAAATTGAAACAGGTGGCGCGGCTTCTCCGAAGCCGCACGAAAGCCGCCGCCCCAGCCATAATCGGCATCTTCCGAAAATGGCTGCTTCGAGACAGCTCCGCGCGACGTATCAGCCTACAACAAGTCCGCCGCCAATTCCGCCAGCAAGGAGCGCTCGCCCTTCGTCAACTGCACGTGAGCTGCGATGGCCTGCCCTTTCATTCGGTTGGAACAGTAGACCAGCCCATTGCTTCGCGAATCGACGTAGGGATTGTCGATCTGAGCCGGATCGCCGATAAGCACGATCTTAGAACCTTCCGAAATGCGGGTGATCACCGTCTTTACCTCATGCGGGGTAAGCTGCTGGGCCTCGTCCAAAATGAAGAAGCGATTGGAAATGGAACGCCCGCGGATGAAACAAAGCGCCTCGATTTCGACCAGTCCGCTGTCCAAAAGCTTCTCGTAAGGCTTCTGAGGACCCTTGCCCGGAACCGATGGCTCCTTGTCCTTCATCTTGTTGCGCTGCCGCTTGTTCTCGAATTGCGGCTCCTTCGGCTCCTTGCTCGGAATGAGAACTTCCAAGGCATCGTAGTACGGCTGCAGCCAAGGGTTCATCTTCTCCTCCAGCGTGCCGGGAAGAAAACCGATCTCCTTGCCGACCCCGATCACTGGACGGGAAATGGAAACTCCGTCGTATTTACAATCTGAGGACGAAACCGTTTGCTGGATGGCGCAAACGGTCGAGAGCAAAGTCTTTCCTGTACCCGCTTTTCCATAACAGGTGATCAGCGAAATCGTATCGTCCAAGAGAGCGTCCATGAAAAAGCGCTGCTCCAAGTTTCGAGGGCGAATCGGCACCCCGCCCGGAGCCTTGACATACTCCGGCAGGATCAACTTGCGCAACACTCCGTCGCCGTAGTGACGAGCCGGAATGGTTTTACCTTCTTCCGAAACGAGAAGCAGGTATTCGTTAACGAAGAGTTGCCCTTCTTCATAGTCCTCCAGAGCAAATTCCCCCTCCGAAGCGAAGCGCTGTAGTTCATATTTCGATACTTCTACTTTCTTGTAAGATCGAAACTCCGGCTCTTCCGGCGCCTTGTCGTTGAGGTAATCCTGCGACTCCAGACCGACTGCCCTTGCCTTGAGCTGCACGTTGATGTCCTTGGAAACCAAGATCGTGGGCGGCGGCAAGTTCTCTTGCACGAAAAGGGCAGCGGCAATGATACGGTTGTCTTTCTTGTCGAAGTCCAGCAATGACTTGAATTGCTTGAAACGCTCTGGGACCTGCTTGCCTGAGTCGTGTATGTATTTATTAATTACAACCGACAAAGTCCCGCCCGTATCTAAGGTGACGCCTTCAGCCATCGACCGGGAATCCGGCAGCAGCTCCCTCAGCATCCGATGGACTCGGCGGGCATTCCTGCCCCGCTCAGAGCTTTGCTCCATCTTGATAGAATCCAATTCTTCCAATACTTCTATCGGAATAACGAGATTATTGTCGTCGAATTTGAAGATGCAGTGTGGATCATGAATCAGAACGTTTGTATCCAAAACATACGTCTTTACTCGATTCACGGCTGACTTGCGTGACTTCAATTTGGAAGAACCGGCAGGTGATCCCATGTAACGACAAACCTAATACACATCATCGAATTGTCCACTAAGAAATTCGTTACATTCGTTTTTCAATTGGGCGGACCGTGTCACGCGGACGCACAAAACTCCTTGCTGGCAAAGGGCCGACAAGGAGCTCGTCCATGACTGTTTCCAGTCGTTAAAGCAATTCGCATGCCGACGACCGGCAAGCGATAGACTCTGCTCGATATTGCCGCTAGGCGATCCTCCTAGTGGAGACCGTTCGCAACGTAGGAAGCGTAGTCGACGCCTCCACCGGCGAAGGCATGGCCTTGGATGTCGATGAGCACCACTTGCTCGCGCGGTTCACCTGCCTCCGTGCTGACCACCACAAACTCGTGGAAGCCGGCGCGCAAAGGCACTCCCTCCAAGCTCGCCTCCTTCGCGTTGAAAACCAATCCCCGCGGCAAGGAACTGACCTCGCCGTCCGCGTTTTTTCCCACCACGCACTTCTCCACTGCCTGTCCGCTCGCCGCGGGGAGTTCGTAGCGGAAGCGCTCGCCCACTCGGGCAAACACCATGACACAACTGCTGTCCCCGGAATCGCTTTCGCTCAAGGCAACCGCGGAGCTCGACTCCCCCTGCCCGGTTGCCTGAGCGAAGTTTACAAGAGAGCCGGCGGCCAAGAGGACCGCGACAGAAAGGGAGGAGCGATTTTTGGAGAACAATTTCATCTACGTGACGGGTCAGAGGTTTTCTTTGCGGTGCGATCTTCCGTGCGGCGAAGCTCGACCTGCGAACGAGTTGCCCTTTTCATCGGCCTTTCCCCAGCAGCTTCAGCAGCGCCGAAACGAAACAGCGCCATTCCTCGATTTTCTGGAAATACGTGGTCTTCAGACCCTAGACGGATCCTGAGCCCTCGCCCTTTCGCCCTTATTTTCCACTACCCAGCAGGCCCGATTCCACACCCTTCCTGGCCCTCGAAGCCGTAGTCTTCCAGCATCGCTTCGATGATCTCGGGCAGGGACTGACGATTTTCGGAACTTCCGCCAAACTCCGCGCTGCACTGCACGTAACCCACGACGGAACTCGCGCTCGACACCCTTCCGTTGGCCGCTAAGTGGGATTGCACGCATTCGAAAGCCGCCAACCAAGAGGCTAGGTCGAAAGAGGATTCGTCGACTAGAGCTCGAAGCCGCTGCAAAAATCCGTCGAGGCCGCCGTCCTCTCTCGAAGTGCCCCGCGCGCAAGCGTCCAAGGTACGGGCGTTCTTGAAAGCGGAGAGCAATTGCAGCAAGGTCCCCTCGGAAGCGCCCGCTGCGAGAGCCTCGGCCACCGCGCGTTCCCAGACGATTTTCTGCGACTGGACAGCGCCACACTTTTCCGCAACCGCGGCCCGCAAGGTGGGAGAGATCTCGATCTGACTCATGGAATCCCAACATCTGGGAAGGCCCTCCGCAAAGGCGAGCATCAAAAACCTTGCGGCTGTCCGCTGCAGCGACTTGCCCTAGAGGTTTCTGGTGAGGCGGAACGAAAGGTCGCGCGAGTCCCCTTCCAAGCGGAAACCGTCCGCCCGCAACCTCATGCGCGAAACGTTGTGGGAATCGAAGAACGGGGTTGCCGCTGTCTCAGAGGTCGGCGCGTCGATAGCGACCGTTTTTAGGCTGAGATAACCTTGCTCGCGCCCGCTCATGCTCTTTTCGAATTCGAGCGAGCCTACGAAGTGCTTGGAGAGCACTTGCTTTTCCCCCGTCAATTTGACGACCCCTTTTACGAAACTTCCATCTTCGCGCACCTCGGTGATCACGAGCTGAACGTCGCGCGAAGACGCCGCGTCCTCGCCCACGATGGCCAGCCCGTTGAATAACGCGCCTTCGGCCAGGGCCATTTTTACGCGGTCTCGCTGCCGCTCGTTCTCTCGCTTGAGGGCAAGCACGCTTTCCTCTTCTCGAGACTTGAGGCGGTCGATTCGAGCTACGTAGTTCTGGGCCGCCGCAGCGTAGTCCTCATAGACCTTGGCAAACTCGAGGGAGTGGATGTCGTAGGCGTTTTCGCCAAACGCGTGCTTGGGCTCACCTTCAGGCCACTCGAGGTCGCCCTTGTAGCCACTGACTTTGATGCGGGACAATTCCCAGTCCGCCTCCTTGCTTGCGCGGCTCAGTCCGTAGGTCACCCGCAGAGGCAGCACCTCTTCCTTCTTCGCTGAAATCTCGTACAAGCGATCCCAAGGCCGTTCCGGAAAGTTGCCGATCTCCTCGGGATAGCGGTCGCGAGCGTAGCCCAAGGTTTCGAGCAATACGCTTTCGTCGTACCCCTTTTCCTGCTCCAGTCGCGATTCCAGTACCGGACGATAAAGGTTTTCTCGCAACCGAGCTCCCACGACCGCGTGCAAGCGAATCTCGTTTTCCGACAAGCGACGGACCTCGCTGTCTACCCATTGCATCCGGTATAGTCCCTTCTCGTCGAACTTGCTCAGGGCGTGCGTGCCGATCTCTTGAATTTCCTGCAGGAGAGCCGAACCATCGATATCGCGGCCTTCGTAGTACTCGACTATCTGCTGCTTCCAGA
The DNA here is from genome assembly GCF_014803405.1 of Pelagicoccus enzymogenes. NCBI lineage: Bacteria > Pseudomonadati > Verrucomicrobiota > Opitutia > Puniceicoccales > Pelagicoccaceae > Pelagicoccus > Pelagicoccus enzymogenes. The sequence goes on from NZ_JACYFG010000006.1 coordinate 424,089, forward strand.
TCGCCAAAACGCTCGCGAGGCCAACCAGCACCAAGCCCGCTGCAACTGCCATGGAATGAGTCAACCGCCAAAGCAAACTTGGCTTGGGCATCTCTAAGACTGTTGCAGCGACTTCCTTTTCGGCAGGCTCGCCTTCGGTCGTTTCCTCTCCGCTGATCGCGTCCTCGCTGTCCAGGCCCTCGCCCTCCTCGTCGATGTCCAGTTCAGCAAAACCTTCGGTAAAGTCATCGAGGGAGATTTCGTTGGCGAACGGGTCTTCGATCACCTCGTCGTCAGCCGAGTCGTCTGCCTCTGGCTCCGCTTCCAACACCTCTTCGGGTACCGGAGCCTGCAGATCCTCATCAGGCGGTTCCTCGTCTAGAATTTCAACCGGAGCGGGCGGCGGTGGCGGCAGATCTCCTCCTCGGTCGGCAACATTTCCCGGAGCGGGAACGTCTTCCTCGTCGTCATCGTCGATAACTGCGACCGCTTCCCCGTCCGCAGTCATAAGAGACTCCGGATCGGGCAAAGCCACGACCTCTTCATCTTCGTCGTCCGCTCCATCGGACAATTCCGATTTGGCCGCCTCCTCAGCCATCGCGTCCGCGATGACTTGGTCGGGTGAAGGAAGGGCGACGACTTCTTCGTCGTCCTCTTCTTCAATTGCGTCCAGCAGGTCGCTGGCATCTTCGGCTGGCTTCTTGGAATCGCCATTGAGCAGGTTACCAGCTCGCATCAGAAGCTCCTCGGCAGACGGCGCCGCCTTGACGGGCTTTTCGTCATCCGCCGACTGCTCTTCCGCTGCATGAGCCTCTTCCTCGTCGTCGCCAACTTCTACAAGGCCCGGAACTTCCGGAACTGGAAGCTCCACGATCTCCTCGTCGTCATCGTCGAGAACATCCAAGCTCGGCGCCGCTTCCTCGGATTCAACCAAATCCTCTGAGCCCGGGTCGGCTTCGCCAGCCGACTCGATCAAACTGCTTATATCTTCTTCCTCGAGATCCTCGTCTACTTCGACGAGTCCTGGCGCTTCGGCAGCGGCAGCCACTTCCTCTGTATCTTCCGGAGCGGCGTCGCTGGTGTCATCTCCCATCAGATCCTCTGGCGATGGAAGCTCCACGAGCTCATCTTCCTCTTCCGGCAGCGATTCACTCTCGGCAGCCGCTTCAACCGAGCCCTCCTGATCTTCATCTTCTTCGACAACCGAAGCGATGAGGTCGGAAATATCTTCTTCCTCTAAGTCTTCATCCAAGGTCTCAACCTCTGGGGCGACAGCTTTCTCAACGAGGCCCTCTTCCGTTTGGGCCGGTTCGTCTTCGAGGGCCTGAGAGGCCTCGTCTACGGCTTCCTCTTCCAACTGCCTGTCTTCCGAAACCTCTTCCTCGTCGATAGCATCCAAAAGCGCCGAGAGGTCTTCCTCCTCTTCGATCTCTTCTGGCAAAGCGGCCGTTTCCGCCAAGGGTTCCGCATCCTCTTCTGGCGCAGTTTCCTCCTCCGACTCCGGCTCCTCTAAAGCGCTGGCCAATTCGGGTTCTTCCGCTTCGACCTCAGAGGCTTCCGCACTGGCCTCTGGCAATTCCGTCGGCTCCAAGCTTTCTCGAGATTCTGCCAACGAATCGTCGGCCGTTTCCGTCTCAAGCGATTCTGCAACGGGCTCTTCCAACTCCGATTCGGACGGCTCCGGTTCCGACTCGAGTTCCTCCGCTGCAGGATCAGCTCCTAGGTCGTTCGCGTCAAAAAGCACGTGCTCGTGTCCCTCCACGCCGGAGGGTCCCTCTTCTAGCCCCAAATCTTCAAGAACTTCGGCCTCCTCAGGCAAGGAATCCGCAGTCGCCTCGACTGGAGGCGTTTCCGTCTCGAGCGCTTCGCCACGAGGCTCCTCCGAAGGCGACTCCGGATTCACAATCGGGGCGGCATCGGGAGCAGCAGCAACAGGAGGAGTTGGCGGGCTCTTGGCTACCTCTTTGGGAGCTTCTGCAGTCACAGGCGAAGCGGGAGCGGGAGCATTGGGAGAAACGCTCTGGGACTCCTTCGCAGGGGAAGGGTCAGCCGGGATTTCAAAATCTGGGGGAACGCGAGTGGGGCGCTCAGGCGCTTTTTCGGTTGGGGCAGTCGCGACGCTCGCAGCCGGCTCAGCCGCTGTCGGCTTCACTTCTTGCGGGGCGGGCGACTCGTCGATTTCAGCAACCTGCGGAGCCGGTTCCTCGGAGCGGGACGGCTCCGGATCGTCGGGAATTTCGTAATCGACTGAAGGACTTGGAAAAGCTGGGGACTCGTCGAAAGCTTCTTCCTCTTCCGCGTTTGGATCGACCGAATTGCGGAGCGAGTCATCCGGGTCATCCATTTTGAAGAGGCCATCGGATCCGGAGGAGACCTGACTCTGTCCTTCCTCATCGAGGTCTACGAAACCACCCGCCTCATAGTCCTCCACTTCCTCCATTAGGTCATCGATCACGTCATCGAGCCCCATGCCTCCCAGTTCGGAGTCGATTTCTGCAAATACGTCAGCCCCTAAGTCATCATCGCCAAGGACGCGACTCGGCTTCGGCTCCGGCTTCTTCTCAATCTTCTCAACTGGTCGCACCTTTGCAGCGGCAGCGGATTCTGCGGTCTGAGACGTGGAAGCGCTGCCAGTTTCCTGCGAGGGAATCGGCCCATCCGCACTCGGCAAGTCATCGATTTCAAAGACGTCCAACTCGCGATCCGACTCGTCGAAATCTGCTCTAGGATCAGAGTTAACCGTTTGGTCTTCAGAAACTTGATTCTTCTCAACAGAAGAAGGAGCTGCTTCCCCCTTGGACGCACCAGTCCCTTCCTTGGAAGCAGCGCTTTCTTCGCGCTCCACTTCCAAGTCCGATATGTCGAACTCGAAGTCTGGAGAATCCGATTGAGTCATTTAATTTTTTCCCGGAAAAAGCGGTCAGAAAAGAAGTGGGGACCGCATAATCCCTTATCGGCGGCAAACCGACCTTGTTTAAGGCCAATCTCTCGTGCCTCGACTGGAAACATCCCTTCTTCCCCCTCCACATGAGCGACTTACAGATCCAGGATCTTCAGATAAAACAAACCTTCCTCGAACGGCACGTCGAAGAGCAAGACCGCGTCATCTACGCGATGCAGTCCGAGCTGGCAAAGCTGCGCAAAGAGATCGAGACCCTTAAGGAGCAAGCCTCCGCAAACTCCGACGACAGCGACATGCCCGCCAACGAAAAGCCCCCGCACTACTAGACCCGCAGCCAAATCGCACGCCCTTCACGATGGAAGTCTCCTTCGTCGTTTCCGCACCTTCCGCCAAATCGGACTTGGCTGACTTTCTGTCCTCACTCACTTCTTCCCTTCCTCCGCTGAAGCACGAGATTATACTCTCGGCTCCCGCTGCGGAGGCCAAACAGCTGCTCGAGCTGAAAACCATTCCCTGTCTCCAGCTTGTCGACAGCGGAGCCGAAACAAGCACGGCCGCCCTGAGCAACCGCGGCGCCTTGCAAGCGAGAGGAGCGACGCTCGTCTTCGTAGATTCGCAAACGCGATTCTCGAAGGGCTGGCTCCAACCCCTCCTCGGCGCTCTCGAAGCCGATCCCGAACTCGGCGTCCTTGGATCTCGAAGCCGCAGCCTGCCGGGGGAAACGGAACTGAACACTGGCTTCGCCCCTAGCCTTTCCAGCCAACTCCATCCTAGGCCAGCGAGAGCATCCTCTCGCAAACCCCTGCAACATTTCCCCCTCGTCGACTCACCATGCCTCGCGATTCCGCGGGCGATCTGGCAAGAGCTTGGCAGCTTCGACGAAGCCTACACGCAAGGCCACGAGGCCTTCGACCTCTGCCTCCGCCTGCTTGATGCAGGCAAGCGAAACGGGGTCGCAACCCGCAGCATCGTTCAATCGACCCGTCCGAAAGTCTCCGATTCGCGCTCCGTCGAGCAGGCGCTCGACCGACGCTACTTCCAACGTCGCTGGAAAGCAGCCCTGCAAAGCCTCGCAGCCAAGGAATGGCCGCGCCACTATTTGCTTGGCCTCTTCTCCCAGCGAAGCACCTTCGACTCGAAACTGGCCGTGGAAGCCCTTCTCCGCTGGTCTCGCATCCTTACCAATGAAGCGCCCTCTGCCAAGCGCGCAGCCCAGTCCATTTGCTTCGCCAACGAAATCCGTTGGGCAAAAACCATCGACAACCACATGCCCTCCACCCTCCGCAGAGAGCTTTGCAAGAAACACGGCAATTGGCTCACTGAACGAATCTCCTCGTCCGGCCTCTTCCAATCGCAAGGAAAACGCAGCGGAGTATGGATCAAGGAAGAGGCCAAGCTCTCACTGCCACGCGGACTCGCCGCCGCCCAGCTCACTCTAAGCGGCGAGATCCACCCCGCCGCCGACCGCGAAAGCCGAGGCGAACTGGGCTTGCGAATCCGTATCAACGGAAGCGAGGCTCAAACCTTTTTCCCGCTGACGGAAGGTCCTTTCTCGCTCCGGCTCGATGCTCCCGCCTTCGATCCCGCCCAGCCAAGCCTCATCGAGCTGCAGCTCATGGGAGCCGGCCGAGCCAACGCATACGCCTACCTCGGACGCAAGCTTGAGCACGTCGCCCTCGTACCTCCCGCCTGGCGGAAGCGCCTGCAAGCCTACCGGCCCCAAAAACTCAACCAGCGGCTCTGCATTCACGGACTCCATCTGGACGAAGAGCAACTGCTCGACTTCGCCTCCAATCCGAGTTCTCCGCAATGCTTCGATTTCATCCGCAACAATAGCGACTTGGGCATCAACCTCGTGGGCTGGCACACTGCAGAACTCGGGGTCGGCGAATCCGCCCGCGTCGCGGCCAAAGCCTTGCAAGCCAGCCAGATCGCCCACGCCTTGGTCCCACTCAAAGCAACCTGCCTCGCCCGCAAGGGCGACCAGTCTCTCGCTCCCCTCCTGCAGGACGACAACCCCTACCCCATCAACATTTTCCACATCGACGCGCCCCAGTCCAAGGACATCGATCCCAGCCACGGCAAAGCCTTCCGACAGGGAAAATACAACATCGCCTACTGGGCATGGGAGCTGCCGGAATTTCCCGACGCGTGGATCGAGAACTTCCAATACTTCGACGAGATCTGGACCCCCTCGAACTTCGTCCGCGATGCGATCTCCGCCAAGTCCCCACTCCCCGTAGTGACCATTCCCCACTGCATCGACTTTGAAATTCCCGAAGGCGACCAACGATCCCGCTTCGGCCTTCCCGTCGACAAGTACCTCTTCTGCTTCGCCTACGACCTCAACAGCTACCAAAGCCGAAAAAACCCGCAGGCCATCATCGACGCCTATCGCTCCGCCTTCCTTTCCAGCGACCGGAAAAACGACGTCGGGCTCGTCATCAAAACCCAATCCCGCGAACGCAACCCAGAGGAGTTCGCCAAGCTTCGCGACGCCATCGAAGGACTGCCCGATTGCCACCTCATCGACCAGACCCTTCCTCGAGAAGCCGTCTACGGCTTGATGCAAGCCTGCGACAGCTACGTTTCCTTACACCGTTCCGAGGGCTTCGGCCTGACCGTGGCCGAAAGCATGTTTCTAGGAAAGCCGGTGATTTCCACCAACTGGTCCGCCACCAGCGAGTTCCTAGACGCCCAAAACGGTTGCCCGGTCGACTACCAACTCGTCGAATTGCAGGAGACCTTCGGTCCCTACGCCAAAGGCCAACACTGGGCCGAGGCCTCCGTCGAACACGCCGCCAACTACATGCGGCGATTGGTCAACGACTCCGGCTACGCGCAATCCATCGGCCAAGCTGCTGCCCGCAGCATCCGCGCACGCTTCAGCCCGACACGCGTGGCCAAACTCTACGAAGCCCGCCTCAAAGCCATGTGCACCTGGTAGACGCTCTCTGCTAAATGTAGAGCAAGCCGTACTTCGTGATGACGTACAGCGCCCGAAAGCCATCGATAGGGCCAATCTTCTTGCCCTCGTCAAACTCGCGACGGTTGTAGGCGATGGGAATCTCTTCCACTCGCAGGCCATGGTCGGCAGCCTTCGCGGTGATCTCCGGCTCGATCCCGAAACGGTTCTCCTCCATCTCGATGCTCTTCATGAAAGAGAGCGGAAGCAGCTTGTAGCAGGTCTCCATGTCCGTCAGGCGGAAGCCCGTGAACAAATTCGAAAATTCAGTCAGCCCACGGTTCACCGCCCGGTGCCAGAGCGGACAAATTTCCTTCGTCTTCGGATGCAGGAATCGAGAGCCATAAACCGCATCCGCCTTGCCCGACTGAACGATTTCCAGCATCGCGCCCAACTCGCCCGGATCGTACTCGAGGTCCGCATCCTGGAAGACCACGAACTCGCCCGTAGCCACCCCGATGCCAGAGCGCAGCGCGGCACCCTTTCCCTGATTGACCTCGTGCAGCACAATCTTGTCGATCAATCCAGAAAGCTCCTCCTGCAACACCGTCCGAGTCCCGTCGCTCGAGCAATCGTCCACCACGATCAACTCAGCGCCCGCCGGCCCCCTTTCACGAACGGAACGCACAACGTCGGAAACCGTTGAGAATTCGTTGTATACGGGAATGATAATCGAGAGCGCAGCAGACATTGGGCAAAAGCGAAAGCCGACTATGGAGGGGATACTTTACCGATTGTCCAACTGTTTCAGCCCCGGCGCGCGCGATTGACACCCAGCAAACAAACGGGCTTCTGCCAACCGTTCCAGCAACGCAACGCCCTTCGCGCCAGCCACAGCCGACTTTTTGCTTGTGCACACTGAGGCTTCTCCCTCAATCCCAAGAACTCCATGGCCATCATCGACTCCTACCGCAAAAGCGCCTTCCTGCAAAACGAATCAGGACATCACTTGGACGCGTGGAGAAACCCCAGCTATTGGAAATCGGTCCAATCGCAAAGCGGAGCCAACAGGCCACCCAAAGGCTGGAGCCACTTCGTCTTGGAGCCGCCGGAGCGAGCCCTCGACTATCTCGATTGGCTCAACCATCGCCACCCCAACAAGCCCTACCTCGTTCGAAGACTGCTCCACCCCACTTGGCTGCTGGCTAGTATCCTGGAAGCCGTCGCCTCGCAACAAATCACCCGCATCCTCAACTACAACCAAGTCCAAAGCGTCGACATCTCGGCCTACGCGAAACAGGCAATGGCCTGGAAACGCGACCTGGAATTCCTGCTCGAGAGGAGCGCTTGGAGCCTTTCCCTGATGCGAGCCATGCGCCTCAACAGCGAATGGCTGCGGGCCCGAGAAAAGCTGATCCAGCAGACCATCGAAGCCAAGGCCCGGGAAGCCGGCTCGGTACCGGAACCAGTGGAAGTCAGAGCTCGCCCCTGGGATCGTCCCGGCGTCGGCACCTGGAACGCCCGCAAAACCCTCCGCAAGCTGCTGGACCTGCACGAAAAAGCGGACAACGAGCTGTCGATCGCTCTGACCGACTTCGGCTCCCAATCCGCTCCCATAAAAATTCCCCTCGCCAAACGCCCGCTCCCGAACGCCGATCCACGCATCGACAAGGGACACTACCTCTTCGCCGAAGCCAACCAAGCCATCGCCTACCTGAAGTGGCTGAACCACCGCCACCCGAAGTGGCCCTACCTGCTCCGAAGACTATTCCTTCCCATCCTCGAGCTGACCCGCATGGTGGAGGCCATCGCAAACCACCAGCTCACGCAGCTGGAACAAGTTCCCGCCCTCTCATCCAAGGTCGGCAAAAGCTACACCGCTAAAGCCCAAACCTGGAAAAATTCCATCCAAGACTGCACCCGCAAACCCGCTGCCTCGATTCCCCTGATGCGAGCCATACGCCTCAACTGCGAATGGCTCAAATGTCGACAAGAGCAGATCGACGCATCCGCGAGCGGCGCCGCGCGAGAAGCAGGACCTGTCGAAGTCAGAGCCGTCCCCTGGAAACGGACTGACGGAAAACCGAAGGCAAACGACGCCGTTTTTCGAGAACTGCTTGCCCTGCAGCTCAGCGTTGACAAGCAACTCCAGTCCCTTTCGGCACAAACCCACCCATGAGAATCGCGGTCGTCAACACTCAGGTCCCCTTCACCCATGGCGGAGCGGAGCAGCACGCAAAGAACCTGCTCTCCGCCCTGCAAAGGCATGGGCACGAAGCGGAGCTCGTTAGCATCCCCTTCAATTGGCGAGATCCCTGGAGCGCGCTCGACCACCTCATGGCGACCCGACTGCTCGACCTAGAGGAGGTCAACGGCAAGACGATCGATCAAGTCATCGGACTTCGCTTCCCAGCCTATCACCTGCGCCATCCCCGCAAGGTGCTCTGGATCATACATCAGTACCGTTCCGCCTACGACTTTTGGGACCACCCCCAAGCGGACCTCCCCTTGCAAGAAGGCGGCAAAGCAGTGCGCGACAGCATACGCTTCCTCGAACGCCGGCTGTTCAACGAATGCGCAAACATCTTCGCCAACTCCAAAAACGTATCCAATAGGTTGAGACGCTTCTGCGGCCACGAAGCCCCCGCGCTCTACCATCCGCCCGGCCTCGCCGACCTCCTTTCCCCACAGGAAGCGGAGCCCTATTTTCTCTGCCCCGGGCGAATCGAAACGATGAAGCGACAAGACTTCGTGCTCGAAAGCCTCGCCCTCACCAAGCAATCCGTACGTATCCGTTTTGCGGGCACGAATACCGATCCCAAATTCCAGGAAAAGCTCGATCGACTCGTCGCCCAGCACGGACTCAAGGACCGCGTGAGCTGGGAGGGCTTCGTGAGCGACCAAGAACTCGCCACCCTCTACGGAAAAGCCCAGGCCATCGTCTACGCCCCGATCGACGAGGACTACGGATACGTGTCCCTCGAAGCAGCCCTGTCGCACAAGCCGGTCGTCACCACCCAAGCCTCAGGCGGGGTGCTCGAGTTCGTCAACCAAGACACCGGTTGGGTCGCCTCCGACACGCCGGAAGCCTTCGCCCACTACCTCGACGAGGCCTGGGCCGAAACGAAAAAGTGCCGCGAAAAAGGAGGCGACGCCTTCAGCTCCTACCAGACCAAAAACATCAGTTGGGACCATGTCGTCCAAACGCTGACCCAAGCCTGATGCGCATCCACTGGTTTTCCCCGCTTTCCCCAGAAAGGACCGACATCGGCCATTTCACCCTGCGCGTCTGCGAGGAATTGGCCAAACACTGCGACCTCACCCTCTGGACCCACCCCCAACACTTCTCCGGTCCACAGCAACCTTCATGGCGCAAACGCTACAAGGCATTTCCTTACTCGGAATTCGAGCAACAACTTGAGGCCCTCAACAGAGCCGACGCTATTTTCTACAACATCGGCAACAACGCGGCCTTTCACCGCGAGATCCTCGACGCCATGCGACGCGTCCCCGGAGTCGCCATCATGCACGACCGTTGCCTTTTCGAATGTATCTCCAGCGTATACCGAGAAAAGCCTCATGGGGAACGCCTGTTTTCACAACTCATGGAGGTCACCTACGGACCGGAGGCTAAGAGCGATAACGCAGCTTGGCTCAAGGGCGACCGCTCGTTGGACCAGCTCGCCACCCAGTATCCATTCGATGAACACGCTGCGCTCGGAGCCTGGGGAACCATCCACCATTCCGACCCCGTGGACGACCAGCCCCCAAGCGCTCCCGCTCCTCATTCCTGGACCCTCTCGCTTCCCTATCCCGCGGAACCGCTCCTGAACGCTCCCAAACTCCGCGAGCGCGACGGATGCCTTCATTGCCTGCTCTTCGGCTACCTCGGCGGCCCCAACCGGCGGCTCGCGGAGACCTTGCAAGCCCTGAAAGCCTACCCGCAAAAAGACCGCATCCGGCTTCACCTCGCAGGCGAGGTGCACGAAAACTTCAAGATCGACAGCCTTCTCGCCAAGCTGGGACTCAGCGAGCAGGTGACGCGCGAAGGCTTCCTGCCCGAAAACGAATTGGACCAGCTGCTCAGCGGATCCGACTTGGTAATCAACCTGCGCTTCCCCACTCGCGGGGAAGCTTCAGGCTCGCTGCTACGCGCCTGGAACCAAGCAGCACCCTCCGCAGTGACAAACCGGGGAGCCTATGCTCAATTGCCAGACGACGTCGTTTGGAAAGTCGATCCCGAACAAGAGGCCAGCCAGCTCATGGGAATTTGGGATTCACTCCTCCTCGATCCCCAAGCGGCCGTTGAAAAAGGCCAAGCCGGCCGCCGGCTTCTCCAACGAAAGCACAGCGTGGAGTCCTATGTCGCATCGCTCCTGGAAATCGCCGCCACTCCCGGCATCGAGAGAGGACCGACAATCCTTCCCCTGCTCGAACAACGCTACGCCCTCTTTGCCCAACAGCTCTTTCAACTCTCCCCCGAGGACGTGGTCCCCGTCCTCAGCTCCCTCGACCGCGAGCTAGAAACCTGGTTTCGCTGACCCCTTGGAACCCTGCTTTTCCGGAGGCAAGACAAACGGTTTTGCGCGCTTCAGAAGCCGCTCGCGAAACCGAGCCAAAGTCACCTGAGCAGCCGCCTTGGCCCAACGCGCCGCGACCGGATGCTGCTCGAGCTCCCGCAGCCACAGGTAGCGAACTTGGTCGATCAAAGCCATCTCCTGCACCGGATAGCGCCACTTTTCCCAAAACAGACGCTCGTTGCGCTCGCTCGTTTCAGAGGAGTCGCGAGAAGCGCTCACCGCGTGTTCGATCACGCTCCGATTCGCCACTACCGCCACCCGTCCCGCCTGCAAGGATTGCAGGCAAAAATCGATGTCTTCCATTCCGTTCAGATACCGTTCGTCAAAGCCGCCAAACTCGCTGAAGTGCGACCTCTCCATCAACCAACAGGCCGCCGTGGCCGCCGACCAGGCCGTGAAAGCGCCGCAGGCAGGCAATTCAGCTTCGTCTTGGAAAGCGTGATGCGGGGCCGCGTACAAATTGATGTAAATCCCCCCATGATCGATACGCTTGTCGTCCATACGCCGCTGCACGTTGCCCACGACCCCCGCCCGCCTGCGATGCCCCATCCAAGGATGCGTTCTCCTCGAAGCGCTCACCATCGGCTCCAACCACCCAGGACTCAGCAATATATCGTTGTTGAGAAAAACGAGGTAGTCGCCCGTGGCTTGCCGACACGCTAGGTTGTTGCTTTTCGCAAAGCCGAGATTCCGGTCATTGAGCAATACCTTGACCTTTGTCCGGCCTTCCAGCGACTTCAAATAAGCCCTTGTGCCATCGCTACTTCCGTCGTCGACGAGGATCAGCTCGTAGTCCACGCCCACCAGCGTAGATTCGAGGCTTTCCAGATACTTTTTCGTATAGTCCAGCCCATTGAACAAAGCCGTCACGACCGAGAACCGCATGGCGACGAAAGCAATCGCAAGCCCCCTTGCATGTCAACCGCCACCAAGCCCTTCATAATTTGGAACCCCATACCAAAGAAAACTGGATCTTCTCCAGCGAATCCCAAATGTCTCCCACCTGAAATCGAGAACCCTTTATCACCGCAGACACCTTGAACATCCTCTTCATCAACTACGGCGACCTAAGGTCAAATAGCATGGAGCATATCTGTCCCTATGCGAATGAACTGAGCAAAAGCGGACATTCCTGCAGCATAGCGGTCGAAAAAATAGAAACCCGAGATCTCGAGCCCTCAGGTGAAGCCCTCTATTCCCTCTATAACCACCTGGAACTTGCCGCCGGACATTCCCTTTTTCCAAACGGAAAACCTGCAGACCTCATACACGCCTGGACGCCGCGGGAGAACGTTCGAAAACTAACCCTTGAATACCAAAAGCGTCACCCCAAAACCAAGCTCATCGTTCATCTCGAGGACAACGAAGAGTCCATTCTGGAAAGCTACTACCTCTCCAATATCGAAGAACTGCGCCAAAAAGCCCTCGAGCAAAGGCAAGCCGACTGGCACCCTCGACTCTCCCACCCCATCGAATTCCGCCGCCTCCTCGCGAAGGCTGACGCCGTGACACTCATTACGCCGAGCCTGCAGAAACTGCTACCCATCTGCAAGGAGACCCTCGTGATCAATCCCATCATCGAAGCGGAAGACTCGCCCCAGCAGATCAGCGACTCGGAGCTAAGACAAAAATACGGGCTGCCAGATGACACGATCATAACCGTTTTTCCAGGAGGAATAACTTCGAACAACCGAGAAGATATCCGCAATCTCTACCTCGCGATACACGCGCTACAGAGAGATGGGATCCGTATCAAACTCGTAAAGACAGGACCTAGCTGCGACCTCTTCGAACGAAGCTTTCGCTTCGACATCAAGCAAGTCGCCATCGACCTAGGGTACATCAGCGAGAGAGACCTCAAAGGACTCATAGGACTCTCCAACCTGCTCGTGCAGCCGGGGCAAGACAATGCCTTCAATCGCGACCGGTTTCCCTGCAAGATTCCCGTGTATCTCTCCTCCCACCGCCCCTGCATTATCCCTTCCTTCTACCAACCCTACCACTTGCCCGAAGATCAAATCTGCCTCAGCCTCACAACCAGTAGCCCTGAGGAAATCGCGGAGAAAATCAAACAACTGATCGACGCACCAGAGATCGGCGCCAAGCTCGCGAAAAACGCCCACACCTACGCACTCCAAGCCTATGCTCCCAGACGTAATCGCGAGCGACTAGAAAGGTTCTATAGCCAAGTGATCTCTTCATCAGTGATCACAGACACGGAACCGCCAAAACTTCCTGAGGAGCTACACGCCGAGATCGCTGAGCTTAAGCGCGAAATCGCAGAGCAAGCCGCTGAATCCTCCTCAGCCCTAAAGCAAAAAGAACAGGAGCTTTGCGCGCACAAGGAGTTGTACAATAAGCTGCAGCAAGAGCTCGACCAATGGGTAGAACGCGACCAGCGAAGGCGTAGTACCTTTTCTTGGCAAGTAACAGCCCCCCTCCGCGCGCTTCGCCGCGCCACAATCGATCACCTCAAAAAAAAGCCAAAGCCCGAGCAGCCAACTGCCTCCACCCCAGAGCCACCTCCCGCCCTCGAACCGGTAGCGCTGGAACCCATACAAAGCGAACCGATCGATGCTCAATCGACACCCGACTCCGACGCTCCCCCCGAAGGTCACCGATGCTACATCAAGAACTACCATAAATTCGTCGAACGTGAGGAATGGATACGCTCGATCTACCTCGACAAATACCAACATCCCCCGCAAGGCCCCAACTGCCCCAAAATATCGATTCTGCTCCCGGTCTACAACGTGGAAGAAATATGGCTTAGAAAATGCATGGATTCAGTGATAGCGCAGTGCTACCAGAACTGGGAGCTTTGCATCGCAGACGATGCCTCAACCGAGCTTCACATCGGCCCGACTCTCTACCAATACTCCCAGTCCGACCCACGAATCCGCGTCACAACCCGTAGCGTCAACGGACACATCTCCGCAGCCAGCAACTCCGCCTTCGAGCTTGCCAGCGGAGACTATATCGCGCTGCTCGACCACGACGACGAACTACCGCCACACGCTCTGGCGAAGGTCGTCGATGCCATCAACCAAAACCCGCAAGCAAAGCTCATCTACAGCGACGAAGACAAGATCGACCAACTCGGGATTCGCCACGACCCACACCTCAAGAGCGACTGGAACTACGATCTCCTACTCAGTTGCAACACCATAAGCCATCTAGGCGTGTATCGAAGAGATGTCTACGAGCAAGCCGGCGGATTCCGGGTAGGCTTCGAAGGAGCCCAAGACTGGGACCTTGCACTGCGCACCATCGAGAACTGTGACGACGACGAAATCGTCCACATCCCCGAAATCCTCTACCACTGGCGCACCATCGAGAGCTCGACCGCGAACCACCATTCCGCAAAAAACTACGCCCACGAAGCCCAACGCCGCTCCATATCCGATCACCTCCAACGCCAAAGGAAAACGGCCGAGCTCATCAGCATCGACGGCATCCACTGGCGCGTGCGTTATCCTCTCCCCCCCGAACCGCCCAAGGTCTCCATCGTCATCCCCACCAAAGACTGGCCCGATCTCATTTCGCAATGCGTCGACAGCATACTCGAAAATACCACTTATCCCAATTACGAAGTGCTCGTAGTCGATAACCAGACAAAAGATCCGACCGCCCTCAAATACCTTAAAAGCGTCCAAAAAGATCCCAGAGTAAAAGTCCTACGCTTCGATAGGAGCTTCAACTATTCTGCCATCAACAACTACGCCGTCAGCCAAAGCGACGCCGAGGTCATCTGCCTACTTAACAACGACACCGAGGTCATCACCCCCGACTGGCTCGAAGAGCTCGTCAGCCACGCGATCCGCCCAGAGATTGGCGTAGTAGGAGCCAAACTCCTCTATCCGGATGACCACATCCAACACGCAGGCATCGTCTTGGGAATCGACGGCGTCGCGAAACACGCATTTCGATTCTTACATAAAGACGATTTTGGACACGTGCATCGTGCCAACCTCATATCCCAGTGGTCAGCAGTGACTGGAGCCTGCCTAGCCTTCCGGCGGTGCCTCTGGACGAGGCTCCACGGACTGGACGAAGAGAACCTCTCGATAGCGTATAACGACGTAGACTTTTGCCTTCGGTGTAGAGAAGCAGGCTTCAAGACGATCCTCACTCCCTACGCCCTGCTCTACCACAAAGAATCCACCACAAGAGGTTGGGACCAAACACCCGCACAACTAGCGCTTCACCACACCGAAGCAGCCTACATGTACAAACGCTGGCCCAAAGAAATCCAGCAAGACCCCTACTACAACCCCAATTTCGCAAAAACAAAAAACGACTTCGAATACGTTACGTAGTTAACGCAGCGTCTCGGTCCACTTTCCAAGACACTCCGTACGAGCAAACAATCAATCAATGGGCGGCATTGAGAACAGTATTCTCACACCCCACGCTACACTTGGTCCAGCTCAACCCCGGTCCAATATTACCTATTGGAAAAATCGCTATTCGTCATTCAGAACGGTTATCCCGTCCGGGACGTGAATATCGCTGACGACCGTACCGTCTTCCGCTCTATGATGACTCACGAGGATGACCCCAAAGGGCGTGGGCACCTTCCCCTTGACCCATGACAAACCGCCAAGATTCGGCTCGATTCGAACCTCCTCGAATCCAGGCGAAGCCGCTCGGACACCTAAAACATGCTCGCTCAACCAGGCGGTCGGCCCGCTTGCCCACCCGTGACATAAACTATTGCGGTGGCCTTTGTAGCTATGGTCTCCATAGGTCGCGTGAACATCGACTGTGCCCTCAGCGACAAGCTCATCGATCCGCGATGCGTTTTCCATCCAATTCAAATCGAAATCCTCCCAGAAGGTCGTAGCTCCCAAATCCAGCATCCCCCCCCAGAACTGCCTGATAAATTCAATCCCTGTATTGAACTCCCTCGCTTGCGCCAACGCTTCCAGAACGTAGTAGCCCCCGAATGTGGAAAACCCGTGTGGCCCTCCTTCCTTCAATGTTTCATTGGCCACTTCCTTCGCATCTTTCAGACCCGCTAGGCTTGACAAGGCAGCTGGCACTTTCCTGCCGCTCTGGGAGAAACCCGCACTCTTAAGCTTCTGGGCGGTGGCTAAGCATCTGGAGGCCATCTCCTGGTTGCCCAATTCTGCCATCAGACGCTCGCCACACGACATGGCCAACGTCATCAGTGACTGCAATCCCTCGTGGACCGCGACTGGATTCTCGGATGTTGGCCAGTCAACAAAACGAACCCCATCGAGTATCTCACCTCCCTCTTCATCCACCAGTAGCGTAAGCCTTCCGAGCAGATCCTCAAGGTAGACCTTTTGGGACCGCAAGTATTCATCGTCTCCAGTGCGAAACCATAAATCATGCTGAATTATGATCCACCAGAGCGAATAGGAGCTGATGGTGTTCATCCACTCGCTCGCTGGAGTCACATCGCGAACTAAATCCAAGCTATCCGTAATAACTTCCTGCGGACCGAAGACCGCCAGGATCGTCATGATCTCTGGATGCATGTCGCCCACCCAAACTAGGCGATCTCGCTTTATACCATCCCAGAGAAACTCCTGCATATTGAGATGCACTGTTCTAGCCCCGGTCCTCCAGATTTCATCAAGGCGGTCGTCACTCGAATCAAACGCCCCAAGGTACTCGAGATCCCGCAGCTGCAATGTCGCTCGAACTTCCTCAAGATGCAGGTCTAGCTCAGGATCATGATTGTCGATCCTCAAGAAACGAAACCCACCGGGCCCCACCATAGTCTTCCCGAACCACGCCAATTCGACGACTTGATCCCTCACCGCGCAATCGTTGCTCGCATTCGACGCGCCACCTACGTCCGACATCGCTTCAGACACTGACTCGCCAAAGCGTATGCGTGCTTTTCGGAGATGGTCCTTTTCAGGCATGACGAGAGTGGATACTTCGACATACCCGTTCAATTCTTGGCCGAAATCGACCAGCAACGAGCCCCCTGGTTTCAATACAGTCGGCGAGCTAACAGCCCCTAAGAGTAATTGACCATTTTTTTCCTCTAACAAGCGATCTGCATGCTCAACCCCTCCCTCGCTCTCCCAGACGATCCGAGTAGGATAAACTACGAAGCTGGAAATGGGAGACTTCTTCGGTATCCAAGCTTGGGCTTCGACCGAACCAGCCTCAGAAGCTGCATCGCCTTGCTCCCTGCCTTGGGATAAAAAAGGCAGCAACGCTAGCGACAACAAAGCGAATAGAAATAGATGCTTCATCTAATGGACATGAGAGGACGATCACAGATGCTTTACGCAGGTAATTGAGCAAAATACCCAACGAGGCCAAAAACCAAACGCAAAGAAAGAATGCTCACACTAACAAAAAAGTGCAGCGGGCAAGGTGGAAAAACAACCGGTTGAGGCTTGAAATGACAATAGGGAAATACGACAACAGCCGCCTTGGTTGGCTGGAACAAAGCAGCTCGCCTGCTAGGTGAAAAGGCGAATGCCAATTCGTAAATTTCATCGTTTATCCAACACAGAAACCAATTCGATCCCTGCATACAGTGATAGTGACAATCTACCTATTATCCGCCCTCGCCTTGTTCGTGCCCAATGGTGAGGGAGCAGCAGTGTACGCCTCGCCATCAGGTAGCGAACATGCGTCAGGCACTCAGAGTGACCCCTACTCCCTAAGCCACGCGCTGAACCTCGCTACAAACGAGGAGGTCACCGAGCTAATTCTGCTAGATGGCGAATACGAGCTCGAGGATACGCTGATACTTTCATCCGACCACTCAAGACGTGCCACCCTGACCGTACGCGCACAAACCCCCGGAAAAGCAACACTAAGCGGATCCATAAAACTTCAAAGCAGCGTTCCCTCCGCTGGCAAAATTCAAAGGTATGCTAAACCAGACGACCCAAGGCTCCACGCTTCACGCGACCTGTTCATCGGCAACCAACGAGCAACCCGCGCAAGATCTATCACCTACGAAGCGTGGGACGACAAATTCTCCGCAATTCCCGGACTCACCAAACTTACTCGCGACTCCATCAGCTCAGAGATTCACATCGAACCTGGTACCCTGATACATGATCACACAAGAACACTACCACCTTTTACCCAGTGGGAAAACCCAGAGGACATCGAGTTCGTATTCCGCTGCGCATGGTGGGAAAAGAGATGCGGAGTCGATTCAGTCGGCGAAAACTGGCTTACTTTTAAAGAACCAGGTTGGAGTACCCTTAATACCCTATGGGGTAGCGAGACTTCGAGCCGACTCAACGCCCTGATGCCAAAATCGACTGTAATCGAAGGAGCTATCGAACTCCTCGACAGCCCAGGCGAGTGGCACAACGGCAATGAGTTCCTATCACTCATTCCGTTGGACGAAGCCAAGCCAAACGAACAAGAAATAAGGCTCGCACGACTACAAACACTATTGCGCATCGAAAATGCTGCGAGGGTGAGGTTCGAAGGAATCACCTTTGCCCATACCACATGGCTCGCTCCAATAAAAACAAAGGGATTCAACGAAGGGCAGGCAAACTTCGAACAGATCGGGCAAATTGGACGTCCAAGCGAAGCAATCGGTCTCTACCAGGCTAAAAACGTTACCTTTGAAGGCTGTACGTTCAAAAACCTAGGAGGATGGGGACTCGGAATATTCCAATCCTCCCGAAATATCACAGTGAACAACTGCCAGTTCATTGACATTGCTGGCAACGGGATCGTAGTCGGATCAGTCAGCGACGAGGAAGCATTGGGCACGCTCGAACCGGTAAGAGACGTGACTATTTCCGATTCCTTGGTTCACAAACCCGCTTCCGTCTATCATGGCGGCGTCGGAATTTTCGTCGGCCATGCATCTCGAGTAAGCATTCTGAGAAACGAAGTTTGCCACGCACCTTACACCGGAATTTCGATAGGATGGGGCTGGAACACCTTCGATTCAACTGAAATAGAAACTCACGGAAACCGAGTGATAGGCAACCACGTCCATCACTATTTATATCAAATGTATGATGGAGGAGGCATTTATACGTTAGGACCTCAATCAAACAGTGCACGCGGTATCAATGGCGGTCTTGTAATCGAGCGCAACATTGTCCACAACCAAGGCGGCATTGGAAACATTCTATACAGTGACGGAGGCAGCCGCTGGATTAGAATACAACACAACACTACTTCCAATAACCTCAAAGAGCTCGAGGATTATTACGAACAAAAGGCAATGTATGTCCCAGACTGGGGAGGTTGCGGCCCCTACGGCGACCTTGTTTTCTCTCACAACACACTAGGCAACGTCGCCATGCGTTCGCCCAACTTTAGATGCGCACCTGCGGACCCAGAGCCATGGAGCGAGAGTTTCGAACTCCCCCCCAACACGCTTTACGAAGAGAACAAATTCGAAGCATACCAAAATGTCAAAGAGCAAGCCGACGCATCTCTCAAACATAGAAATTCGTATTTAAAACCCGCACATCTCAACGCAATCAAGAGTTTCACAACACAGGCCAGCGACGTAGAGTTTACACTTTTCACTGATTCCCAGGTCGAAATAACGACCGAGGCAATCGCGACTCCAATATCATTGATATCCCTCGCCACAGGCGAACTTGCACACATCCACCAGACCGAGAAATCAGCCGTTTTCCTAAGGGAAGGCTCCTACAAGTTCGGTCAAACAATCCAAGGAGGATTCCTCAAGCAACCGCAAAGTGCGACAACAGTATCGACCCAACACGGAAATATAACCAGCATCCAAGCCACCGGCGGTAAAATCGAAATAGATACAGGCAAAGCGCTTAAGCGGTCCTACCTCGCCTACAGCGTAGGTACACATCCTGAAGAACTTTTCCTAAGATCTGGATCCCTCTCCCAAATCAAAAAGAGCGGACCTTGGACCGACCAGCCCTTCCATTGGCAAGCTCTCAGAGCGTTTATCGATATAAACGCAGAATTACCCTCAGTCGAGACAAGAGCGATCCTTTACGAACTACCACAAGGAACTTTTACAATCGATGCAGCGGGAGAATCTTCAAAGACAACCCTCGCTGTAAGTGTGCAGACAACTGGGTTCCACTAGAAAATGAACACATCACTGAAAAGTAGACTCAATACGATAAATTCACTTATCGCCCCAGAAGCCAGCCCAACTATAAAACCGACATACATCGACTGTAGTGCAGAAGTATCGCCACATTTCAAGCATGACTCAAGCGTCGAAACGACTTCGGGCCACCAATATCCACCTGAGCTCGTAGGGCTTATCGAGCAAAACGATGGATGGACTCTAGACTGCGGATCGGGATCTCGCGACCGAACATTCGACAACGTCGTAAACTTTGAAATACAACCATATAATGGAGTTGATGTCGTCGGAACGGCTGAGCAACTACCCTTCAAGGACGGCACATTCGATCTAGTCATATCTTTAGCCGTTCTAGAACACGTCAAAGACCCGAAGAAGGTTGCGCTCGAGATGCAGAGAGTCCTCAAGCCCGGCGGTCTGCTTTGGATCGATACCGCCTTTCTGCAGCCTTACCACGGGTTTCCAGCACACTACTACAACATGACACAACAGGGCTTGGAGCTCCTTCTCGAGAAAAACATGAAAGTCATCAAAAATGCAGTCCCTCGTTACGGCACTCCTATTTGGTCAATAACTTGGATCATCTCGCGCTATGCTGCAAGCCTCCCAAACGAACTAAGGGAAAAGTTTCTAGCACTTCCACTTTCTGAATTACTGCAGTCACCCGAGTATCTCTGCGAAGAAGAGTGGTCCAAGGAACTGCCGGAAGAAGCCAGAAAAGAATTGGCCGCTACCGTCTCAGTGCTCGCTCGGAAACAACTATAAACACCAACAGTCAAATGAATTTCGAAGGATATGTAGACCATACAGAAAACGGTGAAATATTCGGTTGGGTAAGAAACAGGGATGAGCCACAACAAAGGGTCGCCGTTACTATTAGACTTTCCAACGGTTGGAGCAAAACGCTTTTAGCCGACCAACCACGCGAGGATCTTAGAGCCTCATCAATCGGTGACGGCAGATATGGTTTCAAAACCTCAGTCCCCTTCAAGATCGCGCATGAGGGACATATAACTGTCTCCGTGTCAGTCAAAAGATCAGACTACATTCTCGAAAACAGCGGGCGCCAGCTACTGATAGAACATCCTATACAACTTATTGCGGGAGACATTAGCAACAACTGTAATTTACGCTGTCCATTCTGCATTACCGATTACTCTTTGACAAAGGGCCTTCGAAACATGCCGGCAGAGGTCTTCGAGAAAGCAATCCCACTCCTTCCACTTGTACCGGATGGCATGTTCTGGCTTTCGTGTATGCACGAGGCCACCGTGCACCCGCAAATAATTGATTTTATCCAAAGCGTACCGTCCCACCTGAGAAAAAAGCTCAGTTTCACTACCAACTTATGCAAGAACCTCACCGATGATACCCTAAGGGCCTTGGCCAACTCGAATATACACAGCATCAGGATTTCGATCGACTCAATTGATCCTGAGAGATTCGCGGAACTAAGAAAAGGGGGACGCCTTGAAAAGTTTTTGGCGAACCTAACCCGCTTGTCTCATTTCATGAAATCCAGTCAAACGGCTCCAAAAATTCGGTATATTACGATGGCGTTCGCAAGCAACGTTCACGAAATTCTCCCAGTGATCATGAAGTGCAAGGAAATCCTCCCAGCGTATGCACACGAGGTTCGTTTTATCTTCTACCAACCTCACATCGCAAAATGGGGCCAAAAGAACATTTTGCCATTAGACCAGTGGAACGAAATGAAACAGGAAGTGGAGTCCCACGCCGGCTCAGAGCATGTCGAGTTCTATGACCCGTTTCCCGATACCCACTCGTCGTTTGAGAAAGCAATTGGAATCGACACCTACAAACCCTCGCCCGCAGTGTTCGGCGGCACTTGCAACCCGAAACAATACACTCCAGCCGACCCTCTAGTGAACAATAGAACAAAAATCCCTAACGAGCCACTTACGTTCAGGCTAAGATGGGATGGTTTGCTGAGCCACGAAAAAATGCCCGAAAGCGACTTCCTAGAATATATACAAAACCTGACACCTAAGTATTTCGTTGATATGCGTATAGCGTCCCAACCCGAGGAACTCGATGGGTGGCAAAAAGGCATCTATGAGTAGAACCGAGAGAATCCTCAGCCTAATCGACCCTCATGGATACGGACTAGAAATCGGACCGAGCCATTCGCCCATCGCACCCAAAAGCGAAGGGTTCAATGTTGAAACCATCGATCACGACACCCGCGAAGGCTTGATACGAAAGTACCGCGACCACCCAGTAGACATAAACAAGATAGAAGAGGTCGATTACGTATGGAGGGGAGAACGCTACCCAGACCTGATCGGCTCACACGAAAAATACGATTGGATCATTGCATCACATGTGATTGAACACACGCCGGACCTCATAGCATTCCTAAGGGACTGTGAAGCGGTGCTAAAACCTTCGGGAACATTAGCCCTAGCAGTTCCTGACAAACGTTATTGCTTCGATCAATTCCGTCCCATTTCAGGCCTTGCTAGCGTCGTAGACGCCCACTTTGCAAAGCGCACAACCCACAGCCCTGGTTCGATGGCAGAGTTCTACCTCAATGCGACGTCCAAAGGCGGAAAGATTGGATGGGACAAAAACGAGGTAGGGAAAATTGAATTTATCCACACCCCCGAGATTGCTGCCCAGAAAATGCGAGAAGCAGCGACCCAAAACACATACAATGACATCCATTCTTGGTGCTTCACCTACAGCTCCTTCCGTCTGATGGTACATGATCTGTTCTCTTTGGATCTTATCCAATTGAGTGAAACAGAATCCTACGACACTACAGGATGCGAATTCTTCATTGGGCTGAGCAAAAACGGTATTGGCTTGCGCCTTTCAAGAGAGGAACTCTTGCACCTAACAGTCCAACACGACTGAACTTTCAGCTTACACAAAAAAGCCCCGAATATGATATTCGGGGCTACGAATAAATTTGGTTAAAGAGAGAGAGGATCCAATTCGACCTCTTGGATTTCTATAAAACCAAGGCCAGATTCTCTCGCCCCACCGGTCATTCCGACCATTTCGACAGTGTAGGTACCAGGATCCAGAGTTACCAACATCACAGAATCCTTAGGATGAGCGTCGAACTTGGTATTTCCTGTAGCAACCAAGGCTGCCCTGATCTTGTCTACATCCGTCTCAACCGTGACCTCGGAGGCAGTGGATGGGGTAGCAGTAGCCCAATCGTCATTTTCCGCGATTACGTCCAAAGTCCCCCCCAACCTCAACTTGAGAATCGGATTGGTGATAGCCAAACCTTCAACGAGAGGTTCATCTGTCTCAAGGTGAGGCCCCTTTCCAAGAATCAGCACTTGCTTGCGCACGCCCGGGCGACCTTCAATATCCAAACCACCGATCATTCCAAAAAAAGTGGAGTCGGAGACATGTCCACGAGCAGCCAACTTGGAAATTCGAATGTTGTCTTGTGTTCCATCGATATCTTCGGCGTCGTAGATCGAAACTACGACTTCTCCATCGACTGGCACTCCAGCGTAGTTAGACTTCGGATCGCCAACCTCCGGCACTTCGTACGGTGACACAATAAAGGAATACCCTTTGTCTCCAGCTATAGCCCCGTCCTTTAGAATGGCGGCGTCTCTGTTGTCTGCCGAAGCATCAAAAACATTACCTCTACCAGATGCACTTAAACTATCCATCTCTGTGGCGACGGCACTTTCGTTGCGCAACCAATCATCATTGAAGTCGGTGAATGCTCCAGCAAACTGGTCGTAAAGGTCCATCGTAGGATCGAGAAGAAAGGCACCATCAAAATTACCATCCGGGTTGTTGGTATCGTTACCGCTAGCTTGCATGTGGAGTTTCTTGGTGGTCGCGGAACTAGCATCGCCACCTGTGAGAATAACCCCTCCATAAGCGTGCCTGGCAAGGTCGGCTACCTCGACGTTCGAGCGGATCGCAACCCCCCTAAACTGAGCTCGCTCCGAGAACAATTTTTCATCGGAAACGCTAGGAAAGGCACTGAGGCCGTTCTCCGCAACGACCCTGTACTCATAAGTGAGACCTGCACCCAAATTTGCATCTACGTACGAGCTAACACCACCACCAACGGCTGCGATGGTATTCCAATTGTCCGTACCCGCTATACGTCGCTCGATTGAGTAACCCTGAGCTGAACTGGCAAGATCCCACGTCACCGTGTTCGAGGTTGCAGTCGTCTTAGAGGGAGACGCCATGACATCCGTCAGATCAGCCAGCGCGACCCCCTCCTCCAACGAGGCTCCAGCAACATACTCGCTGGCAAAAGTCGAAGTGCTTAGAACTGAGCCGTCCGCAAAAAACTGCAGGCTGTAAAGATGTTCATCGTCAGCAGGCATCACCCATGGATCTCCTGTTGATTCGTTTGTCGGGTCCGCAAAAACCCCAAATTTCACACCAGCCCCTGGCTCCGAGGCAGTTTTATCCAAGGTTGGATACCAAAACAAAGCCAAAGCATCGCCCTCGGACCAACCACCGGCATCGTAGTCGGCGATGACTTTGGAGGCCAAAAATTCTCCGTCCAAGCCACCCCCTTCGGAAAAGTTCCAACGGGCGACTTCAACATCTCCAGCGCCTGGCAGGAAATCAGTAGCATTGGGCAATGCGAATCCGTCATCATCCGTGTCAGCCGCCAAAATCACAAGACCATTGTTGATCGCGACACCACTGCTGTCCCGCAAGGTTCCGGCGGCTATGTTAAAAGAAATACTACTGTACCCGACACTGGCCAAAGCCAACGACCCGAGACCGATACCTAATTTTGTTACGTTGCGCATGATTGTAATCCCCTGGGTTTAGCTTTGAGAAGGAAGGCTCCAAGTGTTGGTCCAGTAGACAACCTCGTCTTGCGCAGTTGCTACTTTTCGGACGACCACTGCAGACGCCGCTGGGATGAGAGAATCGTCCAACACATCTCCCGTTGTAACGACTGTGTCATTTTCAACTTTTCGCCAACCGTCGGAGTAAAGGCAGTAAATAGCACTGGCAGCTGGGTTTTTGCCGCCGTCGGCAGGATAGATACGAACCGTGTCTTTCACTGCGTTCGCATCAGTTGTCACAGTCACCACGGTATCCAAGCCCATGTCACCGATAGAAATCGCCAATGGCCGTGGTACGCCCACCAAGTTGTCCGTCGTTCCCGCGCTTTTGGACGAGATCGGAATCTGAACGTGCGAGACCATGACCTCTCCGAAAAGGAAAAACGAAGCGTCCACATTCGTATTGTTCCTGACCACGAACCCTTCACCGACGGGGAGGACAGCGTTATCGTGAGACTCCCAAAGAGGAGCGCCAACCTTTCGCCAACCCGGCTCACTCACAATCTCATCGCTCTCGTTCTTGGCAATGTCGCCGTAGTAGTAGATGTCCTTCGGAGCAAAGCCTTTCACACCCGCAGAATTATCGTTAGAAAACAAAATCAAATCGGGGTTTCCAGGATTCGCTTCGACCTTGCCGCCTAGCCCGTTTGGAAACATATCCCCGAGGGTAAGGGCCGGAATAATTGACGCCACTTGCTCATCGGCAGCCGCCAACTCCGAGCCAGGATCGCTCACAGTCAACTCCGTAGCGGAGTTAGCAGTAATCTCAAACATCCGCCCAGCAAGAGTACCTTCCTCAACGAGAAGGTGATGCCCCCCGGCAAAGGCGTCCGCGTCGAAAGATGCTCCCGAAAAAGTGACGCTTCCCGCCGCTGCCGCGGAAATTTCGCTTCGGAACACAGCCGAATTGCTGAAGCTCGGAGTGACGTAGAGGTCGCTCTCTCCGGGAGCCGTCAGGGAAACCGCACCGATGATGCTCGAGTAGACTTCCTGAGCCGAACTCGACGTCACAGCGAGGCAACAAACTGATCCAACGGCCAGAAGGGACCGGGCTAAATTCTTCTTTTTCATCATATTTGGAGTAATCGAGATAGAGCTTGGGTAAGCGAGGCGCCAAATGCGCAAAGTGAACCGAGATACTGAAAATCGTACGCTACAAGTTAGCAAGCGGATTCTAAGTACTATCGCCAATCATCCAACGCTTCGCCGACATGTATAATACGTCTGTTTCGGAACAGATCCAAATTCTTTTAGCCCTTCGGCCAAATTAAGTCAAAAAACCCACTCCCTTCCGGTCATTGCACCTACGGGATGAAAGGGAAGCTACTCACCACTCAATTCCTCAATTCATCAACCACTGGGATACATCGTTCTCAACACCGACTCTATTTCGATTTCCCAATTCAAGAGATCTTTTCGGTATTCGCCAGTTTTCCTAGCAATCAAAGCAACTCCTTGGTTGGCGGAATACAAGTAGCTTTCTCGGGTGGGCAAATCGTCAACCAAAGAAAACAAAGCACACGGCAAGCCTTCCTCGACCGCCACCAACTCGAACCCGGTAAACGAGTTAAACAGTCCCTCAAAACCGCGTTTCGGGAAGCGCCAGAAATCCCAAGGAACCTCATGCTCCGGCCAGACCGGGTGCGTCGAAAGGTAAAGAAAACCTCCCTCCTTCATAACATGATTTAGCTCCAAAACAACTTTCCATGGAAACAGCAGGTGCTCGAATACCGACATGGAATAGACAAAATCGAATTGAGCCTTGGTAAAAGATCGAGAGAGTGTGTGAGCATCCGCTACAACATCTACCCCTTCACCCTCCAATATGTCGATTCCTGTGTAATCGCAGTCCTCGGGAAACCAACCCTTCACGCTATTTCCGGATACATTCCTAGAGCCTAACTCTAAAACAGAGGGCCTTTCGACACCCTCAACAATAGAAATGAAGTCCCGAAAGACCCGGTGGAAGGGGTCCTCGCTGCCCTTTCTGCGCAATGGCAGCAGCAACATGTCGATTCCTCGCAAGTAGGCCTTCTTAAGTGCATCCTTCATACGCCTCGCTGCCGCCGTGTTGCCAAGCCATCCGCAATCGTCGCCGCCGCTAGCGGCCGCAGCATTGCTTGAACTTCTTCCCGCTTCCGCATGGACAGGGCTCGTTGCGGCCCACCTTGGGCAGGCTCTTCTTGATCGTCACCTTGGGCAGCTGTACCTGGCTTCCTTGAGCCGGCCTTCCTCCGGGACGCGCCGCAACCGCTCCGGAAGTCTCCGCCCCGCCGCCTTGGGCAACCGCCTGACGGGCGAGCATGTTCTTCACGTTTTCGATGGCGACCAGGTTGGTCGCGGTACGGAACAAGCGCGTGCACACCTGAGCCCTCACGTTGCTCATCAATTCCTCGAAGTAGGTGTAAGCTTCGTTCTTGTACTCGTTGAGCGGATCCTTCTGGCCGTAGCTGCGTAGCCCCACGTTGCGACGCAAGTCTTCCATTTCGGTCAAGTGCTCCTGCCAACGGCCGTCGATGGAACTGAGCAGCACGTAGCGCTCGAGATGCTCCAGAGCAGCTTCGTTTTCCGCCGTCTTCTTGATGCGGTACGCATCGCGAATGGCATCGAGCACATGCTTGAGCTGAGCTTCTGCAGACTTTCCTCCGAGAGCCTCCTCGGAAAGGCCGATCGGAAAGTGCGAGTTGGCCCAAGTGACGAACCCAGCAAGGTCACGCTCAGCGTCCGCTAGACGATCCGCCACTTCCTCTTCCACCAACTCCATCACCGTATCGAACGGAGTATCGCTTTGCAGGGCATCATTGCGCAGCGAGTAGATAATTTCGCGCTGCTTGTTCAGCACGTCGTCGTACTGCAGCAAGCGTTTGCGGACGGAGTAGTTACTCCCCTCAACTTTCTTCTGAGCGGTCTCGATAGAGCGGTTCAGCAGCGAGTGCTCGAGCGGTTCCCCCTCCTCCATGGACCCGTGCAGAATCTTCGCCATGAAGCCGGAATTGGCGAATAGACGCATCAAATCGTCTTCGAGGGAAATGTAGAACTTGGAACGGCCTGGGTCTCCTTGGCGCGAGCAACGGCCACGCAGCTGGCGGTCGATACGTCGCGACTCGTGGCGTTCCGTGCCGATGACCAGCAATCCACCCGCTTCCTTGACGCCTTCGCCCAACTTGATGTCGGTGCCGCGGCCCGCCATGTTGGTTGCGATGGTTACAGCCCCTTTGATGCCGGCGCGAGCGACGATTTCCGCTTCCTGCTGGTGGAACTTAGCATTGAGAACGTTGTGCGGGATGTTTTTGCGGCGGAGCATGCGCCCCACGAGCTCGGACGCTTCTACGGAGACGGTGCCCACCAGCACCGGCTGTCCCTTCTTGTGGGCCGCCTCGACCTCGTCCACCACCGCATTGTACTTCTCGCGACGGGATTTGTAGATGACGTCGTTGTCATCGATGCGAATACAGGGCCTATTGGTCGGAATCACCGCGACACCTAGGTTGTAGATGTCGTGAAATTCGGTCGCTTCCGTTTCGGCCGTGCCGGTCATGCCGGCAAGCTTCTCGTACAAGCGGAAGTAGTTTTGAACCGTAACTGTGGCGAACGTACGTGTTTCCCGCTCGATGGTTACGTTTTCCTTCGCCTCAACCGCCTGATGCAAGCCATCGCCCCAACGGCGCCCCGCCATGACGCGGCCCGTGTTTTCGTCAACGATCACCACCTTGCCTTCCTGGACCACGTACTCGACGTCCTTCTCGTAAAGGGCGTAGGCGCGAAGCAGCTGGCTGATCGCGTGAATATCCTCTCCCACAACCTCGAGCGCTTCTTGCTCCTTGAGCTTGATCGCGTCCTTTTCTTCGGAGCTGAGCGAGGCATCCTTGTCTAGTTCGCTGAAACGAGTTGCCAAATCAGGCAAAACGAAAGCGTCGGGATTGTCCGGGCGAAGCGTCTTGCGACCTTTCTCCGTCAAGTCCGCCTGGCGCTGCTTTTCGTCGATCACGAAGTACAACTCTTCCTTCAAGTCGAAGAGCTTGTCCTTGTTCATGTCGCTGTGCATCTCCAGGTCCGTCTTGTCGAGCAGCTTACGATACTCGCCGGTCTCCAGCAGACGTAGCAGCTGCTTGTTCTTGGGCATGCCAAGCTTCACCTGCAACATCTTGAGCCCAAGGTCCCAAGTGTCCCGCTCCTCCTTGCCCAACTCTTCCTTCACTTCAGCGATCAAGGAATTGCATAGCTTGTTTTGGGCATTCACTAGGCTTTCGATCGCCCCCTTGAGCTTGGTGTAAGGCTGCTCGCGCTGGATCGGAGCGGGTCCGGAAATGATTAGCGGGGTACGCGCCTCATCGACCAAGATCGAGTCCACTTCGTCGATGATCACGAAGAAGTGATCACGCTGCACCTGCTCCTCCTTGCTGTGAGCCATGCCGTTGTCGCGCAAGTAGTCAAAACCGAACTCCGACGCGGTACCGTAGGTCACGTCGCACCCGTACATCTCTCGCTTCACTGGCGGAGGCTGCTGATTCTTGATGCAACCCACCGTGAGACCGAGGTACTTGAAGAGGTGCCCCATCCACTCCGAGTCACGCTGAGCCAAATACTCGTTGACCGTGACGAGTTGCACGTTTCGGCTAGCGAGAGCGTTCAAGTAGATAGGCAGCGTAGAGACCAGCGTCTTACCTTCACCGGTCGCCATCTCCGCGATACGCCCCTGGTGCAATGCCATCCCGCCAATCAGCTGCACGTCGTAATGAACCATGTCCCAGTGCTGCTCGCGGCCGCACACCATGGCCGAGGTGCCCACCAAGCGCCGGGCCGCATTCTTTACAGTGGCGAAAGCCTCCGGCAACAAGTCGTCCAAGCTCTCTCCGTTGGCGAAACGCTCGCGAAACTGCGCGGTGTGAGCCTTCAGCTCCTCATCGGAAAGGGATTGGTACGAGGCTTCTAGCTCGTTGATTTTGGCGACGGCAGGCTCGCAGGACTTGAGCCACTTCTTGTTGGAGCGGCCCGCGAATTTCTTGAAAAATGACGATAGCATTGGAGCTTGGGTAAAATAGAGAGTGATCCGGCTAAAGAACTCAGGACAGCCTTGCAACGAAAAGGTGCGAATCTCTGGCTATGAATCGCTTCGCAGGGCTGCCAACGCTTGATCACGCTTTCTCGAGCGCCAACCAAATCGCTGGCCCGTGCGGGTGGGTAGGCTCTTCGCGTTCACCAACTTTCTTGAAACCAAAATACTCAAAGGCTGCAAGCAAGTCAGGTTTCTCCATCCAATTGCTCGACTCACTGCCACCTCCGCAAAATCCCTTCCAATCGAGCGCGTCACCGTATCCGTGGGCGTGCAATCGATGGGAAAACCCCGAGTGAGTCGCATCCCAGCATCCCGCAAAGTATTTTTTCGTCCTCGGGTCCGCACCGACCAGCTCCTCATCGTAAAAGTGCGTCCAGACAAAGAGCTTTTCGACGCGACGCGACAAGAGCTCTATCAACTCCACCGGATTCTTCATATGGTAGAGCACTCCGCTGGCGACACACAGATCGAATACGGTATCATTCTCTTTCAGATAAGATACGAAATTCCCCAGCAAGAACCTAGAGCGGCACAAGCCGAGGAGCTCCTTTACTATCAAACACCGCTGGAAAGCCGCGGCATTGCCTTCAATACTCGTTACGTGAGCCGCACCTGCCCGCTCTAACATGGAGGTGTGCGCCGCCTCCAAAGGGCCGAGTTCTAAAACGGTTTTGCCCTCCACGCCTCCCAGGAGCTGGAGGGCCCAATCAATTCGAACATCCTCATGCAGGCCGGCGACGCCGCCGCTTTCCACTCCCAGATGCGGGGGCATGCGCGAGGACCATTGCCCTTCAAAAAGATCAATCAGGTTTTGGTTGGAAGGACTCTTCTCAAAAAAATTGCGACCGCTCATCAGCCTCGGGATTCAGGATTAGGTCATCGAAGAACTGCGAGGTCACGCCTCCATGTCCTTCCTGAAATAGGCGATAGTTTCCTTCAAGCCTTCCTCCAGAGGCACGCTCGGCTCCCAGGCCAGGTGCTTCTTCGCCAGGGAAATATCGGGCTGGCGCTGCTTGGGATCGTCCGCAGGCAGGTCCAAGTGGACGAGCTTCGATTTGGAACCCACCAATCGCAGCACCGTCTCCGCTAGCTCGATCATCGTGAACTCCCCCGGATTCCCCAAGTTAACGGGCCCCGTCACGGCATCTTGGTTCATCAAACGCACGAAGCCCTCGATCAAATCGCTGTAGAAGCAAAAGGAACGCGTCTGCGAACCGTCGCCGTAGATCGTAATGTCTTCGCCTCGCAAGGCCTGCACGATAAAGTTGGAAACCACCCGTCCGTCGCTAGCCAACATGCGAGGACCGTAGGTATTGAAGATGCGAGCGATGCGGATATCGACTCCGTTCTGACGGTGGTAATCGAAGAACAAGGTCTCCGCGCAACGCTTGCCCTCATCGTAGCAGGACCGAATTCCGATCGGGTTCACGTTCCCCCAGTAAGACTCCTGCTGGGGATGCTGGTGCGGGTCTCCATACACCTCGGAGGTGGAGGCTTGAAAAACCCGCGCCTTCAATCGCTTTGCCAGGCCAAGGCAATTGATGGCCCCCATGACAGATGTCTTGATCGTCTTGATCGCATTGTACTGGTAATGCGGCGGCGATGCCGGACAAGCGAGATTGTAGATCTGGTCCACCTCAAACTTGAAAGGGTCGATCACGTCATGGCGCACGAACTCGAAATACGGGTTGGACAGAAGGTGCACGATATTCGCCTTCCTCCCGGTGAAGAGGTTGTCCAAACAGACGACCTCGTGCCCCTCGCCGAGCAAACGCTCGCAAAGGTGGCTGCCTAAAAATCCGGCTCCTCCGGTGACTAGTACTCTCATGTTCGTGATTGGCTAATACGGTCTGGGAAAACGAAAGCACCGCGCTCCGCACATCCTGTCAAACCACGAGAAGCTCAGTTGCGTTCCCCTTCCTCGGATTGCTCCTCCTCGCCTTTCCTGAAGAAACTGTAGTTCGCCAAGAAGGAGACCCCCATCAAGGTCCCCAGTTGGCGCAGGGGACGCATCGCTCCGATCGCCTGCGTGAGCGTGGCAGCTTTCGGCTCCGCTATTCCCAACAACAGAATCCCGGTCGAGATCACGACCGAGTGATGAACGAGGGAAATGACATGAAAGGCCCCAACCTGGTCTTGGAAGCGAGCCTGCACCCAGGAGAAGAGCAATCCGCCCAAGATCGGCGCCACCGCGGCCGACAGGGAACTCGCCGCCAAGTTGAAACTGATCGCGGCCGTCTTCGCTTCGGCCGGAATCAACTTCAATATCATGCTGAAAGAGCCAAACAAGAATCCGGAGCCAGCGACCCCTCCGATACCCCAAATGAGATAGAGAATGCCCACCTCGTCCGGTCTTGCGAACTGGTGCAGGTAGCCCGTCCCCATCCAAACCGACAAAGCAACCATCAAGCTGATACGGCATCCATACTTGTCGCATACGCGCCCCCAAAACGGCATCATCAAAGCTCCCGTGGTAGTCGCCAGCATTGCCAAGCGAGCCACCTCCTCCACGCTCATTCCCAATACCTTGTAATAGAACACGGGAAAAAACGGCCCCATTACATTTGCCGCAAAGCCAAAGGTCGCTCCAAACACCACGAAGCGAATCAAAGCGGTGTTCTTCAAGATCGACGAAAACTGATCCAATAGCTTCGAGCTACGCTCGTCCGCGACACGTTTGGTAGGCAGTATCCGAAGCTGCAATACAATCGACACAGCACGCATGGCAACCGACACGAAGATGATCATCTGAAAACCAAAGATAGCGTTCTCTTTCCAGTATCCAAGAAACCACGACGAACTCACCAAAAAGGCGACCGTACTGATCTGCAACAGCCGATTTCGGCGGCCCAAATACTTGCCCCGCCCTTTGGTCGGAAGCCATTCCTGCACCCACGAGGTCCAACTCACGTTCACCAAAGCAAACGCCAAAGCCCCCACCGCAAACAAGCCTACAATCAACAAAGGCGAGTGCCACTCGCCTCCCATAGCGATTCGCGGCAACGCATAGCCCACAGCCACCCAGCAGCACAAGTGGATCCATGAAAAAACCAAGCAGATCACCTTTTGAGAAAACCGACGCGTCAGCCACGGCAAGGCAAAGAGCTGCACGACGTTGGCCCAAGCGGGCAAGGAAGCGATCACCCCGTACACCGACTCCTTCAGTCCGATCGCCCCCGTCATCATGCTCGCGAGCAAAAAGTTGCCCGGCATGGCGAAAAACACCAAGGGCATAGCCAGCAAGCCCTCGACTACCGAAAGCCGCATGTTGACCCTCAGCTTCGAGTCCATCCTATCTGATGCGATACTCATGTCACCAATTTCCCACTACGCACAAACCAAACAGCTATCCCTCACCCTTCTCGCCCGCTTCGTAGCGTTCGATCCAACTCGCGCTCCAACGAGAAAAGTCACCCGCTTCGATGCGGGCGCGAGCCTGCTCCATCAGGTTCAAGTAGAAATGCAAGTTGTGCAGGGTCAAAAGCGTGCAGCTCAACATCTCCTTCGCCATGGTGAGATGGCGCAGGTAAGCCCGCGTAAAGTTCCGGCAGGTGTAGTTTTCCATGCCCACCACCAGCGGCTTGAGATCCGTGGCGAAACGCGAGTTGCGAATGTTCTTCATTCCATCAGGCGTGAAAAACGCGCCATTGCGAGCGACCCGACTCGGCAACACGCAGTCAAACATGTCCACTCCGGCCGCGATCATCTTCAACATCTGCGGAGGCGTGCCCAATCCCATGGTATAACGCGGCTTGTCTTCCGGCAAGAAGGGAGCCGTCGCCCGCACCTGCTTGAGCATTTCCGGCTCCGGCTCGCCCACGCTTACACCGCCAATCGCGTAGCCAGGAAAATCGAGCTCCGCCAACTCTTCCGCCGAACGACGCCGCAAGTCCTCGAATTCCGATCCTTGAGCGATCGCAAAAACATGATGCCCCGATCCCAAGAATCCGTTGTCCGTCGCGATCTCCTTGCAAGCCTTCGCCCAACGCGTGGTGCGCTCCACCGCCTTCACGCAATCGTCCTTCTTGCATGGATACGGCGGACACTCGTCGATCACCATAGCGATATCGGACCCCAGGTTCGCCTGGATCGTCATCACTTCCCTCGGCCCCAAGAATACCTTCGATCCATCCAAGTGCGACTGGAAGGCGACCCCCTCCTCCGTCAGCTTGCTCAACTTCGCCAAGCTGAAGGCCTGAAAGCCGCCGCTGTCCGTCAAGATCGGCCCGTCCCAGCTCATAAACTTATGCAAGCCGCCCGCATCGCGAATCAGCTCGGAACCAGGACGCAGGTTCAAGTGATAAGTGTTCCCAAGAATAATCTGAGCCCCCACATCCTCCTTGATCTGGCGAGGGGTCAAACCCTTCACCGTCGCCTGCGTGCCCACCGGCATGAAAATCGGCGTCTCGATCGCGCCGTGCAAGGTCTTCAGACGGCCGCGGCGGGCCCCCGTTTCGGCATCCTTTTTGATCAGCTGGAAATGTTCGCTCATAAATAGAGCCCAAAACCTAGCTCCCCCACCTCCCCGAACAACCCAAATTTTCACTCGTCGCCCAATACCGTAAAACCAAGGCCCGAGCCGACGGCAGGCGACTTATTCACACGCCCCCCGCCAAGCTTGACCCACCTCCCGCCGCCCTATTTAAACCAGCCCTAAAACTGCCCAAAATGCTGCTTGTCATCGACAACTACGATTCCTTCACCTTCAACCTCGTCCAGTACTTCGGTACGCTCGGCGTCGAGCAGCGCGTCTTCCGCAACGACCAAATCACCGTCGAAGAAGCCCTAGCCCTCCAACCCGAGCGGGTTCTCATCTCGCCCGGCCCCTGTTCCCCGTCGGAAGCCGGCGTATCCATCGCCATGATCGAGGCCTTCGCCGGCAAGGTGCCCCTCTTCGGCGTGTGCCTCGGGCACCAGTCCATCGGACAGCACTTCGGAGGAAAAGTCGTCCGGGCCGACCGCCTCATGCACGGCAAGACCTCCCCCATCAGCCACAACGGCAAAGACCTCTTCAAAGGCCTCCCCCAAGGCCTGCAGGCCACCCGCTACCACTCCCTAATCGTCGAGCGAGAAAGCTTCCCAGCTTGCCTCGAGATCACCGCCGAGACCGCCGAAGGCGAAATCATGGGACTGCGACACCGCGAGCTCCCCATCTGGGGCGTTCAATTCCACCCCGAATCCATCGCCACACAAAACGGGATGGAAATCCTCAAGAACTTCCTCACACTCTGATCTACCATGAGATGCCCCAAGTGCGGATCTGAGCTGGACAAAGTCATCGACTCCCGCGCCTCCAAGGACGGCTCCACCATCCGCCGGAGACGCGAATGCCTCGACTGTTCTCACCGCTTCTCAACCACCGAGCAAATCCTCCGCGAAAACCTCTACGTCACCAAGCGAGACGGACGACGCGAAGACTTCGACAAGGCCAAGATCATCTACTCCCTCCGCCGCGCCTGCCAAAAACGCCCCGTCGCCGCCGAGCAGATCAACATGCTCGTGGAAGACATGATCGACTCCCTCGAGTCCGAGTTCGGCATGGAATTCCCCTCCTCCGCCATAGGCGAAAAAGTCCTCTCCAATCTCAAAGCCATCGACCCCATCGCCTACATCCGCTTCGCCTCCGTCTACAAAGACTTCAAAAACCTCGACGAATTCCTCGACGAAATCGGAGACCTCAACACCCCAAAAATCCTGTAGGAGCGAGCTTGCTCGCGAATCTTCCACCCCAGATCCCATCCACCTTGAAACACGGCGCCCACAAAGACTTTTCCAAGCTCCAGATCATCTGCGCCCTCTTCGCCGACGACATCGGCGACGACCTCTACTTCGCCCGCCAAATCAAGGAATCCATCGAAGCGACCCTCACCAAGGAAAACCGCGACCACCCCGCCGCCTTCCTCGCCGCCGCCCAAACGCTTGCCGAGCAAACTGCCCGCCACCCCGAACGAGCCATCGTCGACCTCGTCCCCGCCCCCGAAGCCCAAGGCTTCTCCGAGCTCGCCCTGCGCGCCCGCCTCCTCGAAGCCATCAAACGCACTTGCCGCTTCGAAAAGCCCCTTCTCGTCCTCACCGGACTCAAAGAAGCCATCTGCCCCGCCGGCAAACGCTGGACCGCCCGCCGCGCCGCAGAATACCAAAACGCCATCGCCTACGCCCGCGACTTCTGCCAATCCCGTACCCGCCCCTCCAGCCACCTCAACCTCATCATCTACTAGGCAGGGCGGCCTGGCCCAGACCGCCGCCACAACCCGATCCAACCCCGCCACAACCAACCTAAAAAATCCCTGTTCATCCACGTCCATCCGTGGCTCCAAACAAAACAATGTCCGAAAAGACCATCTTCCAAAAAATAATCGACCGCGAAATCCCCGCCACCATCGAGCACGAAGACGAGCAATGCATCGTCATCCACGACATCTCGCCCCAAGCCCCCACCCACCTCCTGCTCATCCCCAAGAAACGCATCGTCCGCATCGGAGAAGCCACCCCCGAAGACACCCAACTCCTCGGCCACCTCATGGCCCAAATCCCCCTGCTCGCCCAAAAACTCGGCTGGAGCGACGGATTCCGCACCGTCATCAACAACGGTCCCTACGGCGGCGAAGCCGTCCCCCACCTCCACATCCACCTGCTCGCCGGACGCCAAATGGCCTGGCCCCCCGGCTGATCCATGCAGGTACCGAGCACAGCGACACTCGAGGAGTTCAGCGACGAGACACGAGCTCGCTCGCGATTCCCTCTTCAAGCTCGGCCCTCCCGCCGAGCTTTTCCATCTGCCAAATCCAACATCAGCCTGCCCCCTTCAACCTTTCCCTTCCCATGCCCAGCATCGCAATCATCGGTCCCGGCGCCATCGGCGGCACCCTCGCTTCCCTCCTCCTCGAAAACTCGGACAACAAAGTCTCAATTTGCGCCCGCACCCCCTTCGAGCAGCTCCAAGTCACCGCCGCCGGTCAAACAACCACCCGAGACGTCACCGTCCACACCGACTCCACCGCGACGTCCCCTGTGGATTGGATCCTCCTCGCGACCAAAACCTACCAAGTTCCCCAAGCCGCCAACTGGTTCCCCTGCTTGTCCGGTCCCCACACACGCATAGCCGTTGTGCAAAACGGCGTCGAACACCTCGCCAACCTCACCCCCTACTTTCCCTCCGAACGCATCGTCCCCGTCATCATCGATTGTCCCGCCGAACGCAGAAGCCACGGCCAAATCGTGCGCCACGGCGACGTCCGTATCGACATTCCCGATACCGAAAACGCTGTCGCCTTCGCCAAACTCTTCACCGACCCCGCCGTAAAGGCAAACCTCACCACCGACTGGACCTCCGCGGCCTGGCGAAAGCTCTGCATCAACGCCGCCGGAGCCATTTCCGCCCTCGTCAACCAACCCGCCAACGTCGCCGCCACTCCCCAAGCCGCAGCCATCATGGAAGCCCTCATTCGCGAAACCATCGCCGTCGGCCGCGCCGAGGGAGCCACCCTCGACGAATCCATCATCCCCACCATCATAGCCAACGCCGCAGCCGCCCCCGCCGGCTCCATGAACTCACTCCACGCCGACCTCGTCGCCCGACGCCCCATGGAGTGGGACTCCCGCAACGGAGTCATCGCCCGCCTCGGCCAAATCCACGGCATTCCCACCCCCTACAACCAAATGGCCGCCCAAATCCTCTCCCTCCTCGAATCAAATCCGTAGGAGCGACCTTGGTCGCGATTACACAAACCGGTAGCGTCCGCTGTCGCAGCGGACACCCCACAACCGCGCTTGACTCTCGAACCCTAAATTCCATACCAAACTGTCTTTATTTCAAGTTCCGAAGCGAAAGACAGCCATGAGCGCCACCACCACACCCTCCGCGACCACCACCGCCTATCCCGCTGGCGTCGCCTCTCCTCACGTCGAAATCCTCGCTCCCGCCGGCTGCTACCCATCCCTGCAAGCCGCCATCGACTCCGGGGCCGACTCCGTCTACTTCGGCCTCGCCCAGCTCAACATGCGGGCCCGTTCCCGCCGCTCTTTCCACCTCAAGGACCTCGAGGAAATCATGATCCGCTGCCATGCTGCCGGCATTCGCGGCTACCTCACCCTCAATACCCTCCTCTACGACCACGATCTCAAGCTCTGCTACGCCCTGCTCGAAGAAGCCGCCCGCCAGAATGTCGACGCCGTCATCGCCTCCGACATGGCCTGCATCCTCAAAGCCCGCGAACTCGGCCTCGAAGTCCACCTCTCCACCCAACTCTCCGTCTCCAACTACCAGTCCTTCAAGTTCTACGCCCAATTCTGCGACCGCATCGTGCTCGCCCGAGAGCTCAATCTATCCATGATCCGCAAGATCCGTCAGCAAATCCTCGCCGAGGATCTTCGCGGACCTTCCGGGCGCCCCGTCGAAATCGAAGCCTTCGCCCACGGAGCCCTCTGCATCGCCGTCTCCGGACGCTGCGGCATGTCCCTCTACACCGACAACGCATCCGCCAACCGCGGCGCTTGCACCCAAAACTGCCGCAAGGAATACAAAGTGATCGACCAAGAATCCGGCAAGGAACTCCTCGTCGACAACCACTACGTCATGTCGCCCAACGACATCTGCACCATCGACTTCCTCGACCAAGTTCTCGAAGCCGGCGTGCACACCCTCAAGCTCGAGGGCCGCGGCCGCTCCCCCGAGTACGTCTCCACTGTAACCGCCGCCTACCGACGCGGAGTCGACGCCATCCAGTCAGACACCTTCGACCAACCCCTCGTCGCCGAACTCAACGACGACCTCAAAAAAGTCTATCACCGCGGCCATTCCTCCGGCTACTACCTCGGCCGGGAGCAAGGCTGGTCCATGGCCCACGGTACCAAAGCCACCCGCCAAAAAATCCAAGCGGGCCGCGTCACTCACTACTACAGCAAGCTCGGCGTCGCCGAAATCACCGCCAGCGGCCCCATTGCCTCCGGTCAAGAATATCTAATAATTGGAGACACCACCGGCGTCGTAAAAGGCACCCTCGAAACCCTTCGTCTCGACGATTCAACTACAGCAAAACAAGTAAGCAACGGCCAAGTCTTCTCCATCCAAGTCGACGCCAAAGTCCGTCAAAACGACAAATTCTTTTTGCATCTGCCAGCCTAGATAGGAGCGACCTTGGTCGCGAACACACAAAGAGATCAAAGCTCTTTCCCTCCATGCTCACCATCAAACACAAGCGACTCGAATGCATCGGCTGCGCCTTCTGCGCCGAAGTCGCCCCCAACTATTGGCACATGGACGAAGAAGGCCTCGCCCAGCTGCACCAAGTTTTGGATACAGACGAGCCCTTCGAGATCGGCCAAGGCTTCGAGGAAGACCGCGAGTCCCTAAAAGAAGCCGCCTTCCACTGCCCCGTCTCCATCATCAAGCTCGAAGGTTAGCGGCGACCTCGGTCGCGAAAAACGCAACAGGTCGCATCCGCAGTCCCAGCGGGCACCCATTGCTGGAGATGTGAGATGCGGCCTTGTGCCACCATCTCTCTTACACCATAATTGCTTCTCGCTTCCAATTAATGCTAAGCCGCTTCAACACGCTAATCTTCTTCTCCACGCTCGCCTACCTCTCCATGCAAGCCTCCCCCACGTCCCCAGCTCCCCAACTTCCCCTCATCGTCGCCCACCGAGGAGCCTCCGCCGACGCCCCCGAAAACACATTGCCCGCTTTCAGGCTCGCATGGAAGCAAGGAGCCGACGCCATCGAAGGAGACTTCCACCTGACGCGCGACAAGCGTATCATTTGCATCCATAATTCAACTACAGGAAAATACGCCAACAAAAGCCTCACCGTCCGCAAAACCAAACTTGCCGACCTGCAAGCCCTCGTTCCCGCCCCCCATCAATTCCCCACCCTTGCCGAGGTCATCGCCACCGTACCACCGGACAAGAAACTCTACATCGAAATCAAAAGCAGTCGGCAAATCGTCCGCCCCCTCCTCAAAGAGATCGACGCCTCCGGCATCTCCCCTCAGCAAGTCGTCGTCATCGCCTTCAGCGGACGCGTCATCAAGAAGCTGAAGAGCCAGCGTCCCTCCCTCAAGGCCGTCCTGCTCGCCACCCCCCGCTACCGATCCAAAGCCCGCACCCTCGAGCCGGCGCCAGAGCAGCTCCTCGAAGCCATCAAGCGTACCGGCGCCGACGGGGTCAGCCTCTACGCCCACCCCGACATCGATGCGGCCTACACCCAGCCCTTCCTTGACGCCGGACTCGAACTCCACGTCTGGACCGTCGACGCTCCCGAAACCGCCAAAAAATGGACCGACCTCGGAGCCCTCTCCCTCACCACAAACAAACCCGCCACGCTCCGCCAATCTCTCGGACTATAATTACCTCCTCCCCTCGCCCCTCCCCAAAGTCCACCCTTGTCATCAATCCGCTTCGCCGCCATTAGGGACGCCGACAATCTTCAATTATCATGAGCGAAGCGAAAAAACCTGTACTCCTCGTCATCCGTGACGGATGGGGAGCCAACCACAACGCGGACCAAAACGCATACAACGCGGTCAAGCTCGCGGACACCCCCGTCTCCGACATGCTCTCCGCCAAGTGGCCGCGCACCGAACTCGCCGCCTGCGGCCTCGACGTCGGCGTGCCCGACGGCATCATGGGCAACTCCGAAGTCGGCCACCAGAACATCGGAGCCGGACGCATCGTCGACCAGGAGATCGTTCGCATCACCAAAGCCTTCAAGGACGGCGCCGTCACCGGCAACAAGGCCCTCGAGGGCGCCTTCGCCAAGGCCAAGTCCGGCGGCAAGCTCCACTACATGGGCATCGCCTCCGACGCCGGCGTGCACGGCTTGCTCGAACACCTCTACGGTCTCGTGGAAGAAGCCAAGAAGGCGGGCGTCGAACAAGTATACGTCCACCTCTTCATGGACGGTCGCGACACCCCGCCCTCTTCTGGCAAAGGCTTCGCCGAGCAGTGCGAAGCGAAGCTCGCCGAGATCGGCCTCGGAAAAATAGCCTCCGTTTGCGGACGCTTCTGGTGCATGGACCGCGACGAGCGCTGGGACCGCGTGGGACGCGCCTACAACATGCTCACCGGCAAGGAAGGCGACAAAGCCAAGTCCGCCCCCGCCGCCATCCAGAACTACTACGACAACCCCACATCCGACTCGAACATCGGCGACGAGTTCGTCCCCCCAACTTGGATCGTCGACGAAAACGACCAGCCGATTGCCACCATCGGCAACGGCGACGCGGTCGTCTTCTACAACTACCGCGGCGATCGTCCCCGCGAGTTGGCCAAGGCTTTCATCCAGGACGACTTCGACGGTTTCGACCGCGGCGAAAAACTGGATCTCTTCTTCGTGGCCATGACCGAATGGCAAAAGGGCCTCTGCGAAAACGTGGTTTTCTATAAGCCCGAGAAGATGAAGAACGTGCTCGGCGCCTACCTC
Organism: Pelagicoccus enzymogenes; assembly: GCF_014803405.1. Taxonomy (NCBI): domain Bacteria; kingdom Pseudomonadati; phylum Verrucomicrobiota; class Opitutia; order Puniceicoccales; family Pelagicoccaceae; genus Pelagicoccus; species Pelagicoccus enzymogenes. The sequence goes on from NZ_JACYFG010000006.1 coordinate 464,811, forward strand.
GCCGACAAGGGCCTCACCCAGTTCCGCTCCGCCGAAACCGAGAAGTTCCCGCACGTCACCTTCTTCTTCAACGACTACCGCGAAGAGCCTTTCCCCGGCGAAGACCGCGGCATGGCCAAGTCTCCCAAGGTCGCGACCTACGACCTGCAGCCAGAGATGTCCGCCGACGAAGTCACCCAGCTCGTCAAGGACGCCATCCTCTCCTGCAAGTACGACTTCGTCCTCGTCAACTACGCCAACCCCGACATGGTCGGCCACACCGGCAACCTCGAAGCCGTCAAGAAGGCTTGCGCCAAGGTCGACGAAGGCATCGGCATCCTGCTCGAGGCCATCGACAAGACCGGCGGCAAGGCCCTCGTCACCGCCGACCACGGCAACGCCGACCAGCTTTGGGATCCCACCGTCGACGGCCCGCACACCGCCCACACTCTCAACAAGGTGGAAGCAGTGGTCTACGGAGCAGGCCTCGAAGGCAAGGAGCTCGTCAACGACGGCGACCGTCGCCTCGCCGACATCGCTCCCACCATCCTCGCCATGATGGGCCTCGAAAAGCCCGCCGAGATGACCGGCATCAACCTCATCAAAGACTAGCGAAATGGTGGCGCGTCTTCTCCGAGGACGCTCTTTAAACCATCAACCTTCCCCAGCGGCGCGGAGCACTCAACTCCCGCCGCTTTTTATTTCTGAACGCAGGGCTGCCGCTTGCGGCACGCCGCGTTGCCCGAATCGCTCCCTAATCCTCCACCGCGGCGTGGCGCGAGCGACAGCCCTGCGGCACTAAACGAGCGTCGAAACCATCCTCTCTCACGAACCGACAAGAGCCAGGTCGGCATGCGTCTCCAATTTCCAACTACAGGGCTGTCAGCTGGTAGCCGCCTCGCGAATCGAATCTCACTTTGAGCAACAAGTCCTTACGGGCGTAAAATCCGTTTTCGCTTCCCGGGTTGAAACGGGACTGCTTCACCAAGTCGAGAGCCAGTTTCGCTGTCGATGGGTTCACTTCCGATAGCAGCGTGTGGTCCACGCTGAAACCACTGTCGTTGACGCCTACTGCGACTAGCACCTCCTCATCCGAAACCATCCTTGCCACGGAGGCTGGCAGCGGTTTCTTGGGCGCGGCCACCAACTCGGGTTCGCGGCTTCCGGAATTTCGCAACGGCAAGGGGCGCTGGCTTTTTTTGCCGAGGACCATCGAAGTCGGAGCAGAGTAAATCTCGTTTCCTCCCGAGAAAAAGTGGTAGTGGTAAATCCCGCGGTTCAGGTCCGTGAACGCGAGCTCCGGAGCGATCCGAACCTGCTGCGTTTTGCCCGCCTGCAAATCGTCGATTTCAAAAGGCAGCAAAAACTCCCGCCCGTCCTGGGCGAAGAGCTGCAGAACCACGAAGCAATCCGTATAGTCGCGGCTCGGCTTCACCTTTGCGTTGAATTCAAAGGTCATCTTGAGCTTCCCGTCTATGATGCGACCAATCGGACGGTTCAGCTCCAAAAACCCGTCGGCGTAACTCGTGGCTTCCTCGAAAAAGTAGGAGCCCGCGGCCACCCGCTCCACGCCCATCCCCAAGTCGACCACGCTCAGCGAGTCGTCAAGGGCAAGCACCTCCAGCTTCGACTGCAAGTCGAAGGGATGGGGGATCATCAGGCGATGTTGGGAAAGTAGAGAGGAAGCGAACGCGGCAGCGAATGCGAGCGACGCAGACAAACGGAAAAGACGACGAAACGACGCCTCATTGGGGTACGAGAGCATGTAAACAATCTCCTGGTTATTGGGGTTTCGGAGAGAGTTTGATAAGTTGTGCGAGTAAGGAAGCGCCCTTTGTCAAATTCATCAAGCGCGGAAATCAAATCGAGCCGCAACCTTGGGGGGAACATTTGCCATCAAAGGCGTGAGGCGGCTCTTATATCGCGGACGACGTTGAAGTCGTCCCTCCTGGAGGGACCGGTTCCACCCGGTCCGCTCTGCAGGATCTCACCTTCTTCGTAACACACAAAAAGGCGGAGAAGCCTGGAGGCCTCTCCGCCTCTATTAGGAGGGCGGGAAAATTCTTTTGCCGACGCTTACTTCTTGGCGACCAAGCCTCCGAGCAAGCTCAGGAACTCGTCCATCTGCGGTTTCGTTCCGATACTCACGCGCGACCAATCAGCGTACTGGCTTTCCGGAGCGCCCGAAACGCGGGAACCGCTGATCAAGATACCGTTCTCGGCCATGGTGTCTCGCAGCACTTGCTGGTCGATGCCGGAGTTGAAGTAGACAAAGGCGCCGTCTGGCTTGGCATACTTGATGCCCAGCTTGTCGAAGGAATCCGTGACGTACTTGCGAACCGTTTGGTAGTTCTTCACGTTCGTCGCGAGGTGCTCCTTGTCCTTGATCGCTTCCGAGGCAGCGATAGCCGCCAAGTAGCTGGGAGCTCCCATGTGGTACACGCTGATCTTCTCGAGGATGTCGGGATGGGCCACCGCATAACCGATGCGGAAGCCAGCCAAACCATAGCTTTTGGAGAAGGTGCGCGTGACGATGACGTTCTTCTTGAGCTTAGCCAACGGAGCGCAGGTCGCGAGAGCGAAGTTCGTGTCCGCAAGCTCGAGGTACGCCTCGTCCACGAAGACAAGAATATCGTTGGGAATGCTCATTACGAACTGCTTCAGCTCCCCCGAGTCGGCGAGCACGCCGGTCGGATTGTTCGGATTGCAGATGTAGACGATCTTGGTGTTCTCGTCGATCTCGGCCTTCAAGGCTGCAAAGTCGTAGCCCATGTCCTCGCTGAGCGGCGCGTACTTCACGTCTCCGCCGCGGGCCTCGAACTTGCGCACCAACTGCGTGTAACCCATCGCCGTAGTCACCACATTGGCTCCCGGCTCCGCGTAGGCCAAGGCCGTCATCATGAGGAGCGGACCCGAACCGGCAGTCGTGAGGATGTAATCGGTCGTCACTCCCTCCTTCTTGGCGCAAAGCGCTTCGAGCTCGTTTACGTCGTTGCGGTTGTAGTAGCTGCCGCTTTCGAGGGCCTTCATCATCGCCATCTTGGCGTTGGGAGTGTAGCCGAAGGCATTTTCGTTACTGCTGAGACGCACAGGGCTGTTCTCAAGCGTCGGAGCAGGCTGGCCTACAAGCGAGCTTGTAAGCAGCGATCCGGCAATAGCAACCGGCATAACCCAGCTGCGGAATCGTCTTTCGACGGGATTAGACATCTTTTTCATAGTGTGGTGGTGGTAGTAAACTCGAGTCGCCAAAAGCTTTGCCAACCGAGATCCGTACCCGTGAATTAACTACATTCTCAGGGCTGCTTGTTCGATACGCAGCAGGTAGTCAGCAACGTAGTCCTTGGGATCGATTTGCTGAGCTTCGCGAAGGTATTTGGCAGCTGCAGCATAGTCGCGTTTGCCGACGTTCAACTGGGCGAGAGCGATATAAGCTTGGTGAGAGTATCCATCGATCTTGGACGCGTTTTCCGCATAGTATTCGGCTTTAGCCAAATCGCCGCGCTTCTTCTCCAACTCGCTGAGGGAGAGCAACGCTCCTCCATTGAGAGGATCCTTCTTTACCAGATCTGCCAAGAACCCGGCAGCTCCATCCGTATCGTCTTCCTGCATTGCGAGGCGAGCCTTCACGTTGAGCACGCTCATCTCTTGAGACTCGCTCAAGCTGGAGGACATGATGGTTTCCAGCTTGGAGAGCAAGGTCTTGGCGCTCCCTAGCTGATCCATGTAGATCAGGGAATTAACCACTTCTATAATACGAGCGGGACGCGCCCCACCCAGCGACATCGCTTCGATGTAACTCTCTACGGCGGGCTCGACCAAACCTTCGTTGACCAGCAAGTCTCCCAACAGCGCGAGGGATGCTCCGTCCGCCTTGCCGAGGTCTTTGACGACCGTGAGGTTGGCAGCGGCCTTGGCGCGCTCGTCGAGAGCGAGGAACTGATTTGCCTGCAGCTTCCACCAGTCGGCCTTGTTGGGTTCGTCCTTGATAAATTCGTACAAGAGGCCAATCGCCTCCTGGGACCGATCCAAGGCAATCAAGCATTGCAACTGCCCCAGCTTCCAGTCCTTGCTGTCCGGAGCGAGCATGATGGCAACCTTGTAAGCATCCAGGGCAGTGGATGGCTTATCCATATTGAGATAACAGTATCCAATCAACCCATACATCGTGCCGTCACCCGTCATCATGGAGAGTGACTTCTGCAATCCCTTCAATGCGTTCGCGTAGTCCCCTTGTGCGACGTAGGCGCGACCCATGTTGTAATAGGCTTGCGCGTAGTTCGGGAACTTCTTGATAGCCTTCTTGTAAGCCTCGACCGACTTCTGGGTCTGTCCTTCCTGATAATAGAGGTTGCCCAGGATGTAGTCGAAGGCAGCGCTGTTGTCAGGCCCCACCGCAGTGGACAGCCTCGCGATCGCCGCCTTGGGATCAGATCCGATAAGAGGTACAATCTCGTCGAAGAGGCCTTTCTCTTCGGCAGTGATATTTGGATTTGTCTCGGACTGAGCGACATAGCTCTTCGCAAATTGGGCTCGGAACTCGGGGTTGTCGAACGATTGCTCTTTGAGATCGTAAACCTGAGCGTGCAGGGCCGAGGTCAGCAGCGTGGCTGCCGCGGCAAGTGTCTTAAAGTAGGAACGTGTTTTCATCGTGGTAAAGTTTGTAGAAAGTTACTGCCAAGTGATTTTGATATTCTCGAATACGACGCGGGCTTGGACAGGTTTGCCTGCGACCGTCGGCTTTTGGTAAACCCAGCCTTCGAAGTGCTCGCGAAAGAGTCGGGTATAATCCTCGTCGATGGTTTGCTTCACCGAAGAAATGGTGACCGTACCGTCGGCGTTGATCACGCCTTCCATCGTGATGTAGCCTTCCTTCTTTTCCCGCTTCATGCGGGGGCTGAACTGGAACGGCGGCTTGCGAAGCACTGAAACCGGGCTATCGAGGTCGCTGATCTCGAACAGGCTGATTTCGTTCATCGTCTCCGAGGCGCTGACTCCGACCTCTCCCAGAGCGAAGCCACCCGCAAGAGCGTTTCCAACTCCAGGATTCAAAGCCATGTTCAACTGCGAAAGCGACAGCTGGGGCGGAGGCGGCTCCATCTCTGGAGGCGGTTCCTGCTCGGGCGGCGGCTCGGGCGGCGGCGGTTCCGGCGGCGTGAAAGCCGGCGGCGGCACCGTCACGTCGAACTCGCGCACCTGCAAGTCCGGCTTCTTCAAGCCAGCCAAGAACTGGGTGAACGGCAGCATGCCGAACATGGCCAGCACTGCGAGAGCTGCGAGGCTTCCCGAACCGATGGGAAGCTTCTTGAACTCCGGTCCTTTGTAAAACTTGTATGGTGATCCCATAATAACTTGAGAGGTCTCCAGCCCCCTAACCGTCGGTTGCCAAGTTCACCGTGTTGGCTCCAGCGAGCTTACACTCGTCGTGCACTCTCGTATAAAGATCTATAGAAGCCGTCTTGTCCGCTTGGATGATAACCGGCATCTGATCTTTGGATACAAGCTGTCGCACGATGGAGCGCACTCCCGAGAGTCCCACTTCCTTGCCGCCGTATACGATTTTTCCCTTATCCGTAATGGCGATTAGGATACTATTCTTCTCCAGATCGGACGCCGAGGCAGCCTGAGGCTTGTTCACCTCAACTCCCGTTTCTTCTACGAAAACCGTGGTAACGATGAAGAAGATCAGGAGGATGAAGACCATGTCGATCAAAGGAGAGATGTTAATCTCATCGCTTTCTGCTTCGCCCTCTAAAATAGAACGTCTTGCTTTCATAATACCCTACTTTGCTAAATTGTTTTTCTCGAGTTTGAGGATGGTGAGGATCTCCATGCGGTTGAAGAAGGAGTCGAGCTCGCCGATCTGCTTCTTGACCACCGTCATCATCACGTAAGCTGGAATCGCTAGCACCAAGCCCGTCTGGGTGGTGATCAAGGCTTCCGAAATACCGCCGGCAACCAGGTCGATGGTGTTGCCTCCGGTGCTGACCGACAGGCCAAAGAAGGTCCCTAACATTCCCATCACGGTACCGAGCAATCCAGTCAATGGAGCCGCTCCTACCAGGATGTTGCAGAAATACAGGCGACGCTGCAGGACCGGCAGGTGGGAAACCCGAACTTCTTCGAAGCGGGCCCTTGCCCCATCCATGTCCTTGACCCCGTCTTGAGTGTAGTGAATAATCTCCGCCACATCCCCTTTCGCATCCTTGGGAACGTCAATCCAGTGACCCAGCTCATTGGCATCCATCATGTAGAATTTCTTCTTCTTCATGTACAGATAGAGCTCGAAGATCGCGAAGTAGATCACTCCGCCGAGGATAGCGAGCGGGACCATCAAAGCCCCTCCAGCTATCCAAAGCTCTAGCGTTTCTTGGACGATGCCTTCCATGTTAAGCGATGGTCTTGATGCCGTTCACGAAGCTGATGGACATCTTTTCCATGCGAGCGAGATAGCCCTTCGCCTTTCGCGAGAGAATCGCGTAGAGCAGGAGGGCCGGGATCGCCACGATCAAACCGAATTCGGTAGTGATCAACGCTTCAGAGATACCGCCCGAAAGCGACTTCGCGTCGCCCGTACCGAATATTTTGATACGGTTGAAGGTATTGATCATACCCGTTACCGTACCCAGCAGGCCAAGCAGCGGAGCAACTGCCGCCGTTACCGAGATAAAAGGCAGCAAACGCATGACCTTGGGCTGAGTCTCTACCATGGACTCGTAGAGGATCTCTTCTACCAGCTCTGGGTTGTGGTCGCTGTACTTCACGCCTTGCTGGATCATCTTGCCCATCGGACCAGAGGTAGCGTTGGCAGCGTGAGCCGCGCCTTCCTTGTCCTTGCTTGCCAGCTTGGCCAGCACCTCGGCCAGAAAGCCGTCCTTGGGCTTGGGCAGCGTCATCAGCTCGAAGGCCTTGAAGGCGGCTACCGCAAGCGAAACGAAAGCGAATCCGAGGATTGGATACACCCAGATACCACCCTTTCCTATGTGCTCTCCGATGCTTTCCTTGGTCGCCTCGATGGCCATTGCATTGTCCAGAGTTGCATCGATGGGAAGAGCTGCTTCCTGGCCAGAGGCAAGAGCGACCACACCGGCGTCGAATTCACCCTTCATGATCGGCATCACTAGCGGCTCGGTGGAGTTGCCTTGCTCTACGATACCGGCCTTTCCGCTCTTGCTTGCGAAGTAAGTGATCGGTCCAAAGCGAACGAAGGTACCTTCTTCGAGCAAGCCTTCGCTGGTGATGGCCTTGCCTTCATAGGTCGCGCCTCCAGAGAGGCTTTCCATACGGGCGAGCCCAGCAGCGATGATTGACTTCTGGGCTTCCAGCTTTTCAACCGGCGAAATATGCGGATCTTCCGCGGCAATCTCGCTAGCGGTAATCTTCTCGCCGTAGAACTCGAACTCCGAGGGATCCAGCTGAGAACCGAAGGTACGCCCGAACTCGGCGGATAGGTTGATAAGGTAGTCCACCATTTCGCCCTGCGCCTTGATGGAATCCTCGAAACTGGAGAGGTCCGAGCTCTGATTGTCGCTGATGCGCTGGGCCCGGTTCGCTTCGCGACGAAGGTCACGCAGCTCCGCAAAAAGCGAGTCGCGTTCCTTGGTAAGCGGAATCTTCTCCTTACCGATCGTCTCGCGGAGGTCGGAAAGCTTTGCCAGCGAGGCGTCGAGCTTCTTTTGAGCATTAGCGGATGCCGTATCGAGCGCGCTCTGGCCCATCAACGGCATTGCTGAAACGAGTAGCGCTAAGGCTATCTTGGAAATCTTGTTCATGTATAATGTCCTCCTAGGATTAAAAGTTATGGCGTAACGATCTTGGCAGGCATTCCGAGGAAGCTTGCGTCAACGGTGCGATCGTAGATCGCGACGAGCTGGGAAACCTTTTCGGCTATGGTAGCGTCTGGCGTCCAATCCCAACCTTTGCTCGACGATGGGTATCCATAACCCGCATACTCACCCGTACCGTCTACAAAGTACGCGTATGCGAACCCGAAGTAGAGCGTAGTCACTTCTCTGGACTCTCCGCCGACTTCCTGGATACCAGTGTCTTTCGTTACGACGCTTTGAAACTTTTCAAACTGCGACATGATAGCGACCACGTTCTGGAGGCGAATCGTGATCGGGGTGGTTTCCTTCTGCTCCTCGTTCGGGATGCGCTTCAGGAAGGTTTCCACTGACTTGCGAAAAGCGTGAGGCCAGGTGAGCGAAAGCTGCTTGATTTGCTTTTCGTACGTTTCCACTGCGGCGGTCATCACCTGAGTGGCTTCATCGAGGTCCTCCTTCTTCTCGTCGAGCTCGGCGCGCTTCTTCTCGCCGGCGGAAGCGGTTTCTTCCGCTGTTTTGATAATGTCCTTGAGGCTCGCGATCTCAGTTTCCATGAACTCGATGGAGTTCTCGATAACTTCCTTCTGCTCGACCCAGGCAAATTTCTCTTCCGAGATTTGCTTTTCGAGAGATATCCACTCGCTCAATACGTTTTGAGTATCTTTAACGACGTCCGCAGATACTGAATACGTGGCTGAAATCGATAGCGTGGCAGCAGCGGCCAAGCATTTGAAAGTCTTTGTGTGTAAACCTAGCATGTTGTTTTTAGCTTAGAGCTTTGGGTAGGGGGTTATTTGGAAAAGCCGCGGCGGAACTACCCGGCACCGCCGCGGCTGAGTTTCCTATTATTCAGATCAAATGATCTACGCTGAGAGGCCTAGAACTTGGTCGACAACGTCAGCGCGACGTTGCGTCCACGGTCCGCTAGGACCTGGCCACTTGTTCCAGAGTACGAGCGTGCGTACCAGATGTACTGGTCGAAGAGGTTCGAGATGCTGAGGGATGCCTTCCAGCCTTCAAGAGGCGTGTCGGACGCACCCGTGTATGCGATACCGCCATCGAAGATCGTGTAGGAGTCTACAGGCTGGGTGTTCAGCGTGTTGACATACACGTCGTCGTAGTACTTGCCGCCAAAGTTGAACTTCCAGTTCCCCTTGGTGTAAATCGCGTCGAAGTTAGCAGTGAGGAACGGCGTGTTGCCGAGATCGTTGCCAGAGATATCTTGGTAGATTTCGTAAGCGAGAGGATCGCTTGTCGATGCGACACGGTAACCTTCACCGGCAGTTGGTATTGGATCACCCGCTGCGATGCGGACGACGGAATCGAGCAAGTCTTCTTGGAAGGTGGTTTCCTGTAGAGCGATAGAACCGCTGAAGCTCAAGCCTTCGATACCGGTCTTGATGTCTCCCGAAGCTTCGATACCCCAAGAGTCAACCCCGCCGACGTTTTGGTAACGAGTGTTACCGGCCGCACCAGCGTTCGGAGAATCGATTGGCACAGGTACCGAGAGGATACGGTCGGTGTAGCTGACGCTGTAAGCTTGAAGCGTGTAGCTGCTGCTGCCGATGTTTCCGCGAATACCGATGTCGAAGTTTTCAGAGTACTCTGGCTTCAAGATGTCTGGGTCGAAGGTGTCACCTGCAGTGGTGATCGTACCTGAATTAGGCGTAGCCATGTTTTCAGAGTAGTTGAAGAACGCTTCCGTGTTGTCGTTGACCGTGTAGAGCAGGCCGAACTGTGGCAGGAACATGTCCTCGTACTTGGTGGAGCGGAAGGTTTCCTCGTTCTTGAGCCACTCGGAGATGGATAGGAATCCGTTCGCGTCACGGTCGAGGGTGATCGCCTTCACACCAGCGATAACTTCAAGATTACCGTCCATTGTTGTCCAAGTGTCTTGTACCCAGAACTGCATTACATCTTGGTCGATGTAGCGAGTGTAGTTGGTGAAGTTGAACTGGTCGTAGCGGTAAGCGCCGAGGATCGAACCACCGTCCAAGTTGAAGTTAGGACGCTCCGTACCGTGGTGGTCAAACTCGTACCAGCCACCCACGATCAGCTTGTTGTTCTCAGTTTCCCAAGTGTAGGAAGCTGTCACACCGTAGCGATGACCACCGAAGTTTTCGTCACGAGCCGTACGGCCTGGAACACCAGGAACGAAGGTCACGCCTGGAGCGTATGTCGGAGTTCCTGGGGCGACGATCGCATGCTCGTCACCATACTCGGTTACTATACTGCCGTCTTCGCCAATAGCGTTACCCGCTGCGTCATACCACATCTGCCCCCAAATATCGGTACGGCTTGGATCGTTCATGTAAGCGGCACGGACCTGAGTCTGAGCGTAGGCTTGGTCACGTCCCCAGAGACCGTAGTTGTTCTTGTCCTGGTAGTAGGTGACAACTTCCATGGACTTGCCCGGCTCGAAATCGAAGTCGAACTTGAAGCGCTGGAGCGTATCCATACGACCATTCTTCCACTTGTCGTAGTAGATGGCGTTCACGCCCTCACCGGCTCCGACCGAAGAATCTATGTATTTTACTGGACCAAGGTTACGTCCCTGATCGCTCAAATCTCCGTACTGGAAGGAACCACCAGGCATATCGGGAAAATCCCAAGGCGTGTACTCACGGTAGCCAAAGCCGGTACCGCGGTAGTTCCCCGCTTCGGCATCTTGCCATTCCTGCCAATCCAAACCGGCAGTGTCGAAGTCGTCACGGTCGTTGTAGGTAACGGCGTAAGTGATGTCCAACTTGTCGGAAGGAAGCTCATACTTGAACTTCGCTTCGTAGCGTCGAGCCATGCCCTTGCCTAATCCGTCAAGTCCGCGCGGAGTGAACTCGAAGTGGGAACCGCTCACGTAGCCAGTGAAGCCGGGAGCGATTTCGCCCATCTCGTACTTACCGAAGAGGCTGATGTGATCGAAGCTGCCGTAAGTGGCGCTGAACATCGCGCCCTGCTCCTTGGAGGGATCCTTGGTGAAATACTGGAGCGAACCGCCAAGCGCCTGGTAGGCAGGAGTCGTTACGTCGCCCGCACCTTGGGAAACCTTGATGGTGGTGAGGTTCTGGGAATCGACCAAACGACCGATCGGGCTACCATAGCGAGGATCGGAAGTACCGACCGGCACGCCGTCAAGGGTTACCCCCAGGTTGGAGATATTGAAGGCACGAACGCGAATGTCGTTACCGAACTCGTAGAAACCAAAGGGGTCACGCGTTACCACGTTTACCCCCGGGATCTTGTCGACCATCTTTTCCGGAAGCGCTCCGGGCATCGCGATTTCGAGGGCCTCGAGGTCGAGAGAGTTGTTGGCGCGACTTTCGCCTTGGCCAACAGCTGTGAAGGTTTCGAAGACTTCCATTCCGGAACCTGAATCCTGGGCAACCGACTCGAAGCTGAGTCCTGCTAGCACGAGAGCTATTGCTGCCTTAGCGAGAGTCCCCTTGGACCTCTCGCCGCTGGAGGGATGCGAGCACATAGCTACGCCATCCGCGTTTAACGGTGTTGATTTAGACATCTTTTTGTATGGTTTGAGTTTAGCTTTAAACCACCTGAGGTTTAGCATCAACGATGCCAAAACAGCCACGGCTCAACGGAAGTGGAATAAATTTGGAACAAATCCTCAATTCTCCGCTATCGCTGCTCCCTTTCGACGATCCCCGTTCCATCAATACGCCTCATAATTAGTCGTATTACTTTTATAACTACAGAGTAACTACCGACAAACGCAGCCCCCGCCGCGCCCGAAACCGAAGCCTCCCATCCCTTATATATTATTGTAGCGCCGAAGCGACGACGGTACACCAGCCCCCTCGCCAGGTTCGACGATCAAAATAGAGCAGCCCGTCACGGAGGGCGTTTTGCTCAATTGCTTGCACCTCCAAAATTTACGGCGACACACGCATTCATGGCGCAAAGTCTGCTCGCCGCCCTCTTGGACGGGCGTTGATGCTCGCCGCAAAAAGATGTCTAAATGAAGCCTTTCAGAAGCAACCCCGTAACGGTTGCGGGAGCGCTGCTATGCTCGTGCCTAACAGCACCAGCCGGCCAGTCGCAAACCGCTGCCAGCACCATAAGCCCGAGCTCCACCGCTCCCAGAGAAGCCGCTCCCGCTGCCGAGCAAAAGGACGAGACGAACCAAAGCCCGCGAGAGCGAGGACGCATCTTGGTGAAACGAAATCCAATCGCCTCCGAGTATCAGGTATTTGGCGACATCGGGACCAGCCCCGGAGCTGACGCCGACGGCGAAGGCGTCGACTTTCGCTCCTTTTTCCCTAGCAGGTCGCCCAACGCAAACCCAAGCGACTCCTTGACCTTAGGCTACAGTTTGAACTTCAACGACCAGTCGGGCATCGGGAAGAGCGGCTACAGCCTCTCCTTCTCAAAGGCGCTCGATCCTGAAAAGAAGTGGGTCATCGCTGCCCAATACAAAGACAGCGCCTCAGATCGACTCATCGAGCACTATGAGTCCGTGTGGCTGCAAAGCCCTGGCGAGGAAACCTACTACCTCGACCGCCCTCGTTTTTCCTTCGACGAAATCTTGACCGAGAACACGGTCGCGACCGCCCAAATCGGGTTCAGACCCAACGACCGTCACGAGTTCTACTTCAAGACCTCCTACCAAGATTACGCGGACGATTCCTACCGCAACCGAATCGAACTGCAGACCGGCGCCGCAACTGTAGTCGATGGCTCCCAATCGGTAGCGGACGACGGCACAATCCTCGCAGCCTCCTTCGAGGACGCTCGTACCCGCCGCTATTTCGGCGATACCGAGAACCGCAGAACGCGCCTCCACAACACCTTCGGAGGAACCTACAACGGAGACGACTGGACCGTCGACTACTCCGTGTATACTCAAAAGTGGGATCTCAACACACTGTGGTACAACTGGAACTTCCAGGACCGAGGCCTCGACCTTTCTTACCAAGTCGACGACCCCTACCTTCCCAACATAACGGTGCACAACGGCATCGACTTGCTCGACACCAGCACCGCAGCCTTCTCGAATCTGCGTATCCACGACAGCGCGACACGCGACCGCGACCTCGCAGCACGCGTCGACGCTGACCGGCAGCTTTCGATCGCCGGGGCTGACTACTGGATCCAAACCGGCGCCCTCCATCGCGAAAAGGAGAGAAACACCTGGGAGGATCGCACCGTATTTCTCCCGATCACAGGAAACAGCTTCACCCTCGATCAAGTCGCGTTCGACCACTCGGGCTCCCCACTCCTTTCCGGCACCTACACTCAGCCCCCTGGCCTTTCACCCAGCAAGAGCCGGGCATTCGTGGAGGAGCATCCGGAAATCTTCGTGAGCAACGAATTTCGCGAGAAAGTGGAATCCGCGCCCCAGTCCTACACTGCTGAGGAGTCCGTTAGCTCGGCTTACCTGCTCGGAACGAGAAAAGTCGGCGAATGGACCTACGAACTTGGCGGGCGCCTCGAACGAACCAAAACGGCGACCCGCGGTACCGTAATCATCCCTGAGGCCGTAAACGACCCCGAAGAAGGGGAACTGATCGAGATCATCGAGGATCCCAATTCCGGCTCGGACCTGATCATAAAGGACCTGTACTCGGAAAACTCATACACTAACTTCATACCCAGCGCCGAGGTTTCGTACAACACCACACCTGACACCACTTGGAAAGCCGCGTGGTTCCAGCTACTCATGCGTCCCCAATACTACAACATCGTAGACTACCGCCGCATCAGCATCCCAACCCGCAGCATATCGGAAGGGAACCCAGACCTAAATCCTACCGAGATCGACAAGTTCCGCCTTTCGTGGACAAAGAACAACGAAACGCTCGGCACCTTTTCCATCGAAGGCTACCTAATCAATATCGAGAACTTTTTCTACGGTTCCGTATCCGAAGACACCATACTGGAAGAAGGTACCCCCACCATCTACAAGGTCAGCCGTGTGCAGAATGGCGAAGAGGCCAAAATAAAAGGGTTTGAAATCCAATGGAGCAAGACGGCGAAGGACTTTGGCTTCCTCGACAGCGCCACCGCTAGCTTCGCCTACACCTACTCGGACTCGGAAGCCAATGTCCAGTCGCGACCTGACGACATCCTTCCCACGCCGGAACGCTCCGAGCACCTCGGCAAGCTCAGCCTAAAGGGCACCATCGGAAGCCTCACCTCCGGCATCGACCTCAGCTACCAAAGCGAGGCCCTCGACGACCTTGGAGGTTCGTATTCTCAAGACGAATACAGGGAAGCGGTCATTCGCCTAGACGCCCGCAGCAGCTACCGACTTGACGAGAAAACGACGCTAAGCATCAACCTCTCGAATCTTACCGACCACCCGGAACGTTCCTACGAGGGCTCGCCATACCGCGTAACCCGCAATCAATACAGTTCCTGGTTTGGCACCTTTAACGTTTCGCGCTCTTTCTAGAGTCGCGGCCCGATGACCGCGATCGAAAAAGAACGCCTCAACGAAGCGAGAGCGTGGAAGACGCTCTTCTTCGTCAGCCTCGTCAATTCCGCGCAGGCCGCCCTTGCGGTAATTGGCATTCCATCCCTTGCCGACCAGCTATCGCTAAGCGGCCCGCAGCTCACCAGCCTTCTGGCAGCCCTACCCATTGCCGCCGGAGTTGCAGCCGCAGTCGCAGGGCCGCTTTCTGACCGATTCGGAAGGAAGCGGACCTTGCTCACCGGTCTCGCTCTCCTGGGCAGCTCGCTCATCCCCCACTCCATCGCGGAACACTACATCCCGCTGCTTCTCCTGCGCGTCGCCACCGGCTTCGCTACCGGAATCCTCATGGGACTTCCCTCGACCCTCCTCAGCGACACCTTTCGCAAGGACAGGCAGCAAGCCCTCTCCGGAAAAACGCTCTGCGGCTACGCCATCGGCCAAACCGTGGGAATTCCTCTCGGCATTTGGCTGATGGACTGGACCAACTTCCTCTGGGTCTGCGCCCTGTACGGAGCCTTCGCCCTCGCCTGTATCCCCTTTGCCTATCGACTGCTTCCCAACCCCACCCACCCCAACCATAACAAGTCCGCAGCCAAATGGATCGCCAACTACGCCCGCCGTTCCTGCGAAACCTTCAAGGACAAAGACTTCAACCTGATCGCCGCGGCCTCCTTCCTAAGCTTCACCGCGCTCTCAACCTTCTACGTTAGCTTCGCGCTCTGGCTCTTTTCCACCGCTGCATTGAGACCTTCCGAGATCGCTCCCATGTACCTAGCTGGAGGATTGCTGCAAGTGCTCGTATTCACCGCGATCCTCCAACGCCTAACGAAACTAAGGCCCCAGCTCACCATCGCCATATCCCTGATCCTCAACACGCTCATATTTTCCTCCGTCTATCCCGGACTGACGAGCCTCAACGCCGCGACCCTGTTCTTCGCCCTGACGCTCGGCGCCGTCTCCTTGCGCATCCCCGGTCTGCAGTACCTGATAAACAACCGCGGGGATCCCCTGCAAAAAGGACTCCGGGTCAGCCTCAACCAAACAAGCAGCCATCTAGGGAAAGCATTGGGATCAATACTAGGCGGAAGCCTCTTTCCGATCATGGGAATGCATCAAATTGCACTCTTCTGCGGGGTGTTAACCCTAGCCTGCAGCTTACTTTTTCTAAGGGATTTATTTAGCGAGCTCAATGCTGAACAAATAAAGCCCAAACGCCTGCGCAACAGGAGG
The DNA here is from genome assembly GCF_014803405.1 of Pelagicoccus enzymogenes. Lineage (NCBI taxonomy): Bacteria > Pseudomonadati > Verrucomicrobiota > Opitutia > Puniceicoccales > Pelagicoccaceae > Pelagicoccus > Pelagicoccus enzymogenes. Next base: position 480,267 of record NZ_JACYFG010000006.1, read on the forward strand.
GGAGAAAATTTCAATATCCAAAAAATTGAAAAGTGGGGTAGCTCTGGCACGCACGTTGCTAACTGAAGATGTCTAGTAAACAGGTAACAACTGCGAACCAGAGCTGACTACGATTGATAGGTTCGGGGCGCATAAGATCAATTCTATTTTGATTCGATATAGGAGAATTTTCTTCATGCAACGCCTGCACTCGTCGCAACACATGTAATTATTCGCCAACTACAGTTACCTGGGATCCAACTTTGAAGCGCTCGACTTAACAAGTCGGGCGCTTTTGTTTGCCTAGAGTCCTGCCACGCGCCGAATGTCGCATGCGACCTAGCGCTGAGCCGATCCGAAGGCGACAACCCGCACTTTAGCCAGCGACCAAAGAAGACAGATCTCTCAGCGCGGACGCCGGCCTAAAGCGCGGCGCTACTCACGATACATGACACGCTACTCAGGAGGCGAAAACCTCTCGCATCGCTTTCTCGTAGTCAGCCATCTCCTTTGGCGTGCCGATGCTGATACGACACCAGTCGTCATATGGCGGAAACGGTCTTCCCACTAGAAAGCCACGGTCCTTCATGCGCTTCTGGAACTCGCGAATTTCGATGCCCGTATAGTGGAATACGAAGTTCCCTACCGAAGGAGTGTACGCGAGTCCCAACTCGTCTAACAGACTGCAAAATTCCTGACGGCCCTTCGCTATCAACTCGCGAGATCGAGCGTGAAACGCGTCGTCATCAACGCTCGCTATCGCAGCGATCACGCCCAGATAGCTCGGACTCGACATCTTGTAGCGCCCCATCTTTTCTACGATTTCCGGACGAGCGATCGCGTAACCGATACGATGTCCCGCCAGGCCATGCATCTTGGAAAACGAGCGCCCAATGATAACGGGATAGCCCTGCCTAACGAGTTCCACCTGCGTCTGAGCAGCGAAATCTGGCAATAGATCCAAATAGACTTCATCGAGAAAGACCGCTCCTGTATCGCTCGCCTTGATACAATAATTCTTGATGTCTTCGGCAGAGCAAATGGTCCCGGAGGGCGTATCCGGATTGCAAATATAGCTCAATACGGCTTTGCGTTCTTCCACCGCCGACAGCATGGCCTGCAGATCGTGCTGCATGCTCTTCGCGTGACTCACCCACTCCACATGAGCGCCCTTCTTTTCAGCGTGCTCTCCAAGCTGCAGATACGTCGGACTCGCCGAAACCACCGTCTTTCCAGGAGCTGCGTACGCTGCAGCAGCCAAAGCCAATATCTCGTCGCATCCGTTGCCCAATATTACGTGGTCCGAAGGAACGCCTTCCCGTTCCGCAATCCGATCCTTGAGGATCTCTTCCTCCCTAAACGGGTATCGGCAGCTGTTTCCCACCTCGCGCATGATCGCCATGCTGACTTTCTGCGAGGGGCCAAAAGGATTCTCGTTACCTGCCAAATTGATGTGCTTTAACTCTGGATACCTAGCGATCCGGCTTTGAGCGCCCGGAGCGGCTTGGCCAAGCAGGCGACCTCCAAGAGCCATGCCCAAGGACATTACCCCCGCATTTCGTATCCAATCGCGGCGGCTAATCGCTCCGCCCTTCCTGTTTCCCGCATTCTTTCCAACCATTGTGAAATAAACTCCCAATAAAAAGCCGGCCTGAGCCGTCGGCAGGATCCGCAACTGCAGACCTCACCAACGCCCTAGACCGGCTCAACTGAACGAATCGACAGCATTCAGATGGCTAGCTGAAGCTGACGACATGACTGACTAATCCTAAAGCTTTCCTTGGCCCTTCATCACCTCTTCGAAAACAGTGAGGAAAGTGCTCATTTCGTCTTCAGTGCCGATACTAACGCGGCACCAGTCGAGCATTGGAGGGAATGGACGACCTACCATGATCTGACGTTCTTCCATCAACCCTTGAAATTCCTTGATAGGCACTCCGGTCTTCATGAAGACGAAGCTGCCCTGCGGATACGCGTACTCGATTCCCAGTTCGTCGAGGCGGTCGGTGACCATCTTGCGTACCGAGCGGTAGCTGCTTACGCTTTGCTCAAAGAAAGCAGTATCTTGCAAGGAGGCGACAGCCGCAACGCAACCGAGCTTGTTTGGGCCACCCATGTGGTACTTGCGCAGCTTGGCCTTCGTATCCGGCTTCATGATACCATATCCAACGCGAAGTCCGGCCATTCCGTATACCTTGGAGAAGGTACGAGCGAGGATGATGTTTTCACCTTCGCGGACGAGCGGGACCATGCTGTGAGCCGCCAAGCCACCGTCGGCAAGTTCGAGATAAGCCTCGTCAACGAAAGCGACGATATCCTCTGGGAGCTCACGAATAAAAGTCTTGAGGGCGTCCGGATCGACGACCGTACCGGTCGGGTTGTTCGGATTGCAGAGATAAACCATCACCGTGTTCTCGTCGATCGCCGCCTTAACTGCGTCGAGGTCGTACTCAAGCTTGTCGTTGAGCGGCACCAGCTTCGTCTCGCCACCAAAGGCGTCGAAAGTACGGACCAATTGAGTGTAGCCTGGCTCGACGGAAACCACATTCTTGCCCGGAGCGGCGTAAGCCATGGCAGCCATCTGCAGCACTGGGCCGGAACCGGCCGTCGGAACGACGTAATCGCCGGGTACCATTTCACGCATGGCAATCGCTTCGATCAACGCCTGGGACTCTTCCCAAGCATAGCGATTAATGTCCGGCAACTCCTGCATGATAGCCATCATGGCCATCTGCGAGTAACCAAACGCGTTTTCGTTTCCGCTGATTTTGATAGGACCAGCGCTGCCCTCGCTCGAGTCAACCTCGTGCTGAGAGAAGGCCACCTGAGGAGAAAGCGCAAAAGTCGCTGCGGCAAAGAGCGATGTTATGAGAGACGCGGAGCCATGCCCCGACTTTTTCGGTACCGTTGTAGTAGACATCTTTTTGATTGTTTTAGGTTAAATCGAAACACCTGCTTTGAGCACGTGCCATGCCCAAAAGCCTCCCCATACAGAAAAACAACGAAAACGGCGCGTTTTCATTTCGGCCCTTATACTAATGTACAAATCGTCGACGAGGAGCTGTTAATACTGCTTAGCCAAGCCCCCGTATCGACAATTCTTCGACAAATAGGCACGGGCTTTGCTGATGCCCAACAAAAGGCGCTCAGCGCACTATTTTATACAAAAAGATGTCTACCAAAGCGAAACTCACTCGCCGGAATTTCATCCGGCAAGTCGGGGCGTACGGCGGTTGTGCCTTCACAACAATGACCGCGCTCGGACTCATGACTCAAGCGACAGGCCACGGAGCGGAATTGACGGGTCTCACGCATATCGGCGGCAAGTCGAAGAAACGCGTGCTGATCCTAGGAGCCGGAATTGCGGGCCTCACCACCGCATACGAGCTCGGCAAGCTCGGCTTCGACTGCGTCATCCTCGAACCCCGGGCCATCCCCGGCGGTCGGAGCATGACCCTACGCCGCGGGGACACCATCACCGAAACCACAGGCGCCTCTCAAACCTGCAAGTTCGACGAAGGACTCTACTTCAACCCAGGCCCCTCTCGCTTTCCGCAATGGCACGTCACCATGGACTACTGCCGGGAGCTTGGTGTGGAGGTTCAACCTTTCGTCAACCTGAACGAAAACGCGTTTTACTACGGCGAAGGCGACATTGGTCCCATGGCAGGAAAACGTGCACGTATCCGTGAAGTGAAGACAGATTTGCGTGGCTACACTGCCGAGCTTCTCGCCAAGGTCGCGGACGACGAGGCTCTCGACACCGAGCTCACCGCATCCGACAAGGAAGCGCTTCTCGATTTTCTCCACTACGAGGGAGGCCTCAGCGGTTCCCAACACGAATACAGAGGACACAATCGACGCGGCTACAAAGTCTGGCCAGGCGGCGGCTTGCAGGAGGGCGAACTCGGAGAGCCCTACAAATTCTCGGAGCTGCTGCAGTCTGGATTCGGAAACCTCTTCCATCGAGCCAACGAATACCAGTACCAATCGCAAATGTTCACGCCAGCAGGCGGTATGGACAAAATCCCCATGGCCCTCGCCGAGAAGGTAAAGGACAAGATCGTCTACGGCGCCCAGGTAAAGGAGATCCGCCGCACCAACCCCGGAGCCCGCGTCGTCTATACAGTAAACGGAGAAGACAAGGAGCTCAGCGGAGACTACTGCGTCTGCACCATTCCGCCCACGATTTTGCGTCGCCTGCAGACGGACTTTTCCCCGATGCTCAAGAATACGCTCAACATCGTGCCCTTCCAAAATTCCGGCAAGATCGGCATGCAGTTCAAGAGGCGTTTCTGGGAAGAGGACGACCGTATTTACGGCGGCATTTCCTGGACCAACCTCCCGGTGGCGGAAATATGGTATCCATCAAATGGATTCATGGGCAAAAAAGGGATCATGGGCGGCTACTACGTCTTCGGCCCCACCTCCGACCAGCTCGGTCGCATGACCCCGGAGCAACGCTTGGAGTTCGCCCTTTCTCACGGTGAAAAGGTTCACCCGCAATACCGCGAGGAGTTCGAAACTGCCTTCTCCGTAAATTGGTCCTCCATCCCTCACATCGAGGGCTGCTTGGCCCACTTCCCGCAAGCGATGCTCAAAACGTTCTACCCGCTGCTTATCAAGCCAGAGGGAGAGCTATACTTGGCAGCAAGTTGGGCCAGCCACCTCGGCGGCTGGCAAGCGGGCGCCTTCGAGGCAGCTCGGATCGCGGTAAAGAGCATTCACGAACGTACCATGGCATCATGAAATTTGCATCGAAGTTCTTCGCAGGAGCGAGCCTCTCTTCCATTCTCGCGCTCGCCTACGCCTGCGCAAATCCCCAGTCTCCCAGCCCAGCGAAGGCCGACCCGGCCTCTATCCAAAAAGGCAAGGAGACCTATGCCATGTTCTGCCAAGCCTGCCACGGGCCGGAAGATCCCAGCATCGACTCGCCAAGCAATCTTTTCGACAGAAAGTGGTTTCACGGCGAGGGCCGAGCCGGCGTGGAAAAATCCATCCGCGAAGGCATAATGGAAAAAGGCATGCCTGGCTGGGGACCCATGATCCCTTCCGAGGACATAGACGCCATCCTCGACTACCTCTTCAGCTTCCAAACAACAGAAACATCAACAGATGAATAAAGTATCCACTTTTTCGAGACTCCTTCGCCCGAGTCTCTTCCTACTGCTAACAACCTTCGCTCTTTCGATCACCGGCGAACTCTTCGCCCAGCATCGCGTAACCGAGGGCAACTACGGCGAATACATCGACACCATTACCGCTGAAGAATCCTTCTTCACCATCGGCAACGTCTGGCTAATCGTCTGCGCGGTACTCGTTTTCATGATGCACCTAGGCTTCGCCACTCTCGAATCAGGCCTCACCAGAGCGAAAAACACGATCAACATTATCTTCAAGAACCTGTTCGTGATCAGCTCCGGGCTTTTGCTCTACGCTCTCTTCGGGTTTCGCACGATGTATCCAGGTTCTGAATTCAATGGCATCATGTCGCTCGGCTTTTGGATCGATGTAAACCCTGCCGACTACCTCGACCTCATGAGCGCCAAGTACGCCAACTACACCTGGTGGACGGACTTCATCTTTCAGGCCATGTTCGCCGCTACCGCCGCAACCATCGTTTCAGGGGCGGTCGCCGAGCGCGTAAAGCTAGGCAGCTTCATGGTATTCACTCTCCTCATCGTTGGCTTCGCCTATCCGGTAGCCGGTTCCTGGGAGTGGGGCACCGGCTGGCTCGACCGCAACGGCTTCCACGATTTCGCGGGGTCTTCGGTCGTTCACGCCTTCGGTGGTTTCGCGGCCCTCGCCTGCGTCCTCATACTCGGCCCGAGAAGAGGAAAATACGGGACGGACGGTCCCAAGAAGCCCATCATCGGCCACAGCATGCCTCTCGCATCAGTCGGCGTCTTCCTTCTGTGGTTCGGCTGGTTCGGATTCAACGGCGGCTCCGTATTGAGCGCCCACCCAGAAATGATCGGCTTGGTCGTGACCAACACTGCCCTCGCGGGGGCGGCCGGCTGCTTGGCCAGCATGCTCATGACCCAATTCGTACTCAAGAAGCCGGACGTTTCGATGGCCTTGAACGGCGTACTTGCAGGACTCGTCGGCATCACTGCCGGAGCGGACTCCATGATGCCCGCTCCCGCGATCCTAGTCGGAGCGATCGCTGGGGCCCTCGTCGTGTTGGCCATTCTCGGCTTCGAAAAGATTAAAATCGACGACCCGGTCGGCGCCACTTCCGTGCACGGCGTCTGCGGCGCTTGGGGAACCTTGGCCGTGGGCATCTTCGGCGAAGCTCCTTTCCTGTGGCAGCTCATCGGGACCCTGTCCTACGCGCTATTCGCTTTCGTTTTCTCCTTCGTTGTCTTCTACCTGATCAAGTTGGTCATGGGCGTACGGGTCACCGCCGAAGAGGAGGACATCGGTCTCGACATTTCCGAGCACGGCCAGGAGGCCTACTCGATCGACTAGGGAAACGTAAACGTATCCAATATGTCTTTACTTCCACAGCATAAGTTTCGCTACGTGGCCGGGCTCTTCGTGCTCGCGGCGGGGGCTTACATTGGGCTCCGCTTCGTCGGGGCAAACTCCAACGAGCGCATTACCGTCCACAAGCAAGCTTCGCTTCCTTACGCCGATGCGGTCGAGGTGGCTCCCGGTTCCGAGTACTTCTATACCTGGGGCGTTACGGCCAGCCCACGCATGAAGGAGATAGCCAAGAACAGCGTAGAGAACCGCTACGGCGACACCTACGAGCAGACCTTCAGCGTGCTGGCCCAATTGACCAAAGACCTAGCCGAGGTAGGGCTCACCTTGCGCGACGTGGTCAATGTGCGAGCTTACATCGTTGCGGACCCAGAACCGGACTTCGACGGTTGGAATCGCGCCTTCAAGCAATTCTTCGGCACCACGACTAACCCGCACAAGCCGGCCCGTACCACCGTGGGAATCTCCCGCCTCTTCCACTCCGACTACCGCGTGGAAGTAGAGTTCGTGGCCGTCTTCCCAGATGGACGTGGACCGCACACTGCAGGAACGCGACAGCATGAGCGCTACACCCGCTTGAGTCGGACCGAAACCAGCGAGCGCTGGAAATCCTACGGTCGCCCCATCTGGCCCATGAGCACGGGCAAGGCAACGGTTGCGGATACGAGCATGTTCTTCTCCTCTTCCGTAAGGCCTGCCTCCCTCATGCCGAATCCACCACCGGGATTTTTCATGTACGGGAATATCAGCCAGCAGTCTGCCTCCCTCTTCAAGCAAATGGGCAGCCAGTTGAAAGAGGCAGGGCTGGGCTTCGAGGACGTGTTCTTCATCCGAGCTTGCGTCTATCCGGGGAAAGATTCGATCAGCAAGAGCTTCGCTGCCTTCAATCAGGAATACAGCAAGTTCTTCAACAACGATCGTAATCCGAACCAACCGACGCGTACCGTGATGTCGACTCCCGGTTTCAACTACCGAAACCAAAGCATCTCCATCGAGTACTACGCGGCGTATCCAGAAGACAGCGACAGGGAATTCGCGACTGCTCGCGCTTCGATCGGTTCCACTCCTGCCGTCGTCGATTCCAAGCCAATCGCGCCCGCTGGCGTCTCCGTGTCGGCCGACGCCAAGATGGTTTTTCTCGCGGGCAGCATTCCTTCGGTAGAAGGAGACATGAAGGCCCAAGCAAGCTCCGCTCTCGAAGCGTTAAAGGCAAGGGTGGAGCTAGCTGGAGGCACCTTGGACGATCTGGTGCACGTGCGGGCCTACATCGCCGAGGGCGACCTAAAGACATTGGACAAGCGTATCGCCGAGTGGGAAGCGCTGTATCGGGAGACTTTTAGCGGTGAAAACGCCCCCGCCATCACCACCCTCCCAGTCGTTTCCATCGTCGGCAACGGAATCATTGAACTCGAGGGTGCAGCAGCCATACTTCCCTGATGTGCCAACCATCGACGCCACAAAGTCCGAAGACCATCTAGAACGAGAGATGCCAAAATCGCTGCTCAGCATGGCCACTATCGGTGGGCGTACTCAAGACACAGACGAGCGATTTGAGGTCATCAATCCGGCAACGGGCGCCGCGTTTTCCACGGCGCCCCTCTGCGGCGCTCCAGAACTAACGGCAGCGGTAACGTTCTGCAAGCGGGCCCAACCCCAGTGGGCTCAGTCCGAGAGAAATCGGCGAGGCGCCCTCCTTGCCTGCTCGCACGCCATTGCGCGAAAGCAGGAGGACTTGGCTAAACTCATTACCCTAGAGCAGGGAAAGCCTATCGCGGAAGCCCGCAGCGAGGTTGCCTACGCTGCAGAAGTCTTCGCCGCCTACTCCGAGATGGAGGTCCCTAGCAAAGATCTGTCGAACGGAGAGACGAGCCGCACCCTACTCTTCAACAGACCTTACGGTATCGTCGGCCTGATCACACCTTGGAACTTTCCCATCGGCACCGCGGCGGTGAAGCTCGCCCCTGCCTTGCTCGCTGGAAACGCCGTGATCCTCAAACCCTCACCCATCGCTCCGCTATCCCCGCTTCTGCTCGGACGCATCCTCAAAGACCTCCTCCCCGCCGGGATCCTCAACACGCTTTCGGGGGACAAGAGCCTAGGGGAGCAGATAACCCGACATCCCGACATCCGAAAGCTTTCCGTCACGGGCTCTATCCCCACCGGGCAGGCGATCCTCTCTGAGGCTGCGGTTGAACTTAAGTCGGTTACCCTGGAGCTTGGCGGCAACGACCCCGCCATTTTACTGCCCGACTGCGACCCTCACGAGATCGCGGGGCAGCTCCTTGACTCAGCCTGGCGAAACGCTGGACAAGTTTGCAGCGCCATCAAACGCATCTACGTCCACCAATCCCGGCATAGCGAACTGATAGCGGCCCTTTCAAAACTGACGCCAAACTATAAAGTCGGATCCGGCATGGAGAGCGGCGTACGGATTGGCCCGCTCACAACAGAGTACTCAAGGGAACGACTGACTGAGCTTCTTCAAAGCGCCATAGCAGAGGGCGCCAAAGTAACGAAAGACTCCCGACCACTGCCCTCGCACGGTTATTTTTTCTCGCCCGCTATCGTATCGGAAATCAGAGCAGATCATCCTTTGGTGCTCGAGGAGCAATTCGGACCCATCCTTCCAGTAGTTCCCTACCGAAACATCGACGAAGCTATCGAATGGTCGAACGCTACCAACTACGGCCTCTCCGCATCCGTATGGACAAAGTGCCCAAGCGTTGGATACGAAATCGCCTCCAAGCTCGAATGCGGTCGCGTCGGCGTTAACGGTCATCGCAGGGCAAAAGCCGCTGCCCCCTTCGGCGGATTCAAGCATTCCGGACTCGGTCGAGAACTCGGCTCCTGGGGCCTCGCTGAGATGTGCGAGTCTCAAGTCGTCAATATTTTCGAATAGTTCAGCCTTCCGCACCACTCGAAACCTAGCCAACACCAACAAAAAGATGTCTACCTACTCAAGTGTCGCCACTCTGGGCGCCATCTGCCTCGCTGCGACTCTCTTCGCGGCGCCGGAGCCGCCGATCTATAACAGCGCCTCCACCTCTCACCCGGAATCCGCCTTGCACGGAATGGTTTCGAGCCGCGAAAAGCTGGCAAGCGAAGCCGCCCTCGAAGTCCTCAAGAATGGCGGAAACGCCATCGATGCCGCAGTCACCCTGGGCTTCGCCATGGCCGTTACCACGCCACAGGCAGGCAACATCGGCGGGGGTGGTTTTATGATGATCCATTCCGCGGATACAAATTCGACGATAGCAATCGACTACCGGGAGAAGGCGCCGCTCGCGGCCACCAAAGACATGTTCCTCGACGAAAGCGGCAACGTGGACAAAGAGGTATCCCGCTACAGCCATCTGTCCGCTGGCGTTCCCGGTACGGTCGCAGGATTCGCTCTTGCTTTGGAAGAATACGGAACGATCAGCCTCTCCGAAGCGCTTGCTCCAGCTATCGACCTCGCGCAAAACGGCTTTCCGGTCAACGAGGACCTCTACCAGTCACTGAAGACCGCCAAGGCAAGAGTCGAGAAGCACGCCCCACACGCCCTGAAAAACTTCTACGACGAAAAAGGTGTCCCCTACCCACCGGGTCACATCATAAGGCTTCCCGAACTTGCGAAATCGCTGACGCTAATTTCCGAGCAAGGGCCAGACGCGTTCTACAAAGGCCCTATCGCCGAACTGATCGTCAAGGACATGGAGGCGAACGGAGGCCTTATCACCAGGCAGGACCTCGAGCAGTACAAAGCTGTAGTTAGGAAACCGGTACGCGGCACCTACAAAGGATACGAGATCGTGTCCATGCCTCCTCCTTCCTCCGGCGGGGTACACATCGTACAAATCCTCAACATCCTCGAACCTTTCGACCTGAAGTCGAGCGGCCATAACAGCGCCAAGACGATACATCTTATGGCGGAAGCCATGAAGTACGCCTACGCCGACCGGTCGAAGCACCTCGGCGACAGCGACTTCAATCCCATTCCCGTAGACTGGCTCACCTCCAAGGACTACGCGGCCGACATCCGCTCTCGCATGAACACCGAGAGAGCGACGCCCAGCGTAGACATCCTTCCCGGAGAGCCAATCCATGAGGGGCTAGACACCACAAACTACACTGTCATCGACAACCGCGGCAACGCCGTCGCCAATACCTACACCATCAACTTTACCTTCGGCTCAAAGATCATGCCACCTGGCACTGGCTTCTTTCTCAACAACGAGATGGACGATTTCTCCTCCAAGCCGGGCGTGCCCAACGCCTACGGTCTTATCGGCGGCGAGTTCAACTCCATCGAAGCGGAAAAACGCATGCTTAGCTCCATGAGCCCTACCCTCGTGCTCAAGGACGGAAAACCGTTCCTCCTCACCGGCAGTCGTGGCGGCAGCCAGATCATAACGGTCAGCCTTCAAGTGATCCTCAACGTTTTGGAACATGGGATGAACCTATCGGAAGCAGTATCCGCTTCTCGCATACACCACCAATGGCTACCGGACGTACTGCGCATGGAGCGCGGCATCAGCGCGGACACTCAATCCCTGCTGAAGGAAATGGGGTACGAAATTCAGGAAGGGGGAGCCATGGGCACCGCAAATTCAGTCTCTCTTCAGGACGAGATCTTCTATGGAGCCGCCGATCCGCGCCGTCCCGACACTTTCGCCGTCGGATTCTAATCCACAACCAAGCATAATATGAAGAGATCCCTCTCATCCTTCCTTTTGGCGGCTATCGTCGCCGTTTCCCTTCTCGCCGACGATGTCGAACGCACGCCTCGGAACGATTGGACCGAGAACCAGCTCCGAGAGCTTGCTTGGGAGATCCACGACAACTGCCTCACCCTGGACACTCACATGGACGTGCCCATCGTGCTGAAGCGACCAGGCTTCGACATTTCGAAGGAGCACAGCTGGTACGAACACGCGAGCCAAGTTGACTTTCCACGCATGAAAAAAGGCGGCATGGACGGAGGATTCTGGGTGGTCTACGTTGGCCAAGGGCCGCTCACCCACGAGGGGCGAGCCAAAGCGATCTCCTCCGGTTTCGAGATAGCAGACCTCATTCACGCTACCGTGGAGAAGAACTCAGACCTCGCCGCCATCGCGACCACTCCAGAGGAAGCCAACGCCATCCGTAAATCCGGAAAACGCGTGGTCTTCATCGGCATCGAAAACGGCTACACCATCGGCCGGAACCTCGACCTGCTCAAAGACTACTACGACAAGGGGGTTCGCTACTTCGGTGTGACCCACAGTAAAAACAACGACCTCGCCGACTCTTCCACCGACCCTGAAGGAAACCTCCACATGGGGCTTTCGGATCTGGGTCGCGCCGCCGTCGAGGAGTGCAACCGACTCGGCATCATGGTAGACATTTCCCATTCATCGGACAAGAGCGCCTGGGACATCCTCGAACTTTCAAAAACGCCGGTCATCGCCTCCCACAGCGGATGTTACGCCCGCTACCCTCACCCGCGAAACCTCAACGACGCGCTCCTCAAGGAAATCGCTGCCCGCGACGGCGTCGTGCAAATGAACATGTTCAGCGCCTACATGATGGACGTCGAGCCGAACAAGGAACGGTCAGAGGCGATGCGGGCATGGTTCGAGAAGTACCGCAACGGAGACGCGCTCAGCGAGGCCGAGCAAATCGAGGCGACAGAACAATACGTCGCCTTGCAGAAGAAGTACCCCAAACCGCTATCCACCGTGTCTGCCGTGGTCGATCACATCGACCACATGGTGAAAGTAATGGGGGTTGACCACATCGGCCTGAGCGGAGACTTCGACGGAGGCGGAGGCGTCAAGAACTCCATGGATATCGGCCAGATGATGCCCGTAACCATCGAAATGCTCAGACGAGGATACACCGAGGAGGACTTAGAGAAATTCTGGGGAGCGAATGTCATGCGGGTGCTTCAGGCCTCCATCGACTACGCCGCGACGCTCCGAGAAGAAGCAGCTGAGGAATAAGAGCCTCGCCAGCGCCAGCGTCACCAGAACGTTACAACTTTCAGATTTCCATCGCCAAAGTCCTGCTCTAGCTCAAGCGTAACCGTGCTCCCTCAAAAACGGACACCGTTCGCCCTGTGAAACTAGCGCTTGTCACCGAAACGTATCCACCCGAAATCAACGGAGTCGCCATGACTCTGAGCCAGCTCGTCAGCGGCCTTCGCGACAAGGGGCACCGAGTACAAGTCGTCCGGCCACTGCAAACGAGCGAGAAAGGCGACCCCAAAACGGAGCCTGACACCATCACCGTATTCGGTCTTCCAATACCTCGCTACCCGGACTTACGATTCGGACTTCCGTCTCGAAACCGGCTCATACACGCCTGGCAATCCAATCGGCCAGATATCGTACACGTCGCGACGGAGGGTCCGCTAGGCCTGTCCGCCATTCGGGCGGCAAAGTCGCTCGGCATCCCCACAACCTCGACGTTCCACACGAACTTCCACAGCTACAGCGAGCACTACAACGCCAAGTTCGCCACTCGTATCGTACTCGCCTTCTTGCGTTGGATACACAACCAAACCCGCTGCACCATGGCGCCCACCTTAGAGCTGGCTAAACAGCTGGCGGCAGAGGGGTTTCGCAACATGGAAGTCTTCGGCCGCGGGGTTAACCTAAAAGTATTCAATCCTCAGGCTCGCGACGAAAACCTGCGCCGGACCTGGGGTGCGGCTCCAGACACTCCCGTCTTCATCCACGTCAGCAGACTCGCAGCGGAGAAGAACTACGATCTCTTGCAGAAAGCGTATTCTGAAATCAGATACAGACGACCCGACGCAAAGTTCGTCGTTATCGGAAGTGGTCCGATGGAGAAAAAGCTGAAGCAAGACCTCCCTTTCGCGACCTTCCCCGGTTCTATCCCATTGGAAAACCGACCAGAACTCGCCCGCTACTACGCCTCAGCTGACGCTTTCCTCTACCCGAGCAAAACCGAAACCTACGGCAACGTTGCCACTGAAGCCATGGCAAGCGGCAACGCGCTCGTCGCCTTCGACTACGCCGCGCCCGCTCAACACGTCCGACAAGGCCTTACCGGATTGATCTCAGCTCTCGACGACGACGCAGGTTTCGTGGCAAGTTCGCTCGCGGTCGCAACCGACGACTCGCTCCGCGAAAAGCTCGGGCAAGCTGCAGCCGCCTACGCTCCGGCCTTCGATTGGCAACCCATCGTCGACCGCTTCGAGGCAATTCTCCTCCGGACAATCGCTTCCTAATGTAAATGCTTCACCCCGCTGGGGTCGCCATTGTTTTCATGGAGATGGCGGTACGTTTTCGAAATCGTTTCTTTCAAGTCATCTGGCTTGAAGGGCTTGGTAAGATAGCCATCCATGCCGGCGCCGAAACAGTTCTCCCTGTCCTCGCGCATGGCGTTCGCAGTCAGGGCAATGATTCTCGGACGCTTCTCTCCCCAACGCTTTATAATTTCGCGTGTGGCCTCCAAGCCATCCATCTCCGGCATCTGGATATCCATGAACACGAGATCGTATTCATGTTCGCCAATCATGTTCACTGCCTCCAGCCCGTTCTGGGCAACTGAAATTTCATAGCCCATTTTCTTGAACAGGCGGTTCGCGACCTTCTGGTTGATGGCGTTATCCTCCGCCAAGAGAATACGCAGCGGCATCTGTTCGCCGAGCTTTACGCTTTCGTTCGAAACCTTCTTCACTCGCGGAGCTGCCTTGCCGCCCGCTTCTAACATGCGAGACCTGACGTTTTCCAGCTTGTATGGCTTCAGCAAGGACAGAGTATTTCCATCCGCATGCTCGCCCAAGTGCATACTGCCCAAGCGGCCTGTAAAGACGATGGTCAGTTCTTCGTTAGCCAAGCTCTTACGGATTCGCGTCTTCAACTCTTGGTACTCTAATCCACCCAGTCCTGATTCTACGAATACAACCTCTGCGTCGGGTGCCTTGGCAACAAGGTCGTCCAGATCACCGATCTTCGTTCCCGATTGAACTTCCACCCCAAAAACCTCCAACTGGCTGGAGAGTGCCTCGCAACTGAAGCCATGGTGATCCAAAACGATCGCCTTGCGGGCCTCCAATACGTTCGGAGCCTTCGAGCTGCCTAGATCAAAGTCAAAGGACGCACGATTGAATGACACAGTGAAATGGAAGGTCGACCCTACGCCCTCCTCACTTTCGACCCACATGGAGCCGCCCATGAGCTCAGCCAAGTTTTTACTGATGGCGAGACCAAGCCCGGTGCCCCCATATTTACGGGTCGTCGAGGCATCGACTTGGCTGAAGGAACCGAAGAGTCGATCAATTCGGTCCGCTGGAATTCCAATGCCCGTGTCGGTCACCTGGAAGTGCAAGATTACATCGTCGCCCTTCACATGGAAAGGATCGACACGCACGACAACCCCCCCCTTGGCGGTGAACTTGACCGCATTTCCGATCAGGTTAACGATCACCTGACGCAATCGCGTAGGATCGCCAAGCAGCGAACCCGGTATCTCGTTTCCGAATACATAGGAAATATCCAACCCTTTCTCGGTAGCCTGGATCGCAAGGGTATCGATCGCTTCCTCGATCGTGTCTCGCAAGTCGAACATGATGTTCTCGAGCTCGAGCTTGCCGGATTCGATTTTGGAAAAGTCTAGAATATCGTTGATGACAACAAGCAAGGCTTCGCTACTGGCCCGAATCGTATCCACGTAGTCTTGCTGTTCGTTCTCCAAAGCCGTCTCTGCAAGCAAACCTGTCATACCAATGATACCATTCATCGGCGTGCGAATTTCGTGCGACATGTTGGCAAGGAAGAAACTCTTCGCTCGGTTCGCCTCCTCGGCTTCGCGCATCGTTGCCCGAAGCCTTTCTTCGGAACGCTTCTGCTCGGTCACTTCATGGAAGAACCAAACCCTACCATAAGACTCTCCTAGCGGAGACGAAATGGGTATCGAGGTACGCTCAAATGTGCGGCCATCCGCAAATTCCAAGACATCCTTGAACGTCTCGCTTTCGTTTTCCGAGATCATCATGGCCCGCTCGAAAAAGGCCTTCGAGTCTTCCACCTGCTTGGACGCAACGCTCCAAATCTTCTCTGGACGCCCTACGTCCATCAAGTTGGTAGAGAGTCCCCAAATCTTGCAGAACCGTCGGTTAAAGTTGGATACAATGCCTCGTTCGTTGACGACTAGAATCCCGTCAGTGGCTGCCTCACTTTGGGCTTTGAGGACTGAATTGTAGCGCTTGAGTAGATTTTGCCTACGCTTGTTGTGCGTAACGTCGGTACCGGTCACGACAAGGGCGGAAACGCGCCCCTTCTCGTCCTTCACCGATACGGAACGGAAGTAGATATCGAGCTGACGGCCCGACTCCGTCATAACCTGCACGTCTCCTTGCCAGTGTCCGTATTCCAAGGTTTCTTGAAGGATCTTGTCGTAGACATGCTTTTCGCCAAAGAGAGCTTTCACGCCGCCCTTGTCGTTGAGCACATCGATGGTCTGGTAACCTACGATGTTGACGAAAGAATTGTTGCGGTAGAGCGCTTCTCCTTCGCGATCCACCATTAAGACAAAGTCACTCGACGCCTCGACGGCAGCCGAAACCATGCGCAGCCGTTCCTCGGATTCCTTGCGCAGCGTGATGTCCTCGAAAATCCCATACCAAACGACCGTCTTGTCCGAACGCTTTTCAGGAATCGCCTTGGTTGCCACCCACTTTTGTCGACCGTTCGGGGTGTTGATGCGGTACTCGATGTGCAAAGGCGTGAGATGCTGACTGGAAACAGCAAGCGATTCGTAAACGCGCTCCAAATCCTCGATACAAACCGCTCCCATCGCCACGGAAGCATCTTCCATGACCGCTGACGCCTCGACGCCGAGCAATTGCTGAACTTTCTCGCTGATATAAGGGAAACTGGGCGTACCACTCTCATCCATGGACAAGTGGAAGTAAACTCCGGGAACTTGATTGGAGAGTCGGTCGAGCTCATTGGTGCTTCGCTCAAGCTTGCTTTGCACGCGCACCGCCTCTGTGACGTCGCGCAGACAGATCACGAAATCCCCATCTCGTGACGAAAATATGGATACAGAAAGCTCGGTCCTGACGCCCTCTGCGGAAACCACCGATTCCTGGAAAACGGAGGGGGTCCCTTCCATGGCTTCCTCAAAATGTGAATCTAGGTCGAGATCGCTGAAGAAGGGAAACACGCTTTGCAATTGGCGACCGGCGGCGCGGCCTTCTCCTGACCCTAGGAAAGTCTCAGCAGCTCGATTGGCAAAGCGAACCACGAAATCCCTTTCCGTTCCGCCATCGTTGCGACCGCTGACGCATATCACCGCATCCGCTGTCGCGTGCAAGGCTCTCTCAAGAGCGAGGGCCGAACCGTTGGACTCGATTTGATCTTTCCAGATCGGCTCCAAGTTCCAGAGCCTGCTGCGAGCATCGACTTTGGTGACGATCACGTTGCACGCGATCGGGCCACCGTCCTGAGGAGACCTTAGCGTAAGCATTCCGCTTCCTCGTTCGAGATCGGCGCACTTCTCGGCATCGACGAAAACAGCATCCACCGGCGCCTCCTCCAGAGCCTCGGTCTCCGGAGTCCCCGCCAACAGATTGCAGGCAGCGTGATTCGCCACGGAAATCTTGTAGCCCGAAACGATCAATTGGGGCTTGGGCGACTTGGCGAAAGCGTCTTGGAAAATGTGGGAGAGGCTCATGGGAAGGGATTCAGGCAGAAACGGACCCACGTAAGCCTTTGTCGACTAGAGGGATCGACATTCTAGAATAAAGTGGGTTGCATTCGATACTGTACATGAAGGAGGGCATGAAGAGTCCAAGACGTCGCTTCGATCCTTCCCAATCGACCATTTGCTCCGCAACTTTACTCAAGTGAACGATTCTCCGCCGGGGAAAGGACTCCACCTCCACATTAGGGTGAAATCCTAGAATCAGAACTCAGGGAGTTTCCCGAAAACGAAATCTCAATCGCCCCCAAAGCAGGACCGCCGCCAAGAAAAGCCCGAGGGCTAAACCGGACCAGACGCCAACTGCTCCCCAACCAAAGGTAAAGCCAAACAAGTAGCCCGCCGGCAGGGCGGCCACCCAATAGGTACCGAAAGTGATCCACATCGGCACCGTCACATCCGACATGCCGCGCAAAGCGCCTAAACAAGCGACTTGGGCTCCGTCGAAGATCTGGAACAGTCCCACCACCACGAAGATGGAAGCCGCCGCCGCGATCACCGCATCGTTATCCACGAATTGGCCGGCTAGCCATTCTCCGCCTAGCAGGAAGGCGAGGGCCGAGACGATGGTCTGCAGCAAGGTGAAGCCCAGCGTAGTCGAATAGGTCAGCTTCATTCCGGGCAAGTCCCCCGCCCCCCAGGCAGCTCCCACCCTGATGCCGCAAGCGATCGAAACCCCGAGGGGGATCATAAAAGACATCGCCGCGCAGGACATAGCAATCTGATGGGCCGCAAGCGCTTCCTTGCCCAGCCAGCCTACCATGATGCCCGCCCCCGCAAAGGCTCCGACCTCAAAAAGGTGCTGAGCCCCCATCGGCAGCCCCAACTTCAGCATGCTCCTGAACTCCGACCACTCGTAGCCGCTCAACCAACGCCGCGGCAGCAAGCCGTCAAAACGCTTCGCTCTCAGAGTAAGGCCGAACATCACCGCCGCCACCACGCAGCGGGCAATCAGAGTCGCCCAGCCCGCACCCATCAATCCTAGCTCGGGAAAGCCCCAAGCGCCAAAGATCAGCAACCAGTTCAGCAAAACGTTCAGGCCGATGCCGCACAGCAGGACGACCATCGGAGCCTGAGACCAACCAAGCCCCTCCCAAACGCTCTTCAGACAGTGGTAGAAGAGAGCCGGCAACAAAGACAGGACGATGAGCCAGTAATAGCCGCGGGCCGCCTCCACCACCACCGGCTCCTGCCCGAAGCGATCCAGAAAGCCGGCATTGACCGCCAACAGGGCGATGGCTCCCAAACACAACAACACCGTCAAAGCCAATCCATGCCGCATGTGGCGGCCCACCTGACGCTTGTTCCCCGCCCCTTTCGACTGGGCCACCAAAACCGTGACAGACGCCAAGACCCCCATCAAGGCGAC
This sequence comes from Pelagicoccus enzymogenes, assembly GCF_014803405.1. Lineage (NCBI taxonomy): Bacteria > Pseudomonadati > Verrucomicrobiota > Opitutia > Puniceicoccales > Pelagicoccaceae > Pelagicoccus > Pelagicoccus enzymogenes. The sequence continues at coordinate 498,796 of NZ_JACYFG010000006.1, forward strand.
CAGAGGGATGACAAAAATGTTGTTTACGAAGGCCGCTGCTCCCAAGGGAGCCACCCCGATCTGGCCAATCATCAAGGTATCCACCACCCCGATCAGAATCTGGCCCAAATTTCCAAGCACGATGGGGCCCGCCAACCATAGCGTGGCCTTCAAGTCCGCTGCCCAATTCCTTTCCCCTGCGCCCCCCATATCAATAAAAGGGCGTACAGCTAGCTCCCCGGGCAACCGCCGGCAACGCAAAACGACGCGCTCGCGCTCCGGATATCCGCGGTCGTATCCAGAAAGCGGATCGCCTAGCTGGCGATCTCGAAAATCCGGTGCAAGCGCAGCAACTCGATCACTGACTGGACCGGAGCCTTCACGTTCTTCAAGCGAACGCTGGCAGTCCCCTGCGGCAATCGTTTGTAGACGCCTAGCAAGGCCCCTACGCCAGAACTGTCGATGAACTCGACCTTCGAGAAGTCCAGCTCGACCGCCGTAACGCCGTCGCCCCAGAGGGAATCGATCTCCTTCTTGAAATCACGGGATGAAGCGGCGTCCAAACGGGCGACCCCAACTTCAGCGCGAAGCGTTCCTTCTACAGTTTGTCCTTCAATAACGATGCTCATTTTGGTGGGAATTTTGGAAATAGGTATGTGTCAAAGGCTGGAACCCTTAGGCCCCATCTCTATAAACGACGCTCCTTCCCCGCGCTTGAGCTTCCCTACAAAAATCCCCTAATCTGCTCCCCACATGCGAGCACCCACCCTCATCGGCATCACCGGCGGCAGCGGTTCCGGAAAAAGCTGGCTCGCCCGCCATCTGCAAAACGAGCTCGGGCACCGGCAAATAGCTTCCCTGCAGCAAGATTGGTACTATCGCGACCTCAGCCACCTCCCTGCGGAAGAGGCCGCCAAAACCGACTTCGACGATCCCGCCGCCCTAGAGCTCGACCTACTGGAAACCCACCTCCGCGAACTCGCGGCGGGCCGCTCCATCCAAGCCCCCCAGTACGACTTCGCCACCTTTTCCCGCAGCCCCCAAACCCTCGCCATCGAGCCAGCATCCATCATCGCCGTAGAGGGCCTCTTCGTCCTCCACCCTCCAAGCCTCTGCAAGATGTTGGACATCAGCGTCTACGTCGAAACGCCCAGCGACATTCGCTTGCTGCGTCGCATCCGCCGCGACCTCAGCGAGCGCGGCTACAAACTCGAGCGCATCCTCGACTTCTGGGAGCACGACCAATTCCCAAGTTTTACGAAATTCGTACAACCCCAGCGGTCCCGCGCCTCACTAATATGGGACTCATTGCAAGATACTGCTTTGGTACCTGCACTTCTGGCCGATCTAAGGAATCGAACCACCAGATATGCAGACCAACCCACAACTTGAAGACGAGAAAATCGTCGACTACTGGTCGAAAGCGGGGACTCCAGTCGGAAAGGCGCGCCTCAACTTTCGCGTAAAATCCAAACGCTTCGCATGGGCCATGGTGCTCGGCTTCTCCCTTGGCCTCAAACGCGTCATCGACATCGTTGCCTCCGCCTGCGCCCTGATCGCCCTTTCGCCCGTCTACGCCCTCACCGCTTTCCTCATCAAGCTCGAGGATCGCGGCCCCATCTTCTTCAAGCAAGAGCGCGTCGGCTACCGCGGCACCCGCTTCTACATGTGGAAGTTCCGCTCCATGTGCGTCAACGCCGACCAGATCAAGGACCAGCTGCTCGCCCAAAACGAGCACGGCAGCGACACCGTCACCTTCAAGATGAAGCACGACCCGCGCATCACTCGCGTCGGCCGCTTCATCCGCAAATACTCCGTCGACGAGCTTCCCCAATTCTGGAACGTCTTCGTAGGGGAGATGTCCATCGTCGGCCCCCGTCCCTGCGTGCCGCGCGAAGTGGTCATGTACACCGTAGAAGACCGAGCCCGCCTCCTCGCCAAGCCCGGCCTCACCTGTTTCTGGCAAGTCGCCGGCCGCGCCGACATCGACTTCGCCGGCCAAGTCCGCCTCGACGTCGAATACATCCGCTCCGAGAGCGTCTGGTTGGACATCAAACTCCTCTTCAAAACCGTTCCCGCCGTCCTCCTGGGCAAGGGAGCGTACTAATCCTACCGCTGGCCCCACATGAAAAAGACCTGGCACCTCTTGCTCCCGGACTGGAGCTCGTACGACACCCTCTGGCAATCGGAACGCCCTTTTACCCTCTGGCCCATCGGCAACCAACCGCTCATCTCCTACTGGATGGACGAGGCGGTCAACCAAGAGATCGACGAAATCACGATCTACACCGCCGACCGCCCCAACGAATTGCGCAGCTACCTCGACGGAGGTAACTTCTGGTCGCGCCCCGTGCACGTGATTCCTATCCGCTCCGACGACGAAGCCCCCGAGGACGCCACCCCAGTGGTCGGACTCCCACGCAAGAACCGCCTTCCCGATCCGATCGAGGGCGAAGCTGGACTCCTCCAGCAGTGGCTCCGCCTCAATCGCGAGTGGCTCGACAACCTGCAAGACCACACCCTAAAGATCGAAGTCAAGCACCCCTCCGGGGGCTGGGTTGGCCCGCACGTGAGAATTCATCCCTCCGCCAAACTTGTCGCTCCTTTTTGGATACAGGGAAAATGTGAAATCGGAGCGAACGCGCAGGTAGGCCCTTACGCCTGCATCGGCGAAAACGCCATCATCGACGAGAACGCGAGCGTGCAACGCTCCATCGTTCTCCCCGGCACCATGGTAGGCTGCAACACCTCGCTCGAAGAAGTAGCCGTCGAAGGCGGCCTCCTGCTCGACAGCAAGCGCGGCTGCCGCGTCGCCATTACCGACTCCTTCATTCTTTCCAATATCAGCGAAAAGCTCTCCAGTCCCAGCATCTTGGAACGCCTCTTCGCGCTGACGCTTTTCTGCCTCGTTTCCCCGGTAGCCGCCCTCTCCCGCATCGACTGGAGCGAGCTAGAAGCCCACGACGGACGCGGCGGAGCGCTACGTCTCAAGACCGGCAGCCAAGGCCGCCTCATCGTGCGCCGCTGGCACTGGCTAAAGGAAGTGGCAAAGGGACGCATGCGCCTCGTAGGAATCCTTCCTCGCCCCGTGGACTGGACTTCGGAAGCCGCCGACCTCGATGTAGCGCGTCGCCTCGCCAAGACAACTCCCGGTGTCATTGCCCTTTCGGACGTTCACGACAGCCATAGCCCACAAGACCCCACCGAGTGGATACACGCCTCCTATCAGGCTCTCTGCGACGACAAGAGCATAGGCAAGCTCATCCGCTCCAAGCTTTGGAGGCTCGTCTTCAAGCCCATTCAATGAGCAGCAAGCCAATAGCGTATCACGAAACGGGATACTGCGAATTTCCCGCCGAACTCGAGCGGGTCGCAGAGGTGTCCGCCTTGCTCAAAAGCTTTTGCCAACGCAATTGCCTGGACGAAACCCTCTGGCCACAGCTGGACCTCGCCATTTGCGAGTGCTTGAACAATGCCGTCGAACACGGCTGCGAGGAAGATGCGTCACTCATCGTTAAAGTGAAGTGGTCATGGATCGACGAGCGCCTCATCGTGGAAGTCGAGGATCCAGGCCCCTACTTCGAACCAGCGAGCGACGCGAGCCTGCCTGACGACCCAACATCCGAATCGGGCCGCGGCTACTTCATCATACAATCCATCGCCGAGTCCTACACCGCCGAAAAAACCGACTACGGTCATAAGGTCACGCTTCGCTTCGCCACCCACGCCGCATCCGACATCCTCGTCAAGACCGAGGAAATGTTCTCCATGCTGCAAAACCTTTCCAACGATCTCAATCTCGCCTACGCAGAGCGCGACATCATCGCGGGACTCGCCCATGACCTGACCAACTGTCCAGCCATCGAGACCTTTATCGAAAAAAGTGTGGAACGCCTTCGCGGCATCGTAGACATCACCCAAGCAAACGTCTGGACACTCGAGTCCAATGGTAACCTGGAAAACGCATACCACGAATGCGGAAACCAAATGGAAATTCGGGAGGCCGTCATTGCTCCCGACCAAGCCTGTGCCTGCACGACCGTCATCGCTTCCGAAAAGGAGCTCTGCGTCGAGAATTGTAGCCATCTCGATGAGACCGATCCTTTGTACGAAATATCTGGATGCGCCATCGTGCTACCCATCGTCTATCAGAGAGACTGCCTTGGCACGATAGCCTTGCACGCCGAGGAGACGAACAAAAAGACCCTCTTCGAAACAGCGCTCCCTCTCACCCGCACCTTCTCGCAGTTCCTCGGCCTCGCTTACACCAGCGTCAAAACCTTCCGACATCGCGAAGAACACGAACGCTCCCAAACACAGCTGCAAGTCGCAGCTGAGATCCAGCAATCGCTTCTACCTTCTTCGTATCCGAGCAACCAATACTGTCGCTCGACCGGACGCTGCGTGGCCGCTATGGCAGTGGGTGGCGACTACGTGGATGCTATAGAGATTCGCGACGCGGGCCTGCTCATCGTAATCGCCGACGTTATGGGTAAAGGAGTCCCTGCAGCGCTGCTCGCCACTATCTTCCGCACCGCCATCCGCTCGCGCCTCAACCTCGCCGAAACCCCGGGCTGGCTGCTCGCTAAGATCAACAAGCAGATCTACGACGAACTGGGCCACCTCAACATGTTCATCACCGCTCAAGCCGCTTTCCTTTCCTACGACAAGAAAGTGCTCAAGCTGGCTAGCGCTGGACACTGCCCGGCCATACTGCTCGATTCACAAACGCAAGAAACGCAGCTGCTCGAAGCGGAAGGTATGCCCCTAGGCATCGCTCCAGACGACCTGTACGAGGAAAACCTGATCCAACTTTCGGATACATCGAAACTTCTTTTCATTACCGACGGATTCTACGAAGCGGAGAACCCGAAAGGAGACATGCTGGGCATGGACCGCCTCCTGCAGGCTATTCCCGATATCTGGAGAGATGGACTCGAGTCCGTACCCAGCAAAGCCTTCGGTATTGTATCCAAATTTGCCAACGGTCGATCCGCAACCGACGACCAAACCATGATGGCACTGGAGATTCTCTAACGAATCGAACGATTTGCTCCCAATCGATCTGCCGCTCGCGGCAGATCAAAGCCGAGCTTATCTTGCGAAACGGACTGCGGATCCAGGGATTGCAGCAAGACTGCCATGAAACGCTTGGCTTCCTCCTCGGAAAAAACCGATCCGCTGAAAGGCAACTGCAGCAAGCCCGCGCAAACGTGGCGCTTCTGCTGGACCAAGGCGTGCATCATTCGATAACAGGCATAATTGGCGAGCGCCATGCCCGCCGAGTGAGATGGGGTCGCCGTAAATTTCGCGGCGGTCAACTTGCTCGCCAGCTCGCGATAGGGCAATGTCGTCCAGTACCCAGGATCACCCGAGGCTTCGATCGTCTTGCCGCGCGGCCGACGGCCCACTGCATCCTTCTGGGAAACATCGGTCTCGTTGATCGCGATCCGTTCGATAGCAATAGAATCGCTCACCTTTTCCGAAAGAATGAGGATCGCATCCCAAGGCTGAGAAATGACGGACTCTAGCGGATGGAAGCAATCGTCCCATCGAGCGGGCAATTCGACCGACTTCACATGGTGACCTTCGAACTCGAGGGACGCGCAACGCGTAACGCATTGGCAGGCAAGGGACTGCGAAGAGGCATCAATCGTTTCGAGACCAGCGAGCAATAAATTCATGAACAAAAGCAATAGCGAGTAAGCAAATGGCGTCAAAGCCAGTGAAGGAATTATTAACGAATTTACCTCCTTCGACTAGGCTCGGCCTTCGCTAAGTCTGAAAACATAGCTGGCATCGCCGTTGGCATGCTCCCCAAGTCAATGGTACACAAAAAGATCCGACAGCTAGCGCACTCCTGAAGTTCGCCCGCCAAGCGGTACAGAGAACCCCCTACGCGTCAACTTCCGCCACTTCCGGCATTTTGCGATAAAAGCTACGCTTCTTGCCAACTCCACCCACACACTGGCTCTCGGTGAGTCGCTCCACCTCCGCGCACAAATTCTCGATTTCCGCTCGTTCCGCCTTGAAGGCGATCTTGATGAGCTCCTCGCGTTCAAAAGCCTTGCGTAGCTCCGCGACCACCGCCGCCGCCAAACCGTTTTTGCCCACGTGAACCGCGGGCTTCAAACGCTGGGCGTAACCACGAAGCTCTGACTTTTCCTTGCTGCTAAGCAAATTCATGCAGCTCTCTTGCGTAGCTCCGCCTCGAATGTCAATCGAGAGATAGCTCCGAGCGAGCCCGGTTCAGGCTCTCTTCCAAACGCTCGAGGGTCAAGGGCTTGGAAAGGTAGTCGTTCATTCCGGACTGAATGCAACGCTCCTTGTCCCCCTGCAAAGCATGGGCCGTAACCGCAATGATGTAAGCGCCCGAACTCCGGTCGCCCGCTTCGCCTTCGCGAATCATGCGCGTCGTCTCCATCCCGTTGATAGGAGCCATGCGCACGTCCATCAGTACAATGTGGAAGTCCCCGCTCTTCATCTTCTTGAGCGCGTCCACCCCGTTCGTCACGGTTTCAGCATTGTATCCAAGATGCTGCGACAGTTTAGAAGTGATAAGCAGATTGTTGGGATTGTCGTCTACAACCAAAAGCCGGAGAGGAGCGTTTCGCTTCCTCTCTTTTGCAGCGGACTTTTCAGAAGTTTTCATAGTGCGATTTTCTTCGGACACCTTTCTCGCGTTCAAGGGGCGAACATCGGGTTCCTTGCGTGGAAGGTGTATTTCTAAGGCAAATACGCTCCCCTTATCAAGCTCAGTTCTTTCGATCCAAACATCTCCCTTCATGGCTTCGCACAGGCGCTTGCAAATGGCGAGGCCAAGCCCCGTGCCTTCGTAGTCGTTCTCCTCGCGCGTGTGGGCTTGTGCGAAAGGGCAAAAAAGCGATCGGATCCTCTCGGGGGCAATCCCTATGCCCGTGTCCTCCACCCGGACCCTTAGACAAACGTGCCCATCGTACTCGCTCTCCGCAGTGGAGGCTGTCAGGGCGATTCGTCCTCGCCGTGTAAACTTGTATGCATTGCTCAAGAGGTTGATCAACACCTGCTTAACTCGAGTTGAGTCACCGAGGAGGATCTCGGATCCGATCCGCCGGAGGTCGACCTCAAAGTCGATGGCCTTGTTTCGAGCCTTGGCTCCCAAGATCGCTTGCACCTCCATGAAAAGGGCTCCCAGCTCGATCTCCTGGCAATCCAAATGAAGGTGTCCCGAATCGATCTTGGAATAATCCAGTACCTGCCCAATGAGATCGATGAGCAGCTTCCCGCTGTGGTTGATCGCTTCCACGTACTCGAGCTGCTCCTTCGTCAAGGAAGTGCTGGACAACAAGTCGCAAAAACCGATCACCGCGTTCATGGGCGTGCGAATCTCGTGCGACATGTTGGCTAGGAAATCGCTTTTGGCCCGGCTCTCCGCCTTGCCGTACTCGACCTCTTCCCTCGCCCGCTCGAGAGCCTTCTCCAGCTCTCGGTTCGCATGCGCGATGTCCTGAAAGAGGTCTCGCATCTCCGACAGCTTGGAGAGCGACTTTTCCGCCTCAGCCGTATCCGGCCCGCTCTCGAAAACGCGCAGCGAGCCGACAACAACTGAGCCGACCGCTCCATTAGCCGCAATCTCCGGCATGAAAACCGTCGAACGCTCCGCCAAGTCGAAGCCTCTCAGCCTTACGTTTAAAAAACTCGCAGATCCACGTACCGCAAGGATCCAAGCGTTGAAAAAACCTTCGCTGTTGTCCGCTGTGAGCTTGAAGAAGTCGCTGGCTTGGCGGGCGCTGCCCATCAAACCGATCGTCGTCCAACGCTCTCGCAAGAGGTCGGAACACGATTCCAGCCGGCCGTTCGCGTCGAAACGAATCCAATCCTCGTAGAGTAGGTCAAGGTTTTGCTCAGGGGTAGCGGAGCGCATTTTTCAGATAAATAAGATACAAGATGGTCAGAGTGACGAGAACTATGCGCGCAAACGCGGCCCCCCACAAACGCTAGCTTCCTCCAATCTCAACTTTACCAGGATATTTATAAAAGTACCTAAGGGCACGCTCGGAGAACGGCCGGCTTGGCAAGCCCCTATGAGACCGTCGAACCATGCGCTTTCGAGCGAGCGATAGGCAAATCCGAGCTCAAAATTTCGGCATTCGATTTAAGGTAGACCCAGAGGGTAAATCGACGCAACGAAGCGAAGATGGCGAAGCAAACGAGAAGACGAGGTTTCGAGCCGAAGCGCCCGAGCCCCCGAAGGAGTTGGAATCATTGGACAGTCGCTAAGACCGCTTTTTCGCTTTGCCCGCCGTCCAAATCCGCAGGAGGTACTCAGAGAGGTTGAGCATGCTGACCTTCCCCGCTCCAGCTCCCACCACGTCCGCAAACTCCGGCTCGTGACGGGAACGCTCCTCGAAGTAATCCCAAAGCTCGCCATTGAGGGCCAAGGCGGCGGCCTCCCGGCGACGGTTCGTTTCCGCAACCTCGACCACTCGTTCCAGCCAGTAACGACGCTCCTCCGGCAAGGACTCGATGTAGTCGTACAACAGTTGCTCGTATCGATTCAGGCTCATCTTCCATACCCGTGGCGAGCTGCGCCCTCGCTTGCAACCCAATAATAAAACCCAGTATCCAAGGCCTCGATACAATCTAGCGTATTTTCCGCTCGCTCAAGCCGTTGACCGCCCGCATATCGGAGACGAACTGGCGGGTGAAGCTTATCAGCTGCACGGCATCTTCGTCGGAAAGGTAAAGCCGCTTGAAATCGATCCGCAACAGTTTGCCACGCACCAAGGCGTAAGTCATGGTTTGGATCATGGGCTGGCGAATCTCCTCTCGCCGCGTCTGGAAAACAAATTCCGAGACCGCGAAGTAAGTGACCATGTCAGCCTCGTCGATGGCCCGGAACCAATAGCCATTCTGGAACTCCTTTACGCTCTCGTCGTTCCCCTTCTTGAAGGCGATATAGTCCTCGAACTCCCAAAAGTCATCGCGGTCGAGCTCCTGTCGGCGGGCGTCGACAATGCGTTGCTTGACTGCCTCTTTCACGGGCTCGAAGGATTCCTCGGTCATCGACGTGAAGGCGTGCTCTTGAGGAACCCAAATGAGACCGAAGTTGTTCACGTACTTCGAACGCGTGGCGCGCACGAAATCCTGGTTGGCAATCGGCAAAACCAACAGCTCGCCCGGAATTCCCGCTCGCGCTTGGGCATAGTAGAAGTCGGAGGACGGCTTAACCCCTTCCCATCCATGGTAAGCCGGAACGCGCAGCTTCAAGGCCCCGGCCCTGATCGTCCACTCGTCGAAGTACGCGACCCCATGACGGTAGATGGGGTCGATGGCTCCCAACTGGGACCGGCGACGCAAGCGAGTCCCCGGAGTCGGTCCCCTTTCGTTCACTCCCCGCTTTTCCGCATCTTGGGCGACTCGAGCCAAGGCTGCCTCAGCGGCAGCGCCCATAGGATCCTCTTCATCGGACTCTTGAGCACGGCTTTCGACCAGCATCAGTCCGGCGAGCCCCACCAGTCCCGCCAGCTTCCCCTTCCGCTTCATTCCCCTCAACCAGTCCCTCATCACGCTGACGCCATGAGACGGCGGAGCCGCACGGTTTGTCAACGCGGAGATTTTATTGATTCGAGGCATCATCCTAAGGGCTTCCCGTAGAGACGGGCGGGGGCCAAAAAAGCTTGTCCCAATTGCCCCTTTTCTTGATTGTCCAAGCCATGTAAAAAAGCTGTTAGCAAGGCTTTCAGCGACCCAATTTGGAAGCAATTAGTTCCTATTTTCCTATAGTTGATGTTAGTGGCCGGTCCGGGAGGACCGGCCTACTTCGTTTTGGGAAGCGCCAAGTGTCAAAAACTGGGTAATTCGGAAAAAACCTGCGCATTAGGCATTAGGAGATCGCAGGTTTGCGCCGAATAATAAGGCACAGGCAAAAAGCCGCCGATCGCCACCGCGATCGAAGAAAGACTTTAGACTCTTAGTTGGTTGGTTAACTACAAAAGGCGCTCGAACGTAAGTTCGGGCGCCCTTTTCGTTTTTTTTGGAAACCGCTTCCCTCGAGCGGACGATCGCAAGCGAGGTGGCGGATCCCGCAAGAGATCCGACCGATAACGAGCCTTCCTCCCTAAGCTACCTCATGCTGGCGAAGGTTTTGCTTAGCAGCTCCTTGTCCGAACGGTGACCCACCTTTTCGCGCGTCGCCTGCACGAGATCGCTCTCGAGCTTGTTCTTGGTCGGCTCCACAGACTGGTAGTACACGCCAAACTTGCCGGGCCACGGCTCTTCGGCGAGGGCCAAGGCCGCGGCCATGTCGGTGACGTCATGGACCGCCTCGTCTATGATTTCAAAGGCTCCGCCCTTGCGCGGATTGCCCGCGTCGAAGGCGCCCTTGTTGAACTCCACGCACTCGCTGAGCACCTCAATCACGGAAAAGCCGTCGTGCTTGGCTGCTCGCTCGTACATTTCCATCATGTGCTTGATCTGGGTCGCATGGGTGCGGGCTACGAAAGTCGCGCCGCTGGAAAGGAGCTTTCGCATGGGATTGGTAGGCCGGTCGAATACCCCCCAAGGGTCCGTCTTCGACTTAAAGCCCTGCGGAGAGGTAGGCGAAGTCTGCTTCTTGGTCAGCCCGTAAACGAAGTTGTCCATGATCACGTAGGTCATGCGGAAGTTCTTGCGTCCCGCGTGATCGAGGTGGTTACCGCCGATCGAGAAACCGTCCCCGTCGCCGCCAAACACGAAAACATGCAAGTCGTCACGCCCCAGGCTTACCCCAGAGGCGAAGGGCAAGGACCGTCCATGAATGAAGTGCCCGCCATGCGTGTTCACGAAATAGGGGAAACGCGAGGAGCAGCCGATGCCAGCCAAGGTCACGATGTTTTGCTGCGGCAAGTCGAGCTTCTCCAGCGTCTTGTAATAGGCCGCCAAGACTGCGAAGTCTCCGCAGCCGGGACACCAAGTGGGGTGGTCCGCTTGCAGCCCTTTCTTTGTCAGGACGCCGCGTTCGGCCTTGGGAGGGGTGGGGCTAGCTGTACTCATATCAAAAGGGGTCGTCCGTTAGAGGGTTGCGGTTGGAAACGGGCTGATCGCCTCGATGCCTTGCATGATCTCCTTGATCTTGAAGGTAAGCCCGTCGGTCTTGTTCAAGCTGCGTATGGCTGGGTTGCAGTAGCGAGCCCGCAGCAGCATAGCGAGCTGGCCGTATCCATAAAGCCCTTCGTCGTTCATCTCGACAACCAGTACCTTGTCGAATCGGGCGAAGATGCCTTCCAGGTCGTTGGGAAGCGGATTGATGTAACGAATTTGCAAATGCCCAATCTTGCGGCCCCGATCCCGCTCGCGGATAACCGTTTCACGAATCGGCCCCCACGTCGACCCCCAGCCAACGACCAGAACTTCGCCTTCCGTGTCTCCAAAAACTTGAGACGCAGGCAGCTCCGCCGCGATTTGCTGAATCTTAGCCCGACGCTTCTTCATCATCTTCGCATGCATCTGCGGATTCGCGGAGGGGTGGCCGGACTCGTCGTGCTCCAACCCCGTCACTTGAGGGAAGACGCCGCCCTCCACCCATGAGCCCGGAGGAGCGTGGCGGGTGATTCGTTCCAGGTCGTAGGGCTTGAAATTCTCCGGCCGGTCTTCCGTATCCAAAGTAGGCTCTACCATCAACGTATCCAAATCTGGCTCGTCGAAAGCTTCGATACGAGAGGCGAGAGACATGTCAGACAAAACGAATACAGGAACGCTGTACTTGCGGGCGAGCTCGCAAGCCTCTCGGGCAATGTAGAAACAGTCCTCCACATTCTCCGCAGCCAGTACCACGCGGGGACAGTCTCCGTGACTCCCGTGGATCGCTTGCAAGAGGTCGCTCTGCTCCACGTTGGTCGGCAAGCCCGTGCTGGGACCGCCCCGCTGAATATTCACGACCACCAGCGGGATCTCCGCCATGGTCGCCCACCCGAGAGCTTCCATCTTCAAGGATATGCCCGGCCCCGAACTGCCCGTCACCGCCAAGCGCCCGGCGTAGGAAAATCCGATAGCCATGGAAACCGCCGCTAGCTCGTCTTCGGCTTGCACGAATACGCCACCGTACTGGGGGAGCTGCTGGCGCAGCATCTCCATGATAGTCGACCATGGCGTGATGGGATACCCGGCTCCATGCCGCACGCCTCCCGCAATCAAGCCGAGCGTCAACGCCGTGTTTCCGTCCATCGTCACCTGCTGCGGACCATCGCCCTGCTCTTCGGCCTGGAAGGAAAAGTAGCGATCCAGGACATTGTCTATCGGATACGAAAAGCCCGCATCGAAAGCTAAATTCACGTTGCGCAAGACATCCTCCGACTTGCCCCCGAATCGCTCCTTGAAAATCGCTCGCAGCTTGGCCACGTCCAGCTTGAAGATGCGAGCCAGCAGCCCGAGCGCGAAGAGGTTCTTCCCCTTCTCGCGACTGGATCCGCCGAGGGCTTCCACCGTGAGAGCCGAAATCGGCACGCCTACTAGCACGAATCGATGTTCGCTGTCCTCCGGCTTCACGTGGTCAGAGTCGTAAAGCAACACTCCTCCCTCTTTCAGAAAGCCGATATGGTTGTCGTAGCTGTGCTGGTAGAAAGCTAGCAAGAAGTCCGCCTCGTCCCCCGCCGATAGCACCTCACCGGTGCCCATGCGAACTTGAAAGATCGACGGCCCTCCCGAGATCGTCGCCGGAATCGTCATGTAGGTCATGACTTCCTGAGCACTCCTCCCCGCGAGCCGGGCTAGGAATCCTCCAATTGACTGGATGCCGTCTTGCGAATTTCCCGCCAGACGTATGACTGCGTCGCGAATCAACTCTTCGCGAGCAGGGATGGGGTTAACTGTATCTTGGGGCATTTCCGAGAGTAGCAGAACTAAGTCTTACCCGCCTCATTAGTCAATCCGATGGAGCTCAAAAGAGTCACGATTCCTAGCGGATTTCCAAGCGCGCCCCACCTATCCTGAAAATCGCACAAAACGAGACTGCCAAGCACGCCCCAAAAAGATGGATACACAGCGACCTCAATGCGCCAAAAAGTGCACTGTTTTAGCAGAAGATTGTTGACCTCGGGGCTGTAAACAACTTGTGAATAACTTTACCGTTTCCCTCTAGAAATAGGGAAATGCTCGCCACTTGACATTCGCGACTCCCCGGTCGCTTCCTGCATTAACCTTGATCCACAGCAAATCCGAGCTTCGCGCTCGAAAATACGACCGCTAACCACCTCTCAACCTATCCACTCTAGACACCAAAATCTCCCCCACTAGGCACACACGTCCGACGCATCACCCCTCAGCTCCAAGCCGAGGAAGCAGCGTAATTTAATGCCGCAAATCCAAAGCCAGCATCCAGATCAGTTGAGCGATCCCATAAGTCCCGAGGCTTCCTCCTCCTCGGAAACGCTGTTCCTTCTCTCCATCTGCCGGGACGAAGACGATGCTGCCGCCCTCCGCGCCGACCTCAAGCGTTCCGGCTTGGGCGAATACAAGATCCAGCGCTGCGTCAATCTCGACGACGCCCTCCAGCTCATGCAGGTGTGCGGCTTCGACTTGGCGTTCATTCGTCTCGACGACTTCCAAAACCACCAAGCCGCCATCGAATTGGTGAGGCAGCACGACCCCGAGCTCGCCATCGTCGCGCTCACCTCGCACCGACTCCTTAACTCTCGGGAGTTCCAGATGCCCTCCGGAGTCGACGGCAACTGCCGCCTCGAAGACCTTTCCCCCACCCTCGTTTCCAACCTAGTATCCAACATCCTAGGTCAAAAGCGAGACCGCATCGAACGACAACGCCTGAAGCAGGAACTGAGCTTCGCCCTCGAAGTCGGCGAAATGGGAACCTGGAGCCTAGACATCGAAACGGGCCGCATCACCCTCAGCAAACAAGCCTACCAAGCGATCGAAGTCGAAGCGTCTACCCCCCTTCCCTTTCTCGACGATCTACTCGAAATCGCGTATCCACCCGATCAAGACAGGCTGAAACGCCTCTTCGACCTTTCCATCGAGAGCCAAGGTGATTTCGACGCAAAATTCCGCCTTTCCCGCAACGGCGAAGCAGGCCCCTCCCTTCACGTTTCAGCCATCTATCGGCCAGGAGGACCAAGAACCCACCCCACTCTCGCCGGCCTTATCAAGCGCGAACAGGCTTCATCCGAAGACATCCAGTCAAAAATCGAAGCTGCCAACGAAGCCATCCGCAAAGCCCTCGCCCTGCGAGACGAGGCCATCGCGACCGCCAGCAAGGAGCTCGAATCCCTCGCGCAAACCCTAAAGGCCCAAGAGCAAGGAGCGAAGCAAAGCGCAGTCCCGGCCCTGCCCGCCGAGCCGCTTCCAGCCGCAGCCCCTCCCCAAATTCCTCCCAAAACCAGCGAAACGACAAAGGGAGACTCCTCGCCTCCTCCCGAAAAAGAGGACGGACCTCCACAATCCGCGAAGGAAAAACCGCTCCCAGCCTCCCAAGATAAACCGCAATCTCCCCCTCGAAAGACAGGACTGCCACCGCTGGCAAGCGTCCCGTCACCTGAAACGTCAGCCCCGGGTGCGGAGCCAGTTACGGAGGACCAAACGCTCGGCATCGACAAGTCCCACGCCCTCCAGCAGGTGCTCAAGTCCATCAACAAACAAAAAGGCGAACCCATCGAGGACGCCTTCCCTTTCGACTTTTCAACCGAGACCGTTTCCAACTACACCGAGCCCAGCCCGCAAAACGACGGCTTTATCGGGGCCGCAAAGCGGCTGATCGACATCACCCAGAACGGGCACGACCTGGCCGTAACCCTCAGCGTCGACAACGACGGAGCCATCGAGAGCGAGCGCGAGCGCGACCTGCTCTTCGAGATTCTCAAGGAGCTGCTCACCAACGTCGTCAAGCACGCCCGCGCCACCGAATGCATCATCGCCCTCTTCCGCGACGAAGACGACTGGGTGCTGCAGGTCGAGGACGACGGCGTCGGCTTGGAAAACAATCTCGTATCCATTTCCACCCCGCTCAACAAGATCGGCCTCTTCCGCATCCGCACCAAGCTCGCCCTCAAAGGCGGCCAGCTCGACCTCACACCGACCTTCCCCAAAGGGCTCATCGCCCGCGCCCGCCTGCCGGTCTACTTGATCAATAGAGGCGCCGAACGCGCCTAGCCGTGGGAAGCGGCCTTGCGCCGCGATAGGTCCCGTCTCACTCCGCGCGAGCGCGCATCAGCGAGCTAACTTTCGCTGCGGGTTGTCAGCCCAAAAGGAAGTCGCCACCAAGCCCAGCGCCAGCAGAGCCGCCGCCCCGTGCGCGACCGCGTAGCTCCCCGCCATCCCCCGAGCCAGGCTAAAGGCCAAGGGCCCCACCGCGCTCCCGATCACAATGATCGACGCGAAAAAACCGCTGATGGCTCCAAGGTGCTTCAAGCCGAAAAAGCGTGGCATGAACACTCCGCTAATCGCTCCGAAACAGCCACCGCTCACACCAAACCCTACGACCAGTCCCACGGACAAAGCGACGCCTTGCATCCCCACCAAGGCAAATGCCGCCAACGCATTGCCGAGCGCCATAAACGCGAGCAAGTACTTCAATCGGCAGCGATCGCTCATCCAGCCAACCACCAAGCTCACCGCAGCGTTCAGGATCGCTATTGGTACAAACAGGTCGAGCATCCCGCTCGCGCCCCGTCCCAAGTCCGCCGCCACGTCGATCACGTGAAACGCATATCCAGTAAAATAGCAGGCCTGCAGAGCGAAAACCAAGCTGAAGGCCCAAAAGGAAAAGCTGCGCAGCGCCTCCGCCCGCGTGAACTCGCGCACGAGCTTGAATTCCGGGTCATCCGCTCGACCTGCATCCAACGGCTTGGCCGCATCCGCCTCTAGCTTGCACTCGGCAGGGTTGTCGCGATACAGCAGCCAAGCCACCAAGCAAAAACCGGGAGCCAGGGCTAAGGCCATCAAGCGCCAGGACTCTCGCCAGCCAAAGCTCTCGATCATTTCGTTGAAAAGCTTCGGAGCCAAGGAGAAGCAAACCGTCACCGCGATGCCGCCAACCGAAAAAATCTTTCCGCGATGGGCGACCCACCACTTCCCCACCATGTTGCGCGAGGTCATCATCACCAAGCCTTGGCCGAAGAAGCGCAGGAAAAAAAAGCCGAGCACCAAAGCCCCCATACGGATCGCAGCGGATAAGCCCGAGCCTACAGACAGTCCCTCGATTCCCGCCGCAACGCGGTCCACCACGCTCATGTAAAGCAGGGATAAGGCGAGAGAGACGCTCGCGCCCACGATCATGCGACGAGCGCCCAAACGATCGAACAAACTTCCCGCAAAGGGCAACAGGAAGCCACTGGCCGCAGTGCCCACGAAATAAGCCGTGCTCACGCTCAAGCGACTCAGCCCCAAGGCTTCAATCAGCTTCTCGTTGAAGACGTTCACGCCGATAGTCTGGCCCGGCACGCTCGCCACCATTCCCAAGGTCCCCACTACCGCAATGACCCATCCGTAGTGCACAGGCCGCCGGCCTGGCTGGAAGGGAGTGCCCACCGCAAACGCTCTTTCCCCAAGTTTCACCCACCCACCCTCTAGCCCTTCGGCCGGCAAATACCATCCCAATTCCCGCAAAAAACATTTCGCCAAAGCCTCTTCCCGTTCGTAGAGCCCGATTGAAAGGATCCTATGGAAATTCTAAACAAAGTCGCCGCGCATACTTGGGCCATGATCGCAGAGATGGGAGTCTACCTCCTGCTTGGACTCGCCATATCCGTGCTGCTGCACCGTTTTCTCAGCCAA
Organism: Pelagicoccus enzymogenes; assembly: GCF_014803405.1. Taxonomy (NCBI): domain Bacteria; kingdom Pseudomonadati; phylum Verrucomicrobiota; class Opitutia; order Puniceicoccales; family Pelagicoccaceae; genus Pelagicoccus; species Pelagicoccus enzymogenes. Next base: position 515,515 of record NZ_JACYFG010000006.1, read on the forward strand.
GCATGGGTCGGCCGGCTCATGGGCAAGCGTACCATCGGCTCCGTTGTCTGGGGCAGCGTCGTAGGCGTTCCCATGCCTCTGTGCTCCTGCGGGGTCATCCCCGTAACCATGAGCCTCCACTCGAAAGGCGCCAGCCGCGGGGCCACCGTGTCCTTCCTCACATCCACCCCCCAAACCGGAGTCGACTCCTTCCTCGCCACCTACGGCATGCTCGGCCCCGTGTTCGCCCTCTACAAGATCGTCGTCGCCTTCGTCTCCGGCATCCTCGTCGGCCTCACAACCGACTTGCTCGACAAAGCCAAACCTTCAAAGGTAGCGCCCGCTAGCTCCGGGGCCCCAGAACCAGAATCCCGATCCCTCAAGGAATCCCTCCGCTACGGCTTCTACACCATGCCGGGCGACCTCGCCTCCGCTCTCATCATCGGCTTCATCCTCGCCGGCATCATCAGCGCCCTCGCCCCCGCCGACCTGCTCGCCAACATCCCCGGAGGCGCCCTTTCCGCCATCCTGCTAGCCACCCTCATCTCCGTCCCGTTCTACATTTGCTCCACCGGCTCCATTCCACTCGCGCTCGCGCTCGTGCACAGCGGACTCCCCATCAGCGCCGCCCTCGTCCTTCTCATCGCCGGCCCCGCCACCAACATCGCCACCATCACCACCATGCGCAAAGTGCTCGGCGGCCGCAGCACTCTGATCTACGTGATCGGAGTCGTGCTCACAACTTGGATCGCCGCCGCCATCTACCACTTTTTCCTCGATACCGGGACCCTCGGCACCCACGCCATGTCGCACGAGATGGACCTTGCCTGGTGGAAACACCTCGGCGGAGCCGTCCTGCTCTTATTGCTCGTCTTTCCCCATCTGAAACAAAAACTCACGCCTGCCGCCGCACAGCCAAGTTGCTGCGCCGACAGCTCTTGCGAATCCGCCGCGAACCAGAATTCTGTAAACATGAGCACTCACACCCTCTCCATCCAAGGCATGAACTGCAGCCACTGCGAAGGCTCCGTGCGCAACGGACTGGCCAGCCTCCCCGGCATCCAGGTAAAGTCGGTCGACAAAAACAGCGCCACCGCCACCGTCGAAACCGAGACCCTCGACGAAGCCGCCATCCGCGAAAAGATCGCCTCACTCGGCTTCGACTACCAAGGCACCAAGTAAGCGGCAACCGCGATGCGCATTCTACCGCTAGTTCTCTCCCTGCTAAGCTTCAACGCTTCCCTTTCCGCAACTCCCATAACTTCCATCGACGGGCAAGAGCAAGAGCTCACCGAGCTCCTGCTTCCACCCGCGACCCTGCTGCTTACCGTTCGCGACCATGACGATCTACCCGATGCCCAGCGACTTCTCACGCTCGCTGCGGCAAACGACCAGACGACGATCATTCTGATAGAACTTCCAGGAAGAACTCTTGACGCAATCGCAATTCGCCGGGCAGCCAAACGCTACTTCCAGTCTGACCTAACCCGTCCGCATACCTATTTCATCGAAGCAGATAACCACCCGTATCCAGAATTCAAAACACTATTGCTTTCGCCTGTGGAACCGTCTCCCCTATTCGCTTCAAAGAGCTACCCAGAGGAGCTGCCATCCGTCGAAAAGTAACCCTCCGCTGATTTCCTCCATCAGCGCCAATCCACGTCCTCGGTGGTGCATAAAGACAAGCAACCTCATCCTTTCTCCTCCATCCAATACCCGCCGGAACTCCCTATTTCCCAGCGGAGGGACGAGATAGTATCCGCGATCCAAGCACACCAAACCATCGTTCTGACCGGCGAAACGGGATCCGGCAAAACGACCCAAATCCCCAAAATGTGCCTCGACGCCGGCCTAGGCCTAAAAGGCCGCATCGCTTGCACCCAACCCCGCCGCGTCGCCGCTCTCTCCGTCGCCAAACGCGTCGCCGAAGAGCTTCAGGTCGACTTCGGCAAAGAGGTCGGAGCCAAGATCCGCTTCACCGACCAGACCTCCAAGCAAACTCGCGTCAAGTTCATGACCGACGGCATGCTGCTCACCGAAATCCACGGCGACCCGCTCATGCGCGACTACGAGGCAGTCATCATCGACGAGGCCCACGAACGCTCCCTCAACATCGACTTCCTGCTCGGACATCTCAACCAGCTCCGCTCCCGCCGGCCCGACCTCAAGATCATCATCACCTCGGCAACCATCGACACCGAGAAGTTTTCCGCCGCTTTCGACAACGCCCCCATTATCGAAGTTTCCGGCCGCGTCTACCCAGTCGACATCATCTACGCCCCGCTCGACGAGCTACTGGAAGACTCAGGCGACTTCACCTACATCGAAGGAATCGCTGAATCCGCTAAACGGATACAAGACGAATTCGGACACGGAGACATCCTTGCCTTCCTCCCTACCGAAAAGGATATTCGCGACGCGATGGACCTCTTGGAATCCCGCTTCCGGAGGCACATGGAAATCATCCCCTGCTTCGGACGTCTCTCCAACGCCGACCAGCAACGCATATTCCAATCGTCCCCCAAGCGAAAGCTGATCCTCGCCACCAACATTGCCGAAACGTCCCTCACCATCCCCGGAATCCGTTTCGTCATCGACACCGGCCTCGCCCGCATCTCCCGCTACAACCCACGCGGCCGCACCAAACGCCTTCCCATCACCAAAGTATCGCAATCCTCCGCCAACCAGCGCTCCGGCCGTTGCGGACGCGTCGCCGACGGAATTTGTATTCGCCTGTATTCAGAAAAAGACTACATTTCTCGCCCCATCTACTCCGTCCCCGAAATCCAACGTTCGAACCTAGCCGACGTCATCCTTCGCATGACCGCATCCCAACTCGGTAACGTCGAAACCTTCCCTTTCATCGATCCCCCCAGCCCTGCCGCCATCACCGCCGGCTACCAACTCCTGCAAGAACTCGGCGCCTTGAAAGCAAGTGGAGGGACCGGTTCCACCCGGTCCGCGTCAAGCAGCGCCCCCTTCTCCCTCACCCCTCTCGGGCGCAAACTCTCCCGTCTCCCCGCCGATCCCACCGTCGGCCGCATGCTGCTGGAAGCCGACAGGCACGGGGTCACCCACGAGGTCCTCGTCATCGCCGCAGCCCTCTCTATCCAAGACCCACGCGAGCGCCCCATGGACAAAGAAGCCGCCGCTCGCCAAGCCCACGCCCAGTTCGAGCACAAGCAATCCGACTTCCTCGCCCTGTTAAACATCTGGGAAACGCTGCACGACAACTTCGAAAAACTCTCCCAGTCGCGCCTACGAAAGTTCTGCAAACAGAACTTTCTCAACTACCTGCGCATCCGCGAGTGGCGCGACATCTACCACCAACTCGAACGCTCCTTGCCCAAAGGTGGGCCGGCCGCTCCGCGGGCGGCAACCCCTCCCAGCTCAGGCCTCGAACGCGACAGCGCCCTCTACCACGCCATCCACTCCTGCCTCCTTACCGGCCTGCTCGCCAACGTGGGGCGCCGCGAGGAAACCAACCTCTACCGCTGCTCCGCCAACCGCAAACCACTCGTTTTCCCGGGATCCTCCCTCTTCATCCGACAGCCTCGAGACAAGAAAACCGGCAAACGCAAAGACCCCGGCACCGAAACCGGCAAAAAGAATCGGAAAAGCCCCGAATGGATTCTCTCCGCCGAGATCGTCGAAACCAACCGACTCTACGCCCGCACCGTGGCCTCCATCGATCCCCGATGGATTCTCGACGTCGGCCGCCATATCCTCAGCCATAGCTACAGCGACCCCGAATTTATTCCCGACCAAGGACGCGTCGTCGCCCGCGAGTCCATCCGCATCCACGGACTGGAAATCCAAAACAAGCAAGTCAGCTATCTCAAAGTCGACGCTGACAAAGCGACAGAAATCTTCATCCGCGAAGCCCTCCTCAACGAAGACTATCCCGCCCCCGCCAACTGGACCTTCCTCGAGCAAAACCGACGCCTTATATCCCGTATCCAAAACGCCCAGACAGTTATCTCCGTCGCCCATTGGATGGGCGTCGAAGAAGCCGCCTTCACCTTCTACCAGAAGCGCCTAAAAAACGTCGCCTCCATCCACGACCTAAATCGCTTCCTGAAAACAAGTAGGAGCGACCTTGGTCGCGATTCCAATGCAGGAGAGTCTTGCCTCCTCATGACCGAGGGCGACCTCACCGCCTCCGAGGAAGCCGCCATCGACCTCTCCCTCTTCCCGGAAACCGTGGAGCTCGGCAACTCAGCCCTGCCCATCGAATACCAATACAAGCACGGCCACGCCAAGGACGGCGTCACCCTCAAGCTCCCCTACGGCAAAGCCAAGTCCGTCAACAACGCCCTGCTCGACTGGCTCATCCCCGGCCACCTTGAGCCCAAAATCCACGCCCTCCTCAAAGCGCTCCCCAAAGACATCCGCCAACGCCTCATCCCCTTGGCCGAGACCGCGAAAAAAATCGCCGCAGACATTCGCCCCACCGGCGACACCCTTGTTGCGTCTCTGCGCGACTATCTTCAGCGAACGTATTCAATCGAAACCTACGCTAGCGACTGGGACGAAGCTGCCATTCCCGACCACCTACGGGCCCGCATCGAGGTTCACGACAAGAAAGGCAAGACCATCGCCGAAGCCCGCGACGCCCAAACCCTGCACCAAAAGCTTGAAGCCAAGCAAGCAGAGCTCAGCACCACCAAGGCCAACGACACGAGCGGCCTTTGGAAAAAAGCCCGCGAAAAATACGAACGCGAAATCAGCTCCATTTCCGATCTTAGAGGTGGATCGGCCGCTCCGCGGTCAACCAGCAATCGTATCCAAATCGGCGCTCCCAACGGCATCCCCCTTTACGCATATCCCGCCCTCCGTGCCTCATCATCCGCTTCGCAGCTGTCCATCCACCTCTCCCTCTTCCGATCCGAGAGCGACGCAAAAGCAGCCAACGCCAATGGCATATCTGCCCTTCTGGAGCACGAGCTACGACGCGAGCTTGCCTGGATCCAAACCGACCTCAAAGACGTTCAACGCGTAGGGCCCGCCGGAGTCGCCTTCCGCCCCATCCATCAGCTGAAAGAAGACGTCTACGAACACATCCGCCAAACCCTTCGTACCCACGACCTCGATACACTCGATCCAGACTCCCTGCACGCCGCCCGCGAAAAAGCCTACGAAAAATCGAAAGGCATCCTCTACAAAGTGGTAGACCAGCTGAAACTCATCCTCGAGAGGCGCCAAACGCTGATCGTCCAACCCCTCATCGCAAAAAGCTACACTCACGACATCGACCGCATTCTCCCCCCAGACTTCCTGCGCCACACGCCCCATCACATCCTTCCCCGCATCCCCGTTTACCTCGAGGCCATCGCTCACCGAGCCAAAACCGCTGCCCAGAACCCCGCCCGCGACAGCCAACGCCAAAACCAACTCGATCACTACCGCCGCCGCCTCGCCCAAGTAGGAACGACCTCGGCCGCGAATACACAGGCCAAGAACCAAAACCAAATTACCACCCTCCGCTGGATGATAGAGGAGTTCGCCATCTCCCTCTTCGCCCAACACCTCGGCACCGCTCACCCCATTTCTCCCAAAAAACTCGACCAAGCCTTTGCCCAGGCAGGTTCCGAACAAAGCCCAATCTCCGCAACGACTTCCCCCGATCGGCCTTCCCCTTCCCCAGGCCCAAGCGCCACCCCTAAACCGCAACGAAACACAGCAAAGCCCGACCGCCCCACCCAAGCCGACCTCGACTCGCTAAAAAAACTCTTCGGCTAAGCTCGGAACTTCCCCTAAAAAGAATTCAACTCTCATCCCACCCATAGCCTATGCCCGACAACGACTCCCCACAAAAACGATTCACCACGAACCAGTGGCGCCTGATTGGCGTGGCCGCGGCGATGCTTAGCCTCACCGTCATCGCCTTTTTCCTGCTCGGAGTCTTCAACCTGCTCCGCACCTTCGTGCAAACCTTCTACGGCGTGCTCTGGCCGCTCGCCGCCGCCGGAATTCTCGCCCTCATCTTTCGGCCCGTGGTGGAGTTTCTGCAGACGCGAGCTCGATTCAATCGCACCTGGTCCATCATCACCCTCTTTATCGTGGCAGCCCTTGCCCTCTCTGGAATTCTGGTCCTGGTCATCCCCGTCCTCGTCGACCAGATCCTCCTCTTCATCGAATACCTTCCTGACATCGTGGGACGCATCAGCAAGAGCCTGGCCGAGACCTATCCCAAGGTGGTCGACTTCATCTCCACGCGCCTGGGCGAAGAGAATTTAGCCCGTATCCAAGATTCCGTTTCAAACGGCATCACCACTCTCCTGCAACGCTCCGAGCCAGCCCTCAACAACATCGTCGGTTTCGCAAGCCGTACCATCGCCATCGGGACCGGACTCGCCATCATTCCCGTCTACCTCTTCTTCATGCTGGAGAGCCGCCGCAATCTTGGCAACGACTTGCGCAGCCAGCTCTCCTTCGTTCGCGAGGACTGGCGAGAGGACATCATCTTCCTCATCAACGAATTCATTGGAAGCGTCGTATCCTTTTTTCGAGGGCAAATCGTCATCGCCTTCATCATGGGAGTTTTATTGGCAATCGGATTTCTCATCGTCGGCCTGAAATTTGCCATCATCCTCGGGCTGACCATCGGATTCCTGAACGTGATTCCTTACCTCGGCAGCATTATCGGCCTAAGCATCGCTCTGCCGCTCGCCTATTTCCAAAAAGACGGTGGCGGCCTCAACCTGTTGATTCTCGCTACGGTCGTATTCGCCGTCGTGCAAGTCATCGAAGGATATCTTCTCACCCCGCGTATCATGGGAAAGACGACCGGCTTGCACCCCATGGTCATCATCATCGCAATTTTCTTCTGGGGCACCGCCCTTGACGGAATCCTCGGCATGATCCTCGCGATCCCGCTAACCGCTTTCTTCGTCGTCGCATGGCGCCTCGCCAAACGAAAGTACCTTGATCGTATCCAAAAGGAAAACACAGCGAGCTCGCAGTCCTAGAGGAACCCCACTCCGGCATGAATGAAAAAAAGCGGAACGCTACGCGCGTTCCGCTCTCGTTCGGCAATCCGGGAATCCTCCCATCCCGATCGCCTAAGATTCTATCGTTTTCTTCTTGAGCTTGCGAAGAGCGTCACGAAACGCGTCCTCGGCGCTGCCGGCGAACTGCTTGCCCACATCCCAACCGTTGAAGACTGCGATGCTGCTTCGCATACCGTGAAAAGTCCCCAGGGCAGTCTTTTCCCCGTCGGCATTCCAATAATTGGCGGCAACTGTGAACTGGTACATTCCCGCAGCCCCGCGACGCCAGTCGATGACTTTCAATTCTATTCCCGACTGACCCGCTTCCCGGGCTGCTCCGTTGTATTCAAACTCGTAGTCGCCCAGCCACTTTTCGCGGCGAGCTGCGTCTGCGAACGCTTCTCGCAAGAGATCCTCGCGAATGTCTTCCGCATCGAAGTCGCCGATTGCATGGATGTCGTCGACCCAAATCGTTACTTCCTGATTCACTTTCGAATCCTTAACGCTCGGTCCCGCGAAGCTGCTTCCAACCATAGCGAAAAACATCCCCGTAAGGGCAGCCAAGCGAAGCGTCTTCGTTAAGCCGTTACTGTTCTTTGAGTTATGGTTCCTCATCTTTGTATTCCTCTTTCTAATCTTGGTTACTGAAGTCGGAAGCTCCTCCCATCGGACACCTCCTTTTGCAGATGTATACGCGCCCTTCCAAACATTGGTTTCAAACGTTTGTTTTATTTTTTTGCCCACCTTGGAAGTTTCACGCGGATTGCAATTGCCTCCGGGCGCCGAAAGCGAAGCATTCTCTACCACCTCGAAACAAAGAGCTTCGCAACCTCCCCCCGAAAGCTCGGGTACGCCTATTCATCCGTGCTAAGACCAAGACCATCCTCTGCGCTGCCCCTCTCTATTGGAGCCCTCATCTGCTGGGCCTTCGCCCTATACTTTCCCCTCGCCACCGTCGAAAAGCTAGGCATCAGCGTTTCGAACAATCTCCTATCGATCGGCCAGACTTTCCGCGAAGAGGGTCAGTGGCTGCTTGGGCTCTGCGTCGACGTTTTAACGGTAGCGATTCCGAGCCTCATGTTCCTTCTCCTGCCCCTGACCGCAAACGGTAGTGCGGCTAAGTGCGAAAGCCAGGCTGGCACCCTTCTATCCTTCGCCAAAGCGTGGGCCATGCCGGAGGTGTTCTGCTTGTCGATACTGGTCGCTTTCATAAAGCTGGGCGACTTGGCGGAAGCGAAGCTTTCCCCCGGGTTCTATTTCCTTCTCGCGGCCGCCTTGCTGCTCACCTACCTGCTGCAGCAAATCAAGCTGCCGCAAGCGACGCACCGCAAAAACGCCAGATCTTCAATCGCCTACCTTATCGCCGCTACGCTCCTGCTGATCCCTGCGAATGTGCTTCCTATCATGACCGTATCCACGGCGCACGGAAGCCGAAGCAGCACCTTGATCTCAGGCGTAGCAGACCTTGCGAGTCATGGACTGTGGGGAATCGCCGCCATCGTATTCATCGCCTCGATCCTCGTTCCCTTCGGAAAGGTTGGCGGACTTGCCTGGCTCCTTACCCTGAGGCCCCCAAACGCCTCGGGCGCCTTTCCAGCTAAATGGTATCGCGTCATCGATTTCATCGGCCGTTGGTCGATGCTAGACATCTTCCTCATCGGAGCCCTCGCCGGACTCGTGGAATTCGGCAGTCTGGCCACTATCGCGCCCGGGCCCGCCGCTCCCCTCTTCGCCGCAGCGGTTATTCTGACCATCATCGCTGTCGAACGTTTCCCGAACGACTCAAGACCATGAATCAAGCTCAAGAAAGCTCACAACATAACCCTACTCCCAACCCAAACTCGCTCCTCGTTTGGATCGTGCCCCTGGTCGCCTTGCTGGTGGGCGGCTACATGATCGTGAAGGAAGTGTCGCAGCAAGGGCCACAGATCACCATCCTGTTCGAGAACGGAGAAGGGATCGAAGCGGGCAAAACCGTGCTGCAGCACAAAGGGGTCAAGGTGGGGCTGGTGGAGTCCGTGCGACTCAGCGCCGACCTCGAACATGTCGAGGCCACCGTTAAGCTTCAAAAATCTGCCAAAGGGCTCGCAAGAGAGAGCTCCAAATTCTGGATACTGAGGCCAGAAATCGGCATCGAAGGCATCCGCGGACTCGGAACGCTTATTAGCGGCCCGACCATTCAAGTGCAGCCTGGAGTGGGACCTTTACAGAAGCAATTTACCGCCGAGAAACGTCCCCCGCTCAAGGGCAGCGAACTCGGCTACCACTACTACTTAAGCGTCTCCCAACTCGGATCCCTCAAGCCAGGCTCCCCAGTCCTATACCGCCAATACAAAGTGGGAGAAGTGCTGGAAACCGAGCTTGCCGCTGACGCGACAGCGATTCGAGTCAAGATTCTCGTCAACTCTCCCTACGACAAGCTGGTACGAACCGACAGCGTTTTTTGGAACGCGAGCGGCATCGCCATGAGCGTCGGTCTGCTGGGCGCAAAAATCCAAACCGACTCCCTGCAATCCGTGCTGGCGGGAGGAATCATGTTCGCCACTCCGGAAAACAAGGGAGAGCTGGCCGAACTCGCCCCCGAGAATTTAGAATTCGAGCTGCATACCGAGCTAGACGAAGATTGGCTCAAGTGGAGCCCAAAGATCTCCTTGCAATAGCGTATTCACAAAAAAAGGACAGGCATCTCCGCCTGTCCTTTCGCTTTGAATGTAAATCGCTTGATCAGGATCCCTTCAGCTCATTGACGAGCGAGGAAATCGTCGCCTTCGCGTCGCCGTAAATCATACAGGTGTTCTCCATAAGGAAGAGCTTGTTCACCAAACCGGAGAAGCCCTTGCCTTGGCCGCGCTTGAGCACGAAGACCGTCTTCGCGTTGTGCGCTTCGATGATCGGCATTCCGTAGATCGGACTCTCTGGATCGTTGGCGGCAGCCGGATTGACCACGTCGTTGGCCCCGATTACGATGGCGACGTCAACGGTCGGCATCATGGGATTAACCGTGTCCATTTCCAGCAGCTTCTCGTACTCCACGTCCGCTTCAGCAAGCAAGACGTTCATGTGGCCCGGCATGCGCCCCGCCACTGGGTGAATCGCGAAGTTCGCCTCGCAACCGTTCTCTTCCAGCAACTCGGCAAGCTCTTTCACCACGTGCTGAGCTTGAGCAACCGCCATACCGTATCCAGGTATGAATACAACGGAACTCGCCGCTTCTAGCACGTAGAATGCGTCTTCCACGCTGATGGCCTTCGGTTCGCGATCGTCGTCGTCGCCTCCACCACCGCTCGCCGCGCCGAAGCCGCTGAAGAGCACGTTGCCGAGCGAACGGTTCATGGCCTTACACATGATGACCGTAAGGATCAAACCACTGGCTCCCACCAAACAGCCGGCTACGATCAATACGTTATTGTAGATCACAAAGCCCGCCGCCGAAGCCGCGACCCCCGACAAACTGTTGAGCAAGGAAATCACCACCGGCATGTCGCCGCCACCGATCGGCATTACTCCCATAATTCCGAAAAGGAGAGCGAGAGCGATACCTGTGAGGAAGAGCTTGTAGGCAAGTTCCAAATCCGTGCTCCAAGTGAATACCGCGCCCACCGCGAGAATCGCGATCAACAGCAGGATATTGAGAGCCTTTTGCCCAGCGAAAACCATAGCGCTTCCACTCAGTTTCCCAGACAGCTTTCCGTAAGCGAACAAGGAACCAGTAAAGGTTACCCCACCGATCAGCATCGCCGCGTAAATAACGAAACCGCTGAAAACAGTGTTGGCCTGCATCTCGAGTTCGTAAGCCACCCAACCAATTTCGCGCACCTTTTCAAACTCCGCCCAAGCGACCAGCAAACTCGCCAAACCGCCGAAGCCATTGAAGAGAGCCACCAGCTCCGGCATCGCCGTCATCTTGACCATGCGAGCCGCGGCGAGACCGATCGCGCTACCGACCACCAAACCGCCGATTATCCAGGTGTAGTCCAAGCCGTCCGCCAGCAGCGTCACCACCACGGCAAGCAACATGCCCAGACCGGAAACCATATTGCCGCGGCGGGCCGTATCGGCCGAACCCAGCATCTTGATACCAAATACGAAGAGCGTAGCCGCCGCAACGTACGCCAAATTAATAAGATCGTTCGCATCCATGACAGCTTACTTCCCCTTCTTCTTGAACATCTGCAGCATGCGATCGGTAACCGCATACCCCCCAACCACGTTCACCGTGGCGAAGACGAGAGCGGCCACTCCCAAGATCATGCCGATCGTTCCTTCCGCTTCCGAACGGATCGCGAGCAATGCGCCCACCACCGTGATTCCCGAGATCGCGTTCGATCCCGACATCAACGGCGTGTGCAACTGCGAAGGCACCTTGCTGATCAGCTCCAAGCCGAGAAAGGCCGCGAGCACGAATATGAAAAATAGTAGTACAAGATCCATAGTGTATCCAGTTTTTGCTTATTGCCGATTTGAGGTTATTTGGCGAATCGCTCGTGGACGATGGAACCGCCCTGCGTAATGACGCAGCCTTTCAGGATTTCGTCGGAGAGATCGCTCTTGATCGTCTTCGACTCAGCATCCCAGAAATGCTCGATGAAGTTGTATAGGTTTGCCGAATACATCTGGCTCGCATGGGCAGCGACCCCGCACTCGAGCTTGCCAATCCCAAGGATGCGAACGCCATTGGAAGTTACCACTTCCTCGTCCAGCTTGGAGCCTTCCACGTTTCCACCCGACTCCACGGCGAGGTCCACTACCACGCTACCGTGCTTCATGCCGCTGAGCATGCGCTCGTCGACAATCATGGGAGCCTTGCGACCGAAAAGCTTCGCCGTAGTGATTACGATATCGGACTGGGCGCAAACCTTGGCCATGCCCGCCTTTTGCATTTCCTTCTGCTCCTCGGTCAGCTCCTTGGCATAACCCTGATCGGTCTGGCCCACTTCGCCGAGATCGATCTTCACGAACTTGGCCCCGAGCGACTTGACCTGCTCTTCGACCACCGGACGCGTGTCGAAGGCGTCTACTCGCGCCCCAAGACGCTTGGCGGTAGCGATCGCCTGCAAACCAGCGACTCCCACACCAATGACAAACACCCGAGCCGGAGATATCGTGCCGGCCGGCGTCATCATCATCGGCAGAATCCGATTGAGCCGCTCCGCAGCCTTCAAGACGGCAAAGTAGCCGGCAAGGTTCGCCTGCGAGCTCAGGCCGTCCATCTTCTGGGCCAGAGTCGTGCGCGGGATCATCTCCATGCTGACCGCCGTCACGCCGCTCTCGGCAAGCTTGCCGATCAACTCGCCTTCATTGAAAGGATCTAGAAATCCGACCGACCAAGACCCGCTTTTCTGGGCCGTCGCTTCTTCCATACTCGGCTTGCTCAAACGCAAAACCATGTCGGCAGCCGCGATTTCACCCGCCCGATCGCTCGAGATCCGAGCGCCCGCAGCAGTGTAGTCATCGTCGAGATAGTAGCTGGCCGCGCCAGCTCCCGATTCCACCACGATCTCGAGACCAAGGCCTACGAGACGCTTTACAGATTCTGGAATGAGAGCGACGCGCTTTTCCGATTCGGAGGTTTCAGAGGGAACGAATACACGCATGGGAGCAACCTTGCCCATAAGATTCATGAAATCAATTCAATCTAGATATGAGCAAATGTGATAGTTGCAGATCTTAGCTGAGGCTATATCTCATATAACCTGTTCTAATTCTCCCAAACGCTAAATTTATAGCCGTTTCTTAGCGCCCTCCGACACAAGCGGGAGAAAATCGAAAAGGAACGGCCAAGCTCGCGCAAATTGCGTTCGCTTGGCCGCGTATCATCACCCCTGTAAAGATAGCGCCCCTGTACGCTGCTGCTCTAAATTGCGAAGCTACTTGAACAAACTACTACTGAAAAAACGCGGGCTGAGACGGGCGAGTACCAGCACGGAAATTCGCAAACAAGAGTGGAAGCGTTCCTGCGGAGCGAACGGGGAAGTTCGCGACCACGCGGGGCAGCCAGCCAAACCCCAGCCTGCCATGGGACCCTTCAAGAATCCTCGCAATTTTATCGTCTCTCAACCGCGCCCCTTCCTGAACGGCCGCGGTTCGAATGAAAGCCCCACTCAGCTTGGGTCTTTTTCCCGGTTCAAGGGATCAAGCCAGCTGCGCTTCAGCACGCAGCTGGTGAACAGGAAGATCCCCACGCAGATCCACATCGACTTGAATTCCCGTATCACCAGGAACAGCGGGGTGATCACCAACATGAAGTGCCAGACGATGCCCACCACGATGTTGAAGATGTGCCGCGGCCAATCCTTGTTGGCTTCGATCTCCGGCTTCCTATTGCGCACCTCCTCGATGACGGGGCCCCAAAGCCCCCAAGGGTGCACTTTACGGTAGAAGGAGCAAAGCGTATCCATATCCTCGTGACGAGAGCACAAGCTTCCGACCACCGCAGCAACGAGGGAGATCAGGAACACTGCCGGAAACAGCTGGATGAAGGAATACTGCGGAAAGAGCTCCGGCAAGCTCACCGAGCTCGCGATCCCGCCTAGCATGCCACAAAAATAGCCCACTCCGTTGAAACGCCACCAATGCCACTTCAAGATGTTGGGCGCCGCATAGCCGCCCCACAGGCCGCCTACGATCCAGCCCATGATATCGTTGATGCTGTCCATGAAGATGCTGATGCCCACTCCCAGAGCCACCACGAGGATGGAGGCGAGGTAGCAGAGCTTCACGTAGCTCTCGGGCGACTGGTTCGGACGCAAGTAGCGCTTATAGACGTCGTTTACGAGGTAGGCCGCTCCCGCGTTGATCGTGGAGTCGAAAGTGGACATGAAGGCCGCCAAGAAGCCGACGATGATCAAGCCCTTGAGGCCGATAGGCACAAACTCGCTCACCACGTGCGGCAATACCAGTTCGTAGTCGAAGGCCGGGTCCTGCAGCCTCAGGTCGCTCGAGTAGTAAACCAGACCGAGCACCACGATTCCCGTCACGAGAATCCAGCGGGGAAACAATGCCAGCGATACCAAGCTGCTCATCAAGGCCGCTTCCCTCGGGTTGCGGGTCGCCAGCAATCGCTGCATGTCGAAGTTCGGGGCCGGCCCCGCTACGCTCACCAGCACACCCTTGAACATCATCATCATGAAAAACGGGAAGAACAGCTCGTAACCTTGCAGCTGGATAATGTCGTTGAGCTGCGGCAGCAGGCCGCTCCAGTCCAAGTCCAACTCCCGCCCGAACCAAACGCTGCCCCACCCTTCCGGCGTGACCGCCGCGATCGATTCCGCCGAGGTGAATACCATCGCGTAGTAGCCGATCACCACCGAGATAGCGATGAGCAGGGCAAACTGGACGATATCGGTGAAGATCACGCTGCGAATCCCTCCCAAGGTCGCGTAAAGCAGGGAAATGCTTATCAACAAAAAGGCATAGGTCGTGGGCTCCAAGGTATCCGGCAAGAAAATCGAGGCGAAGCCCGCCAAGCCCTTGAAGGCGTAAGCCGAGAAGCTCACGACGCTGAGCAGGGCGAAAACCACCAGGACCATACGAGCCATCTCCAGGCCCACCGCGTTCTTGAAACGGGTCGTCATCCAGTCCGCCCCCGTCAAGGCGCCCGAGCGACGCACCCATTGCGAGAGATAGACCATCAGGAAAACCTGGTTGTAGGTCGGCCACAGCCACGGCAACCACGCCCCTTTCGCCCCGTAGATGAAGACCACCGAGACCAACCACATGGTGCCCGCGATATCGAACATGGAGGACGCGTTGGAAATCCCCAGCAGGTACCAGGGCACCTTGCGGCTCCCTAAGAAATAGGACTCCAGGCTCACCCTCGCCTTGCGGCGCATCACCACCCCGAACGCCAGGACCGCCGCCAGGTACAATGCGATCAGAGACAGGTCTAGGGCATGGAGATCCATCGATTAAAACAGGGAGGGCAGAGGGAGGTACGGGAGGGACAAGGACCTCAATAAAACGAGGCCAGCCTCGCAGAACACAAGGCTACAAAGGAGCAAACACCGTTAAATCTCTAAGTCCTACAAGTTTATGCCCACAAACCTGAAAAACCGAGGGCGCCTACTCGGACGCTTCTTCCTCAGATCCGTAGTGGAGCTGGACCTCTTTCACGTTGGCGGGCACGTCACGGATGAACACCCTCACGAACTGGCTGCGCCCCCCTCCGTAGGCCGCTTCGAAATCCTTGCGGCGAATCGTATGGCTCTTTTCCCAGACAACTTCCTCCTCCGCGTCCACCCCCTTGAACTCGATTTTCGAGATATGCGGAATCAGGTTGAGGGATTTTACGCGCATGCGGCAGGTGAACAACCACGCGTCTTCCTTAGGGTGCAGCTGCGGGGCTTCGAACATGGCTAGCTTGCTTTCCATCACGTTCAGCTCCCAGTCCGGCTGCTCCTCCGCCGTCAGCAAGGCCGCTCCACCGATGGCCAACAGCCCTGCCA
Source organism: Pelagicoccus enzymogenes (assembly GCF_014803405.1). NCBI lineage: Bacteria > Pseudomonadati > Verrucomicrobiota > Opitutia > Puniceicoccales > Pelagicoccaceae > Pelagicoccus > Pelagicoccus enzymogenes. Next base: position 530,930 of record NZ_JACYFG010000006.1, read on the forward strand.
ATAGCCTAAAAGTTCTCCAAACTCCCAAATTTCTCATAGCTGCATTCCTTCCTTTCAATCGGATCCAAAGCTCACATCGACCATTAGGTCCGCCGCTATAAGCTCTAAATCGTTTCGCAAGTCCGCCACGTCACAGTCCTCGGGGATACAAACTCGAGCCTTGGCCTCGAAAAGGGCTTCGCCCGTCATCGGAGCGCTGCGGCACTCGGTGCTCAGCTCCTCCACATTCACGCCACGCTTGGCGAAAGCCGTGGAAATCTGGCTGACGATGCCCGGACGATCGTTGCCCACGATCTCCACGATCGCCACCTCATGGCAAGCGCCCCCCGCAGGAGCATCGGCATCCTTGATCACCAAGCTCAATCCCTTCGCCTCCAAGGCGGACACTGCCGCCAGCAGCTCGTCGCGACGCCCTTCCGCCGCCCGGACCCGCAAGATGCCGGCGAACTGGCCGCCCAGATTGCACATGCGGCTCTCGAGCCAGTTGCCTCCGGCCGCCTTCACGGTCGAAGCGATCAGTTCCACCAAGCCCGGGCGATCCGGACCGATTACAGACATGACGATGGGGCTTTCCATTTGCTCCATCACAGCCTTCCTGCGCTTTTATTCAAATCCTAAAAACGCTGCGACACCTATCCTCCATTCCAGTCCGGAAGAAAAGTTTGCAAGCCGCCGTCCAAGCCGAGCCCGCCCTCAACTCCCTCACGCAGAAGCCTTAAGCAGGCAAAAAGCGCATCATTGATATTGCGACGGGAGAAAACCCCGTCTTTCAATGTCCCTCTTCGTAGCACCACGAACCAGCCCATAGAATTGACCACTCCAAAGCACACCATCGAAGTCGAGCAACTGCACAAGCGCTTCGGCAAGATCGACGCCGTCGACGGCATCAGCTTCAAAGTTGAAAAAGGGCAAATCGTCGGATTTCTCGGCCCCAACGGAGCCGGCAAGTCCACCACCATGCGCATCCTCACCGGCTTTAACCGAGCCACCTCCGGAGTCGCCAAAATCTGCGGCGTATCCGTCGCCGCCGACCCCCATTTCATCAAGCGGCGCATCGGCTACATGCCGGAAAACAACCCGCTTCCACTCGACCTGCGGGTGCGCGAGTACCTCAAGTACCGAGCCAAGGTGAAGGAGATCCCCTTCGGCAAGCGCCGCCGGGCCATCGAGCAAGCACTCGAAAGCTGCGACCTCACTCGGGCCCAAGACCGCATCATCGGCAAGCTCTCCAAAGGCTTCCGCCAGCGCGTAGGCATCGCCGATGCCATCCTGGCCAACCCCGACGTCATCATCATGGACGAGCCCACGATCGGACTCGACCCCCACCAAGTCATCCTCATCCGCGACCTTATCGCCTCCTTGCGCGGACGCATGACCGTCATCATCTCCTCCCACATCCTGCCCGAGATCGAGATGACCTGCGACCAGATCATCATCATCAACCACGGCAAGATCGTAGGCCAAGGCTCCCCCGCCCAGCTCCGCGACACCTTCATCGACCACACCACCTACGAAGTGGAAATCGCCGGCACCACCAAGGAACTGGAAACCGCCCTCGCCACCATCGCATCCGAGCTGCAAGTCGAGCGCATCTCCGAGCGCGGCGAAGACGGCTACGCCACCGCGGAAATCCAAATCAAGGGCAAACGCGACTACGGCGAGCGCCTCTTCAAAACCCTCGCCGCGCACCCCCACCTGCGCACCCGCTCCCTCCGCAGCAAGATGGCCCCGCTGGAGGACGTCTTCCTCGCGGCCACCCGCCGCTCCTGGGAAGAAGTCGACTCCAATCTCCTTGAGGGACCGGTTCCACCCGCTCCGCAACAGCCCGATCAGCCCCAAGCCAATCAAACACCTGCCACTCCAATTCCCAACGAGCCCGCCCAGCCTCCATCCCCCGAAACCCCGAAACCGGAACCCAAATAATGCGCCACTTCCTGACACTTCTGCGCAACGAAGTCTGGCGGCTGCTCATCAGTCCCAGCACCTACATCGCCGGCTTCCTCTTTCTCCTCGTGATGGGATTCCTCTTCCAATGGATGCTGCGCATCTACACCTCCGACCCGCAGGACGAGACGCCCAGCGTGCTCTTCTTCCGCATCTTCTTCATTCCCGTCTTCTTCATGGTGCCCCTGCTCACCATGCGCTCCGTCGCCGAAGAGCGCCGCTCCGGCACCATCGAGACCCTGCTCACCACCCCCGTCACCATTGCGGAGATCGTGCTCTCCAAATTCGCCGCCAGCTACCTCTACTACTGTAGCCTGTGGCTCATAACCGCCTCCTTTCACATCATCTTCTTCGCATACGCACAACGCGATACCATCATCGACCCCTATCCGCTCATCGGCGGCTACGCCTACATCTTCCTCAGCGGGACCCTCTTCCTTTCGCTCGGCATCTTCGCCAGCTCCCTCACCAAAAGCCAACTGGTCGCCGGCATCCTCGGCTTCACCCTGGTCTTCGGTTTCATCGTGATCGGCAGCAATATTGAGGACCTCTCCGTCCTTACCGGGGAACAAAGCCTCTGGGTCCGCCAGTTCTCCGACCATACCGACGCCCTTCAGCACATGAGCGATTTCTCCTCTGGCATCATCGACACCCGCGCCATCGTGCTCTACCTCAGCGCCGCTCTCACTTTTCTCTTTCTCAGCGTACTCGCCATCGAATACCGCGACGGCACCACCTAATATCCATAGCCGCGCTCCCAGCACCCAATCCCGTGTCAGAATCTTTCCAGTCCAACCGCATCTCCGATCGCTTCCAGGCGCTCCTGCAGATCGTACTCGTTTTCCTGATACTCGTAGCGGTCAACTACATCGGCATGCGCACCTACCAGCGCTATGACCTCACGGAGGGAAACATCTATTCCCTCTCCCCCGAAACCAAAGCCTACCTCGCCCAACTCCAGCAGCCCATCGAGGCCATCGTCACGATCTCCGAAAGCAGCGACGAGCCCGGCCTCACCGACATACTCAAAGACGTAAAACTCCTTCTTCGCGAATACGAATACGCCACTCGCGACCAAGGCAAGAACCGCGTCACCGTCGAATACCTCAACGTCTATTCCCAAACCAGCCGCGCCCGCTCCCTCGGCATCGACTCCCCCAACGTCATCGTCTTCAAGTCCGGCACCCGCCAACGCCAAGTCCGCATCGACGAACTCTACAAAATCCAAAACTCCGAACTACGAGAATTCCTCGGAGAAAACGTATTCACGCGATCAATACTCGAAATTGTCGAAACCTCCGAGCCCGTCCTCTACTTCACGACCGGCCATGGCGAATTCTCTGCCAGCAACGTCACCGCTTCTACCGGCGCTTCCGCTCTTTTCAACGAACTCAAGTCCCGCAGCTTCACGACCCGCTCCATCGACCTCAGCACTGCCGAACGCATCCCCGAAGACGCATCGCTCATCGTCATCGCCGCTCCCAAGGCCCGCCTGCTGCCACAAGAGCGCCTGCTCCTTGAAACCTATCTCAACAAAAGAGCTGGACGCGTGCTTGTCCTCCTCGAGCCCGGCCGCGACCACGGACTGGACGACCTTTTCTTCGAATGGGGTATCCTCTCAGAGGATACACTCGTCATCGAGCGCGACCCCAATTACATCATCAACGGAGGCGACCTCATGATCCGCCGCTTCTCCGAGCACGCCCTCACCAGCTCCCTTTTCCAACAAGGCATCCCCGTCATCACCGACCGAGCCGCTTCCGTCCGCGAAGATCCCGGCCGCCCTATCGACGACTCGCTCAAAGTCAGCGAATTGCTCGCCACCTCCGACCAAAGCTGGGCAGAACGCCAGTACCGCCAGAGCACCCGACCTACCTACGATCCGACCATCGACGTCCCCGGTCCCGTCAAGATAGCCGCCATCTCCGAACGCCAAGTCGACTCCTCCCTCGGCATATCGCTCCCCGGCGGAAAGCTCACCGTGATCGGAACATCCAATTTTATATCCAACCAACGGATACAAGCCTCCGGAAACCTGTACCTCATCCTCAACGCGATCAACTATTCAGTCGATCGTTACACGCGGCTCAACATTCCGCCGCGCCCCATCAAGAAGGTAAAGCTCGACCTCAGCCTCGAGCAGCTCCACCTCGCCCGCTACCTGATCTGGTTCGCTCCACCCGCCGTTCTCGGCTTGCTCGGCCTCCTCGTCTACATCTCCCGCAGAAACTAATTTTGAAACCGAGAATGTACGCTGATAGCTACAAATCCAAATTCCTAATCCATTGGCGTCCATTCGCGGTTCCGAACAACTAGCACATAACAAATGCGCTTAAAACTTACGCTCACCCTGCTCGCCATCTTGCTCGGCTTGCTCACCTACATCTTCTACATCGACAACCGCACCGACAGCGGCGAGTACGAAGACCAACGCTCCAGCGTGCTAGGAGACCTCGCGGTCGGCATCGACTACCTCAGTATCCAAAATAACGCTACCGGACAAAACATCACTCTCCAGCAATCCAACAACCGTTGGATGCTTCGCGAACCCTACCTGTGGCCCGCCAACGAATTCGCCGTCCAACGTATCCTCACCGAACTCCGATTCCTCGAACGCATCTCCTCCTTCGAAACCAATATCGTCTCCAACTCTGGCGTCTCCCTGCCCGACTACGGACTCAAGCCCTCCCAGTTCGCCATCATGATTGGGCGCGGCGACAAGCGCTCCACCCTTCACATCGGCAAACCCACCGAGATCGGCAACAACCTCTACATCCTATCCACCGACCAGAGCCACGTCCACGTCGTCAACCGCTCGCTGCTCGACTCCATTTCCGTAAACCTAGACGACCTGCGCTCCTCCAGACTCTTCGACATCGCCGTCTTCGAGGCAACCTCCTGGAACATCCAAGTACGCGAAGACGGACGCAACCTGCGGGCCTGGTTCGCCCGCAATGGAGACAGCTGGGTATTCGAAACTCCCATACGGGCCCGAGCCGACTCCGAGGCGGTCAATGTGCTGCTGAACCGCTGCCTCAGCCTCGAGGCCGACTCCATCGTCGCTTCCAACCCCACTGACCTCTCTCCCTACGGCCTGCAAAATCCGCTCTACCGCATCGCCATCGAGTCCGACCAAGACCGAGAAGTACTTGAAATTGGCGAGAAAATTTCGCCCGACTCCGAGTTCCGCTACGCCAAGCGCGAAAGCCGCCCAACCGTCTTCCAGCTACGCATCGAATTCCTCGAACTGCTCGCCAACTCCCAAACCATGCTCCGCGAACGCCGTATCTTCGAAGTCGACGTCACCGCAGCCACCACCGTCACCATCGAGCGACGCGACGAGCTACCGCTCACCTTGCAAAAGCTCGAGGACGGCACCTGGGAACTCGTCGTGCGCGACGAAAACCAAGGCATCCAAACGATGGATGGCGACGCCAACGCCATCACCGAAATCCTTCAGTGGCTCGACGAACTAAAAGCCGTCCCTGACGACGGTTTCGTCAACGATGCCCCCTCCGCCCCTGACCTCGAATCCTACGGACTGGAGGTTCCAGAGTACACGATCACCGTCACTTCGAATCGATTGTACGGCAAAGCCGAGCCCCTGCCCGAGCTACGCACCGAAACCCTGCTCATTGGCGACCGCACTCCCGACGATCGCCACGAAAGCTTCATCAAGATCGCGAGCAAAGACTTCGTGTATTCCAGCTACAACGACATCTTCTCGCAGATCGACAACGACCCGCTGCGCTACAAGAACCGGAACATCATCTCTCTCCCGGACAGCACACGTATCCAAAAGATCACTATCGAACGACTATCAGACAGGACCATCATCGCCGAGCAAACCATCGATCCCGCCGCCGAAACACCCAGCCCTGAAGCGAAGCTCGCAGCCGTCGTCTCACAACTCACCGTACACAGCTTCCACCCAGAGGGATTCACTCGCACCGTTGAAATCGCCGGTCGCAGGCGCCCTTGGGCATACAAGCTCGTCGCCACCGTAGGGACTGAGGACACCGAAAACGCAATTACCCAACTGATCGAAATCTACGTCTCGGAAACCACCGGAGGACCGCTGCTCTGGGGAGGAATATCCCAGACGAACCAAGGATTCCGCTTCGGAACCGAATTCATCGACAGCTTCTCCGACATCGTCTTCGACCGCGTCGCTCGAGAAGCGCCCGAACAGCCCTTCAGCACCAAGCCCCTGCCTGACGGGCAATCCACCGGCCGCCCCTCTAGCGAAAACCAGTTCGAAGCCGCTACCCCCGTCCAGCCCAGCGAAACGACCGAGTAGGGCCGCATGAGCAAACCGCGCAAAAGCCCGATCCGCTTCGCTTGGAGAAGCGCCTGCAAATCCTGCAGCGCCCTGTTCCAATGGTGCTACTCGGTTATCGTGCTGCTGCTGGTGAGCGCTACCATCTTCGCAGCCTACGTCGCGACCCTCGACGACATCCCAGTACCCAACTTTATAATACGGGAGCTTCAGTCCCAACTCCGAAACAAAGGCATCGACCTACGCATGAGCGGCGTGCGGTTCCAGCCAAACGGACGCATCATATTCCAACAGCCGGAACTCTACTCCCCCGAACTCGGCTCCACCATCGTCGCCGCTAGGTCCGCCGTAGCGAAACTCAAGCTCAGCCACCTCGCCTTCGGCAGCGTCGCCGTCGACGAAGTCCGCCTCTCCTCCGGCCGCTTCGTCATCCCCGCCATGCTCACCCCTAGTGGCGAACCGGCCACCGCCATCCGCTCCATCAACTTCGAAGCCACCCACCGCGGACAACGCTGGAACATCGACTACGCCAACTGCGCCATCGGCAACCTGAAAGTCTCCTTCGCCGGACAAGTCGACGACTCCCTGCTCGCTTTGCCGCCCCCCAACCCAGACGCCCCCAAGCCCTCCATCAGTCAAGCCGTACTCAAGTTTGCCCCCAAAATCACGGAGCTGCAGCAGGAGCTGAAACGCTTGGAAGCACCCTTCTGCACAGTCGACCTCAGCGTGCTCAACAAGCAGCAGTCCGCCGACATCCATGTCGGAGCCAAGCGAGTCAGAATCAATCCGGAAACCCTCGTCCACGACCTAGTGGTCCGCGCCCAGTACACCCTTGGTGCCCGACTCCACGCCAAAGTTTACGCCCACAAAGCGGAACTGCCGCAGGGCACCATAGTCGAAAAAATTCACCTAGACGCCAATTGGCCAGAGAACACCCCACCCCAACAGATCCTCCCTGAAAGTATCCACTTCTCCGCGACAAACGCCACACTCCGAGGGATCACCCTCCCCTCCCTCTATGCAGTTGCCCACCCCGGCAGCGAGACTCACTCCGCTATCGTACAGTTCTCCTTTCCCCAGAGCCCGATCGTCGCCCGCATCGAACATCAGGTCGCCAGCAAGACCAGCTCCGTCGACCTCACGGCCCAGCTCGATTCCGCGACCCTAGAAGCCCTCAACCCCATCGCCCTCGAACTCGCCAAGCAAGACATCACCCAGCTGGCCAGCCTCGAGAAGGCAATTGACCTGCACGCCATCGCCCAGCTCGACGAAGCCTTCAAGCCCAGTCGCCTCGAAGCCTTCGCCCAAGCCGGACCGACCTCCATCCAAGGAGCAAACATCGACTACGCCTCGACCCACGCCACTTTGCGCGGCCCCCAAATCGACTTGCACGCCATCCGGCTCCAATCCGGCAAACAAAAAGGCGTCATAAAAATTGGATACAACCTCGACACCCTACTACGCCGCATCCTCGTGGAGGGTAGCTTCGACCCCACCATGATCAACGGCTGGTTCAAGCCCTGGTGGTCCGCCATGTGGGACGGCATGACCTTCCCCGAGGAAGGCATGCTCACCTACCTCGACTCCCAAGCCACCTTCAAACGTCCCGACACCGTCTTCGTCACCGGCACCGGCTACGTGCGCGACCTCGACCTGCGTGGCATGCCCGTGGACGAGCTGCGCACTCGCCTCTTCTCGCTCTTCCACTACGTCGACCTCTACGACATGGAACTCGCAACCGCGGACGGACAACAAGCCATCGGCGAAATCCAGTTCCACATGGATCGCGACGTGCGCGACGAGAAAGACAAGCTTACTGGAATTTGGATACAGGCCCAATCCACCCTCGACGTCAAAAACGCCCCCAACATCCTCTGGGAAATTGCCGACGAATCCGCGGCCATCCTCGAGCCCTACTGCTACGACCTCCCGCCCTACATCTCCGCCCGCTCCGCCTCCGTGAGGCACCTCGACGAATACCTCAACGATATCGACCTCGAGCTGCAGACCGAAACCGCTTTTACCTTCTACGGCTTCCCCTTCGAGTCGCTCGACGCCTTCGTGCACATCGACGACGACGTGATCGACATCCCGCGAGCCGAAGCCCGACTCGGCGACGGGCTCGTCAAGGCGACCGCTTTCATCATCGGCGACGGGCTGGAGGTCGACGCCCAACTCGACCAAGTCGGCTTCGGCCAAGCCCTCAACGCCAGCAACACCTACTTCGCCAACGACGGCAGCGAAACCGCCCAAGCCATGGACCCCGAGCGCCTCCTCGGATTCGGCGGCAAAATGGACGCCCAATTCCGCGGCAACGGCATCGTTGGCAATCCCGTCTCCTTCCGCGGCGACGGCAGCTTCTCCATCGCCGACGCCGACCTCGGCTCCTTCCGTCTCTTCGGCCTGCTCTCCAGCACCATAAACGCCCTCAACCTCCCCATTCTCAAACACCTCACCACCCTCGAGTTCTCTCGTGCCAAATCCCCCTTCCTCGTCGAGGAGGAGATCGTGCGCTTCACTGCTGGAGAGATCGACGGCCCCGGAGCCAGCATCAAAACAAACGGCACCTATAACATAGAGACGGACGCGCTCAACTTCTCCGCCCGCCTATTCCCCCTGCGCAACAACAAGGTGCCCGTTATCACCCCAATCCTGAATCTCCCCCTCGACCTCTTTTCCAACATCTTCGAAATCTCCGTCGGCGGCACCTTCGACCAGCCCAAGCTCAGCCTCTTCAACTCCAACACCCGCGAGAAGATCGAAGTCGAGTCCACCGCCCCCAACCGCGAACACCGCCCCACGAGACGGTAATAAGTGGAGGGACGGGTTCCACCCCGTCCGCGCCAACCCGATTAAAGTCAACCCGATCCCATCACCCAATCCCCCCCCCACCACCACGGACGAGGTGAAACTCGTCCCTCCAGTTCACTCTTTCCATAACAGAACGTTCTCCTCGCCCTGCCATCTCCACCAATCCGGGCTCTCCACCAATCCCGCCCGCACCGGATTCATTTCCACGTAGGCCCACTTTTCTGAATACGAATCCCCGCTACGCAGCTGCGTATCCCAAAAATCCCGCTGCCAGGCGAAGCCCTCAAGCTTCCCCTCCCGCAGCGAACGACTCACCACCGACTTCCAGTAGCGTATCCATTTTCCAACAGGCGGAGCATCCACCACCCCCGGAGCGCAAAACAAATGAACATGGTCCGGCATCACCAGCCATCGACCCACCTGCCAATGATCAGCCTCCCTCCACGCTGAGCGAAGCGCTTCCACAAACAAGTCGTTGGCCATCACCGGAGCACGCCCCTTCGAGCAAACCGTCAGAAAAACGATCCGCGGCCGCTTGCCCTGATCGAAAAGCGGCATATGCGCCCGACGATTCCTATCAGGCAACAGCATGGACCGAAAATCCACCAAGCCACCCACAAACGCAACCCTGGAGGGACGGGTTCCACCCGGTCCGCGCCAACCCAATCAAACACAACCCGATCAATCGCCCACCGATCCCCCTCCAACCCGATCCCAACATCACGGACGAGGTGGCACTCGTCCCTCCAGCCCGTCGCCCCTCGTCCCTCCAATCCATCTTTCCCCCAAAACCACCCCTCACAAATCCCTACATCCGTGGTCTTCGGCTTGTAAAAAACACCGGTAAAAACGGGGTAAACTCAACGTGACAAATCGGCGCCGGAGCTAAGTCACTGATTTAGAATTTCTTATTGATTTCCGGCCGACGACGCGGGGCAAAAGCCTCGTAAATCAAGTCCAAAAAAAAATTATTCACACGTTGACGACGCGGAAAAGCTCCCAATATCTTGTGGTCTTTCCAGAGTGGACCACACCATATTGTGGTTAATACGAAGTGGATAAGTCGGAATAACTCCCGCTCGTCAGGGCGCAGGAGCTATGTTCTCTTTCCCACCCTCCCCATTCGGAATCCTCCCACAACACACCTTAAACAAAGCCAAAACTGTCTCTACAGAGCTCGAATCAAACCATGCACAAAACCTACACCGTCGGCAGCCGCTCCTTCGTCCTCGACCAGACCAAGGCGGAAGAAGCCTTCAAGGCCAAGAAGATCATCAACGGCCGCGAAACCATGACCTTCAATCTGCTCCCGCTCAAATACAACTGGGCCTACGAGCTGTACAAGACCATGAAGGCAAACCACTGGGAGCCGGAAGATATCATCATGAACAAGGATATCGAGCAGTGGAAGGACGACGGACAGGTATCTGAGGTCGAGCGCTGGATCATCATGATGGGTGTGGGCTACTTCTCCGCCGCCGAAGGCATCGTGGGTGACAATATCCTGCACGTCATCCGCCACCTCGTCACCGCTCCTGAGCTCAAGCTCGTGCTCGGCCGCCACGCCCACGAGGAAAACGTGCACGCCGACTCCCTACTCTACATGATCTCCTCCCTCGGCATCAACCCGCACGAGTGCGAGGCCATGTTCGAAGACATCGAGACCATCGTGGCCAAGAACGAGTTCGTCACCCGCCACTCCCACGCCTTGCGCCGCGACATCGACCTCACCGTCACCGAAAACAAGCAGAAGTTCGCCAAGAACGTCTTCCTCTTCGGCCAGTGTATGGAAGGCACCCAGTTCTACGGCATGTTCGGCATGATCCTCTCCCTCTACCGCCAGAACAAGTTCCGCGGCATCGGCGAGATGTTCCGCTACACCCTGCGCGACGAGTCCAACCACATCGAGCTCCTGCGCAACCTCTTCATGGACCTCGTCGAGGAGAACTCCGACATCTGGACCGAAGAGTTCCGCGAGAACCTCCGCGAAACCATGGCAGAGGGCATCGCCCTCGAGAAGGCCTTCATCGAAGACTGCCTGCCCGTCGACTCCATCGGCTTGGTCAAAAAGGATTTCCTCCAGTACATCGACTACATCGCCGACCGCCGCCTCGAAGGCTGCGGCCTAAAGCCCCTCAATCCCGGCATCACCAACCCCCTCCCCTGGCTCGCCGAGATGATGGACATCAAGAAGGAGCAAAACTTCTTCGAAGGCCGCGTCACCGAGTACCAAAAGGCCTCGTCCCTCGAAAACGACGACGACGACGACCTGTAGTCGCCCCGTGGGAAGCGGCCTCGCGCCGCGATTCTCCCTCACACCAAGGCCCGCTTCAGGGCCTTTTTCCCGTTTCCCCACCCCATCATTTTCCAAAACCACTTCGTGACTCTTCGTGCCCTTCGTGGGCAAAAACCTTCCACCACTCGCCAACCAACCTTCTCCACAACATGATCAATCCAAATCTCCAAGAAGACCTCGCCCTCAAACGAATCGTAGCCGCCTCCCGCGAGAAGTCCCACGGCTTCGACTGGCGCTCCGGCTTGGGCGACACCGACACCCAACGCGCCGCCATCAACGTCGTCACCCACGAGGGCGAAGCCACCTTCAACCTTTCCGAAATCGTCGACACCATCGGCAACGCCCTTGCCAACGTCCTCCTCTCCAAGAACGAGACCAACGTCTTCAACGAAGAAAACCGCGAGTGGGTCTGCTCCGTCGCCCGCCAAGTCTGCGACAAGCTCGAATCCAAGTCCCCTGAAACACTCGAGTCCCGCGTCGGTCTCAGCGAACTCTACGACCTCATCGAAAACACGCTCGTAGACAACAACGCCTACGACGTCGCCAAGTCGATGCTCATCAACCGTCAGCGCAAGCTCGTCGCCGACAAAACCGCAGGACTCAAACACGTGCGCCTCATCCGCCGCGACCGCAAGGTCGTCCCCTGGAAGCAAGAGAAGATCGAAATCGCCGTCCGCCGCGCCTTCCTCTCCCTCGAGCTCAACTCCGACCCCGCCGTCCAAGTCGCCGAGGCCGTCACCGAGCGCGTGCAAGCCTCCGCCCACGCCTTCGTCGAGATCGAAGAAGTCCAGGACATCGTCCAGGAAGAGCTCATGCGCCAAGGCCACTTCAAGGTAGCCGCCCACTACGTGCTCTACCGCGAAGAGCGCCGCCAGATGCGCGAGCAAGAAGCCCTCCAGCTCGCCAACGCCACCGAGCAAGACTCCATGGTCGTGGTCAAGAAGGCCGACGGCACCACCTACTTCTGGGACGGCATCGACCTCAAGAAGCGCATCGAGTTCGCCTCCATCGGCCTCGACCTCTGCCTCGACGCCGAACAAATCGAGACCGAGCTCCGCCGCGCCATCTTCGACGAGATCTCCGAAGCCGACCTCGAGAAGACCATCACCCTCAACGCTCGCACCCTCATCGAGCAAGACGCCGACTTCGCCAAGTTCGCCGCCCGCATCAAGCTTTCCTACATGTACGAGGAGACCCTCGGCTGGGACATCGTCCGCGACGGCATCGCCGCCATCAAGAGCTTCCACCAAAAGAAGTTCAAGGAGTACGTCCGTCACGGCATCATGATCGGCCGCCTTAATCCCAAGCTCAAGGAGTACGACATCGCCAAGCTAGCCCGTACCCTCGACCCCTCCGCCGACCTCGAGTTCGACTACCTCGGCATCCAGACCCTCTACGACCGCTACCTCATCGTCGACAAGACCCAGAAGAAGCAGCGTCGCATCGAGACGCCCCAGTTCTTCTGGATGCGCGTCGCCATGGGCCTATTCCACGCCGAAGAAGACTCCAACGAAAAGGCCAAGACCCTCTACCGTCTCTACAAGTCCCGCCGCTTCTGCAGCTCCACTCCCACCCTCTTCAACTCCGGCACCTGCCACAGCCAGCTCTCCAGCTGCTACCTCTACTACGTTGAAGACTCCATCGAAGGCATCATGCAGCGCGGCATCGCCGACAACGCCTACCTCTCCAAGTGGGCAGGCGGCCTCGGCGGATCCTGGACCGCAGTCCGCGGTACCGGCTCCTACATCGGCGGCACCAACGGCGAGTCCCAAGGCATCGTCCCCTTCCTCAAGCTGCACAACGACCAGCTCATCGCCGTCAACCAAGGCGGCAAGCGCCGCGGCTCCGGCTGCGCCTACCTGGAAACCTGGCACAACGACCTCTACGACTTCCTCGAGCTGCGCAAGAACACCGGCGACGACCGTCGTCGCTGCCACGACATGAACACCGCCAACTGGATTCCAGACCTCTTCATGAAGCGCATGGAAGCCCGCCAGTCCTGGTCCTTCTTCCGCTCCTCCGAAGTCCCCGAGCTGCACGACCTCTACGGCGAAGCCTTCGAAAAGAAGTACATCGAGTACGAAGCCAAGGCCGCCAAGGGCGAGATCTGGTCCAAGGAAGTTCCCGCCATCGAAGTTTGGAAAAACATGCTCCGGATGATCTTCGAAACCGGCCACCCATGGATCACCTTCAAGGACCCCTGCAACGTGCGCTCCCCCCAGGACCACGTCGGCGTCGTGCACAGCTCCAACCTCTGCACCGAGATCACCCTCAACACTTCCCAGGAAGAAACCGCCGTCTGTAACCTCGGTTCCGTCGTGCTCGACCAGCACCTCGACAAGGACGGCAAGATCGACCACAAGAAGCTCCGCGAGACCGTCCAGACCGCCATCCGCGCCCTCGACAACGTCATCGACATCAACTTCTACCCAACCGAAGCGGCCCGCCTCTCCAACTCCCGCCACCGCCCCATCGGCCTCGGCATCATGGGACTGCAGAACTGCCTCTACCAGCGCAACACGCCCTTCGCCTCCCAAGAAGCCGTCGAGTTCAACGACGAGATCATGGAAGCCGTGGCCTACTACGCCATCGAAGCCTCCTCCGATCTCGCCGCCGAACGCGGCACCTACCAGAGCTACAAAGGCTCCAAGTGGGATCGCGGCCTCCTCCCGCAGGACACCATTGACCTGCTCGAGAAAGAACGCGGCACCGAAGTCGACGTCCCCCGCGGCGGCAAGATGGACTGGACTCCCGTCCGCGAGAAGATCGCCAAGCACGGCATGCGCAACTCCAACGTCATGGCCATCGCTCCCACCGCGACCATCTCGAACATCACCGGCACCTCCCCCTGTATCGAGCCCGGCTACAAGAACCTCTTCGTCAAGAGCAACCTCTCCGGCGAGTTCATCATCCTCAACCAGCACCTCGTCCGCGACCTCAAGGAACGCGGCCTCTGGGACGCTGAGATGCGCGACAACCTCAAGTACTTCGACGGCGAGCTCGACGAGATCGAAAACATCCCCGACGACCTCAAGGCCAAGTACAAGACCGCCTTCTCCATCGACTACAGCTGGCTCGTACTGGCAGCCGCCCGCCGCCAAAAGTGGATCGACCAATCGCAGAGCGTGAACCTCTTCATCGCCAGCCCGGACATGAAGACCCTGTCTCACATGTACCGTGCCGCTTGGCGCCACGGCCTCAAGACTACCTACTACCTCCGCAGCCTCGGCGCCTCCACCATCGAGAAAGCCACGGTAGGAGCGAAGAAGGAAGTCCGCGGCATCGTCGGCGGCAAAGCCACCGCGGCTGAGCCTGAAATCTGCGAATCGTGTCAATGATTCACAGAGTTCAGGGAACCTGTACCGAGGAGCTCCGCGACGACACCCGACTTCGAGTGAACACGAGAACAAAGGCAATTTGCGAGAGCTGCCAGTAGGCGGGCCTAAATCAACTCTTCCAAAGCCTCGCACCCTAATCCAGTGCGGGGCTTTTTTCCAAACTCCTGTATCGAGCAAACAACTCACAACCATGCCCGAAACCCAGTACGTTATAGTGCCCTTAGATCCCAGAAGGCACGACCGAGAATCATTCATTTGCGAAGAGCTCGAACTCAACGAATACCTCAAAAAGCGGGCCCGCAAAGAAGCAGAGGCAAAAACCTCAACTTGCTTTGTCATCACAACCGAATCCGCTCCATCTAGCATTCTTGGTTACTACACCCTCTCAAACGCCAGTATCGCCTCAACGGACCTTCCCCAGAAATTCCTAAAACGCCTGCCAAGATACGAACGAATTCCCGTCACCTTACTGGGGCGAATCGCTAGAGACGTGGGCACCAAAGGAACTGACGTCGGTAAAATGCTGATGATGAGTGCCCTTGAGCAGTCCCTAAAAGCCTCTAAGTCAGCAGGATCTGCCGCACTCGTTCTCGATCCCAAAAACGACAAAGTAGCGAGTATCTACAAAAGCTGGGGCTTCGAACGACTTGAAAACAAACAGATGTTCCTACCAATGAAAGACATCGAAAAATTCATCGAAGTCGCGACCTAAGCTTCTTTCACGTTTTCTTTGTAAGCCTTCCAAGCAGCAACAAACTCGGGCGTAGGCTCCCTCGGCGGAGCCAACAATGCCTCTGCAAACCTCAAAGAATCCTCGGCGTTAAGCTGGATAACACGCTCTTGCTCAATCACCTCCAACGCCGCCTCTCGGAGGCGCATCTTAACGAAAGCCGAAACCGAAATACCCGACAGCGCCGCAGCCTTCTCAATCAACTGCTTATCCTCCGGACGAATCCGAGTCGCCAACCTTTCAGTTTCAGCTTTCACGACTGATTTGTACGTCATTTAGACACACAAACTCAAGCCTAAATTCCGACCTCGAGAAATGAATCCGCCTCTCCCTCCCGAAAAACTCATCCACTATACCAACGCCAAAGTAGCTGCTTCGATTCTGCTGAACAAAGAGCTATGGCTTTCAAATGCCCGCGACATGAACGACATCTCAGAAATCGAGCATGGATGGAGAATCCTCGAGACTAACAGTGGTATCGCGAGAGCGATCGACAAATTCGGTCTACGCGAGAATCTCGAAAGCTGGGAGAATGATTTCATGCAAAACACCTTTTTCTCCTGTTTCTCCCAATTCAAAGGCGACCATGAGGAGCGTGACGGACGCCTCTCAATGTGGAGGGGCTACGGAGGTGAGCATCCAGTAGGAATCATTTTCAATACACAAGTACTGCAAGGCTTACTGGGGCATTCGGTTCACAGCTTCCGGCTAGACAAGGTCTCCTACGATCAAAACGAACAACGAGATAAGGTGCTAGCAGCCGTCGATGTACATGCCCCAACAACAGAGAAAGACCCGATCAAGATAATGGACGCGCTTCAGCCCATTTTCTACCAGCTCCCCTTCTTCACCAAACACCCCGGATTCGAAGAAGAACAAGAGTGGCGACTTCTATACAATACGTATCACGATACAGATAAGGTAGCCCCCTTCGAACCCACAATAACAAATGAGTGGATGCTCGATGATGAAGCTAATCCGATCCGGAGAGTCGCAAAGCTAAAACTAACCAAAATACGAGATCCGGAAGCGGCGAATCCTATCAACGATGGGGACTCCCGCGACCTAATACCTGAAATCATAATTGGCCCCATGCCCGAATATAATCAGTGTAAAATCGCAAAAACCCTTCAGAATATCGCCGACGACTCAGTTTTTAATAATATAATAATCAATCGCTCCCAGATACCTTATAGAAACAGATCCAATAGAGCACGATGAACCTAAACACGAGGAAAGCAAAATGAGGTCAGCTCTTAAATCTTGATATACGCCCCGACCTACTCTCCTAAGCACCAACGCGAGCTGTTACCTCGCCCCACCAAAAAAACTAACTCTTGCCCCTTATGTCCACACCCCGAATTCGAGGCTTTCTGCCGCCGCCTCCAAGGCCGCCCCAAAGGATCTAGCGAACAGTTCCAAGGAACGCTCTTTAGATTCGTTCATCCTCGCTACTCCTCGGGAATGGACGCAACGAGCGGAATGGGAGCACTCAAGGTCTCTGGTCGCTGGCATCCCCAAGGCAGGTTCCCCTGCCTCTACACCTCAACAACACCGGAAACCGCCCTGCAAGAGATGTTGGCAGCCAATCGCTACAACCGCCTTCAGGACCATCGCTCGCTTCCGTCGACCCTTGTCGACATACGAGCCGAACTCTTTCACCTCCTGGACCTCACCAACGGAAAGCTTCGCCAACGCCTGAGATTATCCAACATCGCGATCCAAAACTGCGACTGGCGCAATACGAACCGCTTTGACAGGGCGGAAGCCATCACCCAAGCCTTAGGCAGGGCCGCATTCGATCTCGGATACGAAGGCATCATTGCTCCATCAACTACGAGTAATCCAAACGGGCGAAACGTAGTGATCTTTCCAGGCAAGCTCCTGCGTTCCGAAAGTATCAAATTGCTCACTCCCATTCCCAACACCTAAAAGTGGAATTTTCCACTTTTCTTTCAAACAAGCTGATGCTAGGGTCGTTGATCAAAGAAGAAGGACCGAAACAAGATGATCAGCGAACTCGACACTAAGCCCCTCAACGCGGCGACACTTAAGGAGCTGAGAAAGACCGTCCAGCTCAACCAGCAAAAGTTCGCCAAGCTGAGCAACAACTCCCGTGAGACGCTCATCACCTTCGAAAAGACCGGTCGCGTATCGAAAGGTGCGAAGCGCGGGATAACAGAGGCGGTCAGACTCATCGAGGCCCTCAGCGAGATCATCGAACCCAAGAACATCGCAAGTTGGCTAACCACGACCAATCCCAATCTCCGAAACAAGTCCCCTTTAGACCTGATCGAAGAAGGCCGCGTCGACATCATCTGGTCCATAATCGAAGAAACCCGCCAAGGCACCTTCGCCTAAAACAAGCGAGGCCAACTCCCGGACGCTTCAGGAGTATTGGCATTCAGAAAAGACGACATGGGAGGCGTTGCTATCTTAAGGGCCCGTTCCTAGAGGGTGACCTCGGTCTTGAACTCCGAGGGCGGCTCCCCTTTTGTGACTCACAAAATGGACACAAAACGCATCAGCTCGCCGCAAAGCGGATCCTATCCGATGGAGATAAAGAAGGCCCTTGCCGCTCCGGGCGAATTCTTGCGAGCCGGGCAAGCCATCTACGAAATCCAGGATGCGCAAAAAAGACGCTTGCAGGTCAGGTGCCCGCTCGACGGAATCGTGAGCGGTCCCGTTTTAGCCCCTGGTTCAATCCTGCCTTCCGCTCAAATTATCCTCGAAATCGATCCCTCTGCAAAAGAAGAAACCGTGGAAGCATGGACGGAACCCGCCGCTGTGCCCGCTCCAGAATCCCCTCAGCCCCCAAGGCAGAGCAAACGGAAGCAAGCCAACGCCAAAGAAGCCGTCTGGCTACCCTTGCTCGGACTTTTCATCAGCCCTTTCCTGGTCTGGATCGCGCTGCACCTGACGCACTCCCTCGCTCCCGCTAGCTACCGCTACGGCGCTCCCGCTCTCGCGCTTTTCCTTCCATGGCTCCTCTACTTCGCGCTTCCGGGGAAGAGCCTGAAGAAGTCACCCGCTGTCGACTACGGAGCGGGGCTTCTGCTTGGCAGCCTTGTCAGCCTCATCTTCTTCTTCGCCACCTTGTTTTTGCCAGCTCGACTCCTCGCCGCTGGCGATAGCCAGACCATTCACCGTCTCTTCGAGCCGATTACCTCCGCTCCCTTACGCATCGAAAACGAACGTCTCTACTTTCTCGGCCAAGACATGGGGCAAGCGCAGTTCGACGATTCGATCCCCCTGTCCAATGGCGGCGCACTAGGCTGGGATTTTTCTCTCGAATCCGGGTCGGGACAAACGGGGCAAATATGGTTTCCCGACGGAACGCTCGGCCCCAAACTCGAGGACTTCATTATCCAAGTCTTCGCCAACACAAATGGAGAGACAAGCATCGCAACCTACGCCACTCCGGTTAGCCAGAGTTCGAGCAACCAGCCAGAGTGGAAATGGACACGTGCGATCTACAGCAACGAAGGACGCTTGCTGGAGCGCAAAGAGAACCTTCCCAATCGACCCGCAAGCGACGCTTCTTCCCCAATCGATCGCGGCTACTTTCGCTATCCGGTACCCGAAGGGGCCGTCCGCATCGTCGGGAGCTATAAAGCCGCCGAACCGATTACACTGGACGTATTTCCCTATGGTTGGTCTGAGGAAAACTAGCTCTACTCGGAACATTGAAAACAAGGGGGAGCCAGAAAGATGACATAGGAGCAGTTGTCATCTATCTGGATGTCCCCAACTGAAGTAAACACCCTGTGCAGCGACAACATTCCTCGCTCTACCTTTGATCAAATTGCGGAGAGCAACCTCCACGAGTCCAGCATAGCTAGAGGAGCGACTGGTGAAGCCCCGCAACCAAGCAGGATTAATCGTGCCGCAAGGGCACTTCCTACTATTGAATTTCGCCTTCTCGTCAAACGGGCGAAAACCGCTCTCTACCAAACACCTTAGACGGACAAGGTCGTAGGCCACAACCTTGTACCAAAGATGTGAATACTTATCCACGAACCCCTTGAGCAAGGGATGGTCTTGGTAGGCGTCTTGCCCTTCCACGCTCTCGCAAAAGAGGATTTCCAAAACGCTAATGATAATGTCGACGACCTCGAGCTTCTCCGCACTCGCCGGCAAGAGGAGATAGGGTCAGGGCTTAAATCTTGATGTTCGCCCCCCCTTTACTCGTATCCAACAATCCTACACAAAAGCACGACCGAGCCCGAACACAAATCAGTGCTCCTTTAAACCGAGAGACAAGCGAATCACGAGACTCGTCGAGATGAAAGCCCGATGAGCCTTGGACTACCTCGTACCTTCTTCCACCTTCCAAGAGTATTCGACATTTCCCAACCGTTGGCCTTCGTCGTCGAACTCGGTATAAGTGACCTTAACTTCCTCAAAACTACAAGCGACGACCACGACCTGCGGTCCCTCGTCATATCCAGAAGCGCTCATCGAGTAGCTGGTGATCCTGACATTCTTGAATTCGTGCTTGAGGTAGGTCTGGCGACTGCCGCCATAATTTGCGGTCTGCTCAATCTCAAGCTTGGGTATCACCTTGCCTTGCAGGCAAGCTTCCTGGAGCTTGGGCGAGGACTTTTCGTATTCGATCGTTAGCACAACGTCTTCCACGACGGCGGCGCCACGACGGCGACTTTGCCCCGTCGCTCCCCCTCCCGGCTTGTTCATTCCCCAATCAACGCTGAGAACGTCGATCCAATTTTCGTGCGACGCGTCCTTCGACTCTCCATCAATGCCATCATACTTAGCAAAAATGGCCGCTTGGGAGGTGTTTACAGATGCTAGAAAAAGTACGCTTGCGAGGGCCGCAAAAACCGTGTGAGTCAGGTGATAGTTGATGGCAGTTTTCATTGTTGTATTGATTGGCGTCGACGTTGGGCCAAGAGCTTTTTTCCAGAGCAGCAGTCCTTGAGTTTACTCCAAAGCGGTATCGATGTCAAATTCCCCCAATGATAGAAGCGCAGCATCCCACCCTTGCGTTTCCCCTTAATGGTATAGATCCAAAAAACACAGGACAGGCAATCTAGTGGTATCAAAACTGACCTTATATACACTTACCCTAGAGAAACAGAGACAAAGCTCTTGCGCGTCGAACAAGCGACCCGCCTTTCTTCCGATTCCACCCTTCGATGCACCGAAAAAAACTACAACGGCGTCAGCGAGCAACCTTAACTCCACACGCTAGAGCCGATCCAAAAAACCGAGGCCAACCGCAATGCCCAACGAGTGAAACCCCGATTTTCTCTGTATCCATCTTTTCTATACTCCTAATCAGCCCCCTCCGCCGAACACCGCTCGCTGCAGACCGCAGTGCAAACCCGCCCCGGCGCTACGCAGTCCGGACCAAGGTCCCAACCGCCAAAAAAAAAAACTCGCACTATTGGAGGCTTCTTAAACCGAGATTGCGTCATACACCACGACCTTGTCCCAAAGATGGGAATACTTCTCCACGAACTCTTTGTGCAAAGGATGGACTTGGTAGGCGTCCTGTCCTTCCACGCTATCGAAAAAGAGGATTTCCGAGGCGCTGAAGCTGTTGTCCACTACCTCGCGCTTCTCCGTGCTCGCCGGCACTCCAACATGAAGGCCCTTGACCGAAGGAACACGAGCCAGGCCGCGAATCCCCTCCAGCAGCAGCTGCAAGTCCTCCTGAGAGTCAGGACGCTTCAACCAGAAAAAGACGTGATGCACGAGCTTGTGGCTAGAGTCTAGCTCCTTGCCAGAGAGAGCAGGAAGCGCGGAAGCAGCACCCAACGCAGCTGCCCCCACAAGAAATTTTCTTCGGTTCGGTTGATTCATAGAACTGTGATGATTCAAGCACGAAAACAGAGCAACTCGAATCATCTTCCGAACAACTGAGGTCGACCGACGTATCCTCTCAAAAGAACAAGTCCAAGAAACGATCGGAATTCCAACTCAAGCTCGAAAGCGACCCCAACGGAATCGGGCTCAAATCTCCGTACCAAACATTCCGTTACACTGTCCAATCGAGACAAGCGAGAAGCTCATCGCTGCAGCGTCCCTTTAACTGGACAGCCAGTTTCGCTATTTTGATGCAAAGTTTTGATATCCCTGTTGAGAGGCGAGGTAGTGCAGCGACTAGAGGGGTATCCAGGCACTGCATTTGCGTATCCAATCGCCGATCACGGTCTTCGCGAAAGAGCCCGCTTCCAGCTCAACCGTACCCTGAATTTACAGCTTGCCCTTGACACTTGGAAACAAGAGCAGGTCCCCCCCAAAAAACTACCAAACCCTCAGTCGCCTCAACGTCGTTACTCCGAACAATCCACTCTCATACGAGCTTGAAAAGAAGTACCGCGAGAAAAGAGAGCAAATAGGCAAACCTCATTTTCTCTTGCGATGGCTCGCACTGAGCAACTCCCAACACTGCTAGTATCCACCCGAACCCTACAACATTCGCAATAGGATAGGTCGTAAAAATAAAGATCAATAGAGCTATATTCCCTATCTTCGTCACAACCCGGCAGGCCGGAATCAAGAAGCACGCTCCCACTAAAACGTCGATTACGAGACCCCACCAGGTCATGAAGGAAGCGAGAGCTCGAACCTCTTCGACACCATTCAACGGAAGTTCCCTTGACAGACTCGAAGACTCCCTGAAAGCCATCCACCTTTCAAAATTGCGGCTCAGATCAGATAGTTCGAGACCGGTCACAAATGTAGCTAGATCATGAAATCTCGGATCCAATAGCAAATGATAGCTAAACATATCTCCGCTCATGTATTGCGGAGAGAGCAATTTGTTCAAAGCCGCAAGCGACATTGCCAAGCCTATCAACGCACGAGCGTTCCACTCGAAATTGAATTCCCCAATCCAAGCAAGGCACGCTATCGAGAAGACCCAATACATTATCAGGTAATCGTGATTATCAATTATGTCCCAATTTAGATAGTTCGCATAGAATACGAAAATAGAGGTGAAAACCCAATACAACCAATCCCGCAAACACGCTTTCCACAGAAAGCCGACAATCACCAACAGCTTAATCGGAATATTAACCGGGCTCCCGTCCCCAGCGTGCAGAAACAGCACGAAAAGGGTCAGTGTGAGAACCAGCTGAACTTGATTTTCGGGCCTAGCCACCTGCTGGGGGACTCGAAACAGCTCCGAGATGGCCTCTGCAATTCTCGATCCCCTACTCACTGCCCCTGCCATTTTATGGTCTCTTCAATAACGGGCACCAACTTCAGAGTGCCTCTGGATCGGTCGAACCTAACTCTATTCAACTCAACTTCGATCATCTCGACTCCTAGCTCCTTCGCCATCTTCGCGCTAAGACCCGATGAAACATTTTTATAAATCGCAGAGAACGAACGCTGCACGAGCTCTTCGTCCCGGCTCAGATCGTGGTCGATCGGCAACCACTCCGCCGTAGAGAACTGTTCCATGACTCTCCGCAATCGCTGCCTCGACGGCATTGTTCTGAGCTTTGCATCCTGTCCTCTAGGAAGCGACACCGCAGCAGGAAACCGCTCTCCCGACTCCGTCACCAGCGTTACTCTCAACAGACGATTTCCAGGGTCATCGTAGCTAGAGAACATTCCGAAGCCCCCTCCCTTCCAAACCGAGAGCTCACCCGTCCTGGAGAAGTAGAACTGGGTAAGAGCGACACCCAACAACAAAAGTATTGGTGCCCACTTCAACCGTCTCTGATCCATGAGCTAGATCATTAGAAAGGTTTCTCCAAATTCCAACAACTTGATTTCGAATGCCACACTTTCTTAGCACAGCGTCCCCGGCCCCGAACAGGGCTTCGACACCGCAGAACCTAGTTCCGAGGGGTGCGAAGGCTCTTCATGGAGAAATTGGAAAAGAAGGCTAGAGCTTGCCCGCCCTCTAGCCACAACGTAGGGACAGGAGCGACGGTAACCGTTCCAGAGCCCAAGAAGCGAGAGGGCTTTCGAAAAACAGCTCGGTCCTTGGAAGATGCTTCCTGATGCTACTACTTCCCGCCTAACAATCGCCGCTAAGTAAGTCCAATCCGGATTCTAGTCTCTTGCAGAGCGACGAGCCCAACGGCCTGCTCCCGCGACAGCAGCGATACCCATAAGGACAAGTACTGCAGTGCTACCCGAATCAGGCACCGGCTCAAGCGGATTGGTTTCGCCCGTTTCATCGGTCGGATAATAATCTTCGTCCGCGTTCAATGATTGAGCACTTAGAACAATGCCGAGGAACAGCAGGCTGAATTTGAGAGAACTGAGAAGCTTTGGGGTATTAAGAACAGTTTTCATGAGTATCAGACAACTTAAACCGGGCCAAATCGATTCTCAACGAGAACAAAAACCGCCAATAACAGCTAATCCCCTCATCTTTATACACTTAAAGCCAAATCAAGAACCAGCAAGCGAGCCATACAAATCAGAAAGCGTAAAGTTTACCGACAAAACCATCTCGACTTTACAGATCCTAACTTAGCTCGCGAGCGCGGCGTCCGGAAGGTGACGCCCAAAGCACCGAGCCCCCTGCAGCCCCGCTCCCCTCAACACTGACTATCCAACCGACAACCCGCTAGACACTATCAGCCTGGTCCCGCCCCATGCAGGACAACCTAGGTCAAGAAAACAATCCCTAACTATGGACATTGAAGGTGCAGCAATCAGGACTCACCATCTGCAGTATACCAGCCAACCTGACAAATGTTCTCTGCAACCAATCACTAACGTCTGAGTTTTGATTCAGAAAAATCTGCCTCTGGCATTGCTTAAAAACGAAGCCTGACTCTTTGTCACCAAGCTTCATCTTAGCCTACCAAAGAGAAACCAAACTTTCACTGTCTAAAGCTGTGGAGATTATAGCTGACGGAAACCGACACAAGACATCGGTATCGAATACACGTCACCGCTAAAATTTCCGTCGATCACTTCCACTAAAACATTCGTCATACCGTCATAATTTTCGACGAGTTCAACAAGATGCATTTCGATGGACATCGGGGCGTTTGAACAATCGAATGGTCCGTCAAACTCCTCCCCCATGGCTTCAGCCTTACCTCTAGCAAAAACAACATGCCCTACGCACCGGACAATATAAACTGTTACATAGCACATACTAAAAGGTCTCCATTCTCTTCTTCCATTTCCCGAGTATATCCCTACCCAGTCCCTGCAGCCAAATCTCCAACTCTGCTTTGTTATTCTTTCCTGCACCAAGGCCCAACTGTGCATCAGACGGCTTGGCGTCGGGGCCTCGAAGAGTTTTCAAAGCACTAAGTTTTTCACCAATATCAATGCTCCCATCAGAATCACTATCTTGATCATAAATCCAACCAGACAGTTCACTACTTAAAGTAACAATTTGTTCCCCCTCTTTAAACCCCTCTGCAAAAACCTTTTCCTCATTTAATTCAGAAGGGGTTTCAGCAGCCGGATTAACAGATGCTGCGCCCCCTTTCCATGCAAGGATCTGCGCTGCCGCCCCTGTCACAAAATACTGGCTAATAGATGAACTACCTTCGTCACCTCCCTTTGACTTCCCCTTCCCACTTCCGGCAAAAGTACCCATAACAGAAAGCGAATCAGAAATAACATACCCGGACTCACTCATCTCAAAAGTTCCTGCAAACTTCCCATCCTCGTAAAACTCCTTGAATGAGGCTGCCTTACTCATTTCGGCGCTAATGAGGCTTTTGGCAGTAGACCTATTTTGAGCGGTCAAAACTCCACCCGCAGACGGAGTCAGTACTTTTTTTATCTGTTCCAGCAAAACCAACGACTTTCCATCATCTCGTTTACCAACCTCGAGAACCTGCTCCATTAAGTCCAGAGATTGAGCATCATCTCCATTTTCGATAGACAACAACACCTGCCTTAAAATCGCATTAGTTGTCGGCTGAGAAGCCGAAAAATTATCCTCTGTCTCTTTCTGTTCCCAGTATACGGGAACTTTAGCTCCCTCTTGACGAGCGTATCCGATATTTATTTCAGGAACTGACTGAGCATTTGTACCAACTTTCACCCCTAGCTGGGTACTTGTAGCAAACGTAACTGCATTACCGTGCTTACATCCATAAAAAACACAGCCCCCAAGGCCAACCAATATGAGAATAATTATTTTTTTCATTACTTAACTAGATATACAACCGAAACCCCCGCTTCTTTCGCAGCAGCCACAAAAATTTCTGCCGTTAAATCGTTTTCAATTTCCGCTACCAACACAGATCCACCGTCAATCGAGTATTCTCTCAATTTGCTGATACCAACGACAAGATTAGAGTCTTCAACAGCAACTCCAAAATTGGTACTCCCAACATAGCTCACACCCGGGTCCTGACCTTGAAGCTCATCTACTAGAATCCTTGTAATCCCTATAAATAACTTTGGCTCACCGGACTTAATCCGGAGAGTGCAACCAGAAAGGAACAAGCAAACAAACGTTATAAAAACCCAGTAAATTGGCAGTCTATAGTTTAGCATATCTTGTGTCAAAAAGGTACATCATCGACAGGACGCTCCCCACCCCACGAACTACGTATTTCCTGAATTAATTCATTGAATTAGGGGGCGTGATCGGCCATATTCGCTGGCGAATCCTCCTCTAGTTTAATCCAATGTCCTACGAAATACGGGAATCCGATTTCAGGGTGCTGCGGGACTTCGGGCGCCACCTCTCGTTGCTGTTACATCGAGACGAGCTCTCCGAGTGCACCTTGCTCTACCTGAATCGACTCATCCCCAGCGACTGCGTTTGCTGGAACGAGTGGACCCCAGCGTTCACTTTTCTTAAGGAAAGCCACGTCACGGAAAGCCATCGCTCCCGCATCGGCAGGCTAATTCCCTCCCTGGTGGAGAACCTGAAGCACCATCCCGTGATCACCCATGTGGGCTGGCATCGACTGCTGCCACATCCCTATCGGCTCTCCGACTACCAATGCGACGCCTTCTTTCGCGACAACCCGCTCTACCAAGAGGTCTATCGCCACCTAGAGGCCCGCTACCAGCTGGCTTTCCCCTTCTGCACTACCTCTACCACCGAATTCCTCCTCATCCTCAATCGACGCTACCGCGACTTCACGGAGCACGAGCGACAACTTCTACAGACTGCCGGACAGATCGTCGCCCCCTTCCTGCACCGCATGCACGCCAAAGAGATTGCCCAACGCAAGGCCGAGATCGTGGCCGTCATCATGGAACAGACCTACGGCTTGCTCCACCTCGACACCCTCAGCCCCGGCGAGCTGCTGCTGCTCAAAGCCCTTGCCGCCGGCCAAAGCGTCAGCGAAGTAGCCACCGCACGCCACATCCGCCGTGACACCCTCAGCCGCCAGCTTTCCGCTGCCCGCGAGAAACTGAAGCTCACCTCCAACAAGGAACTCCTCGCCACCCTCCGCTCCGACAGCCCACTCAATACAACTGATCCGAAGTAGTCAGAGGAGCTTCAACGAGCCAAGACCGCCGAGTCAACGCCCCGGCCTACAAAATGACGGGGCCCCATACTCACCAAACAAATCCAATCCGTGTTTCTCCGTGTATATCCGTGGTTCCAAATAATAACAACATCCTCCGCCCTCCATGTCCGAGAACGAGATAGCCGAGCAAATCCTTCAGGAGTTCCGCAGCAGCGAAACCCTCGCCCTCGACATTCGCCGACTCACCTCCCTCTTCGCTCTGCTAGGCCAGCTCGGCTGGTCTATCGCGTCCCAAGACTCCCGCTACCGCAATCGCTATCACCTGCACGGCCAAGCCCGCCTGCAATTCGACACAGCGCACATCACCCGCAAGCAACTCTTGGCCCACCTCAAAATCCAGCCCGAAAAGCGCTACTTGCACGAAAGCAGCCAACTCGTCATCTGGCGTAACCAAGAAAGCGATACACTTCAAAAAGCTGAAATTCCCCTCACCAAACGCGAAAGCGAAATCCACGCCCTCCTGCTCGACGGCCTCACCCTCCCGCAAATCGCCCAAGAGCTCGGCATCAGCAAGCGCACCGCCGAAAAGCACGCTCAAAACCTCTACAAGAAGAAAGGCGTGCACACCTACAACGAACTGCTCTTCCAAAGCTAAGTTCCTAGACAAAAGACACGAAGCCAGAAGCGCCCGCCTCACTTAAGCATCGAGCAAAAACCATGACGCCTACACTTTCTCGAAACGCAGGACACTACGCTCGTGGACAGCGCCACCGATAAGCTCAGCTTCCAGTGCGCATCACTTGAACTACACGAGGAAGCGACAGGCACATACTGGATGGCCTGAAGGTATTAAATTTACGAAGTAAGATCCAAATCTTGCAGTTCTTCCTAGGGGAAAGGATTAGAGTCTCGAATCCAAGGTCCGTATAATTGACATATCTAAACCTAGGGTTCTACCTCGTTTTCGTGAATCCTCTCAAATCCCTAGCGATTTCTCCCATTCGAGCGAGAAAGGCGCTCCCCACGGAAAAACAGTCACGACTGCAACTAGCGACTACGGCAGTACTGGTCATGCATTAAAGAAATGCAAACAAGGTCCCTTCTCGATTTTTGACCCGAACCCGTGTCTCAAGATTCCCAATACGCGATGTGAAGCGTATCAAGCCTAGGGAGAGATCGCCCTCATCCCTAGTTAACGAACAGTCCGCACCCATCCCTAGACCTCAACCACCCGAACACATCCCATCACGACTCCGAAAAACTCTGTTCCCTCAGCCGCAGTCGTTTGCGCTCTCGCCAGCACGACAGTCGCTAAGACACAAATTCAAAAGCTTCTCCTCAAATAAGATGATCACAAGATTCCGACTCCTCTTTTTAACATTAACAATCCTCTCAAGCTGCGGGCTACGGGCTGGGGTAGTGAGCTTTGAGCTTCTCAGGGACCAATCTGGTCGTGTCCAAAGATTCAACCCACTAGACTCAAACTCCGTTGGGAGCGTTGCCGTCGGAAATGGCATATTCGGTGAGGGTTTGTATATTTGGAGTGAAGAATACGGACACGTGACCCTAGTCCGTACGGCGAGAGAATACGAATCTAGCCAAGGTTGGGCGGTCTCAGAAGATGGCAAGACAGTTGCAGGCCGCTTACGGTCGGAAAACGGGGCTCAAGCCTTTCGCTGGACCAAGGAGGAAGGGTTCCGAGTGCTTGGAAGAATAGACACAACTAGACCTTATGACTTGGCGCTCGATATATCTGCCGATGGCTCAGTGGTTGTGGGCTACGCTGAAAGCTCAAAAGGCACTCAAGCATTCCGCTGGTCGGAATCCGAAGGCTTGATAGGCCTAGGCTTTCTAGGTGGATTTCCGCACAGCGAAGCACGAATCGTTTCCGAGGATGGAGAGACTATTTGGGGATTTTCGGATACCGCGAGGGGCGAGGAGATCTTTAAATGGACATACGATTCCGGCATGGAAGGCCTAGGCATTTTTGGTGAACCAGAAGATGCCAATTCAGAGGGAACTGTCTTAGTTGGGAGATTTAATAGAGATTCTAATGATCGATATAATGGACACGACGCATTTAGGTGGGAAAAGGGGAAAGGCAGCATACGCCTAGCTGGACCGAATGAGAACGAACGGAGTAACTCTCTCGCCAAAGCCGTTTCGGAAAACGGGCAAATGGTTGTGGGGTATGCTCAAGAATACCGGCACGGTCCCAAATTGGGTGTTTTTTGGCATGAGGCAGTAAACTGGAGGGCGACGACTCTTAATGAATATTTTGACTCAAACGGGTTCAATCGTAATGGACTCTCATTTACTACTATTACAGACGCTTCAGCAGACGGGTTAACGTTATTCGGATATTGCCAATATAATGGAAGAGGTTCAAACTATCCATTCCGGGTTCAGCTAGACCTGGGGACACCTCCTCCTCCTACAGATTTGTTCAGCGAAGTTCTCGAAGCTCCAATTTTCGGATACACTATTTATTCCTATCCAGAATTCAATCTAGCTACCAGGCTTTCATGGGGGGCATCGGAAGGCGCAGACGTTTCAGAGTATTTGATATATCGCGACGGAGTTTTAATCGGTTCTACCAGCAAAAGTGAATTTGTCGATTCATTTGTTCTTCCCGGGGAGGGCTATTCCTATCATCTGGTCGCTGTAAACACCAAAGGATTTGCCTCGGAGAGATCAGAGAAAATTAACCTCAGGATTCCCAAGGTAGTGAATAGCATTAGAGACGGGGAGTTTCAAAACGACCCCACTCGCAGTGGACCCTGGTCTGTAGTGAAGACTGGCGATGTAGATATCGTGCACTCATCAAAACTCCCCGAGGAAGTAACGGAGGACCCGCTTTCCGATACAAACTACCTGACAATAAAATCCGAAACGTCGGATGACGAGTGGACCCTGGGTCAGCTCATCAGAGATGTTAACGAATTTGGCGAGTATCAATTGTCGTTCTCCGCCAGATCGAAGGAGGGGTCAGATCTTGTCGTAGCCCTAAAAGGAGAGGGCTATGGCGACGTTGAGGATCCATTCTTCCTAACTCCTACCACCTTTAATCTCACTCCGAAATGGCAAGTGTTCACGGTTAATTTCAACATAGACGATAGGTTCAAAAGACTTGACCATCTCTTGATCGCGATCGGGAACAACGAGGACCTGAAGGAAAATGAGTCCATCGATATCGACCATATAGTACTTTGGAATCGACTGGGGGCTGAAACACCCATGCCGCAGAAGCCGACCGAGCTAAACGCTCGATTCGTTTCCCGTTCAGCAGTATTGCTCGAGTGGGATCTTCCCATTGGGACCGCAGGGGTTGTTGAATACGAAATCATACGCGACGGTAAGATCGTCGGCTCTAGCAACAACCGCAGTTACATCGACCAAAAGTTAGCCACACCCGGGCCCTACCTGTACGAGATTGTCGCCATTGACAGCCAAGGCAATCGATCCGCTCCCTCGCCAGCAAGAAAGGTCTTCAACGGCCCGAATGTTCAAGCATCTGATATCGTACCTTACCTTACTTTAGGAAATATGTCCCCAGACGGGAAGGCATTCCTTTGGGCTGTCAGATCTGAACTGACAGGGAATATGCAGATCAAGAAATGGACAGAGGCAGGTGAAGTCGTTGTAAGTGAGCAAGAAGAGCCTTATTCTTTAGCGATCTGGTCCGTAGCAAATGAAGGTCGTGCCGCTGCTGGCATGGCCAGTCATCCCGAGTTGGACTATTCCGTTCCATTTCATTGGTCAGAGTGTGATGGTCTGAAATACATTGATTTAGGTCCATTGGAAGGCATTCGTGGAAGTTTTGCTGTTGAATCAATATCAGCCACCGGAAATGCGATCGTGGGTTCCTTTTGGGAACGTTTCGCTCCCGAGGCATTCAGATGGACCGAGGCAGAGGGGTTGCAGTTGTTAGGAAAGCTTCCGGGTGATTACACCTCATCGTATGGAATCGCAGTTTCTGGGGATGGAAGTGTCGTCGTCGGCCATCACGAGGGCTACCCCTTTAATTATGCCGGTTTCGTTTGGACAGAACGCGGCGGGAGAGAAGAATTCGGACCGTTCCATGTGGAAGGCTCTGAAGGACTCATTGCGGATGTTTCGAGCGACGGTAAGACCTTGATCGGAGAAGCTCGGGTTAGACCGAATAAACCCTTTCAATACCGTTGGTCAGAAGCAGATGGTGTTATCGAATTATCAGGGTTGGACCGCCAGAAACCGTATTATTCGTATGCCGTTTCTGGCGACGGTTCTATGGTTGTTGGAACTGCGAAGGATGCAGAAGACACTTCAAATGCTATCTTTTGGTATCGGAGATACAACTGGTCTCCTATAAATATAAACGAGTTCATGCTATCAGTAGGGCATGACACCAAGGGTGAATTTTATAGTACTATCTCAAATGTGTCAGATGATGGCCGGACGTTACTCTTGGGCGCTGGTGGTTCTAACACAAGAATTCGCCTCAATCTCTCGACCAGAGATTCAGAAAACAATCTAGTCCACAACAGTGGTTTCGAAGAGTCATGGCGATTTTGGGGACTTTCACGTTGGGACCGGAGTCTGAGCAAAGAGAAGAAACTCATTGAAACTCCAGGCTTCATGGAAGAACGCGCAGCTCGCATTCGCATGGGCAACTTGGCTGGCGACCCCAAGACGCTTCACCTGCGCCAAAACGGAATCGAACTGGAACCTAACACTGACTACTACCTCTCCTTCTCTGTTAAGGCTTCCATGCCAGGGAAAGCGATGGTACGTCTCTTCAAGGACGACAACCCAAGCAACAACTATGGCGTTGATGAGGAATTCGAGCTCACTACCGAGTGGCAAACCCATGTCATCGAATTCCGCACCGACGCTCTAGGCGAGTACGTATCCAATGGAAGACTACAGTTCACATTCCTCCGCGGCGGCTTCAAACGCGTGCTCGAGTTCTTTGTAGACGAAGTAGCCATCCACGAAAAGTAGAGCCAGCGGCGACTGGCTTCGGCCTTGATCTCAGAGCGGTCCTCCGCTTGACATCAAGGCCACTCCTCCTCGCCGATCGGCACCCTCACTCCGTTCGCTCGATCACAACCCTCATCTTCTCTGGGCTTCCGCTTTTCACAGCTGCGCAGAGACTGCGGAACCGTTCGCCGTTGGCCGCTTGCAAGTCCGCCTTCATGGAGAAGCTGCGGCGAAACTGGACCGTTTTTCGAGATCCATCCTTAGCGCAGAGCTGGCCGAGAAAGATGAGGAATTTTTCGAGGGCAGTTCGGTCGAGCCCACCCGCTTCGTCTGCGAGCAGCGCCAGCAGCGGAGCAAACACATAGGCCCCATGATCGAATTGCGTGAGAGCGAATGACTGCAAGTCCAACAAGGATCGCTCTATCACCGCTTCGAGAGCGCGAGAGACTTCACTGGACCGCGTATGCAAGCGATTCTCAGCCGTCACCATTCTCCTGATACGCACCACTGTGCGCTCGAAGCACGCAGCGTTCTCCAAGAGGGCCAGAGAGGCTGATTTCGCATCGCTGCCAGCAAAGGTTTCTGCGATATCGAAAAGCTCATCGGCGATCTCCGTGTAAAAGACGATGCGACTCTCATCGAGATAGAAGGTGCCTGTATCGAAATTCCCGCTCGCTCCCGCATCGCAGCAGGTCATCACCACCAGAAAGTCGAGAAACAAGCGCTTGCGACGCGTATCCATCCTTAAGAGTTCCAAGAGGACAGGCTCAAGAAAGACGTTGGAAACCTCCCCTAAGCGAGCAATGCCGAGATGACTGTGAAAACGGCTCAAGTGCACCAGCAAGGCTGCATTTTCCTCGCTCCATCCTAGCTCATCCGCCAATCGACCAGCCTTAGCCAAGACATAGTCACCCGAACGCTCCTCATGCCCGCTGCCATCGTAGCGGAGGGTTTTCAGATCGCACTTTCCAATGTCGTGTACGCGCATGATCCACGCCAAGAACTGGGAGGGGCCCCGCAATTCCTCCGCCTCTTCCGAAGCGAGCGCTGCCGCGAGGCGATTCGCGACCCGATCAAAGAGGGCAACCCCTCTGTCCCCCAAAAGCCTACCGATCTCATTACCCGCATTCGAGCCGCTCCAAACCACTTCGCCAGCGAGTTCCATGCATCGCTCAAGGTGGGCCTGCTCCGTCGGGATTGAGGAAGTGGCAATGCGCAAACCGCTAATCTCCTCTGCAAAAACGTCTTCAAAAGATCTCATAGGATAGCGAAAGCTAGAGGCAAAAGGGACCATTGTTCAAAGCTCAAGTAGCACCTCTAACATTCGCTTCCAGAGCTGGCCCCATGAATCCGAATCCAAGAGACTGTCCCATAAGTCGCGTATTCGTAGGGTTGGACCTTGGTCCAGACCGCTTCGCGCTATGAAATGCGTTTGCACTGCAGTCTGCAGCAAGCTGCACCCCTGCTACGCGGATGAGCCTACAGTCTTATGGGACCGTCTCTAAGATTGCCGGCAAGCTGGCGTTTCCAGCTCGATCGATCGCGAAGAGAGCGATCGCTTCGGGCTTCCTCGCGAAAGTGAAAGAGGCTTCGGAGCTTAGGAGGATTTGGGTCTGCCATTCGCCCGACTCGAGCGACTGGATCGCCCATTTCCACGGCGGCTCGTTTTTGACTGTGGAAAACGACAAGACGAGGCTCCCGCTTTCGTCGAGGCTGGCGGCGAGCGATGGGGCGATGGCTTCGCCCTCGGCGAGCCAAGGAAAGGCGGGCGCCAGGGCTGGTTCAGAAAAAGAGCGATCCGCAAGCTCCTGAACAAGCTCGGGGACTGCAGCGAGCACCGCAGCGCTCCAGAAGATCTGCCCCTCCGCCTTCGATTGCGCTCGAGTCAATTCTACTTGTCTCACGATTTCGGATACTTCCCAATCGCTCGCCGTCTTGATCGCGTTCATGCCCGGAAAAATATGACGCCCCTTCGGATTCTCGGAACACCACCAGTCCAGCAAAACAGGAAAGCTAGTGGGCGGATGGTCTACGGGCCAATACAACTGCGGAGCAAGGTAGTCGCACCAACCTTCCCGCAGCCACTTTCGGGCGTCAGCATAGAGCATGGCGTAGGCATCGAGGCCTTGAATCGTTGAAGGATTATTCGGCCGCCAAATCCCGAAAGGGCTTATACCAAATTTCAGCTGCGGCTTCTTGTCACGTATTTCCTGACACACGAGCTGAATAAACTGATCCACGTTGCGCCTTCGCCAATCATATCGGCTAAGTCCGGAATCCTTTCCGAAACGTTCCCAACTCTCATTGTCAGGAAATTCCAAATACTTACCCGAGGCATCCGTTTCCGGGTAAGGATAAAAATAGTCATCGAAGTGAACGGCATCAATGTCGTAGCGCTCGACCACGTCAAGCAACACGCTGAGCGTATGAGCCTGGACTTCCGGCTCACCTGGATCGAGCCACAGGTAACGACCGTAGCGGCGAACCAGATCCGGGCGACGCTCGGTGATATGGTCCGGGGCGCTCTTGATCTTGGCATTGAGGCTTCGGGCTCGGTAAGGATTAAACCACGCGTGCAGCTCCAGGCCCCGCCTATGGGCTTCTTCAACTGCGAATGCCAATGGATCGTACTCCGGCGAGGGCGCCTGGCCTTCCACGCCTGTGAGATAAGCGGACCACGGCTCAATCTCCGAAGGGTAAAACGCGTCGCACATGGACCTCACCTGCAGGACAACTGCGTTAAGGTTGAGTGACGCCGACTGGTCCAAGAGAGCGATCAGCTCGGCCTTCTGCTGAGCGACGCTGAGCCCGGATGCGCTCGGCCAACAGATGTTGCTCACGGTCGGGATCCAAATCCCACGGAACTCCCGCGGCAAGGGCGGCAGGTCAAGCTCGGGAGGCTCTGTCTCGATCGATTTCTGCCCACAACCCACCAGCCCGAAAGCCACGACGAGGATAGCCATCAAGCGAACAGCCCACTGCTTCAACGTTGACGGGTTCAATGCGACCATAGCCCATCAACTAGAAAACGCCCGACGAAGTCAAAGGCGATCAGCTTGTCGATGCAGGCCTCAGCCGAAGAAAGGCAGGAGGGCCCTGAGCGCCGCCAAGCACAAACCCGACAACAAACCTCGCCACGGCGATTAGCCACTGCAGCTCCCGCCCATGCCCTCCTGCCTGCCTGCAAAGATATTCCACGAAATGAGTCGGCGAGAAGAGCCCCTGTATCCAAAATCCACAACAATCAGCGCATGAGGTGCAACGATCCTAACCTGCGTCGGCCTCCCCAGATGCAACGTTGTAGACAACCGGGGTCCTGCCTTGCCAAGTTTCCCAAAGGCTTTGCTCGCATAGCAAGCTGGCCATAAAGTGAGCGACATTGATCCGGCTCGTCTTGCCCGAGTCGAAGATCGCGCTTCGGATTGGCGACGGATGTATCTCGTATTTAGATACCCGCTCGGCGTCCACCAAACCGTCGGGACGGACCACCACCCACTCTAGTCCTTCATCCCCTTGTCCTACTTCCCTGCGCAGGTAAGCGGACGCCAGCTCGTTGTCCCGATGCGGCGGCACCAGCAAACGGATCAACCCGACCACGCAGCGTTCCGGCAGCGACACGCTCTCACCGATATCGTGGTTCCGACAGCCGGTGGAATTCATCAACACAAACTTCGCCGGCCTCTCGGCCCGAATCGCCTTCAAGGCCTCGCACAAACGCCGGGTCGTCTCCGCGACCAAGCGGCGCGGGCTTCCGTATACGCCCTTAAAACTGAGCGTATGCCCGAGGCAAGAGGCCACTGCCTGGCAGCCACCGACACACTGCTCGAGCTGCTCCTGGCTAAGGTCCAGGACAGCTGCCTCCAAAACGCTCAAGCGATCGTGATTCCCCACCGCCTGCAAAAAGCGCTGCGCCGAGCGCACGATCGCCAAGACCGACAGGCCTCGCGCCAGCAATTCCTTCACAAGCAAACGGCCCGTTGCACCGCTCGCGCCCACTACCAAAACCTTCATAAGCTGAATTCCTTTTTCATCCGCCTCATCGG
Source organism: Pelagicoccus enzymogenes (assembly GCF_014803405.1). Lineage (NCBI taxonomy): Bacteria > Pseudomonadati > Verrucomicrobiota > Opitutia > Puniceicoccales > Pelagicoccaceae > Pelagicoccus > Pelagicoccus enzymogenes. The sequence goes on from NZ_JACYFG010000006.1 coordinate 566,729, forward strand.
TAAGCGAACAGCCGGAACCCTTTCACGAGCGAGCAGGCAGGTCAACTCGCGACAAGCGCAATTCGCTGGGTGTAGGAGCGTGCTTGTCACGCGAAAACACTGCCTTGATCCGGTAACGCAATCGCGTGACAAGCACGCTCCCACCTTCGTTGGACAGTCACCATGATGCCGTAGTTGAATCTGCTCTCAGAGATGAACGAGCAAGGTTCAATCAATGCGCTTTAGCGCCTTACGGAAGGCGCTCCGCTTGAGCGTATCCGCAACACAAAACTCGCCCCTTTTGCCGCCATACGCACCCCATCCCTTACCCTACTCATCCTATTGGCCACGAGCTGGCTTCCCTTCGCGAAAGCTAAGCAGAACCTAGCCAACTTGATGAACCTCATGCGGGCCGCCTTCCACGACAATTCCCTGCCCATTGTCATCGGACGCATCACCGACTCACGCAGCGGCCAAGAAGAACCGGTCATGAAATACGCCGACACGGTGCGGCGGACTCAACAAGCCTTCACCGAGCAAGACCCCTTCGCCACGCTCTCAACCGTTACCGAAGAACTCGCATACGGCGAGCACGACGCCTGGCACTACCTGTCGGAAGGCTAGGTGCTCATGGGCAGGGACTTCGCCCAGAAAGTCCATTTGCTCAGCAACAAGACACGATGAAACTGCCCAACTCGGACTTTGGGAAAGTTCGACAGCGGTGGGCAGTTTCGAATCGTTTTTTGGGGCAAGGCCCAAATCGAAGATCAAGAGGTCGCCTCTACTTCTTGACCCATCCGCGAACAATCACGCCGGCCGTTTGGCAGGTCCAGTAGACCAAGCCGTTCGGCGCCACAGTGATATCGGCTGGGTAAGGAAAGCCGGCGGCAACGAGGCTCAGCTCTCCGGTTTGGAGATCGTACTCCATGACCGTATTGGTGCCGCCATTCGCTCCCGAGACCCCTGGGGTCGGCACTTCCGTGAAGAACAAGCGGGAGCCGTCTCCGTTGAGAGCGATCCCAGTGGGACTGTTTAGGCCGGTCAACATAACCTCAACGACGCCTGCTGGAGAGCGGCTAACAATGACTCCCGCCGTCTTGCAGGTCCAGTAGGAGTAACCGTTTTTCGCGATAACGATGTCGGTGGGATCCGGCTCGAAATCGGAGACCGTAGTGGTAGTCATACCGTTGGAGACTGAGACGAGGTTACCATCAAAAACGCCAGGATTCGGAACCTCTGTGAATAGCACGTCTCCATTGCTGGCAACGTCGATGCCGGTCGGGCTCATCAGTTCCTCATCCCCGAGGAAGACCATCTTTCCGTATTCAGGATTGTACTTCAGAATCACGTTAGCCGTTCTGCAAGTCCAGTAGATGTCTCCGCCATTGCCGACTGCGATGTTGAGCGGTTCTGGTTCTCCGACGCTTAAGTCAGTGACATTGCCAGAGGCAAGATTCAGCAGGCTTACGGTATTTTCACCGCCTCCCACGCCAGGCGTAGGGAGTTGAGTGAAGGCGACGACACCGTTCCAAACGGCATCAATTCCAGTTGGCTTGTTTAGACCGTCCTTCACGACTTGCCATTGGTATTCGCGGGCTGAGGAGGAAAACGGAACAATTGCAAAAACAGCAGCAGAGAGCGCTAGCAGGGTAGACGTTTTTAGTTTCATCATATCTTGGTTGGTTGGTGGTTCTATACCTGCAGCCCTTACGAGTGCTTTCTAGGGGCTGAGGCTACTACCGTGTGAGCGCAGAGCTCCAAAATTTATTCCCAAGGGAAAAGATATTTCGGAACTTCTATTTCCCCACCCCGGAGCTGAGCGACAACGTGGCAGAGGTCAGCTCCCTGTATTCTCTTCCTGTATACAATTCCCGCCAGCACCCAGCGACTCTCGGAAACGCAACAAACGCTCGCGCGTCTTACAGGCAACACATCCAGCCCCTCGAACCTACAGCGAGGTCTTCGAAACCAATGGTCTAGCTCCCACAGCTTGGGAACAAGCTCCCAAACCCGCTTCGATCAGCCTCGTCACGCAATCCCGTCCACCCCTAGGGGATTGGAAAAAACCACCCTTCGACGCGCTGCCAGAGGGCGTTGAGGGAAATTTAATGAATTTTTATATCCTCTGGATTGGGAGATCCGCGAGGTCCGCTCCAAAACTGCCTCTGCCTAAGTATCGACCAATAGCAGCCCACCGTCACAGGAGCGTGACTGATAACGTTTACCCAGCGCGCCGCAGCTATCCACAAGCTGCAAATCGAAGCAATGCTCTGGCCATCATCGCTCCTAAGTCCCTCCCGCTCTGAAAGAAGCGCAAGGGACAAAAATTCCCCTTATCCATTTTTTGGATATACCAACACAGAAGCAGCAAGGTTTCTAACATCCGTCATTACTGCAAGCTGCATTCGTATGCTCACCCTAGCAAAAGCGGTTCTTTCCTAGTTGAATTTTCTCCCCCTCGAAAACCCGGCAATTTTCAGCAACGAAGGAAATCAACAACTTAGCAAATAGCCGCTAAGGTGAGCTAGGGTAATCTCCTAAACTGCCACCAAGGTATAACGATAGCAGCTACCTCCGATACTTCCCACAGAAGCCCCCCTTCTTCAGACGCTACCCTCGGATCCGAATAAAAGGCTCAACCCGCCCCCTCATGGGGATCGAAATTCCGATGGAAATGAGTCATTCAAAAAAAGCAGCGTCCACGTATCACTATTTTAGATACGCTATTTTCACCATACTTGCCACCTTTCAGATCCAAGCATGGGGCAACAGCGTAGGCCTCGACTGGACGGACAACTCCGACAACGAGACGGGCTTCTTGGTAGAGCGATCCGCCAACGGAAACGACTTCGAAGTCATTGGCGAAACTCCCGCAAACCACACGAGCTTCCGGGATGAGACGATCGTACCAGATGCCCTATACGCCTATCGCGTTTGCGCCTTCAACGAGTTCGGAATGTCGCAATATACCAACATCGTCAGCCACGAGCTGCCCAACTTTCCTCCAAGCCTCTCACACATAGGAAATTACAGCTTCGCCAGCTCGGACGCGATTCTGATCCCCTTTTCCGTTTCCGATGACCATACGGCTGCCAACGCGCTGGAGGTTTCTGCGGTTTCCTCAAACCCAAGCGCCATCCCCCAACAGAGCTTGAGCGTCGAAGGCAGCGATGGAAACTTCACTATTAAAGTCCCTTCCTCCGCCACCGCCCCTGGAACATCCGTTATCAAGCTATCGGTCTTCGATGGAAAACACCGCGTCTACTCGGATATCAACGTAACCATCGTCGAGTTCTCGCCACCGAACATCGGCATCGAATTTATCTCATCCGCCGATTCCGAGACGATCCACACGGGCGAGCCCTTCCTCGTTTCCTTAGAAATAAGCGACCTCAGCAAAGTCCGATTCGTAGACTACTTCATCAACGGCGAGCTCATGGCCAACGCCACCGAGGCACCGTTCGATGGCCTATTGCTCGTTGATCAAGCAGGGTCCGCTGACTTAAAGATCGTTGCCCACCTCTTCGACTCCAACGAGCCCTTGACCATCGAACACACGATCGAAGTCAAGGAAGCTGCCACAGGATCCGCTTCAAGCGCCAATGCGATTGCCAATGGGGGATTCGAGGATGGCCTGCAGCATTGGAGGTTCTACACAAACGGATCCGGAAACGCAAAAACCGTGCAACCCGGGCATTCCGATTCGAAAAGCGCCACGCAAATCTCCATCAACTCCATTGGCTCAAATACCCAGCTCTTCCAATCTGACATCTCCCTGAAACCAAATACTGAATACAAGCTTTCGTTCGCAGCCTATTCCAATACAGGAAACGACCTGCAGGTTTCCCTCAGAAAGCACAGCTCACCCTATACGGTCTACGGACTGAATCGGGAGAGTGTAAGCATCACGAAGGGGTGGACCTTGCATACCTTGGCCTTCACGACCCAAGGCTTCAGCTCAGACGTATCGGACGGACGCCTTTCATTCTGGTTTGCCGATGATGCCAAGGGCGGAGATCGCTACTGGCTCGATAACGTTCAGATCGTGGAGGCCAACTCCGACCTCAGCACCGAACCGGAAACCGAGCCGGAGCCCGATACTCAACCCGAAACCGAACCGGAAACTGGAACCGAGTCAGGAAATGGAACCGAGACGGAACCGGAAACCGGTTCCGGAACGGAGACCGAAACAGGCCCGCTTTCGAGCGCCAATCTCCTCGAGAACGGAGGATTCGAGAACGAGCTCAGCAATTGGAGATTCTACACCAACGGAGCCGGCGGAGCAAAAACGGTGGAAGCGGCAGCTTCCGACAGCGCAGCCCTCATATGGTTGGACTCCGTTGGATCCAATACCCAGCTCTTCCAAGCCGGCATCAACCTCAAACCCGATACCGAGTACAAGATCACATTCGTCGCCCACTCGAACTCTGGCAACGACCTTCGCGTGTCGCTCAACAAACACGGCACCCCTTACACGAACTACGGTTTGCACCAGGAAAGCGTTGATATCACTAACGAACCGACCCTGCACTCCCTGTCGTTCACCACTAGGGGCTTCTATTCCGATGTTTCAGATGCCCGACTCTCCTTCTGGTTCGCGGACGATGCCAAAAACGGCGACCGCTACGTCCTGGACAGGATCCAATTGTTCGAAGCCAACGCAGAAACCAGCCCAGAAACGGAGACGGAACCTGACTCTAGCTTGGACAATAACCTGGACAATCCCTTGGAAACGGAGCCCGAGCCCGATTCCGGTTTGGAAGAAAGTTCGGATACCGAATCTTCGCTCGCCGACAATCCCAACGTCTTACGAAACGGTAGCTTCGAAACGAACCTGTCCTCGTGGAATTTCTACACCAACGGTTCGGGATACGCTAAAACCGCATTCACCAACTACAACGGATCCGGCAACGCGGCTTTGATTGCCCTCAACAAAATCGGTTCCAATATACAGCTGCTGCAATCCGGCGTTTCGCTTGAACCAAATACCGAATACGTGCTCACCTTCGCGGCCTACTCGAACTCGGGACGTAACCTAAGAGTCGCCCTGAACCAGCATGGAACGCCTTACACGAACTACGGCCTCACCACCACAGCCGTCGACCTCACCACCGGATGGAAGGAATTTTCCATAAGGTTCACGAGCACCGGGTTTGATACACCAGTCAACGATGGAAGACTCTACTTCTGGTTCGCTAGCGATGCCAAGGCAGGCGATTGGTACTACATCGACCAAGTCAGTCTTTCCAAGGCAAACTAAAGGCTAAGAGGCTGTCCAATGAGTCGAGTCTTGTAGGGTTGGACCTTGGTCCAGACCGCGGCGTGCTGATAAAAGGGTTTGCGCTGCGGTCTGCAGCAAGCTGCAACCCTACGCAGAGGAGGCGAGTATGTTTTTATTGGACAGTCTCAAGGGGATCGACCCAACCCGTCCAACAGGCCGCCTCTCGCGCAGCTGGTAACCGCAGCGCGATTTAGAGAAGAAACGGGGTCCTCAGAGCGAGGGCCTCGTTTCGTTTTTCGCTCTCTCGAGAACTCGTATCCTTTATTCCGATACACGATCAGACCAACGCGATCCGAAGGGCCGACACCAGCAGCCCGTGATTTCAATCCGTTCGCGTTTCTAGCCCCACCAGCGGGAATTGGTGCTGCCCGAAGTGCAAGAGCAAGCTGCCGCGGGACCCGATCTGAGTTTCGCCCTCCAAGCGGATCGGATAGAGCCGACGCCCGTTGGCCAGCACGCCCACCACGTCCCTTTCGTCAATGCTTCGCAAGCCTGACTTCGAATTAGTAAAGGTGACGAGGGCGAAACGTTGCCCGAGCTCGTTGCTCATGAACCTGTAGAATTCGACCTCGAACTCGCTCAAGTCCGGCCGCTCCACATTCCAGTCCTTCTTGAAAGCAAGCTTCTCCTGAGGGATAACCACCGTGTCAAAAGAGACTACCAAATCCTCAGGGGACGGCGGAGCGGCGTTCAGCCAAAGCGGGAGAATTCCCATACAAAGCAATATCGATTTCTTCATAACGCGTCGGGGTGAAACCGTGCAGCAATTCGCTCCACTTCGTTTAATGCGGTCGTAGGCTCAGCGGTCGACGCCGCACCACCCCGGTTTGGACGCTGCGACTGCGGAATTATTCAATAAAAAAGGGACAGCGTCGCAAAGCGACTCTAACCCGGCAGACGCCACCCGCGACAGCCCTGACAAAAGGACCACTCGCAAAGTTTCAAAGCAGCTAGCCGGCGGATCCCTCGAATTCCGAGCAATACGCTTGAGAAGCCCTCCATAAAGCTCATGGTCGGACTTGCTTGAATCATTCCAACTCGCTTCTCCGCCCATCGAAAATCGCGTACGCCTTTCGCCTCACACAGCGAACAGGCCCAGACTGCCACACCGGATTCTCCGGGCAACGCTAGCTACCATGGATTCACTCAACGACGTTCGCAAGTCATGGGACTGCTTCGCCGAGGAGCGTCCCTACTGGGCGGTACTCACGACAAGCGATTGGACCGAAAAGGACCCTTTCTACAAGAGTGGCCAAAACGACGTCGACGAGATCCTCCGTGAAGCGAAGTCCTGCGGAATCGAGATCTCCCAAGGCAAGGCCATCGACTTCGGCTGCGGATTAGGCCGCTTGACGTATCCACTCTGCGGCTACTTCGACGAAGTTCTCGCCCTCGACATTTCTGCAAGGATGATCGAACGGGCCAAACACCATGAAAAGTGCCCAAAGAACGCCGTTTTCCAAGTTCTTCAAACGTCCGACCTCAAGCTCGTCTCCTCGAACTCTTACGACTTCATCCTCAGCCTGATCGTCCTTCAACACATGCCGAAACGATTCATGAAAGCGTATATCCAAGAGTTCGCACGCGTTTGCAAACCGGGCGGGACCATCGTATTCCAAGTTCCCGTCCACCGGGACAAGATCGAGACGCCTAAGGACACGCTGTGGAAGGACAAGCCCCTGCTCTCAGGCAATCCGCGCCTCCCAAGACTCTGCTACCGATGCATCTTCCGATCCGCTCGATGGACGATACGAACCATCCGACGGAAACTCTGGAGCAACGAAATCAAATACCGCCTGGAATGCGCCTGGATGCGAATGACGGGAAAGACGATCATGCAAATGAACACTCTCTCCCACAAAGAGATCAACAGGCTTCTAAAAAGCTGCTCCTGCGAGGCCGTGCACAAGAGGCAGGATGAAAGAGGCGGCGACGGATACACGAGCTACCTTTATTTCATAACAAAAAAATCCTAAGACAGGCAGCCACTAATTCCATTTGCCGACGCCAAATGGATGACTGGCATAAAACCTGTTGAGTCCCCGAGACTACTTAGCTGCTCACAACCGCAAATCGCCATGCAACCGATCGAAATCTCCACCTTTCCCGGCAGGACTCTGGAAACTGACAACAAACAGTGGCTGTATTGCGGCGGCACCGCTTACCTTGGACTGCAATCGGATCCCTCCTTTCAGCAAATACTCATCGAAAACATCCAACGTTACGGAACTTCCTACGGGGCTTCCAGAAATTCCAACGTTCGCTTCTCCGTCTACGAAGAGGCCGAAGCTGAACTCGCGCGCTGGGCCGGCTCAGCCGACGCTCTCACCATGTCGTCCGGCTACTTGGCCGCCCAACTCGTATGCCAGAACCTGCAAGGGCTTGGATGCAACCTCCATCATTTACCCGGGTCCCACCCAGCTCTCAGCACAGCCCCCAACGAACGGAATCCTGTAAGTATCCAGGAATTAGTTACAGCTATTACAGAATCTCCCAACCCAGCACTCCTACTGGATAGTATCGACTTTCACGGGCAGCACTATCCCCACTTCGAAAAACTTCGCTCCCTTCCCCTCGAAGATTTAACACTAGTCGTGGACGACTCCCATGGCATAGGTGCCGTTGGGCCGGAAGGAAGCGGTTCCTACGCGAAACTTAGTGAGCTTGGAGTCAAGGAGCTTATCGTCTGCGCTTCGCTCAATAAAGCGCTTGCCTTGCAAGCTGGCGGTATTTTCGGCTCAAAGGAACGTATCGCTCAACTCCGTAGCACCGCCTTCTTCACTGGTGCCTCTCCGACTTCGCCAGCAGTAGTGGCAACCTTCCTTTCAAGCCGCTCGCTCTATCTTGATCGATACGCTAAACTGAAAGAAAACCTGTCTCTATTCCTAAGCCTCAACAAAGATGTTCCTTATTTTGAATACAACTCAGGACATCCAGCCTTTTCGCTTAACAATCCGGATCTCGCCAACCACTTGGAAGCGAACAACATCCTCATCACTCGCTTCCAGTATCCGACTGAAAAAGCGAAGAACCTAGCTCGAATCGTTCTCACCGCTTCTCACACAACTCAAGACATAGAGAAGCTCTCACAAGCGATTCAGTCCTTTGTTTGAAGGCGAGCCGAAATTGCGGATGAAGATCCGCCCTCATCTTCATCGGCAAAAAGCAAGCCCCTGCCCGAAAACGGACAGGGACTCGAAGAACGAGCGTGTCCTCGATGTTAACAATACGGGCGTGCGAGGCACAAACGTATTCAGTCTACCACTTCAAGCTGACCTCTTACTTCGCCACTCGGAATCACGTTCGAGTGGAAATTCACGTAGGCACCTCCCGTGATCAGGAGCGCTGGATCACCTCCGTAAGCCAGATCCTCGAATTCGCCTTCCAAGTCGTCGCCGACGCGAGTGTAGGCGGACTCGTTACCGATGCCAACGACCACCGGACCGTTAACTCCGAATGGAGCCTGGTGGATGTGGGAACCCACCAGATCATTGGAAAATCCTAATAAGGTGATGGAAAGATCGATGGTATTCGATCGCGGGTAGTAAGTAGCCAAAACGACACCCGTCGCGGGGGATCCATTGGGTGGCACTTCCTGCAGGCCATCGGCAACAGCCATCAACTCGATAGGCCCCGGGTAAAGCTGCCCCCGCACTTCCCCGCCCGGAAATGCTGCTGTATGGAAGTTTAAATACGCGCCTCCCGAGAGCAGCATCGCCACGTCGCCCGTGTAAGTCCCTCGTTTCACCTTGAGCTTCAAATTGTTTTTGCCTCGGGTATAGCTGGACTCCCCTCCTAGATTGAATCTTACGGGACCATTCGTGCCCGCATAGGCCTGGTGGATATGGGAAGCGAGCAAAGGTTCATCAAACTTGTGCAGTGTGACAATGAGGTCGAAGGTGTTGTCCTCCGTGTTGAACTGCATGGTCGCTCTGCCAATGGAGTCCGACGCGTTGGAGGGCACTTCCTGACTGCCATTAATGTCCGCATGCAACTGGACAATGCGGCCAAACGATAAGGTTGAGAGTATTGCTAAGAAGCCAAGGACTAAGAGACGGATTAAATATGACGTTTTCATAAGGATATAACTTCAGGGGTTTGTACCGACTGGGCTCGATTCAAGCCCGGACCCAATCAGGGGCTAAGGCCCGCAGTGCCAGCCAAAAATCAAACTGCTGCGCGGCCACTTCTTTATTGCCACAACCTACCACACAATGCGTCACTCCGCCGCGTGCCGGATCATATATTTCGTTAGGATTTTGAGATGACGAAGCTTTATCGTACAAGTCCCTCCCCTTGCTTCGCCGTATACCTAGCAATAAGCAACTAGGTTCAATACTTCAGCTAATCGAGGAGGATAATATAAACATCCCTCAGCGTCCTTCTATTCAATCGCCGTACCGAATCCCTAATTTTAAAAAGCGAGGCTCCAATCCTGATTTGACGATAAATTCGAGGCGCCACAGATCGGCGGAGAACTCCTGTGCCGATACCATCTCCAGCCAGTCCGATTCGCTGGTCCAATAGTTTTGTTCAGGATGATAGACCAAGGCCCCACCCGCCTGTAGCGATAGGTCATCGGAGGCATAGACGCGAAAGGACAGCTGGGGGTCGCTTGACCGGCAGACCATCGACAAACCGAAACTTCCATATTCTAATTTCGGATACACTCCCAGTTCAGATCGGCTCTCTGCGGAAAACGCCTGCGAGCCCGTGGCATACTCGAACAAATTCGCAACTCGGTCGCGATCGGGATCCGCGGTTTGTTCGAGAAGGGCCGCCTCCCCATCCGTGACCTGTTGACGGATCCATACCGCATAGCCATCGAGGTACTGCTGGGAAACGCGAATGGCTTTGCCCTCTCCCACTACGATGGCCCGACCTCCAGCCAAAACGAGATCATTTACTTGGTCTGAAGAACTGGCCAAGTGACGTTGCCAGGCCAATCCATCATCCGAGTAAAAATCCCACGAAATCGTCTCGAGAGGGCTCAACCTCTCAGTGCCAGAGGCGAAATAACGCTCTCCATCGAAAGACGCCCCTCGCACAGCCGTATCTTTGAAAGCGAACCCACTCTCCCATGTCTGGCCCGCGTCTTTTGAAATGAAGACCGAGCTCCCTGACAGGATAAAAACGCCCCTTTCGTAAGCCACAGAATGAACAATCCCTGCCTCGGGCAAGGAACGCTCGCTCCATGTCTTCCCACCATCCTGAGAAAGCAAAACGGCATTGGCGTAATTGATCGCCACAAAAACGCCGTTTCCGAAAGCGATTCTTTTGAAGTACCCGAGAGCCCCCAGTTGAGAGGACTCCCAATCGCCCCCGACTTCGCGTCGTGCCACTGCTCCTTCATCTCCGACCGCAACCCAAACGCCGTCTCCAAAAGCGACATCGTTATAGCTACGGGTCTCAGCAGTCAAATTGACGAGTTCCCACTCCTCCAGATTCGTGGAGAATGCCAAGGCTCCCACCGCTCGCCCCAGTTCGTCGCTCCATTTGGAAGCTGTCACGCAGTAGCCATCGTATCCTTTCTCGATAGTGCGATAAGCCGCCTGTATATCGATAAGCTTCGATTCCCAATCGAGTCCGTCAGCTGAGAGCATAAGCTCACCCCGCCCGGAAATCGCTAGGAAGCGACCATCAACGTAGTCAATATCCCATACACCTAAGCTTGGATCGAGATCCACAGACTCCCACGGCGTCAGCTCGTCAACGAAGGCTCCTTGGCCTCGGCTAGTATTGTGGCAGCAAAGAATTGAAAAAACGAATACGATCGAGGGCAGCAAGTGAGGCTTCATGCTAGGATGGAACGGGGAATCGGCATCCACGCAGAGAGCTGCGCTCGGGTCAAAATCGAATTGCCTTCGGCCACGCATAAAAAAACGCAAACAGGCAGCGGTATATTTGAAGCGAGCCATGGAACCAAAACCACAAGGAAGGAACGCCAAGCCCGTTCGATCCGCTGAGGGCTAGCTGGTCCGTTCCGCAGGAAACGCTTTCCCTTAAGTTTGGCGTCGAACTTTCACCCTAATGCCTCAAGGCTTTACGCTCCTTTTCACCCATCGAGACCTCCCCGTGCAGCCCACACCTACAGTCACAGTCGCTTGGAAACGGTTCAGCGCAGCCCTTTCGCTGGATTCCGCGATGGCTGCCCCACTGCTCGCGCGGCTTTCCCGCGCCTACCAGACCGGTGACAGACACTACCATACCCTGGAGCACGTCATCGACTGCTTGAGTACGCTATCAAGCTACCCAAGCCCGCCCAGCCCCCTAAGCATCGAGCTTGCTCTCTGGTACCACGATGCCATCTACGATCCCAATCGCAGCGACAACGAAGCTCAAAGCGCCTTGTTCATGGAAAGCGAATTCGCAGCCGCTGAACTCGATCCGCAGATTCTGGGACAGGCAAAAGCCCTTGTGCTCGCCACTTCCCATAAAGAAACGGCCTCAAATGAAGCGGAAGCGATCATCGCCGACGTCGATATGGCAATCCTAGCGACCCCACCCGCTCGCTACCTGCAGTACACTCAACAGATCCGGAAGGAGTATTCATGTTTCGACGACGCATCCTATCGGGTCGGTCGAAGCACGTTCCTGAAAACGTTTCTTTCCCAATCCCAAATATTCCAAACCGCCCACTACCGGGATATGTTCGAAAACCGAGCTCGCATCAACATGGGCGAGGAACTTAAACGCCTAAAAGCCAAGGACTCAGACTGAGCCCTCCTCCCTTCTCAGGCCACAGAAGGCTCCGTTTCGTTTTCGTGACGAAGCCCCTTACTTCTTGCTTCCTTTGAGCATCCAGCGCTCTTGGTCTGGATATTGCTCCGACGCGAAACCCGTTTCCTCACAAACGAACCATGACCCGTATCCTAATCGACCAACTAGAAATCAATCACGGCTATCCTTTCGATCCAACATATGGATACAGCCTAGAGGCGCTTCTGTCGGTCGAGACTCCTCCCGAACCCGAGGATTTCGAGGCTTTCTGGAGAAACCGATACGCCTTCGCCCTCCAACAGGACCCCGAACCCAAACTCACACTCTCCCACTCCGACCACCCACGGTGGAAAGTATACGACCTGCGATTCACCTCGACCCACTCCTTTACCCTTGGCGGCTGGGTTATCGTTCCGCAAAACGGAGAAGTAAAGCAGGGCATCGTCGCGGGACATGGCTACGGAGGACGCGAAGGGCCGGACCTGACGCTCCCCTTTGAAAACACTGCCATCCTATTTCCCTGCTGCCGCGGGATAAGCCGCTCCCAAAGCGACCGCATACCAGCGGAACCGAACCGTCACGTCATCCACGGTATCGATAATCGGGATACATACGTGATCGGCGGTTGCGTGGACGACCACTGGCTCGCCGTTTCCGCCCTGCTGCAACTGTTCCCCGAAGTAGCTGGCAAGATTGGCTGGCTGGGAGTCAGCTTTTCCGGAGGGATCAACATGCTAGCGGCCCCCTGGGACGAGCGCGTCTCCCGTTCCCACAACAACGTTCCCACTTTCGGCAACCAAGCCTTGCGTCTCACCTTGCCCAGCGTGGGGAGCGCCTCTGGCGTGGCCGACTACGAAAGGCGGCATCCCGGGCAAACCCAACCCGTCTTGAGGTACTTCGACGCTGCCAGCGCCGCCAAGCGCCTGCGTCATCCCTGCCATTTGGCTTGCGCCCGCTTCGACCCCGCCGTGGCTCCCCCTGGACAATTCGCAATCTACAACGCCTTGCCGACCGACACGCGCCAGCTTTTCGTTCTGTCTGCCGGACACCACGACTACGCCAGCCAAAGCGAAGAAAACACCCAACTGTTGCGCGAACTTCGCGCCTTCTTTTCACAAGGCGAAACCCATCTATGATAACATCTACCCCGTGAATAGAGAGTACCATAAATGGTGGAGTCCGCGCCTTCAGCGGCAAATGGAGTTGATCGTGCACGGACACGCCGGAGATCGCGTACTCGTCTTTCCCACTCGAGGCGGACGCTTCTACGAATACGAAAACCTCGGCATCGCCAATTCTGTCCGACCCCGCATCGAAGCCGGGGAGCTCCAACTCTACTGCGTGGACAGCATCGACCAAGAAAGCTTCTATTGCTGGTGGGCTCACCCTGCCGGCCGTATCCAGCGACACTTGCAATACGAGCAGTACATCATGGAGGAGGTCTTTCCTCTGATGGACCTCAAGAATCCCGCAGGACGAACCATCTCCCATGGCTGCAGCCTCGGAGCTTTCCACGCAACGAACATCGCTTTTCGCCACCCCCAGCGCTTCCAAAAGCTCGTCGCCTTTTCCGGACGCTACGACTTGACCGCTTCCGTAGAATGCTTCCACGACCTCTTCGACGGCTTCTACAACGACGACATCTACTTTAATACCCCCTCCCACTTCCTGCCGGGTCTCAACTGCGCTAGACGTATCCATTTTCTGAGACAGATGGAAATGGTGTTCACCATTGGCGAAGAAGATCCCTTTCGCGAAAACAACGAATCCTTCAGCCAAATCCTCTGGGACAAAGGCCTCTGGCACGACTTCCGGTACTGGCACGGTCGCGCTCACCGCGGACGCTATTGGCGTCAAATGGCCCCCGAACTCCTCGCCCCCTTACCCCGCAACAAGCGAGCGAGCGCTTGATAAAAGCGATCAACAAAGCGCCCCCTGCGCCTTGCTCACCGGGCCGTACGCGTTGAGCGGGTCTGCGACCATTCCAGCGACGCTCCTTTTCGACTTTCTAAAAATCTAGCGTTGCAGCGCGACTGATTTGCAAGATGGATCGTTTTCTGGCGTGGGCTCTATGCCCCGCATTTCTATGGGAAGGATCACAACTTTTGTCCGGATACTTTGCGTCGGAGCGGCAACGATGTCGGCGGTGCCGAGCCATGCTCTCCCTTCGGCCCCGGAAGCGTCAAGCCCGAGCACACCACCCTTCGACGAATCGCTTATCTGGCAAACGGTGGAAGCTGCACCCGTCGGCTTCTTCAGCGCCATGACTTTGCCCACCCGCCCCGTTCCCTTGGATCGCGCGGTCACCGACAGTCAGGAAGCCGCAGCGATTCTGCTCAACTTATCGATTCAGGAGTGCTTGTCCGACCCCGAGCTGCTGCTCTGCTACAAAAACCTGATTTCCACCCTCGCTCCATATGTGCCAGTTCTGCTCGGCTACGACGACTCGGAGACTCGCGATCTGGAGCGAGCCCGTATCGCACTCGGTATCGATGAAACGAGCTCGATTGGCGACTCGGTAGCGTTCGTAGAATCGCGCAGCAAATCGTATTGGATTCGCGACTACGGTCCAATCTTCGCCATCGGAAAAGACGGCAAGCTCATCGTCGTGGATCCCATCTTTGGAAACTGGGAGCAAGAGTTTCGCAGCTTTGCCGAAGACGACGAGTACGCTCAAGCCACCACGGACTACGTGGTATTCAAAAAGCGCGATCGAAAGAGCGACCTAACGCCACTCGTTCTGACCTCATACTTTCGCAGGGAAATGGGCATTCGCAGCGAAACGTCGCGCCCGCCCCTGCTTCTCCTCGGAGGCAACTACCTACCAAACGGCAGCGACCTCGCTCTTGTATCCGAAGATACAATACTTGCGAATGGCGGACTTCGAAACCGTACAGAACAGGTTATAAGGGCCTACCTCGGATCCCAACAAATCGTATTCCTAGAGAGTGTTCCTCATCCACTGGAAAGCCGCTTGGACTCACAGGTTTCCTTTCTGGACGCGAGGACCGTACTCGTCGCTTCCCCTCCTGCAAGCAGCCCCCAGTCCAGCTCAGCTGCAAAGTTTCTCACCCGACAACTGGGCGAAGTGTACCGCGCAAACTTAAATGCCCTCGGCAACGGCTCCTTGGGAATCGAAATCAGGTCCATTCCATCACTGCCCCTGCGAGAGGCCACCCTGGAAGAGGCCCTACAGGCCATCCGCGAATCGGTGAAGCAAAGCCTCAATGCTTCCGCAGACACGAACGAACAAACAGTCCAGCAACTCGAAAAATTGGCTGGCAAGCCGATCGACCTCGACTCTCTCGAGGGATTGGCAACGGCAACCGCCCTCGTGCTGCAGCGAAACTTGGAGCCCTTGGTGGAGGAGTTCCGTATCGATTCGATGTACCAACGAACCTTTACCAACGGACTCTGCCTCAATCTCGGCGCGGGAAGGCTCCTGCAGCTTTTGCCACGCTACACCGCCGCACCTGGAGAACGAGGCGCAGCCATCCAAGAGATTGAAAAGCGCGTTGAGGCTGAGTACCTCAACACGGCTCCACACTGCGAAATCGTCTGGATAGAGGCAGACGCCCTGGCGTCTCGCGGCGGAAGCTTGCGACGGGCCGCCATGATCGTTCCCAAAGTCCAAATTTCGAATACAGAATGAGGAGCAACAAAGCTAAGATTATACTGCAAGCCATCGGGGTCGCCATGTCCACCACACTCCTAGCCGCGGGAGTAGACTCGGAAGCAGATAAGCTGATCATTCGGACGTTGGGAACCGGACAAAGCGACTTCTTCAACCGTCAAACCATTCCCACAGCTCCCCTTCCAGTAAGCCGACCTGTGGCGGAATGGGAGCCCGCAGCATTCGTTTGGATCAATCTCTCCCTCGGCCGAAGCCTGCAGGAGCCGGAGGTCCTTGCCTTCTATCAAGCGATCGCAGGTGCCGTCTCCGAATTTGTCCCGGTTGTCATTGGCTGCGACTTCGACGAGCTCAAATACTGGTCCCGCTTCGAAAGGGAGTTCTTCAAGGAGGGTAAATTTTTCGGAAGACGTGATCATATCCATTTCGTAGATACGAAGTGCGATTCCAACTGGAATCGAGACTATGGCCCCAGCTTCGCCCGAGGCATGAACGGCGAGCTCGTTTTCATCGACTCCATGTATCGAGAGGGGCAGGCCGAAAGAGAAGCGTTCGGCGACAAGCGAAGCGAACTCCTTTCCCAAGCCCCTTCCCAAACAAAGGAGCTGTTCCAAGCTTTTCGCAGAAACGCTCGCCGTGCGGAGCTCGCCCCCTTGGCCCTCGCCCGTCACTGTCGTAGCCGCTTAGGCATGGCAGTGGACCTGACACGGCCCGCCCTCGTGTTACACGGTGGCGACTACTTGTCGGACGGTCGCCGCGCCTTCCTTTCCGAAGATACTTTGATGAACAACGGCGGTCGCGAATCCGCCTTGCAGTCGCTTTTCCAACACTACTTCGCCGTGGATGAACTGCATGTGCTCGAAGCCCTGCCCGGGAGAGCGGTCAAGCACATGGACTTGTCTTGGAAATTGCTGTCAGCTGACACGGCAGTCATCGCCGAAGCGCCGCGAAAAGCTAACAATAGCGGCCGCTACGCCTCCAACCTACGGACCAAGGCCGAAAGAGCGCTCAGCAGAAACAAACACTACCTGCAAACTCACTGTCCAGACATCGAACTTTTAGATGTCCCCATGCCTCCCCTTCTCCACGACCAACGAGAGGAGGTTATCCTGAACATTTGGATACACGTTATTCGAGGCGCTTGCCGAGAGGTGAAGGTTCCCTTTGACAACTACTGGTATGTCGAAAAGCCAGGCCCCGACTACCCTGAGACCAAGGCTCGCGTCGAAGGACGCTTGACTGAGATACTGGGGAGAGAACCCAACTTCGGCGACGAAGGGGACCTCAACCTCTTGTCGATCCACTACCTTGGCGAGAGCGTGGAAACATCGATCCAGACTCACGTTGAAAGTTCGACGGTCTACCGCAGCTACACGAACTCCGTGATCGTCAACGCAGGCGAGAAGGGGATTCTCCTGCTGCTTCCTCGCTACCGAGCCAGTAAGGGCGAGCATCAAGAGGACTACCAAAAGATGGAAATCGCGGTCGAAACCGCCTACCGAAAGGCCTACCCTGAAGCCAGCATCCGCTGGATCGATTCGGACTTCATGGCCAGACTAGGCGGAGCTTTGCATTGCGCCAGCATCACCGTCCCTCTTCCATAGACCGAGAGAACGCACTCCTACGCCGATTCTCGTCGAGGAAGGAGGCGAATCGCTCCGCGGAAATCGCTTCAGCCCGAGCTGCGGGGCAAAGCGGTCGGCCGCAAACGAGCCTTAGTGAAACGGACAACGAGAAGCACTCCTTCCGACGGGAGACAGTTCACGCTTCCAAGCCGGCTTCTGGTACTTGAACGCGGGCTCGGGGTGCGTCTTGTCGTAACCACGGAAATACAAGTCCATGGTTGAACCCGCCATAGGAGGGACCAGCCATGACCAGTCTCCCACGACGCTTCGCCCTTGACGCTCCTCTTTTTCCACGAACTTGGAAAACTGCTGGGCAGCCGAATGGTGGTCGACCAGAGACACGCCCGCTTCCTTGAAGGAGAATTGGACCGCGGAGCACAGCTCAACCAGGGCCCGATCCTTCCAGAAAGAAGCGCGATCGCGGGTGGAAAGGCCCATATTTTCCGCGATGCGCGGGAGCATGTTGTAGCGCCCCTCGTCACCGAAATTCCGCACCGCAATTTCCGTCACCATGTAATGACCGCTGAAGGGAGCTGCAGAGAACTTGTAGTCCCCGAAGACCAAGGCCATGTCCGAAATAGCCGGCAAGGCATGCCAACGCAAACCGAGCCGCTCGAACCACTCGAAATGCGGATGGCGTATCCTAACTTCCATGACATGCTTCCGGGGAATCTCAAACAGCTTCACACCTAGGTGCGGCAGCTCGATCGCCAGCGGCAAAATATCGAAAGGACTCGGCTGGGCCGGAGGCGTCCAGCCCAAGGCCCGCAGCTGTTCGGTGAACTCCAGCTGAGCTGGATCGCCCAAAACCGTGCCGTTCGCCAGGCGATACCCCGCGTAACGTATCAATTGCTTATTCCAAATACGAATGCCGCGCCGCCCACGGGCCACCGGCTCGAAGACGGTAATCGCCGAACGAATTCGCCCGCCGTTCGTGGAGAAGTCCAAATGCTGCAAGCAGGCCTCGAATACTTCGTCGTGCCCTGTCGCGCCACGCGCATCCAACAACTCCAGGCTGTCCCACAGCGCCCGGCCGATGCAACGCGCGTTGTTCCGCCACGCCTCGCGGGCCTGCTCCCGTATCTGCTCTGCCTCAAGGAATCGATCACTCTTCATCTCAACTCTCCGTCCCTAGCGAAAACAGGACGGGGCGTTCGCCCATGGCAAAGGAAAAATCGACGAACCCTCCCAAAAAATGCCTTTCGTTTTTCGCGAATAACTCTTCGCGCTCCTGAAGTATTTCGGAGCGACGCCTCGCTTTACGAAACAAACTCGGAACGCGTGCCATGGATGCAGCCTTGCTCTAATCCATTCGGCGCAAAAGCTACTCCCAACCTGCCTGCCCCCCTGAAAGCATCTCGCCTCATGAACTGGACCGCACCTTTCTCTACCCTTCTCGCCCTCATTGCCACGGCCCACGCCCTTGGCAGCTCCACCGTCACGATCGTCAGCTCCGCGGACCCCACCCAAGTGATCGAAGAGGAGAACGGCAGCCTCTTGCTCACGGTTTCGCAGGACGATAAAAAGGCCTTCGCCAAAGCGGGGCAGATCAGCTACGAAAACTTCGGGGCAGCCGGCGACGGAGTCACGGACGACGCGGTCGCGATCGCCGCCACCCACGCCTACGCCAACCAGCATCAGCTTAAGGTTAGAGCCAAGGACAACGCGACCTACTACATCGGCGGCGAGGAACGAACCGCTTATATCCAAACCGATACGGACTTCGGAAACGCCTCCTTCATCATCGACGACACCGCTGTCGAAAAACGGGACGCCCCCGTCTTCGTAGTCAGTTCCCAACAAAAGTCCTTCAAGCTCGAGGGCCTTACCTCCCTCAAGCGGAACCAGAAACGGATCAACGTTCCGCTCCCTGGCCCCTGCCTTGTCACGGTTACCGACTCCAATACCAAGCGCTACATCCGATACGGCCTGAACCAAAACAACGGAGCCTCCCAAACCGATATCTTCGTGGTCGACAAAAACGGCAAGCTCGACCCCATGGCCCCCATCGTCTGGGACTTTGAAGAAATCACCGACTGCACCGCACTGCCGATCGACGAAACAACCCTTACCATCAGCGGCGGCACGTTCACCACCATCGCCAACCAAGCCGAGTCGAAGTACACCTACTACAGCCGCAACCTCGCCATCCGACGCTCAAACGTCGTGGTCGACGGCTTGGAACATCGCGTCACCGGCGAGGGCGATCAAGGCGCCCCCTACGGCGGATTTATCAACATTCGCGACAGCGCTTACGTCACCGTCAAAAATGCCCTCCTCACCGGGCGCAAGAAATACATCACCATCGGCAACGCCGGCAAACCGGTCCCCATGGGAAGCTACGACATCATCGTCAACCGCTCCCTCAACGTATCGTTCGTAAATTGCAGCCAAACCAACGACATTCACGACCGCGACTACTGGGGCATCATGGGATCCAACTTCTCCAAGAACCTCCTCTACGATCGCTGCACCCTCTCCCGATTCGACGCTCACATGGGAGTCGCCAACGCCACCATCCGCAACTCCACCCTCGGGCACATGGGCATCAACGCCATCGGCACCGGCACCCTTACTCTCGAAAACTCCATCGTCTACGGCCCCCACCTCGTGAACTTGCGCCAAGACTACGGCAGCACTTGGCAAGGCCGCATCCTGGTCCGCGACTGCCGCTTCGTTCCCTCGAGCGGCCGGTCCGTCAGCGCTAGCCTCATCGGCGGACGCAACTCCACCCAGCACGACTTCGGCTACACCTGCTACCTGCCCGAAGAGATAGTCATCGAGAACCTGCACATCGACGACTCCAACCACCCTGAGAATTACGAGGGTCCCGCCATCTTCGCAAACTTCACTCCAGAGATGACCGACTCCAGCTATCAGGAAAGCTATCCCTACGTTCGCCCCAAGCGCGTCTTGCTGCGGGACGTCACCACCGCCAGCGGCCAGAGCCTGCGCGTCAGCGATAATCCCTTTCCCTTCCGAAAAGTGAAAGTCGACACTCGCAAGCGCTAGACAGCCTTAGTGACTGTTCAATTAGTCGAGTATACGGGTTGGAAATTGGTCCAGACCGCGTCGTGCTGATAAAAGGGTTTCCACTGCGGTCTGCAGCAAGCTGCAACACTACTCAGATGAGGCAAGTATGTATTGGTGGACTGTCTCTTAGAGAACGGCAAAAAATCGAGAGCAAGAGTCCCGAGCACCTTCCCTAACGCGATCCGGCGCACTGAGAAGCGACCGCTCACGACGCTTCGCCGATCAAGTGACGGCTCAAAGCGGAAGGATCTTGAAGATCCCCCTACCTTCCACCGACACGTAAACGAATCCGTCCGGAGCTTGCCTCACGTCCCGCAAGCGACCGATTCCCTCAAGCACCTTCTCGCGCGCCACCACCTCGCCATCTCGCAAAACCAGTCTCTCGAGATAAGCAAACTTCAGAGAACCCACCAACAAGCAGTCCTTCCATTCTGGATACTTGTCTGAGGTGACAAAAGCCATTCCGCTCGGAGCGATAGAGGGAGTCCAATGAAACAGCGGCGGCTCCATGCCTGGCGCCTCTTTTCGATCCGTGATCTCGGTTCCGCTGTAGTTGATTCCGTAGGTTACAAGCGGCCAGCCGTAGTTTTTACCCGCGGCGACTATATTGATTTCGTCGCCTCCGCGCGGACCATGCTCGTGTATCCAGATTTTGCCGGTCTCCGGGTGCCTCACCATTCCCTGCGGGTTTCGGTGCCCATAACTATAGATCGCCTGCTTCACGCCATCTTTCCCCACGAAGGGATTGTCCGCGGGAATTCGCCCGTCGTCGTGTAGACGATAGATCTTGCCACCGTCCCTCGCGAGATCCTGGGGATTCTGATCGCGAGCCCCTCGATCACCGATCGAGAAATAAAGAAACCCGGAAGAGTCAAAGGCGATCCGCGAACCGAAGTGCCGACCGGATTCAGTGTTGGGACTTCCTTTGTAGAGCTGCTCTCCGTCGACTAAACGGTCTCCTTGCAACCGGGCCCGCATGATGGCCGTATTGCCTCCCGCACCATTGCCTTCTGGCGACACGTAACTAAGGTAGATCCAACCGTTGCTCTCGTATTCAGGATGCAATACAACATCCATCAAACCACCTTGACCGATCACCACGGTTTCCGGCAAGCCCGGCACTTGGGTTCGCTCGCCGTCGCGGATGAGCAGCAACTCGCCCCCCTTCTCCGTGACTAGCATCGACCCATCGGGCAGGAACGCCATGCCCCATGGCTGACCGATACCTTCCGCCACCGCCTCCGTCCGGTGAACCGCGCCCTCGGGAGCGCGAGCAGTTATCTCAGTCTCGACCTGGCGAGCACATCCTGTCGCGCAGGTTAAAATCGTTACGCAAATAAGGGGCAATTGTCTCATAGTCTGCATTCCTTCTTTCATCATTCAAAGGGGTGAGGACCTAACCTCCCTAGTCCTAACGCAGATGGCTGCGAAACAATGGCAAACGTTTCAGGAATCGTCGTCGCAGTCGTCTACCTCCGCCCCCTTCCTCCCCCCTCTCCGTGCATCCGCAGCTCGCATTGCGGACGCCATCTCCAATAGCTCCCTCGTTTTAGGAACCGCACACCGAGGGACTTCATTCTTTAAAACGAGCAAACCGGCCGGGACGCTGGTCCTGAATTTACTCGCGAATGTCTATCGCCAATGAGAGGCTCCTTGAGCTCCATCCCCGCGCCAGCTGCGCCAATCGCTTACCCTTTCTGAAATGCGCAAACCCTACCTTGAGCTCCTATTCTGCCTGATCTTCGCAAGCCATGCCTTCGCCGAAAAGGTTTACCTTCTGCACGACGCGGACAGCCCGCAAGCAAGCTACGCTGCGGGCAAACTAGCCAATGCCCTCGCAGAACTGAACCATGTTGTCCTTGAGCAGCGCGGTGGTTACGAGCGACTCGTCAGCCTCGGCCTCAACAGCGAACGCCTAGGCCCTGAGAGCTTCCAAATCATACCTGAAGGAAAGGTCATCACCGTCCTCGCTGGCGACGACCGCGGACTCATCTACGGCGCTTACTCCTTGATCGAGCAACTTCGCAACGGCACGTCGCTCGCCGCCATCCCCCCATCCGAAGAGAAGCCCAATCTCGAATTTCGCGGCATCAAGTACAACCTTCCATGGGAAACCTACCGCCCCAGCTCCGCCCTCGACCAACACTACGAAACCGCACGCGACCCGAAATACTGGGCAGCCTTCCTGGACATGATGGTCGAAAATCGCTTCAACGTGATCAGCCTTTGGAACATGAACCCCTTCACCTACATGGTGAAACCTAAGAATTTTCCAGAGGCCAGCCCGTGGACGGAAGAGCAACAAGCCGAATGGGAAGCGCTTTATCGCCAGATCTTCCGCATGGCTAAGGAGCGAGGCCTCGACACCTACATCGTGCAGTGGAGCATCTTCACCAGCGAGGAGTTCTCCAAGGCTCACGGCATCGCCGAGCGCAATTTCTACCCCCACTACTACGTGCCAGGCGATACCTCCGAGCTTTTACGGCGCTACCTCCGCGAGAGCGTTACCCAAATTTTGAATACATACCCCGACCTCGACGGCATTGGGATCTCTCACGGCGAAGGCATGGCCGGAATGACTCCCCTGGAGCGGCAAAAGTGGATGGATGACGTCATGATCGCGGGCATGCTTGACGCGGACCGCAAGGTGAAGCTGATCCACCGCGTCCCCTTCTCCTCCGGCACATCCTCAGACCCCGGAGTCAGCAAGGATGTAGAGCAAGTCACGCGCGAAGCCATGGAGAACCTCCAAGATCGTTTCGATGGCCCTATCTGGGTGGAGATGAAGTTCAATTGGTCGCACGCCCACTCCACTCCCAAACTCGTCAAGGTGCACGGCGGCAAACTGGGCGACACCTATTTCGAACCGCTCCCCGAGAACTACAAAATCACCTGGCAAGCCCGCAACGAAGACTTCTTCTGCCTCCGTTGGGGAGTCCCCAGCTTCATTCGCGAGCACATTGCTCTCAACGGCAAGGCGAGCTACGTGGGCGGCTACTTCATCGGCTCCGAGACTTACATCCCCGCCCTCGACTACTTCACCGTCAGCAACCAAACGGTGGACTGGGACTACGCATTCGAACGTCAATGGCTCTTCTACAAACTCTGGGGCCGACTGCTCTACGATCCCGAAACACCGGATTCAGTTTTCCAAGACGCCTTCACCTATCGCTACGGCGACAAGGCCAAGAATCTTCTCAACGCCTACTCGCTCGCCTCGTCCACCCAGCTTCGCCTCGCCTCCCTGTACGATTCCCGCTGGGACTTCACCCTCTACAGCGAAGGCTTTCTCGCCCTACAAGGCGAGGTCACGAAATACATCGGCATCGACCATCTGATCAGCCACCCCACCATGGATCCCGCCTACGTATCCATTTCCGAATACGTCGAAACCCTCCAAAGCGGCGGCTCCTTCTCCGTCGACCGCATCACTCCGCTCCGGCTCGCCGCCGATCTAGAGCGGGACAACCGAGAAGCCCTCGAGCTCGTCAGCAAAATCGATACCTCAGACAACGCTTCACTCATGTACGAAGTAGCCGACGTCAAAGCGTGGGCTCATCTCGGATTGCACCTCGCCGCGAAACTACGCGGCGGAGTGGCTTTGCAAACCTACCGCGAAACAGGCGAACAAGCCCAGCAACGAGCTGCCATCCAGCACCTCGAAAGCGCGCTCGGCGAGTGGGATCGCCTTATCGAGGTCACGCGCCCCATTTACCGGGACATGCGGCTCACCCACTACAACCATAACTCTTTCGACGCCAACTCCGACAACCTATTCCATTGGGCCCTCATCCGCGATGAAGTCGCCCAAGATGTGGACCTTGCCCGCGCGGCTCGTTGATCGATGGCAACAATCGGATCGGGCGGGCTTAACGCTCGAAAAACCGATCCTTCAAGAAACGCTTGGACTTTTCGACCGCGCGGTTCATGGCCTCGGTCAGATTGGGAAAATCGGGCTCCTGGTTCCACTCTCCCACTACAGGATCCTTGATCGTCCCTTCCAAAATTCCGGTATCCCACAATATTTTGTTCTTCTCGGTATCGACCATGATTCCCTGGACCATGGCATAGCCCTGCGGCTGAGAGGTTGGGATGAAACCATAATAAGTCCGGCTCGCACCGAAGCTGACCAAGCGCAAAACAATGATCTCATCGGCATCAGACGCTACTGCAAGCCCGCTTAAATCGTATTCGAATTGCCCCGACTGCTTGCCCTTCAACTTTGGCTGATCCTTCAAACTAAATGCGTCCTCGTAAACGATCGGTTGAAATCCCGCAGCAGTCAGCTCCGCTTCAAAGATCGATACGATTTCGCGGAACGCATCCGCATCCTGCTGCTTCAAGTGCTTCGCCTCGCTGGTAGCCATGGCGCTGTTGATCGCCACGTCCAGGAGGCCTTGGGATCCTTCCTTGGCATATATACCGTGCTCCGGCAGCTCGTCCAAAACGATGAGCACGCGATCGCTCGTCTGCTCCCAAAACGTGGATGGCACTGCCACAGGGCCGCTCACGCAGCCGCTTAATAACAATGCGGCGCCCAATGTGGCAACCGCGCTCCAAAAGCTAGTTTTCTTCATCTGGAATGATTTCGATTTGATCAACAAACGCCTGCGGCAAGGGCTTACCTCGCCTAAAGTTACCCGTTCCTCCTACTTGCATCATGCCAACACCGTAAACGTAGAACGGCGTCGCTTCAGAGTCCTGCAAATAGAGGTAAGCCGCCCGAGGGCTTTCTTTGGTGATATAAACGCCCCCTCTACCCCCTCCTCGAAAAACAGATTCAACGCGCATGGTCGATGGAGCATCGAAATAGTAGCCCCCCTCATCCGAATAGGTGCAACGGTAGGTCCCTCGGTGCAGAACCGTCACCTTGTCTCCCGAGCGATTACGGCTGTATTCAAAATCGTCCTTCAACTCGAACAGGAGTTGCTCCTCGTTCAATTGGTACTTGCTTGTCGTCGCGCAGGACGAAAGCAGAAGCGCTGCAAACAGACAGCAACACAAAGCTGACAACGAGTTTCGTCGCTTTGGCCTACAGAGGTTCCGATTAAAATTTGTGGGATCCATGTCAGCGAGTCTCTCGCTCGCCGACGCTGGGATTGGGGAATGGAGCATCTTTGGGTAGATTTGAGTAGGTAATCGTCTAAGCGCTACGACCCATGAAACAGCAAGCTATTTTCAAAGATTCAGAGAGCCCGGAAATGCAGGCACCCAGGAATCAACTCGAAAGACCGAAAAAGCTAGCCCTCCCCGGAGTGAAGGATTCGACGCGAGCCCTTCCATCAACCGAACCATCTTTACAAAAACTGACGTTCAGAACGTGTCGCAGAAGACATCACTAGCGACCTGCGCTATGCTTCGCTTATGTCTACCCCCAACATACCCTCGTCACCCAGACATCTTAACCTGTCACTCATCGCGCTTGTAATCCTTTTCATCTCTTCGGCCGCCGCGGAGCCCGCCAAACCCAACATCGTCTTTATCCTGGCCGACGACCTTGGCTATGGCGACCTACCGCTCTACGGGCAGGAAAAAGTGGATACGCCACACATCGACACCCTCGCAGCGGAAGGCATGCGCTTCACCGACTTTTATGCGGGAGCCACCATCTGCTCTCCCTCCCGCAGCGTGCTCATGACCGGCCTTCACACCGGCCACACTCGCATCCGCGGCAACATGGCGCCCCAAGGCGGAATCGTCGGATACAAGGGTGAACGAGAAGTGCGGCGAGCCAACTTGCTGGAGTCGGACACCACCATCGGGCACGTCCTCGGTGACGCTGGCTATCGGACGGCCGTCATCGGCAAATGGCACCTCGACGGCTTCAATCCGGAAGCCGGACCGCTCGATCGCGGCTTCCACGAATTTTACGGCTGGATGGTCAGCGAACCCGGAACCTACGCTTCCACCTACTTCCCTCCCAAGCGTTTCTCCAATCGCAAGCTGCTTTCCATCCCCGCAAACCAAGACGGAGCCGAAGGCTACTACCATCCCGACATGTGCCTCGACGAAGCCAAGGCCTTCATCGAAAAAAAACGAACGCAGCCGTTCTACCTGCATATCGGATTAAACCTCCCGCACAGTCCCTATCGTACGAACGACTTCGGGCCCTACGCCGAGAAGGATTGGCCCGAGGCTTTCAAGCACTATGCCGCGATGATCCACTGGACCGACCAGTTCGTCGGCGCCCTCCTGCAGCACCTCAAGCAAACAGGCCTCGACGACAACACCATCGTCTTCTTCACCTCCGACAATGGGCCTCGCTCCGAGCCCAGAGAACTGCAAACCGCCATTGTTGACTTCTTCGATTCGAATGGTCCGCTGCGCGGCTACAAACGCGACCTGAGCGAGGGCGGCATCCGCGTCCCCTTGATCGTTCGTTGGCCAGGCAAGATCGAAGCAGGTTCCGCGTCTCAAGTTCCTGGATACTTTGCCGACGTGATGCCGACGCTCGCCGAACTCGCCGGTACCTCACCTTCCGCAAACACCGACGGGCTTAGCCTCGTTCCAACATTCTTAGGAGAAGAAACACAAGCCCACGACCGCTTCCTCTACTGGGAAGACTTCGAAGGTCCTTTCGAGCAAGCGGTTCGCTGGAAGAACTGGAAAGCTATCATTCCCGAGAACCGTCCATTCGAGCTTTACGACCTTTCCAAAGACATACACGAAGACCACAACTTGGCAGGATCACGCCCTGAGATCGTTGCCGCCATTCGCGCCTACCTCAAGACAGCCCGAACCGAGTCGGAGAATTGGCCTCTCTCCCCCAAATGAGGGACGCCTTCCCACGAATCGCTCCTCGCGCTCGTATCCACCTTTAAATACCTTATTGCCTAAAATGAAGAAACTGAGACCTCTCCTGCTACTCGCTTTCGCATACGCTGCGAACGCTTCCAACCCAATCATCACCGACGTCTTTACCGCAGATCCTGCCACCATTGAATTCAAAGGCCAATGGTACTTCCTCTACCACAATGGCGGTATCCAACATCCGAACACGGGCGACAGCTACCGTCGCGCCGTTTGCATCGACTATCTCTATCACAATCCCGACGGCACCCTCCGCCGCGTGGTGCAAACAAGCGAAGGCGTAAGCGTTCCGCCACAGACCTAGCCAGGTCGCCACAATTGTGGGAGCGTGCTCGCGACGGGCATAGCTCAAAATATGAGCGACAACTGTTGTCACGCGATTATAACCGAGGACACAAAGGTATCGGCACCCTTTAGATGAACAAAATCGCCTACCTTTCCTACCCTGCTGGCACGGAGGTCTTCCCCGGCTACCGCGAAGACGACGACCGAAGCGTGCTCGTGATCGCCACTGCGTCACAGAAGTTCGGATACAGCGATTGGCAGATCCAAAAGGTAATCGACAAGGACTTCGATGGAGAACCCCTCATCGACACCGCTCGCCTGCTCAAGGACGGCATCCTATCCGTCTACATCCAAGAGCACGGCCCTTATCCCGACGGCCCCGCCCTCGCCACCCCACTGCACGTCTACGACTTCCAGACGGGGAGGCGCTGAACAAGAGACACTCCCTCGGGCCAGAAGACCGGGAAGGGATTGCCAGCGAGAGTTGGCGACTACTGGGTCGCCTCGTCGTACTTCTTCAAGAATGCGGTAACGAGCTCGGGCTCGACCTCGAAATCCGTTTCGTCGCCCTCCTCGACGTGCTTTACCGTCACCGTAAATCCAGTGTCCTTGCACTTGCGGAGAAAGGGTTCTGAAAGCTTCACGAAACCGTACTGGACAGGAGTTCCCTTTCTAGGATTGGTGGCGACAGACGATTCAAGCAGGAGGGCGTTGCCCTCCGAAACGGCGCTGTTCCATTTGCTCGCGTTCGGATCGTAGATTTGACTGGTCGTCAGGTAATCCTTTTGCGCAACAATCTGAAACACCAAGGCGCGGCCGTTCTTAACCGCCGCACGCAAATGGTAGTAAGTGTCGCGAACCTCATTTTCGACCTGAGGCGTCTGAACCCAAGTCATGGCTGCGTCGTTGCGGTCGTTTTCGACGCTCGACTTCCGGTAGTAGCTCTTGACCGCGCGATCAAACTTCTTGGCTTCTTTCTCGGTCAATCCAGCCGGAGCGGCGTCGAGGGCGACCGCGGCAGCGAGGAACAGGCCAATAACGGAGAAAGCGGTTTTTAGGGGTAGGTATAGCTTCATAACGATTATTTCAGGGGTTGCGAGTAGGTGAACATCATGCCCGGGCCGCGGGTTTGCTGCAAACGAGGCATTGCCTGACTGTAAGAGGCCTAGGGCGCAGGACTTGCTCAGGGCCGCTCATGGTCCACCATTGCCTCGCAAAATTCCGTTTCATCGCTTGCGTTTGCATTCTCTCGCTGGCCGTCGCTGCACCTTCAAACGCCCAAGAGAAGCCAAAGTCCGCATTTCCGGAAGACGTCCAGATCACCTACCACTTTCCCGTAAAGATGAGGGACGGGGTCGAGCTAGCCACTGACATCTACTTGCCCGATGGTTCCGGCGGCCCCTTTCCCACCATCTTCGTACGGGACATTTACACCAACGGTTCCGCGGAGATCCGCCAAGGCTACGCCCGACACTTTACCTCGAACGGTTACGCTTTCGTCTTTCAAATTTGCCGCGGACGCTACGATTCGGAAGGCAAATGGTACCCCTATTTCCAAGAAATCAACGACGGCGACGACGCCATTAGCTGGATCGCCGAGCAAGCGTGGTCCGACGGAAAAGTCGGCATGTTCGGCAGCAGCTACCTCGCCTCTGTGCAATGGCTGGCCGCGCTCAACGACAACCCAGCCCTCGTCGCCATCGCACCTGCCGTCAGTCCGGGCAACTACTACCGGGACGTAGCCTACCCTGGCGGCGCCTTCTCGCTGCTCAGCAGAGCCAGCTGGGGCATCGGCCTGACCGGCAGTCGCACCAGCATGTCGTATCCAATTTCTTGGGAAAACAGCGTGAACCACCTGCCGCTTAAAACCCTCGACCGTTCCCTCGGCTTCAACATTCGACACTTCCAGGACTGGCTCGACCATCCAAGCTACGACAGCTATTGGAGACCGCTCAACCTAGAGACGAGAGCCAACGAAATGTCCGTTCCTGCCCTGAACATAGGCGGTTGGTACGACGCCTTCCTGCGCAGCACCATCGGCAGCTACGTAAGCATGACCAAAGAGGCCCGCACCGAAGAAGCCCGCCAGAACCAACGCCTCGTCATCGGCCCGTGGCCACACGGATGGAATCGCTCCAGCAAGACGGGCGACCTTGACTTCGGTCCCGACTCACTCATCGACTCCGAAGCCCTGCACCGCGAATGGTTCGACGTGTGGCTAAAAGGAAAAGAGCCCCCCGAAGTCGCGCCTGTACGCCTTTTCGTAATGGGCGACAACTACTGGCGGGACGAATACGAATGGCCACTGGCCCGCACTCAATACACGCCTTACTACTTTCACCCGGACGGAGCGCTGACCGCGGAAGCGCCAGCCAAGCCCAAGGCCAGCCTTAGCTACACCTATGACCCGGAGAACCCCGTCCCCACCGTGGGCGGAAATATCATGCGGACACAGGTGCGCGGACCACGCGACCAACGACCGCTCGACGCTCGCGAGGACATCCTGCGCTTCACGACCGAGCCATTCGAACAGAAGCTGGAGTTCACCGGCCCCATCACAGCTAATCTCCATGCCAGTAGTTCCGCTACGGATACGGACTTCATGGTAAAGCTCGTCGTCGTAAGACCGGACGGAATGAGCTTCAATCTAGCGGATGGAGTCATACGGGCTCGTTACCGCGAAGGGTTCGAGACGCCCAAGTTGATCGAACCTGGCGCGATCCTACACTACGAAATCGACGTGTGGGCCACTAGCTACGTCGTACAAAAAGGAGAGCGGTTACGGGTGGACATCACCAGCAGCAACTTTCCTCGCCTCGATCGAAACCCGAACACTGGCGCCCCATTCGGCGAGACCACCGAAATGATCAAGGCCGAGCAAACGATCCACCTCAGCAAATCTCACCCCAGCCATATCGTTCTACCGCTTATCCCCGCAGACTAGCGTTTCTGCTTCTCGTAGGACGCGGCCTTGCGCCGCGATAGAAAGCTCCCATTCAACAAGCAGGCCCCGACACCTAGAAACCGCCTAAGCAATCAGTAACCACTTTCTCACTACATCCTTAATATTGCACCCAAAATTAGACTCGCCAAGTCTAGCCGACCCGCTGCAATCCCTACCCCATGCCTTCCCCTTCCTCCCGAAACAAATCACGACTTGGCCTTCTCAAGAAAATAGGGCCCGGAATCCTTATGGCGGGTGCCGCCATCGGCGTTTCCCACATCGTGCAATCGACCCGGGCTGGCGCCACTTACGGCATAGGCCTGGTTTGGCTGGTGCTGGCCGTCAACCTCTTGAAGTATCCCTTCTTCGAAGCCGGGCACCGCTATACGCTCGCCACCGGCGAAACCCTCTTGCACGGCTACCGCAGACTGGGGCCAGCATTCCTCTACGCCTTCCTCGCCCTCAACACCTTTACCGCCATCATCAGCATCGCGGGCACCACTTTCGTTACGGCAATCCTCACCCCTAAAATTCCCGGCTTGGAATCGCTCAACCCCAGCCAGGTCAGCGCCGTCCTGCTGCTCCTCATCTTCCTGATTGTCAGCCTCGGGCAATACCGCTGGCTCAGCCGCATCATCAAACTCATGATGACCGTGCTCTTCGTGGCAACCATCGCCGCCTTCCTACGTTCCGTTGGCAGCGACAACCAAACCGCCGCCGACTTCGTCCCTCCCGAATTCTGGGCAGCCGCCTCCCTTCCCTTCCTCATCGCTCTCATGGGCTGGATGCCGGCTCCCATCGAGCTCTCCGTCTGGCAATCGCTCTGGATCAAAGCAGCAGAGGAGGAAAACAAGGAGCGCACCAGCCACTCCGAAGGCAGCGTCGACTTCCACGTCGGCTACGTCATGACTACTCTCCTAGCGACCATTTTCGTGGCCCTCGGAGCTTGGGTTATGTACGGCTCCGGCGAATCCTACGCCAGTTCAAGCACCGGCTTCACCCAGCAATTCGTTTCCCTCTACACCAGCAAGCTCGGAGCATGGACCGCCCCCATCATCGCGGCAGCCGCCTTCACCACGCTCCTGTCGACCACCATCACGGTCGTTGACGCCTACCCCCGCTCCCTAGCCGCCACCATCCGTCTGGTTATCCCCTCTCTGCCCGGCAGCGAGCGCAAGGCCCACATCGTCGCAATCCTCGTCTGCAGTCTCGCCGGCTGGCTCATCATCGCCTTCTCAGCCCAAAACCTTACCACCCTCATAGATCTCATCACCACTGCCGCCTTCCTGACCGCTCCCGTGTTCGCCTACCTCAACCTAAGGCTCGTCCTCTCCCAACACCTGCCCGCGGAGTACCGCCCCGGACTTCTCTACAAAGCGCTCAGCTGGACCGGTTTCGCCTACCTCGTCGGCTTCTCCTTGCTCTTCCTCTGGCAACGTTTCTTCAGTTGAGCGGATAGCGCCCGCTTTGGCGCCTCCGCTCAAGCGGACCACGATCTCCACAACCCCATCCTGGGCAAGATGAGCAGGCACCACGAGGTCGATCCGCTTCAAGTTGGGAAGCGTCTTGTCCATCGGATGCTCCGGCAACTCGAGCGACTTCACCGAGGCCCTCAAGCCCTCCGGAGCGACAACGATCAAACGCAACGACTCGCCGTCTTGCTGCAATAGGAGCCCCTCCTCCGTCTCAAGGAGGTCGGACTGCGTTGTCATTTGCCAGCGGATACGCCGGGTGCTCTCGTTTACCTCGATACGGTCACGAATCTCCACCGAACGATCATCGAGCACGCGAAAGGTCCGACTGGCCCGTTCGACGTTTTCCCCAAACAACGGCGTCAGATCCAGCCTGGCCCTGCGCCCCTCCGGATCGAAGGCCTCGATTTCGACCATCCCCTCCACCAGGTGCCAAGCATCGTTCACCGTAAGGGCGCTGTGTCCGAAGTTATTCTTGGATATGAGGCCCCAACGAGCGCTGTCCTGCTCCGTTCCCCACAAGCTTCCACCGTTCTTCCTGAAATACTCCTCCAAAGGGTGGTAGGCTTGATTGCCGAGGTCGATTCCCCAACGCACCCCGTCCAGCTCGAAAACAAAGCTTCCCGCGTCCATGTTGCCATGGGAGTTGTCAGCCCGGCCTCCCTTAAACGCCAAGTACAAGCCCTTCGGGTCATCGAACGAAGACCTGAAAACGCCCAGAGGGTTGCGGCCTCCCGCCTTCCAGCTCAGTGGCGAAGGCTCCGTCGCCTCCCGATCCACCTCCAGTAGCCACAACAGCTCGACTACCAAAAGTCGGTCCAGCACGTCATCCAAACCGTAGCCCCAGTTGACCTCCGACATGATTTGCGATTCCTGCGCATAGGCTCCGTTCCCCGTCTCCTTCGCGAACCATAACATGCCTCCCATATAGTTCGATCGCAGAAAGCAGTCGTAGTAGTTGTAGAAAAACGCGCTCGGTCCCTTCATCTGCAACACGAAGTCCGCGCTCTCCATAAAACCGTCCCCATTCTCCAATTCAAACGAAGTCCCTAAAGCTGTATCCAAAATATCGAGCAAAAGAACGTTGAAGGATGTTCCATAATTCC
Organism: Pelagicoccus enzymogenes; assembly: GCF_014803405.1. Classification (NCBI taxonomy): domain Bacteria; kingdom Pseudomonadati; phylum Verrucomicrobiota; class Opitutia; order Puniceicoccales; family Pelagicoccaceae; genus Pelagicoccus; species Pelagicoccus enzymogenes. Next base: position 599,615 of record NZ_JACYFG010000006.1, read on the forward strand.
AATACATCGGCCCCTCCACGTAAGCGCCGTCAGGAGCATAGGCTTCTAGCGAGGCCGGCAAGTGCTTCCTCATGCGCTCGATCGCTTGGGCTGCTTCGCCCGGGCGCTTCTCCGCAAGCTGAACAGCCGCTGCCACGATCCCTGCGTTACAGACTTGGTTCCAATTGTTCGCTTTCCGAAACACGTGCTGCAAGTCCGCTTCCATCGAAACCGCGAGCGCCTTCTCGAACAAAGCCTCTTCCGCCAAGTCCCGAACTTCGGGGTCGATCGCATCGCCGGCCCAATCCAATGCCAAGGACACACCCAGAGCCATTTCCGCAACATCGAGAAAATGGGATGGGTTCCAATCGCTAAAAGCTGACACCGCCTTCAACGTCTCCTCCAATCTAGCAATGTAGGCAGGGTCTCCCGACATACGCCAAGCAAAGGCCAGGAACGTCGTCCGCTTCAAAGCCGCTCTCGAAACGTCCAGCAAACGCCGCCCCGTCACCTCCCGCCGCAGGACGGGAGCCTGCAAGGTCGCATCCGCCTGCCTGAAGATTTCTCGATAGTAGCGCTCCGCAACCGGATCGACCGCTACCCGTTCACGCAGTCGCTCCTCCAAGCCACCGACCCAGATCATCCGCGGCCGCTCGGACTTTAGCTGCCTTCCCATCCAAGCTTCGTCCACTGATTCTATTGTCTCGGCTCTAACCGCTGATAGCGAATCGAGCATCGCTAATAGCAAGCAGCTAAGGATGCAAAGCGAATGGGAGGGTAAACGGGCGGATATCAACATTTTCGAAGGGGGCTGGAGCGACCAACACAACGAACCGAATCGGGTCTCCATGGTACACGCCCTCGACATGCCTAAATAAAACAACCAAGCTCCGCCGTCACAAAACAAGCCTGCAACCAAAATTCCCGTGAGCCGCCGCTGCCCAACTAGGCCTCTCAATCCCCACTTTATCCTAGGCGACTCCTCAGCAAGCCCTAGTCCCAATCCTGTGGATACACCTAGACCTGCAACAAATGGATCGGAAACAAGCAATCAGCTTGCGGAGCTCAGCCAGATTTAAGCTAATCGGCTTAGCTCGCTCGCGAGCCAGACTCCATTCCTCCCGAACAGCATGGCCTTCTGCTAACCCAACCCTAGGACCACCATGCCAAACGAAACTGCTGTCACCTACACCAATCCCAACTGGGCCGACCTACAAGCCCTGATCGACGCCTTCCCCTCCGCGCTCGCCCTCCCCATCGGAGCTCAGTCTCATCCTCATCGACTCGAAAAGCAGATCGGCGAGCAATGGGACAACACGCTGGAAGGCTTCTCCTTCGAAGCCAGCGCTAAGACATTTATCGCCTTGCTCAACGATCGTACCGACGACGAGGACGAGCTTCAAATCTGGGGCAAGCAAGCGAGCGAAGCCCAAGCGGTTCCGATCCTCGCAGCAAACAGCTCCCTGCCCTATTTGAAATACGGGATCGAGGCGGGCGGCAGTCTCCACGGCAAGGTCACCGCCGGCAAGCAGCTACCAGCTTCCCTCTCCGCAGAGGGAGGGCTGGAACTGGGCTTCTACGCCTACCGTCAGCACAACAGCTCCAAGCAACTTGCCCTCGCCATCGCGGGGGACACGCCCAACTTGCGCACGCCGCTACGTCCCGAAAGCATCCGCGAGCTCGACAAGGGAAACGCCCTCGCCATGAAGTGGCGCGGCAGCATCGGGCTACGGGCAAAGGTCGACTGGTCTTCCCTTGTCTCCAGTGTCGTATCCAAGATCTCATCACTCAACCTCAGCAACGGGCTGATCGATGTTTCCGTATCCGCTAACGTCACCACCGAGTTCGACTTCGCCCTCGAGGACACCTACTTGCTGGTTTTTACTCGTACCGAGGACAGCGGGCAGCTGGTGGTGGAGGTGCGCAAAGACCATCGCAGCGAACGCGGCATCACCGCTGGACTGAACGCCCAAGCCAAGACCTCCTTGAGCGCCAAGGGAAGCGAGAAGCTCAAGACCCTCAAGGAAAACGTCGGCGCTCAAATCCTCGGCGTGACTACCCCCATATTCCAACAACTCGAAAATTGGGCTGGCCAAATACAGGAGCTGCCGGAGGAACTGCAGGAAGCCCTGCAAAACGCCAGCGAACGCCTCATCGGCAAGCCCTACCCTGAGCTCCTCTCGGAACAGAAAGAGGAACTCAAGCAAACGCTTAAAACTTGGCTCGACGAGCTGGACAAAACCGTCAAATCCACCGCCAAGCAACAATTCGAACTGAACCTCCTCTGGAGCTACCGCAAGGTCAAGACCCACGAGGCGCTCATCCGGGCAGTGATACCCGACGACTACCTCGCCTCCGACAAGTTCCTAAACCTGCACAAGGAACTGCGCAAAGGTAAGCTGCAAGGCCTGCAAGCGCTCGCCCAATCCCAAACCGACGGCAGGTACAGCAGTTTCCTGCAACGCATTTCCAGCGAAACCATCAGCAAATTCTCATTCGGCATCTCCTTCGGCGACTTCTCTTTCGGCGGCGCCACCACCACCTCGGAAAGGTTTTCTTGGATGGAAAACCAAAAGCGCGAACTCCTCGCCAGCTTCCTGATCAATACCGATCGCGCCCTCAGCAGCGGCAAGGAAAGGGAAACCCTCTACGCGGGAGCCACGGCGATGGGTATCGCCTACCAAGCAGAATCCCAGCTGAAAATTTCCAACCTCGACTACGACCTCACCCTCAACCAAACCAACACCGACCGGAAAATTAATTCTGACGAAATTATCGAGTATTTGGATACAGCTAGAATCTGGGGAGCCTTCCCCTCCGACCTGCTTTCGCTCGATGTCGCAGTGGCCAAACTCCAAGCGAAACATGACGCAGGCAAGCAGCTCACCTTCAATAGCCAATTGCATATCACCAACGAAGGCCTCGAGAAAATGCTCGGAACCAATACTCCGGACGACATCGAAATATGGAGCGAAGCCCTCGCCCTCTCCTTGCACGCTTTCCGCTGGGACGACCGCCTCAAAGATTTGGATACGCGACGCGAAGCCTACGCCGACGGAGCCCGCATCGCCCTCGAACACGGAGAGCCAACAAGCTCCACCCTGCGAGCAATCAAGTTAGCGGTCTGCGAAGACCTCGAAAGTCTCGGCTGTGACGCGATCGCTAAGTACGAACAGCAATCGCTCAAAATGAAGAGCGGACGCCAAGCCTCCCGACGCTTCCGCATCGGAAACCAGCGCTACTCCCTGACCGCCTTGAGGGACAGCCTGCTCATCCCTCTTTGCATCACCAAGAAGGACCTCTTCGAAAACTTGAGAGGGCTTCAAGCCTTCGCTCGGCAATTGCACGTCGATACCGAAGCCTACGAGGATCGTCGCGACTTCGAGCGAGAAGTAGAAAAGCACTTCGACCTCTTCAAGTACCTAAGACGCAATCGCGCCCTCTTTCGCGCCCTCGGCGCCTATATCACCCTGAAAAGCCTCAATTTTCCCAAGCCCGTGCGGCAAAATCTCGTGAAGGCGACCTTCCAAGTAACCGAAACTTCACCCGGGAACGAAGAGACAAAGATCATCACTTTCGCCCACAACGAAACCGCAATGAGCTGATGGACGGAGCATTCTCCCAGCATTCCCAGCCCCACGCGTTCTTCCCGAGAAAGCGGGCGTCACGCGATTCTTTCACGAAAACGAGTCACCCAATCGCAATTAATCTTCGACCCGCTTCGCACCTCCGATAAATTACCACGTATGACCAAGCAAACCTGTACCCTAGTCTTTAAACGACTCGTCCTGAGCGCGTCGATCCTGCTCAGCTCCACCGCTTTCGCCGGCTACGTATACCAATTCGAGGACTCCAGCGGCGGGACTGAAAACGTAACTCTCATGGTGGAGGGCCACCAACTGAGGATCACCTCCCAAGACAAAGGCAGCTCGGACATGATCTTCGACGCGTCCACCTCCACGATGACCATCCTCGAGCACGATCGCAAACGCTACCTGCAGCTCGACAAAGAGACCGTCGCAGAACTCGCCAGCCAGATAGAGGACGCCATGGCGGAAATGGAGAAGCAGCTCGCTAGCCTCCCTCCTGCCCAGCGCAAGATGATGGAAAACATGATGAAGGGGAAGATGCAGGGCATGGGCGAAGCCTTGCCAGTGCTCAGCTTCAATCGTACTGGAGAGTCGGATACAAAGTCTGGTTACGATGTCGAAAAGGTCATTCTCCTGAAAGACGGAGTCGCGACCAGCGAACTTTGGGTGGCCGATTGGGACGACGTCGAAGGGAGCGAGGAACTGATGGTATCGCTCAAAGCCATGGCCGGCATGTTCAAGGACATGATGAAAGCCTTTTCCAAAGGGCCTATGGCCGGCATGATCGGAGCCAACGCAAGTTCCAATTGGTTCGGACAAATCGAGGACCTGGGCGGAATTCCCATCGTAACTGCGGAACTGGACGCCAGCGGAAAAGCGAAGTCCCAAACAAGCCTGTCAAAAGTCGAAGAGCGGGAGATCGAAGCCAGCGCCTTCGAGATACCCAAAGGCTACAAGAAGCAAAAAATGAAGATGTAGGAAGCAGCGCCCTCGCCTCACCACATGAGCGAGCTCCACGCGCAGAGGGCACCTCGCCCTACACTTACACGCTCCATTGCAGGCTCGCCGACGTCGATCCGATCGTGCTAGTCCTGCCGCAATGCCACGAAAACAGGAGGAGCCCATACCCAAGAGCATCGCTCTCGCTTGGGCGTTCGCCGGCCTGCTCCACCTACTGACCTTCCGCTGGGCTCTCCCCTTAAGTTGGGACGGAATAGTCTACACGGCCGCCACCTTCCTTCTGCTTGCAAAGCCCGGGAAGCCCCTTCGCCAAGCAGCCTTTTTGCTGTCGACGATTCTTCTCATTGCTTGGAACTACCCAACAGTGTCCAATCACATCGTATTGGAATTCTGGATAATGCTGTCCCTGGCGGGAACGTTTCTCGTACGGCGATGGGTCCCCAACGCTAAAACCCCAGCGAGCGCTTCATTCTTCGACACCATCGCTCCTCTCGTGCGGATCCAATACCTGCTGGCCTTCGCGTTTGCAGCGTTTTCCAAGCTCAACAGCGACTTCCTCGATCCGGAATGGAGCTGCGCCGCCCTTTTTGCCGAACGCAGCCTGGAGTTCCTCCAGCTCGAGACCCTGAGCTTTGGAATCCTTTCCCCAGACCACCGCATCTTCGCCACCGGAGCCATCTTCCTAGCGCTCTGCTTGGAAATCGCGATCCCTTGCCTACTGCTTTTCCGCAGAACACGACGTCCAGGCATCTGCCTCGCTCTCCTCTTTCACTTCGCCATGGGATTCGTTCCCATACTCGGCATCAGCAGCTACTCGGCGCTTTCTTTCACGCTCTTGCTCTTCTTTTTTCCCAAGGAGTCCCTGCAAAGCCTAGAGCATAAACTGGATCGTATTTTCAAATCGCTACCTTTCGCCCGCAAAACGACCTTCCCCACCCCGCTACTCACCGCTTCACTTCTCGCAATCGCCCTATTTCTCCAGCACCGCTACTTTCACCCCGCAGCCACTCCCATCGCCTTTCTCGTTTGGTTGACGATCTATCTGCCCTTCACTCTTTTGGCCTTTCAGGCTCTGAAATGCGGCAAGGGGTTCACGACCGAACAAGCCAACCGACCGCTTCCGCGCCCGAGATTCCTCGCGATCTTCGCCCTGCCCGTCCTCATGCTCGGGCTCTTGCCTTACATCGGCCTGCAGACTCAAGGATCCTTCACCATGTTCAGCAACTTGCGAACTCTCGGCCCGCAACCGAATCACCTTCTCGCGGCGTTCGCCCGTCCCCAGCGAGAGCCCATCTTGATAAAGATCCATTCGACCAATCATCCCAATCTAGCATCGTATCCAAAATCCGGATTGCTTCTCACGAGCCACGAATTCGCCCGCAAGACAACAGGTACTAACGAAGACTACTTCGTCCTTTGCGAGTACGAGGGGAAGATGGAGCTGGTCGGCAGATTCAACGGCGAATTAACGCCACATCCGATACTCCACGAACTACGGTTCCCCACTTCTTGGATACGTTTCCGCGACGTCCCTGAAGCGGACCATTGTCCTTGCACCTGGTAAACTCCGGCTAACTTTCCAACCAGCCCGCCTTGGTCCAAGCCGCTTTGCTCAGCTGATACGCATCTTCTCGCAATGGCTCGCCGTGTCCCACCACCACTCGCTCGAACGGCCACTGAAGGACTTTCTCTAAAGACGCTCGAAAACGCTGCCGGTCCTTGACGGCGAACTTCAAGCGCCGTGACGTTCCCGGATCTTGCTTCGGCCCCAGTCCGATACGCAAAGCCATGCGTTGCCAGGAAGATCCAGGGTCAGGAAAATTCATCAAGAGGTCGCAGACGATTAGAGTGCGGCTGGACCGGTGGAAAAAGACGTGTTCGCTGAAGCTATCCGCTCCCTCTAGCCGCAAGACCTGAATCTCTTCCCCCCACGCTTCCGGTATCGGGAGCAAGGGCTGCACCGAAACTCCTTGCTGCTCAGGAAAACCATCCGGAGCCAGAAAGACTGCTTCCTCGAAAGCCGCAATTCCCTTCTGGGAAAAGGTGTCGTGGTCCACCATGGGGTCGGTGATCCAACGTACCTTGCCCAGCCCTCGAATCCGCTCCACCTGCTGCGAGGTGAAAGGAGCCGTAGAGTGCAGCAACAACTCTCCTGAGGAGAGGCGTATCACGGTAACGTTCCTGCCAATGTTCACTCCCAAAGCCTTCAACTCGAAGGGCAAAAACCAAACGTTCTCTGCTAGCTTCTCCATGGTTCCTTCTTTCCTTGGGAAGGAGGACGAACCCAGCCAGCGCTTCACTGCGCCCCTCCCTAAAACCGCGACAGCAACCCGATCGCAAGTCCTCCGATTTGTCACCGGCGTCCACGAGCCGTTGGCGCGGCATTCGCTGAGAAACGGGCAAATGATCGAGAAACTTTCCGAGTACCTGAACTACCCCATCCTCATCAACATTGCCGTCGTGCTCGTAGCCGCCTTTACGCTCAACCTCCTCGCCAAGCGGCTCTTCGACCACAACCTGCGCAAGGCGAAAAACAGCGACCGCCGCACCGGCATCACCTTCCTGCGCAACGCCGTCAAAGCCACCATCCTCATCATTTCGGTGATGGCCATCGTCTACAGCATCCCCACTCTGCGTTCGCTCGCTGTCGGCTTCTTCGCCGGCGCCAGCATCCTCGCCGCCATCATCGGCTTCGCTTCCCAAAAGGCGTTCTCCAACATCGTAAGCGGCATTTTCATCGTGCTCTTCAAGCCCTTCCGAGTGGACGACATCATAAAAATCAACGGCGAGATCGGCACCATCGAGGATATCACCCTGCGACACACCGTGATTCGCGCCCTCGAGAACAAGCGACTCATCTATCCCAATTCCGTGATCGATTCCGAGCCGATTATCAATTGGTCCATCCGTGACGAGAAGGCTCAAAAATTCATGTTCATCAGCGTGGGATTCGAGGCCGATCTCGACCGAGCCGTGGAGATCATCAAAGAGGAATCAGCCAAGCACCCCAACCTGCTCGACCTCCGCACCCAAGAGGAAGTCGCGGCCGGAGCCCAATTGGTCGACGTGCAGCTCCTCGACTTCAAGGACTCGATGGTCAACTTCCGAGTTCCGCTCTGGGCCCGCGACCTTCCCACCGCCATGAACATGACATGGGAGGTGCAAGGCGCCGTCAAACGTCGCTTCGACGCGGAGAAGATCCCCCTCGGGCGTCCCTCTCAAGTCAACTATTCCGGGCCTCAACTCCAACAACCCCCGAGCAAGGGCGACACCACCAAGCAATGATCCAAGAAGTGGATACGGATTCCCCTTCATCCAAGCGCTCCAGTTAAACGCTTGATCTGCTCAACTGGATTT